>CAZDGC010000001.1:0-21521 GCA_964504885.1 uncultured Opitutus sp.
CTGCAGCGCGGCCGCCGCCCGCCGGTGGCGCGCCTGCAGGTACGGGCTCTCCACCTCGATCTCGGGCGGGAAGGGGTAGTCGTTGTTGAAGCCGGCGAGGTCGGGGTTCCGCGTGTAGCCGTAATCCGCATACACGCCCCACTGCTTCACGTCGGCGAAAAAGGCCTGCAGTTCGTAAAAGTCCTTCGACTTGATCGGGTCGAACTTGTGGTCGTGGCACTCCGCGCAGCCGAAGGTGCTGCCGAACCAGGCCGCCGCCACCGAGCGCACGCGCTCCGCGCCGTACTTGGCGAGGTACTCCGCCGGCTGCGCCCCGCCCTCGCGCGTCATCATGTTGAGGCGGTTGTAACCGGTGGCCACGCGCTGGGCCGGGGTGGGGTTGGGCAGGAGGTCGCCGGCGAGCTGCTCGATCGTGAACCGGTCGAAGCGCTGGTTGGCGTTGAAGGCGGCGATCACCCAGTCGCGGTACGGAAAAACGCGCTGGTTCTGGTCGCCGTGGAAACCGACCGTGTCCGCGAAGCGCGCGACGTCGAGCCACCAGACCGCCAGGCGCTCGCCATGGTGGGGCGAGGCCAGCAGGCGATCGATCTGCCGCTCGTAGGCGCCGGGCGCAGTGTCGCGCAGAAAGGCCGCGGTCTCGGCGGGCGTCGGCGGCAGGCCGGTCAGGTCGAGCGCGAGGCGCCGGAGCAGCCGCTCGCGCGGAGCCTCGGGCGAGGGTGCGACACCCTTTTCCGCCAGCTTCGCGCGGAGGAAGGCATCGATCGGGTTCGCCGCGCCGGCCGCCGCCGGCACCGGGGGTTTCTCCAGCGCGGTGTAGGCCCAGTGCGACTCGTACACGGCGCCCTGTTCGACCCAGCGGCGGAACAGCGCCTTCTGGTGGGCGGTGAGGGTCTTGTGCGCCTCCTCGGGCGGCATCGGGTCCGCAGTGTCGGTGATGCGCAGGATGATTTCGCTTTCGTCCGGCCGGCCCGGCACGATCGGGATGCCGCCGCTCTTCGCCGGTTTCAGCGCTTCCTCGCGGAGGTCGAGCCGCAGGCGGGCCTTCCGCGTCTTCTCGTCGAACCCGTGGCAGTGGAAACACGTGTCCGACATGATCGGCCGGATGTGGCGGTTGAACGAGACCACCTCCGGCAGCGCGGGCTCGGCCGACGCGGCGCGGGCGGCGGGCAGGGCCAGCAGGGCAAACGGCAGGAGCAGCGTGCAAACAGCAGGGCGGGGCATCGTGGGAACCGGAAGCGGAGCGGAGGATTCGCGATTTCTCAAGATCGGCCGCGCGGTGGCGCCGCACCCGGGTGCATCTCAGTTTCCTGCCGGCGAGCAGGGCCGCGGGGCGCGGACGTATCGCCACCGGCGATCGTCCGCCAGCGGCAGACGAAGCTTCCGCCTTCGCCGAGCCTACGACGGACGGGTTGCCGACGTCTGCGCTCCGGGGTGCAATCAACTGAGATGCGCCCGCGGCACCCTTCGGCCCGCGCGGGCAAAGGTGGGACTTGCCGCTCGGGCCCGGTCGGAAAAGGCTCCGGCGGTCCGCCGCGCACCCTGCCGCTCCCCTCTTCTCCATGAAACGCTCCACCTTCCTCCTCGGACTGCCCCTCGCCGCGACGGCGATCTCCTCCACCCGCGCGGCCACCTCCGCGGCCCGCCCGCGGGCCCGCGTCCTCATCATCGTCGGCCCCAGCACGCACGCCCCCGGCACCCACGAGGTCGGCGCCGGCGGCCGGCTGATGGCGCACTGCCTGGCAAACATGACCAACCTGCCGGGCGTGCAGGCCAACGTCGTGGAGGGCTGGCCGGGGGACGACGCGCTCCTCGAAGCCGCGGACAGCCTCGTGTTCATCGGCGACATCTTTCCCCCGCAGAAATTCGCCGACCCCAGGGCGGTGCTCGCCCGCCTCGATCTTCTGATGAAACGCGGTGTCGGGATCGCCTGCATCCATTATGCCACCGGGCTGCGCGCCGAGGATGTCGCGCCCGACGGCGAACACCCGCTCCTGCATTGGATGGGCGGCTACTTCGGCACGCGCACCCCGCACCATCCGGGGGTGGCGAAGGTGTTTCCCGCGGCCACCATCACGCCCGCCGCGCCCCGCCACCCGGTGTGCCGGGGCTGGCGCGAGTTCACGCTCCACGACGAGCCGTACATCCAGAACTACTTCGGCCCCGACGGAAATCGCGCGGCGAAGAACGTGACCATCTTCGCCACCTCGCTGCTGCCGCCCGAAGCGCCCAAGCCGGAGCGCGTGGCCTGGGGCATCCAGCGCGCCGACGGCGGCCGCGGCTTCGGCATCGTCATGCCGCATTTTTATCGCAACTGGGCCCTCGAGGATCTGCGCCGCTTCATCCTCAACGGCATCGTGTGGACGGCGAAACTCGAGATCCCCGCCGGCGGCGTGCAAACCACGCTCCCCGACCTCGCCTCCTTCCGCCCCGCGTCGGTCCAGCCGCTGCCGCCCAAGCCGAAGGCCAAGGCCGCGCCGAAGAAGGCGTAGCGGGCGCGGCGGCGGAGTAGGCCGGCTCCCGGGAGTGGTGCGGACGATCGCCGGGGGCGATACGACCGCGCTCCGGAGCGATTTTTCGCGTGAGGCGCGGCGGGGCTCCTGTCTTGCTCGGGGGCAATGCAATTCCGTCCCTTCGGCCAACACGGCTTCTCCTGCTCGGAAATCGGCTTCGGCGCCTGGGCCATCGGCGGCTCCTGGGGTGCGCAGTCGGATCAGGATTCCCTCGCGGCCCTGCACCGCGCCCTCGACCTCGGCTGCAACTTCATCGACACCGCCGCCGGCTACGGCAACGGCCGCAGCGAGCGGCTCATCGGGCAGGTGCTGCGCGCGCGCGCGGCCCGCGGCGGCGGCAAGGTCTTCGTCGCCACCAAGACGCCCCCCGCCCCCGGCATCTGGCCGCCGTCACCGTACTGCCAGGCCGACGAGCGCTACAGCGAGACCTACGTCCGCGCCAACATCGAGGAGCGCCTCACCTGCCTGGGGACCAACCAGCTCGATCTGCTTCAGCTCCACACCTGGACACGAGCCTGGAACCGGAACCCGACGCCGTTCAAGCTGCTGCGCCAGCTTCAGCGCGAGGGCCTCATCGGGCTCGTGGGGGTCTCCACCCCCGAGCAGGATCAGAACGCCGTCATCGACCTGATGCGCGGCGGCTGGGTCGATGCCGTGCAGGTGATCTACAACCTGCTCGACCAGGAGGCGGCCGCGGAGCTGCTCGACGTCGCGCAGGAATGCGGCGTGGGCATCATCGTGCGCGTGGTCTTCGACGAAGGTGCGCTGACGGGCAAGTTCACCCGCGACACGCGTTTCCCGCCCGATGATTTCCGGGCGAAGTATTTCGAGGGCGACCGCGTGGCGCGGGTCCTCACGCGCGCCGAGGCGATCAAACAGGACCTCGCCGGCACCGGCTACACGCTGCCGCAGGCCGCGATCAAGTGGGTGCTCGCGCATCCCGCGGTTTCGACGGTGATCCCGGGCATGCGCAACGCCGCCCAGGCCGAGGCCAACTGCGCCGTGAGCGACCTGCCCGCCATGCCGCCCGTCCTGGTCGAGCGCCTCCGCCGCCACAACTGGCGCCGCGGCGTCTGGTACGGCGGCAAGTGACGGGCGTGGCTGGCTTCACGCGGCTTATCGGCGGGAATCGAGCTCCCGGCCGACCGCCTCCATTCCCCACCAGCTTCCGGTTGACGTAGCCGCGTGGGAGCGCCGCGACCACGTGGCCGCCGGTTCGGCCACGCTTTCACTGCGTTCAAGCGCGGCTACCCCGGCTCGCGCACGCCACCGCTCACGCGGCGCCGCAGAGGTTCAGCAGCTTGATCCGCCAGCGGGACAGCGGCGCGGTCGTCTTCATCGCATCGAGGACCTTCCGCTGCTTCCCGTTCGGCGTGAGAAACTGCCGTACCAACTCTTCAGTGACATCGACGCGCACCGCCTCCGGCACGTCCCGGAGCGCTTTCGCATCCCACTTGGAGACAAGCCGCGTCACGCCGAGTTCGCGCAACAGCTCCGGCAGCCGCGGGGCCAGCGCGGCGAGTGCCTCGGTGCATGGAGCCGTGCTGAAGACCTCCTCGTGCATGCGTTTCTGCAGCGCGGCCATGGCGGCGCTGCGCCGTTCAAAACCGGCGGTGTCGCCGGCGGCCTGGGCGGCCCTGGCCGCGGCGATGGTTTCCCGGCGCTCGCGGTCGGCGTCGGGGCTCCAGAAATGGGCGTAGGCCACGGCGCGGGAATCGTACACGCCGACCCGGTCGGCGGGAGCGGCGGCGGCCAGGCGCCCGCCGGTGGTGATCGCAAGGACGGCGGCCAGCAACAGGAGGAGGGAATTCGCTTTCATGGCAGTCACGGTTGACGCCCTTAGTGTAGCTCGTTCCGCGCCGGAGCGTGAATCGAAAAGACCGATGGCGGGCATCGGTGCGGGTGATGGCCGCCCGCGGCCGCTATTTGCTTCAGCGTCACCCGCCGGTGGAGTAGGAGTCGATCGCGGCCGCCATGCTGAACCCCCACCACCTCGAACTGTTCTACTACGTCGTTCTGCACCGCGGCATCAGCCGCGCGGTGCGGCGCATGCCCTATGGCATCGGTCAGCCCGCGGTGAGCGGGCAACTGCTGCAACTGGAACAGCAGCTCGGCGCGCGGCTCTTCGAACGCTCGCCTTTTGCGCTCACGCCGGCCGGTGAGGCGTTGTGGGCGCACGTGCAGCCGTTTTTCGCGGGCCTCGTCCCCCTCGAGGAGCGGCTCCGCGCCGGCCTCGCGCCGCGCCTGCGGCTCGGCGCCGCGGAGCCGATCCTGCGCGACCACCTGCCGGCGGTGCTGCGCGAACTGCGCCGCGCGCATCCGGCGCTGCAGTTGCACCTGCGATCCGGATACCAGGCGCAGCTCGAGGGCTGGCTCCTGGAGGGGGAGGTCGACCTGGCGGTGGCGGCAATCGAAACCCGGCCGCCGCCCGGCCTGCGCCACGCCGTCCTGGCCCGCCTGCCGCTGGTGCTGCTGGTCCCCCGGCGGTCGGCGCTGCGCTCCGCCGACGAACTCTGGCGGCGGCCCGCGATCGAGCGGCCGCTGATCGCGCCGGCGCCGACCGAGACGGTGAGCCGCCTCTTCCAGCGCGGGCTGGCCCGCCGCCGCCGGCGCTGGGCGCCCGCGATCGCCGCAAGTTCGATGGACACCGTCGCGCACTACGTCGCCGAGGGTTATGGGGTGGGTCTCAGCGTGGCGGGCACCGCCGCGCAGCGGGCCGTGCGCGAGCTGCCGCTGCACGGTTTTCCCGAGGTGCGGATTGCGGCGCTGTGGACGGGCCGCCCGGCCGGGATGGTCGCGGAAGCCCTCGCCGCCGTGCGCGCCTACGCCGCGCGGCGCTGGCCGGGGGCGGGTTAGCGCCCCGCGCCGGCGGCGACGCGGCGCAGGTGCGCGGCGAAATCGGGCGCGAGGCCCGGCGGGGCCCAGGCCAGCCGCTCCGGCGATTCGTTGAACAGAAAGCCATACCAGACCAGCGCGCCCAAGTATTCGCCGGCGGCGTTGGCGTGATTGGCGTCCTTGCCCAGCTTGCCGTCCTTGCCCCAGCGATACCCGACGTGCAGGGAAAACGGCTGCGCCGGCAGGGCGGGGGCGGCCGCGGTCGCGGGGTTGAAGGCCGGGTCGGGCCGGTAACCCCACTGCGGGTCGGACGCGACGCGCCAGAAGGCGTCGCCGGTCGGGATGATCCGCACGTCGAGCTCGCGGGCGATGGTGTGGTAGGCCGCACGCGACAGCTCCCACATCTCGCGGTGATCGGCGGCGTGGCCGCCGCCGGCGCGCTGGCCGAAGCGGGCCGCGTCCACCCGGTAGGCCCAGGTCTGGTGGAGCACGATTTCCGCGCCGGGCTGGAGCGCCCGCAGCGCATCGTACAGTTTTTTCGCATACGGCCGGTAGGTCGTGACGTCCGTCGAGTGGAGCGACCATTGCTGGATCGTAATCACCTCCCAGGAGCCGGCGCCGAGGTGCTCGCGCAGCGACTTGCCGCCGTAGATCTTTCCCTTCGGGTCGGCGGGATTCGCCAGATCCGCGGCGAGGGCGTTCCAGTGCCGCTCGAGCGAGCAGCCGCCGGTGACGGCGCGGGCGGTGATGAGCTGGTGGCCGCCCGCCTGCACCAGCTCCGGCAGATAGCGGGTGGCGTTGTTGGAAAAGCTGTTGCCGACCACGAAGAGCCGGAGCGTGCGCGCGGCGGCCTCGGAGACGGCGGCGAACAGGACCACGACGAACGCGCACGCGCTGACGGCGAGCCGGGCGGCGCGAGACGGGGGCAAACGCGGGGGAACGCGGGAGTACATGGCGGCAGCAAAACCGCGGCGGCGCCGGGCCCGCGACGAAATTCCGCCGGGGGCGCGGCGTTGCATTCCCGCGGCGGCGCCATTCAGTTCCGCGCGTGCTCACGCTCATCCTCGCCGCTCCGTTGTTCGTCGTCTTCGAGGTGTGGCAGCTCGTGCTGAGCGAACGTTACCTCGGCGTGAAGCAGATCGCCCGCGGAGCGGACCCGCGCCGACTCGGGCTCGCCGAGCTCACGGCGTTCTGCTGGTCGATGGGGCTGTTCGCCTACTGGCTCTGGATGGTGCTGCTCCTGTTTGAACGATTCGGCCGCATCCACGGGCTGAGCCTGATGGTGATCTCGCTGATCGGCTACTCGCTGCGACGCGGCAGCGGTCTCAAGTGGGCGCTGGTCATCCTCACCTTCGAGGGCGCGATCCGCATCGGCCTGCTGCTCTCCCTTTGCGTGATGGCCTGGCGGCGATTCTGAGCGGACATCGCCGGCGCAGTCGGACACGCGGAGGTGCGCAGTTGCCTCCGGACCGCTTCGCGGCGGCGCGTGTCCGCGGGGGGCCGGACGCAATTTCCGGCCCGTCCGCTCCTTGACTGCGCCCCCCGCTCGCCGAAGCTTCGGGCCGCCACCCCCGCCGCCATGTCCGACGACCGACCGACCGCCGAACCGAATCCGCCCGCGGCGCCGCCCCGGGCCGGACTTACGCGCGCCGTGCTCGGCCAGCGTGTGCGTTTCGCGCGCGACGTCATGATCCAGCAGGTGGGCGGCGAGTCGGTCCTGCTCGATCTGCAGTCCGAGGAGTACTTCGGACTCGACCCGGTGGGCACGCGGATGATGGCGCTGATCAACGAGGCCGACACCGTGGCGGCCGCGCTGGATCGAGTGGCGGAGGAGTACGAGGTGGACCGCGCCACGCTCGAGGCCGATGCGATCGCGCTGCTCAGCGACTGCGCGGCGCAGGGACTGCTGGTCATCGATGTTCCGTAAGCTGCGCACCTGGCGGGCCCTGCCGCCGGCCGAACGCGACGTCCTCGGCCGGGCGCTGTGGCTGCTTCCGGCCGTGCGCGCCAGCCTGTGGCTGCTCGGGCTGCGCCGCACCCGGGCCTGGCTGGGGCGGAGCCCGGGGCGGGCCGCGCCGGAAGCGGGCACGGCGGACGAGCGCGCCGCGGCGATCACCCGGCTGGCGGGGATCGCCGCACGGTATCAACGTGGCTATGACACCTGTCTGGTGCGCTCCCTGGTGGTGTGGGCGCTGCTGCAGCGGGAGGGCCTGGCGGCGGAGGTGCGCGTGGGGGCCCGGCGGCGGGGTGGGCGGCTGGAGGCCCATGCCTGGGTGGAACGGGGCGGGCAGGCGTTGACGGATCCGGGCGACGGCGGCGGCGGGTTCACGGCGTTCGAGCATCCGCTGGCCGGCCCGACGCCATGAGCGGCTTCGCCGTCGTGTGCCACGCCGACGCGGCGCCGGTGGCGCGCGGGCTACTGGCGGAGTTGGCGGCCTTCCTCGCCGCGCCCGGGGACTGCCGGGACGGCGTGCGGATCCGGGTGGAGGGTCCGATCGGGCTCGTCCAGGCCCTGCGTGCGCCCGCGGCGGGGCGGGAGCCGGCCGAGGCGCCGCGGGACGAGGGGGCCGGGAGCTGGCTGGTGGCGGACGTCCGGCTCGACGCGCGCGACGAGTTGCGGAGCCGGCTCGGGCTGGCCGGCGCCGCCGCGCCGACGGAGGAGGCCGATCTCGCCCTGCTGGGCCGGGCGTGGGCGCGCTGGGGCGAGGGGGTGGTGGCGCACCTGCGCGGGGATTATTCCCTGGTCGCGTGGGAGCCCGGCACGCGCCGGCTCTTCGCCGCCCGGGATCCCTTCGGGGTGCGGCCGCTCTACCACGCCCGCGCCGGCGCCACCTGGATTTTCAGCAACCGCCTCGACTGCGTGCGGCTGCACCCGGGGGTGGGGGATGAACTCAACCGGGCGGCCGTGCTCGACGGGCTGCTGCTCGATTGCAACCAGGAGTTGGATACGACGGTCTTTGCGGCGGTCCGGCGCCTGCCGCCCGCGCACACCGCCACGCTGGCCGGCGGCAGCCTGGCGGTGCGGCGGCACTGGTCGGTGCCCGAGCCGGCGGAGCTGCTCTGGCGGCCGGAGCGCGAGCTGCTGGCCGAATTCCGCTGGCGCCTGGAGCAGGCCGCGCGGGACCGGCGGCGGCCGGGCGGGACAGCGATCTGGCTGAGCGGCGGCCTCGATTCGACGACCCTGGCGGCGGCGGGGGCGCCCGGCCTGGCGGCGGTGACCGCGGTGTACGACCGGCTGATTCCGGATCGGGAGCGCCAGTTTGCCGGCGCGGCGGCGCGGGCGCTGGGTCTGCCGATCGAGTTCGTGGTCGCCGACGACGTTCCCTTGTTCGAGGGCTGGGACCGGCCCGAACGGCGCACGGCCGAACCGCAGAGCGCCGCCCTGGCGGGGGTCGACTGGCGCACCTATGCCGCGGCGGCGGCCCGGGGCTGCGTGGTGTGGTACGGCGAGGGGGGGGACGAGATTCTGCCCACCCGCACGGTGCGGCAGCTCGCCCGGCACCTGCGGGGGCGCGACCTCGGGCGCGGCGTGCTCGAGCACCTGTGGCGCCGCCGGCGGCTGCCACCGCTGGGCACGGGACTGATCGACGCCTGGCGCCGCCTGATCCGCCCGGGGGAGAGTGCCGCGGAGCCGGCGTTTCCGGCGTGGCTGGCACCGGAGGCGGCGGGCCGGGCGGATCTGCGCGCGCGGTTCGCCGCGTGGCACCGGACCGATCCGGGGGACACCGGGGGACGGTGCGGATCGCGGTTTCAGCCGGCGCTCTGGAGCCAGTTGCTGGAGGAGTGCGCCGAGAAGGGCGATCGCTGCGGACTGGAGGTGGCGCTGCCCTATCTCGATCAGCGGGTGGTCGAGTTGGCGCTCCGCCTGCCGCCGTATCCATGGACTGCGGACAAGTTCATCCTGCGCCGCCTCGGGCGCGGACGCCTGCCGGACGAGGTGCTGGCGCGGCCGAAGACCGGGCTGGAGGGCGATCCGGCGGTGGCGCGGCTGTGCACGCGGGCGGACTGGCGCGCCCTCGAGGACCGCGTCCCGCTGCCGCCGGAACTGGAGGAATTCGTGGCGATCGCACGCTGGCGGGAAGGCGTCGCCGCGGGTTCGCAGGACGCCTGGACCACGTGGATCAACCTGCGGCCGCTCGATCTTGCGGTGTGGATGCAGACCGGGCGGACCCGGCCGCGGACGCCCACCCCGGAACGGGTGAACCGTTTTGCCGGTTGAATCCCGCGACGGGTCGCCCCACTTTGCGGCCATGAAGAAGCACCCCTACAAAAAACCCGTGCTCAAGCGTTACGGCTCCATCGCCAGCCTGACCGGAGCGGTGGCGATGATGTCCTCCACGTCCGACGGCGGTATGGGCGCGATGAACAAGACCTCCTGAGCGGCGGACGTTGTTCCAGGCGGCCATGCGGGTGGAATTCCCGGGCGAGGGCTCACTGGTCCCGCCAGCGGGGCTGGAACGGTTGCACCCGCGGGGAGCGCTGGCGGCAGCAGACAACGATCCGGTGGTGACGGTCGGGCGCGATCCGGCGACGGGAGATTACTGGTTTAGTTATACTGACGGCTGCCGGTTCCGGATTGCGTCCGGTGGCGGCAGCGTCGTGGCGGGCGGTCCGCCGGAGATGACGCGCGAGGATCTCGAGGTTTACCTGGGCGGGCCGATCCTGGGTTTTGCGCTGCGGCTGCAGGGCGTGGTTTCGCTGCATGCCAGCGCGGTGTTGCTGGGCGGGCGGGTGGCGGCCTTTGCGGGGGGCGCCGGAGCCGGCAAGTCGACGCTCGCGGCGCGGCTGGCGCTGGGCGGCGCCGCGGTCGTGACGGACGACATCCTGGCACTGGAGGAAACCGCGGGCGGGTTCCGGGCCCGGCCGGTGGCGACGCCGCTGAAGCTGTGGCCGGACTCGGTGGCGCAGCTCTGCGGGCGGGCTGACGCCCTGCCCCGCCTGGTGCCGGCCAGCGCGGACTGGGACAAGTGTCGTCTCGATGAAGGCCACCCGGGCGTGCGTTTTGCAGCGACGTCGGAGCCGTTGGGAGTGATTCACCTGCTGGCGCCACGCGCCGCCGGCGGGGGCGCGCCCCGGGTGGAAACGGTGCCGCCGGCCCAGGCCTTGATGGAGCTGACGGCGCATTCGTACGTGACCTATGCCCTGACGCGGGCGATGCGCGCCCGCGAGTTCGCGCTGCTGGGCCGGCTGGTGCAAGTGGTGCCGGTGCGCCGGCTGACCCTGCCGGAGCGGACAACCGGGGCCGACCTGCTGACGGAATTTCTGCAACACGACCTCTCGACGGGGGGAGCCTGACGGCGGGAGCGTGCGTTTCCGCCATTGCCGCCCGGGCGCAGTCCGGCCCAAAACTGACTGCGATGCACTACTACAGCCTGACCGGCTATGGGAGCATGATGGCCGATTCGGTCCGGCTGGCGGCCTACCGGCGCGCGCTGGAGCAGGCGGTCCGGCCTGGCGACCTCGTCGCCGACCTCGGTACCGGGCCGGGGGTGATGGCGGTGCTGGCGTGCCGGGCGGGGGCGGACCATGTGTACGCGATCGAACCCAATGATGCGATCGAGACGGCGCGGGAAGTGGCGGCGGCCAACGGGCTGCAGGATCGCATCACCTTCCTGCACGGTCTCTCGACGGCGCTGGTTCCGCCGCGCCGCTGCCAGGTGATCGTGTCGGACCTGCGCGGGTGCGTGCCGCTGTTCGAGCGGCATATTCCCATCCTGGCCGATGCCCGCGCGCGTTGGCTGGCCCCGGGGGGCCGGCTGATTCCGCAACGCGACGTGCTTGATGCGGCGCTGGTCGAAAGTGAAGCGGTATATGCCGACTATGGCGAACCCTGGCGCCGACTCGGCCGCGAACTGGGGCTCGACCTGGAGGCGCCGCGGCGCCGGACCATCAACACGGTGGGCAAGTGCACGCTGGCGCGGGAGCATCTGCTCGGGGCGGCGCAGCGTTGGGCGGAGCTCGACTACCGCACGATCGTGGATCCGCACGTCGCCGGCCGGCTGGCGCTGACCGCCGGGCGTCCGGGGCAGGCGCACGGGTTTGCGCTCTGGTTCGAGGCGGAACTGGCCGACGGCATCGGCTATTCCAACGCCCCCGGGGAGCCCGAACTGGTCTATGGCCAGTACTTTTTTCCCTTCGAGGAACCGCTGCCGCTGGCGGCGGGCGAGGTGGTGACGGTGGATCTCGCCGCGCGGCTGGTGGGCGACGACTACGTGTGGCGCTGGGACACGGCCTGGACGCCGGCGGACGCGGAGCGGGGTCCGCCGCGGCGCTTCCGGCAGTCGACGTTTCTCGGCGAGCCGCTGTCGCCCGAGCGGCTGCGCCGGCGCGACGCCGCGCATCGTCCGCGCCCGAACGCCGCGGGCCGGCTGGAGCGCGCCGTGCTCGAGGGCATGACGGGCGAGGCCACGCTGGCGGAGCTGGCCCGGCGGCTCGCGGCGGAGCACCCGGGCCGGTTGGCCGACGAACGGCAGGCGCTGGCGCTGGTGCGCGAGGTGGCGGCGCGATGTTCCGAATGAGCCCGCCGCGACCACGTGCGCCTGCCCTGCCTTCCGATCCGGCCGCGCGCCTGCTGCTGGTCTGTGCGCGGGCCGATCTCGGGCTGGCCGATGGCGGCGAACTCAGCGAGGCCGGGCAGGCGGTGACGGATTGGGAGCAGGTGCGGGCGCTGGCCGGCCGGCATGGTCTGGCGCCGTTGCTGCATCACTGGCTGGCGCGGGATGAGCAAGCGGCGGTGCCGCCGGCGTTCCGTGCCTGGTTGGTGGATCGCTGCCGGGGAAACGCCTTCCGGGCGCTGGCGTTCACCCGGGAGTTGCTGCGCCTGATCGGGCGGTTCGAGGCCGGGGGACTGGAGGTGATCGCGTTCAAAGGCCCGGTGCTGGCGCAACAGCTTTACGGTCAGGTCGCACGCCGGGAGTTCTCCGATCTCGACCTGCTGGTGCGGTCGAGGGACGCGCCGGCGGCGGCCGGGTTGCTGCGGGAGGAGGGTTACCGGCCGCACTACGAGTTGACGGCGGCCCAGTTCGCGCGGCTGCGAACCTTCGAGGGGGAGCTGCCGCATGCGGATCCCGACCGCGGTTTCGCGGTCGACCTGCACTGGCGCCTCGCGCCGGCGCCGTACCGCGACGCGTTTCCGGAGGAGGGGCTCTGGTGCGACCTCCAGGAGGTGAGCCTGGGCGGCCGCGCCGTGCGGACCCTCGCGCCGGCGGTGCTCGCGCCGTATCTGCTCCTGCACCACGCCAAGCACAACTGGGCCTGGCTGGGCTGGCTGAACGAAATCGCCCTGCTCCTGCGCGGCTTCGACGCGGCGGCGTGGGAGCGGCTGGAAGCGGCGGCCGCGCGCCACCGGCTCGGCCGGATGCTGCGCCTCGGCTGCCATCTCGTGCAGTCGCTGCACGGCCTGCCGCTGCCCGAGGCCATCGCGGCGGCGGTGCGGGCCGATCCGCGGCTGCCGGAGCTGGCCCGCGCGGTCGAGGCGGAGCTTTGGGAGCCGGCGGATCGGCCGCCGCGCTTCCAGCTTTTCCGCGCGGCGATGGACCACCCGGCCGACGTCCGCCGCTACTGGTGCGCAAACGTCTTCACCCCGCGCCCGGAGGACTGGCGGTTGATCGATCTGCCCGGCCCCCTGCACTTCCTCTACCGTCCGCTCCGGCTGCTCCGCCTCGTGGCGAAACGCCTTCACTTCCGGCGCGCCCCGGCCGGAACCTGAACCCGGCCCGCCCCTCCCCCATGCGCCTCCTGCACTGTATCCACTCCGTTAATCCCGCCGGCGGCGGACCGATCGAAGGGGTGAAGCAGCTTTCCCGCGTCCACTTCGCCTCCGGCCACGCCGTGGAGGTGGCGAGCCTCGACGATCCCGCGGCGCCGTGGCTGGCGACCTGCCCGCTGCCGCTGCACGCGCTGGGGCCCGGCCGGCTCAAGTATGGCTGGTCGCCGCGCTTGGTGCCGTGGCTGCGGGCGAACCGCGCCCGCTTCGACGCGGTGATTGTGAACGGCCTCTGGCAGTACCATGCCCTCGCCGTCTGGCGGGCGCTGCGCGACGGCGGGCCGCCGTATTTCGTGTATCCGCACGGCATGCTCGATCCGTGGTTCAAGCGCGCGTATCCGCTGAAGCACGTCAAGAAATGCCTCTACTGGCCGTGGGCCGACCGCCGGGTCCTGCGCGCTGCGGCGGCGGTGCTGTTCACCACCGAGGAGGAGCGCCGGCGGGCGCGCCAGTCGTTCGCCGGGTACCGATGCACCGAGCGGGTCGTGCAGTACGGCACGCCCGGGCCGCCACCGGGGGATCCGGAGCCGGCGCGGCGGGCCTTTGCCGCCCGCTGGCCGGAAGCCGAAGGGCGGCGCTGCCTGCTGCACCTCGGGCGCATCCACCCGAAGAAGGGCACCGATCTCGCGCTCCGGGCCTTGGCCGGGTTGCTCGCCGCGGAGGGCCACCCGGCGATTTCCGGCGGCTGGCACCTGATCGTGGCGGGCCCGGCCGACGATGCCTACGGGCGGGCGCAGCAGACGCTCGCCCGCCGGCTCGGGCTCGGCGGACACGTCACCTGGACCGGCCTGGTGGCCGACGAGCTGAAGTGGGGCGCGTTTCACCAGGCGGAGGCCCTCCTCCTGCCTTCGCATCAGGAGAACTTCGGCCTGGTGGTCGCGGAGGCGCTCGCCTGCGGGCGGCCCGTGCTCATCTCCGATCAGGTCAATCTCTGGCGCGAGGTCGACGCCGACGGCGCGGGGCTGGTCGAGGCGGATGACCTGGCGGGAACGCGCCGGCTGCTGGCGCGCTGGGCGGCGCTCGGGCCGGCGGAACGGCAGGCCATGGGCGCATGCGCGCGCCGCTGTTTTGCGACCCGTTTCGAGATCGGGGCGGCCGCCGCCAGCCTGCTCGCGACGATTGCGCCGTTCGTGACGCGGCGGTGAGTCCGGCCGCGCCGGCGGCGGGGCGGGAGGCTTACTGGAAACCGCTGCCGCCGTCGGCGGCGAGGAAACGGAATTCCTGGCTGACCTGCACCAGCACGGGGCGTCCGCGGCTGGTCGGCGGCTCGAAGCGCCATTGCTCGACCGCCCCGATGGCGAGGTTGGCGAGCGCCGGGGGGGAGCCCGGCGGTGACACCACCAGGCGGGGCCGGCCGGTTTCGTCGACGTAGAAGAGCACCGTCACCACACCACCGATACCCTGGCGGCGCAGCGCCGACGGGTAATCGGGCGCGACAACCGACACCGGCCGCAAGGGCCGATCGAGGGCGGAGGGGGCGCAGGGCTGGTAGATAAAGGTGCCGGCCGGCAGGTCGGGGGCGACGTCCAGCGAGGGCGGCTGGATGCGTTCGATCGCCACGATGCCGTTGGTTTCGAACCGCACGTTGAGGTGCACGACGCTGGCGCCGGGCTCGCCGTCCACGCGCGCCGGGACGTACTTCCAGCGGCGCAGCGCCGCGAGGGTGGCGGCGGCGAACGGTTCCGCGGTGTAGGCGAGGACGAGGGCGTCGACCAGGCGGCCCTCGCGATCGACATGAAAGGCCACGCGCGCCTCGCCGTAGAGCACGCCCTCCTGGAGGAGTCGCGGCGGGAAGACGATGCGCTCGGTCTGGACGATGCGAAACGGCTGGTCGCGCGGATCCCCGGGGGCGCGGGAGGTGGTACCCGGAGCTGGTGCCGGGAGCAGCAGCGGCAGGAGCAGCACGCAGGCGGCGCGGCGCATCGGGGACGGAGTCATGGGGGGTGGTTTCCGGGGCGGCCGGACGGTTCGTGAAGCTACCGGCCGATGACGCACCTTAGCCGGCCCGAGAGGGAATGCAACGCGGCGGGGCGAACGTGAGGGGTGCATTAGCCGTTTGGCGGCGGCATTCCTGGAGAGCGCCGCGTGGTCGCGCCGGGAAAAACGGACGGGGAGTCGCTGGCGGAAGGCGGTTGCGCCGGAGCGCAGCCCTCCAGGATGGGTTTATCCCGCGAAGCCCCCGAACGACACACGATCGGCCTCTTCGCGGCATAAAGCCGCTCCTGCGTCTCTGAAAGAACTTGAGAAGGGAGCTCGCCCGGCCCGGGGAGAGGCGGGCGCGCGGACTTGGCAACGCGCCCGACCGCTCAGGCGCCGTTGCGCAGGGGCGCCTTGCGCTCAAGCTTCTCGGCGAGGAAGCCGTAGAGCGCGATCACCACAAAGCACAGCGCCGGCAGGAAGAACGAGACGCGCACGGATTCCAGGGCGGTGCCCGCGATCGTCAGCCCGGGCCCGTCGATCATCCGCCCCTGCCACACCGGCATGAAGGCGCCGCCGACGATGGCGAAGATGAGGCCGGCGGAGCCGAGCTTGGCGTCGTTGGGCGTGAGGCCGTGAAGGGCGATGCCGTAGATGGTGGGGAACATCAGCGACATGCAGGCCGAGACGCCGATGAGGCAGTAGAGGCCGGGCATGCCCTGGATGAAGATCGCCCCGAGGGTGAGCATGAGCCCGCCGACCGCGAGCAACCCGAGCAGCAGGCCGGCGCGCAGGTAGCGCAGGATGAAGGTGCAGATGAAGCGGCTGCTGAGGAAAATCGCCATCGCGACAATGTTGTGGTTCTGCGCCTGCGCGGCGGAGAGGCCGTTGAGCGTCATTCCGTAGTGGATAATGAAGGTCCAGCACATGATCTGGGCGCCGACATAAAACGTCTGCGCGACCACGCCGCCGACGTAGTGGAAATTCCCGAACAGGTGCTTCACCAACGGACCGAGGGCGATTTTCTCCTCCTCGTGGCCGGTGTCGGGCATCTTCGAGACCGCAAACACGATCAGCACGAGGAGGACGACGCCCGCGATGGCGGCGTAGGGCATCATCACGACCTCGAGGTCGTGCGCCTTCATCGTCTGGTGGGCGGCCGGCTGGTTGGCCGCGAAGGCGCGGAGCGCGGCGTCGATCTTCCCGTCGACCTCGCTCGGCAGCATCGTCGCGTATTCGGGATGGGCGGCGATCTCCTTGGTGCGAAACTCCGACACCTGCAGGTTGGGTAGCATCAGGAGGCTCGCCACCGCCATGCCGGTGAGGGAGCCGATCGGGTTGAAGGCCTGCGCCAGATTGAGGCGGCGCGTCGCGGTCGCGGGCGAACCCATCGAGAGGATGTAGGGGTTGGCGCTGGTTTCGAGGAAGGCGAGGCCGAAGGTCAGCACGTAAAACCCGAGCAGGAAGATGTTGAAGTTCATCCGCGTGGCCGCCGGGATCGTGAGCAGCGCGCCCGCCGCGTAGAGTCCGAGGCCGATCAAGATGCCCCACTTGTAGGAAAGCTTCCGGATCACGAGCGCCGCCGGGATCGCCATGGTGGCGTAGCCGCCGTAGAAGGCCCATTGCACCAGGCTGCTCTGCTCGTTGCTGATGATGAAGATCTCCTTGAAGGCGCGGACCAGCGGATTGGTGACATCGTTGGCGAAGCCCCACAGCGCGAACAGGGTCGTGACCAGCACTAACGGTTACACGTTGTGGGGTGGCACGCCGCGGTCGGAACGGGGGGCGGCCGGAGCGGGGGCAGGGTCGGAGGACATGGAGGGTTGGAAGGGGCGGGGCGGAGTGGTGGGGGGTCGGAGCCGCAACCTGTCGCAACCGCCGACCCGGCGGCGATCAAATTATCAGGAACGCGGGTCCGCCAGAATGCCGAATCATGGCATTCGCATGACGAATCTTCGCCGGGGCGCGCGCCGCCGCCCTGGGATGGCCGGCCGCGCCCGCCCGCCCGCGCGAGCCAAGGATTGCCATGCGTTCCCCAATGACCGTCATTCCCCGCCGGCCGCGTTCCGGCTAAATTCGCGCTCCCTCCCATGCAAACCCGCCCCCTCGGCCGCACCGGCCTGCAGCTTCCCGTCCTCGGTTTCGGCGCCTCCTCGCTCGGCGCGGAATTCCGCCGCGTGACCCTCGACGAGGCGCTCACCAGCGTGCGGGTGGCGCTCGACTGCGGCCTCAACTTCATCGACACCTCGCCGTTCTACGGCCGCGGCATGAGCGAGGTCCTGCTCGGCATCGCGCTGCAGGGCGTGCCAAGGGACAGTTACACCCTGTGCACCAAGCTGGGCCGCTACGACCTTGCGCACTTCGACTTCTCCGCGCGCCGCGTGGCCGAGAGCATCGACGTCAGCCTGCACCGGCTCGGCACCGACCACCTCGACCTCATCCTCTGCCACGACATCGAGTTTGTGCCGATGCAGCAGATCGTCGACGAGACGCTGCCCGCGCTCCGCCGCGCGCGCGACGCCGGCAAGGTGCGCTTCATCGGCTTCAGCGGCTACCCGATGAAGATCTTCCGCTTCATCCTCGAGCAGACCGACGTCGACTGCGTGCTCAGCTACAACCAGTACACCCTGCAGAACACGCGCTTCGTGGACGAGGTGGTGCCGTACCTGAAGGCGCGCGGCATCGGCGCGCTGAACGCGGGCCCCTTTTCCGCCCGCCTGCTGACCAACGCCCCGCTGCCGGCGTGGCTCAAGGAGCCGGAGCCCGTCAAGGCCGCCGCCCGCCGCGCCGCGGAGCTCTGCGCCGCCCGCGGCGTCGATCTTGCCCAGCTCGCGCTGCAGTTTTCCTGCGCGCACCCCGATCTCGCGACGACCATCGCCGGCAGCGCCAACCCGGCCAACATTCGCCGCTGGGTCGACTGGCTCGCGCAGCCGATCGACGAGGAACTGCTCCGCGACGTCCAGGCGGTGTTCGCCCCGGTGAAGAACATCGGGCACGTCGAGGGTCTGCCGGAGAACAACTGAGAGGTTGTCCAATCAGTGGAGGGCGGCGTTCTGACGCCGCCGCGACCTTACCTGCGCCGCCGAGGGACCGGCGCCCTCCCTCGACCGGGTATCGTGGACGCATTCGACGCCTTCCAAGATAAGGCCCCAGTGGCAGCGTCGTCTGGGCTCTGCTCACTCTGAAACACCGAGCGGCGGGACGCCGCCGCCACCTTGAAAACCGCCCTATCCAAGCGCCATTCCCGGCTGACCGCTGCCGCCGAGAATATCCATCAGGTTGCCAGCTCCCTCCATTGCCCGCGGCTCACGTTGGGTTATCCTTTGGCCACCTGTCCGCTGTTCCCCGGCGTTCGCCCCCCACCCTCCCGCCATGAACCCCCATTCCGTCCGTCTTCGCCTGTTCACCGTCACCACCGTCGCGATCGCCCTCGCTGCCGCCGCCCCCGCCGCCAGCCCCGCCGCCGGTTCCGGCGAGGTCATCGAGCTCACGCCCTTCGAGGTCAGCACGTCCAAGGATACCGGTTACGCCGCCCAGGAGACACTCGCCGGCACGCGCCTGCGCACCGATCTGCGCGACGTCGGCGCCTCCCTCACGGTGATCACGCCGGAATTCCTCCAGGACCTCGCGGCCAACTCCCTCGACAAGGCCCTGCTCTACACCCCGAGCGTCGACACCGTCGAGGGCGAGAACAGCGACGGCACGCGCGCCGCCGGCCAGTTCCTGCGCTTTGGCACGGGCCAGCAGTATTCGATCCGCGGATTCGTCTCCAACAGCGGCGAGCAGGGGCTGTCGCACAACTTCTTCTCCTCCCTCGCCTCGAACGACGCCTACAACCTCGAGCGCCTCACGCTCGCCCGCGGACCCAACGCCCTGCTCATCGGCGTGGGCAGCCCGCAGGGCGTCGCCGTCACCACCACCAAACGCGCGCAGCTCGCCACCGCGGCGAAGACCCAGGTGCAGGCGCAGTACGACCGCTGGAGTTCGCGGCGCGTGGCCCTCGACCACAACCAGCCGATCGTGCCCGGACGCCTCGCCGTGCGCCTCAACGCCCTGCACGACGAAAAGCGCGAGTTCCGCCTCTACGAGGGGCGCAAGCAGGATCGCCTCACCTTCGGCGTCACCGCCCGCCCGTTCCGCCACACCACGATCACCGCCAACCACGAGCAGTACAGCCTCAACCGCAACGTCGCCCCGCTGGTGTGGAGCTTCGACGCCGGCGTGCTGCAGTGGCAGGCCAAGGGCGCCCCCACGGTCACCTTTCCCGCCAATGGCGTCGCCTGGGCCGCCGGCGGCCGCCCGCAGGCCACCTTCGACCCGCGCCTCGCCCTCACCCAGTTTGCCGCCCAGCAGCCGACCTGGGTCGTCGGCCTCCCCCTGGCCAATCCGATGGTCAACATGCGCTTCCAGTCGCAGGTGCGACCCAACACCTTCGGCGGCGTCCAGAACCAGTCCGGCTACCAACGCATCGACCCTTGGGCGATCACCGGCCTGCCCCGCAACGCCAACCTCCAGGCCGGCACCTGGGACGACCCCTCCCAACGTCTCCACGGCCGCTGGACGCAGCTCTTCCTCGAACAACGGCTCGCCGAAGGCCTCCACCTCGAGGTCGCCGGCAATCTCGCCCGCGACACGCGCTCGTTTTCCCCCGACGCCTTCAACCTGATCAAGATCGACGTCGACCGCTACCTCCCCAACGGCTCCCTCAACCCCGGCTACCTCGTGCCCTACTCCGAGACCCAGGGCCAGTACCGCGACCAGCTCGGCCGCGTGCGCGAGTTCCGCGCCACACTCTCGTACGAGACCGACCTCAGCCGCTTCCACCGCTGGCTCGGCCGCCACGCCGTCAGCGGGCTCTACCAGGAAAGCCGCAGCGACTCGGATCAGGACGTGATGCGGTACTTCAATCTCGCCACCGTCGGCCGCACGGGCGCCGGCTGGACCGCCGACGCCCTCGGCGCGCCGCACATCCTCCGCACGCGCGCCTACTTCCTCAACGGCCAGGTTCCCTACCCCCTGCCCGATCAGTTTCAGGTGACCCGGAACCTCGCCACCCTCAACGGCCACCGCACCCTCGTCGGCGCCAACGCCAACGACTCCGCCCCCGTCAACCTCGGCCTCCGGAGTTTCCTCAACTCCACCAAGACCCGCTTCACCGACGACGCGCTCTCCCTCGGCTGGCAGGCCCGCTGGTTCGGCAACCGGCTCGTCACCGTCGTCGGCTACCGCACCGACGACACCGCGAGCTACGGCGTGCCGACCGTGCGTGAGTTCGCCGATCCCGCCATCCCCGATTCCGCCACCAACCCCCTGCGCCGCTACTACTCGCCCTCGCGCGAGGTGCCGCTCAATCCCACGCCGAGCGTTGCCACCAAGGGGATCTCGCGCACCCACGGCATCGTTTACCACGCCCTGCCGTGGCTCTCGCTCACCTACAACCGTTCGAACAACTTCAGCCCGGTCGGCAACGCCTCCTGGGTGAACTACGAGGGGGTCGCCGCCCCCAACTCCGTCGGCCGCACCGAGGACTACGGCGTGCGCCTCTCACTGCTGGGCGGCCGCCTTTCCGTCTCCGCCAACCGTTTCACCAACACCGCCGACGACCAGGCGCGCAACGCCAACGCCTTCTCCAGCGGTATCAAGAACATCCTTACCCGCCTGCGCGCCAACTACAAGGACCGCGGCGATTCGCACTTCGCCGCCCTGCCTCAGACCGGCGCCTACCCGGTCGACTCGACCAACGTCAGCGACACCTGGAGCTTCGAGGCCGAGGGCTACGAGCTGAGCGTCGTCTTCAACCCCTCGCCGCGCTGGCGCGTCGCCCTCACCGGCAGCACCAACGAAAACGTCCTCGGCACCCACCTCGCCTCGCTCGGCCGCTACCTCGCCACCAACTCCGACTTCCAGGGCCTCGCCACCTGGCGGCGCTTCGCCAGCGAGCTGCGCCGCGTCGAATCCGGCCAGCGCTCCGCCGCCTTCGATCTCGACCCCGCCGATGCCGCCGCCCGCAGCCAGGCCGGCGCCGACGCCCTCTACCTCGAAACCCAGATCGCCGCCGTCGAGCGCACCTATCAGGACGAGGTCGCCACCGAGGGCACCGCCACGCATCGGAACGGCAAATACGCCCTCAACGGCCTCGCCACCCACACCTTCGCCCGCGACGGCCGCCTCAAGGGCTGGTCCGTCGGCGGCAACTTCCGCTGGCGCAGCGCCAACACCCTCGGCTACGAGCGGCAGCTCGTTGGCGGGCTGCCCACCGGCATCATCGACACCTCGCGCCCGCTCCGGGGCGATGACTGGTGGGACGTCGGAGCCATGGTCGCCCACGAGCGGAAGATCCTCCGCGACGTCACCCTGCGCCTGCAGCTCAACGTCGAGAATCTCTTCGACTGGAGCCGCGCCCGCCTCGTCTCGCGCGACTACGACACCGAGGGCGTCGTCGGTCCGGTCAACGCCATCGTCCCGCTCCGCTGGGAACTGCGCCGCCCGCGGAA
>CAZDGC010000001.1:21621-170141 GCA_964504885.1 uncultured Opitutus sp.
GCCGGCGCCGACTCCTCCGACCGCGTCGCCCTCTTCCGCGACGGCAACTACGGCATGTTCATCCACTGGGGCATCTACTCCCACCTCGCCGGCCAGTGGAAGGGCCAGACGTTCTACGGCATCGGCGAGTGGATCAAACGGCAGATGAAGATCTCCGAAGCCGACTACATGGCGGAGGCGAGGAACTTCAACCCGACCGCCTTCGACGCCCGCGCGATCGTGCAGCTCGCGAAAGACGCCGGCATGAAGTGGATCATCATCACCTCGAAGCATCACGACGGCTTCGCCATGTTCAAGTCGAAGCACCCCTTCAACATCGTCGACGCCTCGCCGTTCGCGCGCGACCCGATGAAGGAGCTCGCCGACGCCTGCCGCGCCGCCGGCCTCGGCTTCGGTTTCTATTACTCGCACAACCAGGACTGGACCGCCCCGGGCGGCAACAACGGCCCGACGAAAAATCCCGACGGCACCGACGCCACCTTCGACCAGTACTTCCGTGAAAAATGTTTCCCGCAGGTGCAGGAGATCTGCACTGGCTACGGCCCGTTGAGCTTCGTGTGGTTCGACACGCCCGGAAAGATGCCCAAGGACCACGTCGAGAAACTCGCCGAGCTCGTCCGCCAGACCCAACCCGGCGCGCTCCTCTGCAGCCGCGTCGGCCACGGCCTCGGCGACTATCTCAGCAAGGGCGACATGGAGGTT
This sequence comes from uncultured Opitutus sp., assembly GCA_964504885.1. Taxonomy (GTDB): domain Bacteria; phylum Verrucomicrobiota; class Verrucomicrobiia; order Opitutales; family Opitutaceae; genus ER46. Next base: position 22,324 of record CAZDGC010000001.1, read on the forward strand.
CCGCCCCGGAACATGGAGGGACTCTGGGAAACCTGCGACACCACCAACGACTCCTGGGCCTATGCCTGGTATGATCAGAACTGGAAGGACTCGCGCGAAATCCTCCACCGCCTCGTCGCCACCGTCGGTCGCGGCGGCACCTACCTGCTCAACGTGGGCCCCGACGGCACCGGTCGCGTGCCGGCGCCCGCCGCGAAGTACCTGCGACAGGCCGGCGCCTGGATCCAACGGTATCCCCAAGTCGTGTACTCCGCCGGAGCTTCCCCTTGGGGCCGCGCGCAACCCTGGGGCGACGTGACCGTGTCGGGCGAGACCCTCAACCTCGTCGTTTTCGATTGGCCCGCCAACGGCCGCCTGCTCCTGCCCGGCCTGCAGACCGGCATCGCCGCCGCGGGCGTCGTCACGGGCGGCAAGCTGCAGCCGGTGACCTGGAAGAAGCGCGGCACCTGGACCGAACTGCAACTCCCGGCCGCGCCGGCCGACGCCCCCGCCACGGTGGTCGCGGTAAAGCTGCAGGGTGCGCCGAAAGTGGACGGCACGCTCGGCGTCTTCCCGCACAGGCCGGTCGACCTGCTGGTGGAATTCGCCGAGGCGCAAAATGCGACCAAGAAGGAAATCCGCTGGATGGAGAAATTCGGCGAGTGGAAGCACGCCAACCAGGTGAGCGACTGGCAGGCCGGCGGCCGCGCCGTCTGGACGGTCGACGTCCTCCAGGCCGGCGACTACCGCCTCGATCTTACCTACAAGGGCGAGGGCCGCCTCGTCTGGCGCATCGAAACCGACGAGGGCGTGACCCTGCAGAACCAGCAGGCCTCGACGCCGGTGTACCACGATTACACCTTCGGCCTGCTCACCTTCAAGTCGCCCGGCCGCCACACGATCGCGGTCTCGCTCGTCGAAGGCCCGAAGGACAAAGCCAGCCTCAAAGCCCTCCGCCTCACCCCGGCCGAATGAGGAACGGCCGGGAGCAAGCCCCGGAGAATTTGATTCATCAGTTTATCATGTCCGCCCGACTCAACCCGGTTCTGGTAGCCACGAGCGTGAGCGAGTGGGGCCGTGATACCGTCGACTCGCTCACGCTCGTCGCTACCCCGACCAAATCGAAGCGCGCCTCGGGATGCGGAAGGGGGCCAGGCCGCCCAACGCCGATGAGGAAACTTCTGCGACTCTCTTCCTTCCTGCTCGCCGCCCCACTGCTCGCCGCCGCCGCACCCTCGTCCGCCGAACTCACCGGCTTCTCCTGGGACCGCGTGCCGCTCTACACGCACTTCGGCAAACGCGGCGCCGACATGACTGCCGCCGAGCTCGACTTTCTCGCGCGCCACGCGCCATTCGTCGCCTTGGAGAAGAGTCACGGCGCGAGCGTGCATGGCAGCACCGAGGCCGGCATCGCCGCCACCGCGCGCGAGCTCAAGCGCCGCAACCCGCGGATCAAGGTGCTGTTCTACTTCAACGCCTTCATCAACTGGGGCGGCTACGCGGCGCACCGCACCTATCGCGACGAATGGACCCTGCGCGATCTCAAAGGCGAGGTCGTCAAGCATCCCTCCGGCACACCGCGGCCCGATCCGTCCCTGCCGGCGTTTCGCGAGTGGTGGTCGGAAGTCGTCGCCGCCGCACACCGCGAGGCCCCGCTCGACGGCCTGTTTGCCGATGCCCTGCCGCAGGCGTTGACCCCGGCGCTCGCCCGGCAGGTGGGGCCGGAGAAGGCCCGCGCCGTCGTCGCCGGCCTGCGCGAGATGCTCGCGTTGACCAAACGCAAGCTGGGCGCGAACCGCATCGTGCTCGTCAACGGCACCCGCACGACCGACTTCCGCGAGATCCTCGACTGGGAAGGAATCGACGGCGTGATGATCGAGCACTTCGGCGGGTTCAAGACCGACCGGCCGGAGGACATCAAGGCCGACCTCGACACGGTCGCCCTCGCCGCGGCCAAGGGAAAGTTCGTCGTCATCAAGGGCTGGCCCGGTTTTGCGTGGCTGGACAAGGAGATGATGGCGCGCCCGCATGCCGAGTTGCTCGCGCTGGCCCGCGAGCGGATCACCTTTCCCCTCGCCTGCTTCCTCGTCGCCGCGCAACCCGGCTCATGGTTCGCCTACGGCTGGGGCTACACCTCCGACCACGGCATGCTCGACGAGTATCCGGAATTCTCGCACCCGCTCGGCCCGCCGCGCGGCCCCGCGACGTGGAGCGGCCTCACCGCCACCCGCGAATTCGCCCGCGCCTCGGTCCGCGTCGACCTCGCCGCGAAGACCGCCTGGATCGACTGGCGGTGAATCCGGGCCGAATCTTTCTCTTTCCTCTTAATATTTCTCTTCCTCTCCGAAAATTCGAAGGCTGCGGGGAGAAAGATTAAGAGAAAGAGAAAGAACTGAGAATCCGTCCCATGCGCCCCGCCTTCGCCCTTATCCTTCTCGCCCTCCTCCCGGTCGCCGCCGCGCTCGCCCAAGACCACGCCACCCTCCGCGCCGAGGTCGACGCCCTTGCGCGCCTCACCACGGCCCCCGCCATGCACGCCGCCGAGGGATTTGCCGCCGACGGCGCGATCCGGCCGCTGTTCTTCGACGCGCTCCCCTGGCAGGGCAAACCCACCCGCGTGTTCGCCTGGCTCGGCATCCCGCCTCGACTGGCCGCCGGCGACCGCTTGCCCGGCATGGTGCTCGTGCATGGCGGCGGCGGCACCGCGTTCAAGGAATGGGTGAAGAAGTGGAACGACCACGGCTTCGCCGCGATCTCGGTCGCGGTCGAAGGCCAGACCGATGAGCGCATTCCCGGCGCCCCGCCCGGCGCCCAATGGCGCCGCCACGACTGGGCCGGCCCCGCGCGCAACGGCATCTACGGCGACAGCGACCAGCCGCTCGCCGACCAGTGGATGTACCACGCCGCCGCCAACACGATCCTCGCCCACTCGCTCCTGCGGACACGGCCGGAAGTCGACGCGACCAAGGTCGGCCTCAGCGGCATCTCCTGGGGCGGCGTCATCACGAGCACGGTGATCGGGATCGACGCGCGCTTCGCGTTTGCGATTCCCGTCTATGGCTGCGGCCACCTCGCCGACGCCGCCAATCAGTACGGCCGCGCCCTCGGCACCAACGCGCTCTACCGCGAAGTCTGGGATCCGATGGTGCGCCTGCCGCGCGTGCGCTTCCCTGTGCTCTGGCTCTCGTGGCCCGGCGACCAGCACTTTCCGCTCGACTGCCAGGCCGCCTCCTACCGCGCCGCGCCGGGTCCGCGGATGGTCGCGCTCATCCCGGACATGCGCCACTCGCACCCAGCCGGTTGGAACCCGCCCGACAGCTATGCGTTTGCCCAGAGCGTCGTGCAGACCGGGCGGCCCTGGTTGCGCATCGCGGCACAATCCGCCACCGCCGGCGAGGCGCGCGTGGAATTCGAGTCCGCGGAACCCCTCGACTCCGCCGTGTTGGTCTCGTCGACCGACACCGGCTTCACGGGCGCGAGGAAATGGGTCACCACGCCTGCCGCGCTCTCCCGCCACGCCGATCGCTGGGTCGCGACCGCCCCGCTGCCCGCCGGCACCCGCGCCTGGTTCGTCAACGTTCGCCGTGGTCCCCTCACCGCCAGTTCCGATTTCCACGAAGCCACGCCGTGAAGGGTCTCGCTCCAGCAACGGCCGATCCTATCTATTGACTTCGTCGTGAGCCGCCTCACCGCACGCAAGAACGCCTTCGACGGCAGGAGCGCCCGCTTCACGGCCGGATCATTCTGGCAATGGCCGTCGGACTCACAGCCTTCATGCCACCACGGGTAAACTCCCGCCTCGCCTCCCTCACGACCTTGACTAACTCCTGCCGCCGCCGCTCCGCGATCCGTCCAGCATGGGGACGCATCTGCCGGCTGGCGGTACCAAGCACCGGCGCGGAACGGAGTCCGCGCCCTACCGGGCCGGACTTTCGTGAGCTGCCGTTTTCTTTCTCTCTCTGTTTCTTCATGATCGACCATCCCATCACCACCTGCCGACGCGAAGCCTTCGCGCTGATCTTTGCCCTCGCCACCCTGCTTGCCGGCGCCCCGGCGCCGGCTCGGGCCGCCGCGCCCGCGGCGGCCCCCAACATCGTCTTCATTTTCGCCGACGACTGGGGCTGGGGCGACCTGTCGTGCCACGGCGCGACGTGGCTCGCCACGCCGCATCTCGATCGCCTCGCGAGCGAGGGCATCGACTTCGGCCAGTTCAACGTCCTCAACCCCGTGTGCTCGCCGAGCCGCACCGCCGTGATGACCGGCCAGTATCCGGCCCGCTGGGGCGTGCACCAGCACTTCGCCCACCCAACCCAGAATCGCGAACGCCGCATGCCCGACTGGCTCGACCCCCGCGCGCCCACGCTGCCGCGTTTCCTGCAACAAGCCGGCTACCGCACCGGGCATTTCGGCAAGTGGCACCTCACCAACCGCCAGACCCCCGGCGCGCCCCGCCCCGAGTCGTACGGGATCGATGAGTGGGCCGTATTCAACGGTGGCGCCGGCTGGCCCGCCGCCCGCACGGGCGAAACCGCGGATAACGCCGTCGCCTTCATCCGCGCCCACCGCGACCGCCCGTTCTTCCTCAATGTCTGGCTCCACGAAACCCACACGCCGCATTCGCCCTCCCTCGCGGCGCTGGAGCGCTGGAAGCACCACGACGAACAAAAGCAGGTTTACGCCGCGGTCGTCACCGATGGCGATGCCGCCGTGGGCCGCATCCTCGATGCCCTGCGCGAGGCCGGCGTGGAGCGGAATACCCTCGTCATCTTCTCCTCCGACAACGGCCCCGAAATCACCGGCAAGGTGCGGCGCCCCGCCTATACCGAGGGCGACTCGGGCGTCACGGGCTACGACACCTACTACAGCGTCGGTGAGACCGGCGGCCTGCGCGGGCGCAAACGCAGCCTCTTTGAGGGCGGCGTGCGCGTGCCATTCATCGTGCGCTGGCCCGGCCGGGCCCCGGCGGGAACGAAGAACGACCTCACCGTTCTCACGGCCGTCGATCTCCTGCCCACGCTGTGCGCCGCCGCCGGCGTGACGCTCCCCGGCGACTACCGCGGTGACGGCGAGAATCTGCTCTCCGCCCTGCTCGGCCGGCCGGTGATGCGCACCAAGCCGATCTTCTGGGAATGGCAGGGCAACCAGACCGAGCCCGACTGGTGGCCGCGCCTGGCCGTGCGCGACGGTGACTGGAAGCTGCTCCTCACCTACGACGCCAAGCGCGTTTCGCTGCACCGCGTGACGGCCGACCGCGCCGAAGCGCGCGACGTCGCCGCGCAACATCCCGAACTCGTTCCCCGCCTCAGCCGGCTCGCCCTCGATTGGAAAGCCGCCTTGCCCACGCAGCCGCCCGCCGGCTGCTTCGCGCCCGCCGATCAGATTCCCCCGCCGCCTGCCGCCGCGAAGAAGACGCCCGCCCGAAAGACCGCGACCAAGTGAACCCGGCCGCAGCTCCGCCACCGGCAGCGCCACCCGCGGCCGCCTCGGTCGCGTCAATGGCTCACCACGACCGCCGACCCCGCTCCCGTTGCCGCCGCCACGCTGGGCGCCCGCGGCGCGAGGGTGACGTACTGCCCGGTCAGCCGGTATTCGGGGCCGCCGCGATCCGCGATCAGGACACCGATCTCGAATCTCCCCACCGGCAATTCGTGCCGTCCGCGGGCAAATTGAAAACCCGCGAACCTCCAGCCCGGCTGCTTCATCACCGCCGGCACGTCGAGCCGGGGAAATGACACGGTCGAAAACAGGTGCGTGCCCTCCGGCGATCGCAGGAAGATCCGCACATCGCCGCGCCGGGCCACCCGGCCGGATAGCGCGGCCCAGCCCGCAATCGCCACGGACTGCTCGGTAACGGAGACGGTTTCAACGTACTGGTGCATCCGGGTGGATTCCCGGGCGGCCGCCGGAAAGCTCAGTTCATTGCAGACGGGAGCGATGCGGTAAATCCCCGCGGCGGCCGCGCGCCGCAGCAGCGCCGTGGATCGTTGCGGCGCCGGATGGAGGTGAAAAGTGCCGTGCCCATCCGCCCCGTGGGCATGAAAACTCAACGCCGCCAGATCCCGGCACGTGATCCACGAATCCGCCGCGTCGGCAAAGGCGCGGTTGGCCTGCACGTGGAAGGCAAGCAGCACGGGTAGCAGCCCCGCCAGAATCCGGTACGGCCGGCGCGGGTGCGTGTGCCGCTCGATCCACAGGAACAGCGTCAAAGCCCACGCCACCGCTCCCAGAATGTAATAGCGCGACTGCACGATCCCGTGGGCCGCCTCCGCCCGGCCGACCGCGATCAGGCCGGTGCCGACCAGGGCGAAGATCGTCACGGCGAGCGCCACCGGTTCGCGCCGGGCGGCCCCTCGCGCCACCGCCAGGCCGACCAGCAGGAGCAGGAGCGCCCCCAGGTACGGTGCCGACGCCGCGTGCCCGCAGGCCGGCACTGCCCCCAGCACCGTCAGCCAGTACCCGCCCACGCGCGCCGCTCCAGCCGCGGAAAACTCCGCGAACCGCTGCGCTCCGTTGGTGCTGAAGCCCGCCAGGAACAGGCCCGTCACCAGCACCCCGAACGCGATCCATCCGGCCAGCTCCCGCCAGCGCCGTCCCAGCACCAGCAGCGCCGCGCCCGCCGGCCACACCGCCAGCCCCTGCGCCAGCGTGAACGTGGCCACCAGCGCCAGCAGCCCGGCACCGGCGTTCCCCGCCCGCGTCCGGCGTTGCAGGGCCGCCAGCGCCGCCGCACCGGCCAGCACCACCGTGCAATGATCGATCGAGGAACCCGACCAAAGAAAGTTTTCGTAGTGCTGCAACTGGAACAGCAGCAGCCCCAGCAACACCGCCAGCCGGAGGCGCCGCGCCCCCGGCCGCACCGCGGCCACCAGCACCACTCCCAGCGCCACCACCGTGCCGTTCCCGATCGCGCCGATCGCAGCAAAATCCAGCGTCCCCTGGCTCCAGAACAGGACCGCAAACAGCACCCGGCTCGCCACGATTCGGTGTTCGTTGTTCACACCCACCAGGTCCTCGACCAGCGGCCAGCCGCTCAGGCCGTCCGCCAGCTTCAACACCAGGGCGAGCGCGGTGTCGTACTCATCCCAATACGCGATGTCGCGCTGCGCCTCGCCCGCCCGCGACCAGACGTGGAGGACCGGCGCCACCGCCAGGGTCAGCAGCGCCAGCACGATCAGGAGCCGCCGCCGGTCCGCCCGGGGAGACCACCCGCGAAGGAACGGAACCTTCCGCGGCGCAGCGGCCAGGGGAGAGGGGGAGGGGGGTACCGGGTTGCTTTCCATGCCAGGGACCAGCGGCGCGGCGGCGGAAGGGCGAGTGTGTCGCCGTCCGGCCGGATGCGGCGCAACCCCTTGCGCCTGATCTTACGGTCAGTTTGAGCGACGCCGCGAATTGGACTCCGCGCCAAAGCTGGGCGCTTGCGTGCCCCCTCCCGCCGGGGCTCGAATCGTTCCATGGTCTCGTTCCCCCCGCCTCTCCGCCTCTCCCACCCGGTGACTCTCCGTCTCTCCCTCTCCTTCACGCTCGGGCTCGCGCTCGTCGCCCCGGCCGCCGCCCCCGCCGCCGAAGGCAAGGCGAGGGTCAAAGCCGCGCCCAAGGCGGCCGCGCCCGCCGCCTACGCCGCGTCCGTGCCGAAACCCACGTATTCGGAGGTTCGCTACGGCCCGCACGAGCGCCACGTGCTCGACTTCTGGCGGGCGGACGCCGCCGCGCCCACCCCGCTCGTGTTCGTGATCCATGGCGGCGGCTGGCAGGGAGGCGAAAAGGAGCGCGTGGATCGCTTCGTCGACGTCGCCGCCCTCCTCCGCGCGGGGATCTCCGTGGCCGCGATCAACTACCGGCTCATCCGCCACGCCGAGGCGGAGGGCGTCACCCCGCCGGTGAAAGCCCCGCTGCACGACGCCGCGCGTGCGCTGCAGTTCGTGCGGAGCAAAGCCCGCGAGTGGAACCTCGACCAGACCCGCATCGGCGCCACCGGCGGCTCCGCCGGCGCCTGCTCCAGCCTGTGGCTCGCGTTTCACGACGATCTCGCCGACCCGCGCAGCTCCGACCCCGTGGCGCGCGAGTCGACGCGGCTCTTCTGCGCGGCGGTCAACGGTGCGCAGACCACCCTCGACCCGCAGCAGATGAAGGAGTGGACGCCCAACAGCCGCTATGGCGGACACGCGTTCGGCGTCGGCGCGTTTGCCCAGTTCCTCGCCGCGCGCGAGAAGATCCTCCCCTGGATTGCCGAGTACTCGCCGTACGCGCTGGTGAACGCCGGCGACCCGCCCGTGTACCTCTACTACAGCGCGCCACCCGCCCTCGGCCAGGACCAGAAGGATCCCACGCATACCTCCAACTTTGGCGTCAAACTCAAGGAACGCTCCGCCGCCGCCGGCGTGCCCTGCGAACTCGTCTACCCCGGCGCGGCCGAGGTGAAGCACGCCAACGCCACCGCCTATCTCATCGCCACGTTACGCCGGCGATAATCAGCGCAGGACAAAACCGTTCTGGCGCAGCGCCGCGCGCAGGGCGGCCAGGTGGCGGCGATCGCGTGTCTCGACGGTGCAGACGGCATTGACCGCGCTGACATCGGGCCCGCTGAAGGCGCGATCGTGCGCGATTTCCTTGATGCTGGCGCCGGCGGCGGCGATCGCCTGGCAAAGCCTGGCCAGACCACCCGGCCGATCGCTGATCACGGTCGTGAAGCGCGTCAGCCGGCCGTCGTGCACCAGAGCCTTTTCCAGCACGCGTCCGAGGATGGCGGGATCGATGTTGCCACCGCCGAGCACAAGCGCCACCCGCCGGCCGGTCAGCCGCGGCAGGCGGCCGGTGATAAGGGCCGCGAGCGCGGTGGCGGCGGCGCCTTCCACGACGGTTTTCTCGAGTTCCAGCAGGCGCAGGATGGCGAGTTCGATGGCGTTTTCACCGACAGTCACGACTTCGTCGACCCGCGTACGCGCGAGGGCAAAGGCCTGTGCTCCGACGGTGAGCGTGGCGAGTCCGTCGGCGAGCGTGGGCCGGCGCGGCACCCGCACCGGATGGCCGGCCCGGAGCGCCGCACTGAAGTTGCGGGTGGCGGTGCTTTCGACCCCGATCACTTGCACACGAGGACGCAAAGCCTTGAGGGCAACCGCGATGCCGGCGATGAGACCTCCGCCGCCGATCGGACACACCACCGCTTCGAGGTCGGGCACCTGCTCCAGCAGCTCGAGACCGAGCGTGCCCTGGCCGGCGATAATCGCGGCATCGTCGAACCCGTGGATATAGGTGAGGCCCTCACGGGCCACGAGCTCGTCCGCCTTCGCGCGGGCGGCGGCAAAATCCACACCGTGAAGCAGCACCCGGGCGCCGAGCCGTTCGCAAGTGGTGATTTTAATCAACGGAGCATAGTCGGGCATCACAACCGTGACCGGGATGCCCAGCAGGCGTCCGTGGTAGGCGAGGCCCAGTGCGTGGTTACCGGCAGAGGCGGCGACCACCCCGCGGCGGCGGGCGCTGGCAGCGAGCTGGAGCAACGCATGGCGGGCGCCGCGTTCCTTGAAGGAGCCGGTGCGCTGGAGGTTGTCGAGTTTGCAGAAGATCCGCGCTCCGGTGATCTCGGAGAGTGGAATTGATTCCGGGCAGGGGGTGACGACGAGGCCGCCGGCGAGGCGACGCTGCGCCGCGCGAATCTCGGAGAGCGTGACCGGCATGTTCCGCTGATAATCCCGCGCCGCGCGGTCGAAAACGAAAAACGGGCGCGCATCCCGGCACGGCCGAGGTCATGCCCGCAGCCCCGCGGCGTTGCTGGTCAAGGAGGACGAGGCATCCTGCCTCGTTGGTGACGAAGCTGGAAGTGTCGTCCACGGGCAGAATGACGGTGCCTTCCCCTCCGGACGGGTGAGGAGGAATAGCGTTGCCGCGAAGGCGGGTGGGAATAGACCGGGGCCGTTTCATGGATCGAACGATTGCACTCCAGGCGTCGGGGTCCGCGCTCGCGTCCACGCGTCGAGCCCGGGTCAGTGATCGCGGCTGAACGGACCACCATGTTTCAAGTCACCTTTTCCGCGCAGGCGATGCGCGAACTGAACAAGCTGGATCAGCTCGCGCAGCTCGATGCGATCGCGCCGATGACCGCGTTGAAGGCGGCGGACTTGGGGAATCCTCGCGAGCCGTTGGGCCGTTTCCGCCGCGGGCAACAGGATCTCTTTCGGCTGCGCTCGGGCGATTTCCGTTTCTATTTCGAGCTGCAAGGGGAAACCCTGCACGTGCGCTACATCCTGCATCACAACTCCCTTGAGGATTTTCTCCTGCGGAACAAACTGCCGGTGAGTGAGCAGCAGCTTGTGGAGCAGCATTCGAAGTTCTGGAAGTACTTGGAGAGCCTGACGAAATGACGAAGCGTCCGGTCGAAGACTCGGGCAATCCGGAGGATCCTTATCGGGTCAGCCAGGCCAGTCGGATCTACTTCCTGCCCAATCTGATGACGGCTGGAAACCTGTTTTGCGGGTTCATGGCCATCGTGCAGTGCATTCAGGCGCGCCTGGCGGAGACCTCGTTCAGCGGAGAATACAACGGCGCGACCAGTGCGGAACACTATCGCTACGCGGTCTGGTTCATCTTTGGCGCCGCGGCCTTCGACACGCTTGACGGCCGCCTCGCGCGAATGGGTGGGCGCGAATCCCTCTTTGGCGCCGAGTTCGACTCGCTGGCCGATGTGATCTCATTCGGCATGGCACCTGCCTTGTTGATGATCTATCTCATCGTTTCGCCCACGCAGGCGCAGGACTACGAATGGTTCCGCAACATCGGCTGGTTCGTTGCGTTCATCTACCTGTTGTGCGCAGCGATGAGGCTGGCGCGTTTCAACGTCATCACCAACCCTTACATCCGCCCGGGTGTGAAGGACTCGAGTCGTGACTTCGTGGGCCTCCCAGTGCCGGCAGCCGCCTCCACGGTCGCGGCAACCGTGCTTTTCATTCTCAAACTCGGTGAAATGGACCGCTCGCTTAAGTCGTGGGCGCTCGCGTTGCCACCGCTCATGTTGCTGATCGCATTCCTGATGATGAGCACGATCCGCTACCCAAGCGGCAAGACGGTCAATCTGCAGACGCAGACTCGCCTCCGCCCGTTCGTGGGACTGTTGGTGCTGGTCGCCCTGGTGATTTTTTACCGGGAATATGCCGCCTTGGGAATTTGTCTGGGCTACATCTTCTTCGGTTTGATCCGCCACGCCCGCCGTCACACCCGCCCGGACAGTCCCTCCCATCCACCCCGCCCGCACCCGAACAGCGTGTGAAAATCCGGCGCGCAAGATCACAACAAGCCAACCCCTGCGAATAAACACCCGCTTCCTGACACTTTCCCCAGACTTCTTCACTGCTCCGAAAGGCCTGATTTCCCTCTCAGCCACGCCGGTTGCTACGGTTGTTCGCAGCAGATATGATTACGGATAGAATTCCTTATTGAACCCCTAATCGTTTGGCGTTTGTTAGCTTCCTTCCAGACTTCCACCGAGTCGCCCCGATGAAATTCAAAATCAACCGCGATCATTTCGCCAACGGCCTGGCCCAGGTTCTTAATGTGGTCGGCTCGAAAGCCACGATGCCGATTCTCAGCAACGTGTTGATTGAAGCGGAGAAAGATCAGATTTCGCTGACGACGACGAACCTGGATCTGGGCATCCGCTGCAAGATCAGGGCGGAGGTGAAGGAGCCCGGGGCGGTCACTCTCCCGGTGAAACGGCTGGCGGGCATCGTCCGCGAGTTGCCGAACCTCGATGTGATGTTCGACGCGTCCCCGAATCATCAGGTTAAGCTGACTTCCGGAGGTTCGACGTTCCGCATCATGGGCATCGGCAGGGAGGAATTTCCGCCGCTGCCTGAGTTTGGGGAGGAAAAGGCCTACAGCCTGGAACAGGCCGAACTCGTCACCATGTTGCGCAGCGTGGCCTATGCGCAGTCCACTGACGAGACGCGCTACATTCTGAACGGCGTCTACTTCAACTTCCGCGATGGCCGTCTCTCGCTGGTGGCGACCGATGGCCGGCGGCTCGCGCTGGTGGCGAAGGAAATGGAGGTTCCCGCCGAGAGCGCGGGAGCGATCATTTTGCCGGCCAAGACGGTGGGCGAGCTGACCCGCCTGCTGGACAAAGGAGAAAAGGTGAAGATCAGCTTCAATGATCGGCGCGCGGCGTTCCAGATTGCGACGGACAAGGATGCGAGCGGGCTGGTCGAGCACGTCTACCTGTATTCGAAGGTCGTCGAGGGCAACTACCCGAACTACCAGCAGGTGATCCCGAAGGAGACGCATCAGCGGATCAAGCTGGACCGCGAGCTGTTCCTGCAATGTGTCCATCGGGCGGCGCTGGTGTGTTCGGAGAAGGCCAATTCGGTTAAGATCAAGCTCTCCAGCAACCTGCTGGAACTCATGGCGCAGAGCCCCGATTTCGGCGAAGCGCACGAATCCATGGCCATCGGCTACAGCGGTCCGGATCTGCAGGTGGCCTTCAATCCGGCCTTTCTGATGGACCCACTCCGCGCGCTGGCCAAAGACGAGGTTTTCTTCGAGGTGAAGGACGAAGTCAGCCCGGGCGTATTCAAGACCCTGGAGAATTTCGTGTGCGTCATCATGCCGGTGCGCCTCAGTTGAGAGCGGGACCCTTCCCCGCGGAATTCGCCTTCGCCGAACGCTTCCTTTCGTCCGCCACCGGCTGCTGAAAACGAGCCGGGCGGTCCGCTGTCGTGTCCAGTTCCCCCCTCATCCTCGCCGCGGTCCTCGCGGCCATGTTGGTATCGATAATCCTGATGCAGGTGAACCACCGGCTGGCATCGCCGGTGCTGATGATCGTCGACCGCTGGCTGCGCTGGCTGATCTTCGCACTGGGCGGGGCGCATATCTGCACGGAATACGAACTGATTGACCGGCCGTTCTGGGCGCTCGCGGGCGCGTTTTTCCTCCTCTGGTTCCTGGTGGTCTCGCTCTACGACTGGCTGGCGATCACCGCGCACAGCCTGAGCCCCCTGCCGCTGTTCCCGCGGTACCTCGTCAACGCGTCAGGTGACGAGTGGCCGGTGCAGCCGCGGTTGTTGCGGACGCGCGAGTGGCTGCGGGCGCAGGGTTTCCGGCAGGTGCAGGCCCTGAAGGCGGAGATTGGCGGCGGCATCCACCTGCGCACCTCCATCTACCAGGATGGACAGGGTCTGATGCGCGTGCAGGTGAGCTTTCTCCCGCAGGCGTCCGGCGCCATCACCGTCTGTTACGCGGTCTCGTCCCTCACCGCGGACGGCAGCCGTTACCTGACGGACAATCTCTACATACCCTTTGCCGGCTTTTATCCGGAGAACTGGTACGTGGAACGGCTGCCGTGGCGGCGTTCGCTGCCGCGACTGATCGAGCGCCACCGGTCGAGGCTCGGGCGCGTGGCGGAACCGGTGGTGCCGTTCGAGGCGGATCCCCTCAGCGACCTCAACGCGGTCCAGCGCGAACTCGACCAGCTCAACACCGAATTGGGGTTCCTCCATCCGCAGGCCAAACGCGAGGACTTCGGAAAGTTCACGGCCGCCGGCCGGTACCGGGTGTGGAAGGAAATCTGGATGCTGAACTATCTCGGCCGCGCCGCGCGGTACGAGTGATCCGGCGGCGGCCGCCGGCTCAGAAGGCGTCAAGAAGCCCGTTGTCGTACCTGCCAGCAGCGGACGCAGCCGCGGGGGAGCGCAGCGACCACGCGGGCTCACGCCTGGCCACACCTTCGCTGCGCTTCCGCCTTCGCCAAGGCTTCGGCGGACTGATCGCAGCGCGGCTACCGTTGCCCTCGGGGAGCAGGGGATCGGGCGACTGGTTCGACACCGCTCAGCCGCCGATGTAACTCATCTCCACCTTCGGGTGGACTTCGCCGGCGGCGAGGATCTCGGCGCGTTCGTCGCTGTATCGATCGAGGCGCCCCTCCCAGATCCGGCGGAGAAACGCCTCCAGGCGCGCCCCGGTCATGCCCGGCTGGCGCGCGGCGCCGAGCACATCCCAGCCCAGCGCGGCGAAAAGACAGGTGTAGAGTTTGCCGTCGGCCGATAGGCGGGCGCGGTGGCAGTCGCGGCAGAATGGTTCCGTGACCGAGCTGATCAGCCCGATTTCGCCGCGCCCATCGCGGTAGCGGTAGCGGGAGGCAACCTCCCCGCGGTAGGCGGGACCGATGGGCTCCAACGGCCAGCGGGCGTGGATGCGCTGGACAATTTCGCGGGCCGGCACGACGCGGTCGGGCGTCCAGTGGTTGGTGTTGCCCACGTCCATGAACTCGATGAACCGCAGCGGGTGGCCGCGGGCGCGGAAGTACTCGCACAAGGCCGGCAGTTCGGCGTCGTTGACCCCGCGCTGGACGACGCAGTTGATCTTGATCGGGATCCCGAGGGCGGCCGCGGCCTCGATCCCGCGCAGGACGCGGCCGACCTTGAAACCGAGGCCGTTGAGCCGGCCGGCGGTGGCGTCGTCGAGGGAGTCGACGGAGACGTTGAGCCGGTTGAGGCCGGCGGCGCGCAGGGCGGGGGCGAGTTTTTCCAGCAGCCAGCCGTTGGTGGTGAGGGCGACGTCGGCCACGCCGAGCTCGTGCTTGAGGGCGCGGATGAAGTCGGGCACGTCCGCGCGGAGGAGGGGTTCGCCGCCGGTGAGGCGCACTTTTTCGACGCCGAGGGCGCGGAAAGCACGCACGATGCGGACGAGTTCGGGAAGGGTCATGAGCTGCGGGTCGCGCAGGAAGGCGTGCCCGGGGCCGAAAACTTCCGCGGGCATGCAGTACGGGCAGCGGAAATTGCACCGGTCGGTGACGGAGATCCGCAGATCGTGCAGGGAACGTTGGTACTGGTCGCGGACGGAAGCCATGAAGGAGCGGCTTTACGCCGCCCGGGCGGGAGATGAATCTCGTTTGCGCGCGGCGTAAAGCCGCCGCTGCCAATTTCCCATGCTGCTGACCCCCGCCGAGGCCGAAAGGCTGATCCTGGAGAACATCGTGCCGTTTCACCGTGAAGACTGCCCGCTGGCGGCGGCGCACGGCCGCATCCTGCGCGCGGAGATTCGCGCTGATCGCGAGCTGCCGCCGTTCGATCGGGTGACGATGGATGGCTATGCGCTGCGGACGACCGCCCTGGCGGCGGGGATGCGGGCTTTTCGGATTGAAGGCACCCAGGCGGCCGGCATGCGGGCGTTTTCCCTCGGCGAGGCGGCGGACGCCTGCATCGAGGTCATGACCGGAGCGGTGCTCCCGCAGGGCGCGGACTGTGTCGTGCCCTATGAGGAGACGCAGCGGGACGGAGAACGGATGATGGTGACCGCGGCGGGCGCGGCCTGCGGGGCGGGAAATGCCGTGCACCGTCGCGGCAGCGACCATGTGGCTGGCGAGGTGATGGTGCCGGCGGGGACGCGGCTGAGCGGCCGGGAGATCGCGGTGGCGGCGGCCTGTGGGTATGCGGTGCTGACGGTCAGCCAGGTACCGAAGATCGCGGTGGTGGCGACGGGCGACGAGCTGGTGGAGGTGGAGAGCGCGGTGGCGCCGCACCAGATTCGGCGGAGCAACGATCACGCCTTGCGCGCGGCGCTGCTGCTGGCGGGTTTTCCGATCGTGGAGCGGTTTCACCTGCGCGACGTGCGGCAGGAGATCGAGCACCTGTTGTGGCACATCGTGGCGGAGTACGACGTGGTGGTGATTTCGGGCGGGATCTCGAAAGGGAAGTTCGATTTCCTGCCGGCGGAGCTCGACCGGCAGGGGGTGAAGAAGGTGTTCCAGGGCGTGGCGCAGCGGCCGGGCAAGCCGTTCTGGTTCGGGCGGAGCCTGCGGGGCACGCCGGTGTTCGCGCTTCCGGGCAATCCGGTGTCGGCCTACACCTGCCTGCATCGGTACGTGCTGCCCGCGCTCTGGCAGGCGAGCGGGATGACCCCGCCGGCCCCGCGCCAGGTCGCGTTGGCGGAACGCGTGGCTTTCCGCCCCAAACTCGCCTGGCTGCTGCCCGTGCGGCTGGGAAGCGGGCCGGCGGCGGAGCTGCGCGCCACGCCGGATCCGAGCAACACCTCGGGCGACTTCGCCGGCTTGGTGGGCACGGATGGCTTTGTGGAACTGCCGCCCGGCCCGGCCGAATTCCCGGCGGGGACGGGTGTGCCGTTCTACGGATGGTAGCCGGGACTTCCCGCTCCGGATCGTGGAGTGGCTCGCCTGTGTTTGAGAATCTTATGATATCTCCACAGGTCTGTCAGAAAATCTTACACCATTGAGTTTCCCGAGATAGTGGTAAACTCTTGCAATACAAAGTATATAACTTGTAATAAGAAATTTAAAGACCATAAGATTTGAGCGGCATGATTGTAGCTGGCGCTGCACGCCATGAGCTTTTTTCCTCGAATCCTTGCCGTATCCGCTCTCCTCGCTGGTGCTTCACATGGCGCCACAGTAACTATTGGCGCCTTCACCCATGATCTCGGGCAGTTTACGGGTGCTACGGTAACCGTTTCGTTGCCCGGAGCGACCATTTCCGGGAAGCTTTGGGACAATGCCGTCGGTGTGGATAACTTCACCTTGGGCGAACTGGCGGCCGCTCAGTTCGGCGGGGTCGACCCGGGTGACACGGTGGCTCTGGGTAGCGACACAAGACAGGATTGGCTCGTGCTGAATTATGCCAGTGGGTTCAAGATTGGCACGGGAGCAGAGAAGTACTTCGTGGTCTACGAACTCAAGAGTGTAAACAACCTGGTGCCAGATGCGGAGGGAACAGCATTCGAAATTTCATTCAACAGTGGCACGTGGGTGTCCGCGCTCAATTACAGCCAACTGAATGTCGTGGGACCAAACGAATTTCATCACCAAGTGGTCTTCGATCTCACCGACTCGAACTTTAGCTTCAATGTCGGCGATATGATCAGCAGGGTAGACATTCGTAGTCGAACCGGGCTTGGAGGCAGTTCGGACCCCGATTTTACGTTTGCTGCTCATGCAAAGAATGTCGGCAGTGTTCCTGATGCCTGTGGGACAATCGCGCTGCTGATTGCCTCCTCAATCGGTCTGTTTGGATTGCGAAAACGTTTCTCGATTCGATAAGAAGGCACTTTGCCGAAAAATCTTCGAAGCGCAGGAGCCGGAGATCGCAGCCAGAGCAAGATTCGAGACTATCTCCCGAGAAGCCACGGGGTGAACCCGCATGGGCGGCACGCCGCCGCCGTCGCAGTTCACCTGGTCCGCCCGCCATACAGCCAGAGCTCCTCCGCGCTGCCTGTTGGCAGACCTTCGTCTTAGATTCGGTCTAGATTCGCTCAGCCTTGCTGGGCGCCGTTGGTCCGCCTCCCCGAAGAACCCGCTGGATTTTGCGCCGCGGCGGCGGAATCCTTGCGCCGATGTTCACCCACCTCGATGCCCAGAACCGGCCGGCGATGGTCGATGTCGGCGCCAAGGCGGTCACCCGCCGCACCGCCCACGCCGTCGCCGTGGTCACGCTGCCCGGTGAGCTGACGGCGCTCCTGAGCGACGGCGAAATCGCCACCAAGAAGGGCCCGCTTTTTCAGACCGCGATCCTGGCCGGGGTGATGGGCGCCAAGAAGACCCCGGAGCTCATCCCGCTGTGCCACCCGCTGGCGCTTGATGATTGCCAGATCACGGTCGAACCCGACGCCGCGCGCGGCGAAGTCGCGATCCATTGCCGCGTCAGCACCGAGGCCAAGACCGGCGTGGAAATGGAGGCGATGACGGGGGCGACGGTCGCGGCCCTGACGCTCTACGACATGGCCAAGGCGGTGTCGCATGGCATCACCATCAAGGAAGTGCGCCTGCTCGAGAAAACGGGTGGCAAACGCGACTACCGCGCGACGTGAGTACAAGGGAAGCCCGACGATGATCACGATTTCGATCCAGTATTTCGCCCTGTTGCGGGAGCAGCGCGGGCTCACCGAGGAACGCCTCGCCACGGCCGCGGCGACCCCCGCGGCCCTCTACGAGGAATTGCGCGCCCGCCACGGCTTTACCCTGCCGGGCGACCGCGTCCGCGCCGCGGTCAACGAGACCTTCGTGGCGGCAGACGCGCCGCTGCGCGAGGGCGATCGCGTCGTGTTCATCCCGCCGGTGGCGGGCGGGTGAACCCGGGTCGCTTCGCCCCCGTCCCGCCGGACTGACCTTCACCCCATGCCAACCCCCCGCTGGCTCACCGCCCTGCTCCTCTCCCTGGCCGCCCCGGCGCCCGCGCTGTGGGGGCAGGCTCCCTACCTCGTCGGCCCGGCGTACGGCCTCAATGCCTTCTCCCAAGGTGGTACCGTGGTGGTGGTGCCGTTTGCCAACGGCGCCGCGCCGCTTTCGTATCAGTGGTACAAGGACGGCAGCCTCATCCCCGGCGCCACGCAGGCGAGCCTGTCCCTGCAGAACCTGCAGGCCACCCACGCGGGCTTCTACCGGGTCGTGGCGAGCAATGCCCTCGGTTCCGTCACCTACGAGACCGAGCTGCGGATGGGCACCTACCTGTCCTGGGTGCCGCCGTCCAACCGCACCGTGACGCAGTTCGTGGACGTCGCGGTCTCGCTGAATGCGCGCAGCGTGTTTGACCTCCTCTTCCAATGGAAAAAGGACGGCGTGGCGATTCCCGGCGCCACCACCGGCACGCTTGCCCTGCGCAACGTGCAGCCGGCGGACGGCGGGATCTACTCCGTGGAGGCGTCGTTGACCAATGGCCGGGCGGTCGTGCCGATCCGGGGAGCCTCGTTTCTGCTGACCGTCAACCCGCGTCCGCTGCCCTACCTCCGGCAGCAGCCGGCGGCGGCCCAGACCATCGAGGCGGGCGCGCCTTTCCGGCTCGAGACCGAGGTGCGCAGCGCGACGCCGGTGACGTATCAATGGTACAAGGACGGGGTCGCCCTTCCCGGGGCCACGGGCGCCGGCTTCGAGCTGGCGGCGGTGACTTTCGCCGACGCGGGCGCCTACACCCTGGTCGCGCGCAACGCCCAGGGCAGCGTGGAAGCGTCGCCGGCCACGCTGGTGGTGACGGCGTCGCGTTACGCGGGCACCTACCTGGGCACGTTCGATCGCGGCGACGTCTGGGGGATGCAAGTGGCCCCGGATGGCACGGGGTCCTTTGTGGCCCTGCTGGGCTGGCGGGGTGCGCTCCTGGTCGGGCGCGGCTTCAAGGTGGCGGCGGACGGCACCTTTGCGTTTCGCGGGGAGCGGCGCGAGGGGATTGACCGGAGTGTGTTGGGGGCGCGGTTCCAGGCTGCGATGGTGGTGGGGGCGATCAATCCCGCCACGGCCCGGGTGGCGGGATCGTTGCCGGAGGAGGGAGCGTCCTTCCTGGGGAACCTCGAGTTTGGCGCCACGGGGGCCGCGGGTGGCGGCGGGTATTTTCCGGCCGTGCAGGTGGCCGCCGGGCTCGGGGAGGTTCATCTGGTGACGGCGCCGAGCGGAGCGGCCGTCCTGGTGGCGGCGGACGAACACGGCGTGCGCGGGGGGCGCGGGGCGGTGTCGGCGGCGGGCGAGTTTTCGTTGGTGCAGGCGGGTCAGGTTTACACGGGAGTGGTGACGCGCGCCGGGCGCGATACGCTGACGGGCTCGTATGCGCCGACGGGCGGCGGCCGGCGCGTGATGCTCGCGGGTGTCGGCCCGCCGACGGGTCGGGAGCGCCTCGCCAATGTGTCGATTCGCGCCGAGGCAGGCGGAACTGAGCAGCCGCTCGTCGTGGGTTTTGTGGTCGGCGGGCGGGAGCCGAAGAGCGTGCTGGTGCGGGCCGCCGGCCCGGCGCTGGCGGGGTTTGGCGTGACGGGCGTGCTGGCGGATCCGCGTCTGCAGATTTTTCGCGGCGGGGAACTGCTGCAAGAGAACGACAATTGGGATGCCGTCGCGGCGGCGGGTGAGGCGATTGCGGGTGCGGCGGCGCGACACGGGGCCTTTGCCTTTGCGCCCGGCAGCGCCGATGCGGCCTCTTTTGGCGGGGTGGTTCCAGGCGGCTACACGGCGCATGTGACGGGAAATGGCGCTGCGGGCGGGGTGACCTTGGTCGAGGTGTATGACTCAGATGCGGGAACCGGGGCGGGCAGCCGGCTGGTCAATCTGTCGGTCCGTTCGGGTGTATCCGCCGCCGGCGACCCGCTCACGCTGGGTCTGGTGGTGGACGGACTTTGGCCGAAGCGGCTGTTGATCCGCGCGGTCGGCCCGGGGCTGGCAGTTTTCGGCGTGGAAGGGACGCTGGTGCAGCCGAAGCTGGAGTTGTTTCGCGGGGCGCAGCGGGTGTGGGAATCGTCCGCCCGTTCCGCGACGGAGGAAGTGCTGGTGGCGGATGCCGCTGCAGCCGTGGGCGCGTTCGCCCTGCCCCGTGGCGGGCGGGACGTGGCGCTGGTCCTCGACCTCGAACCCGGAGCTTACAGCGCGCTGATCACCAGCGGCAGCGGCGAGCCAGGTGTCGCGCTGGTCGAGGTCTACGAAGTGCCGTGACGGCGCGGCCGCCGTGGCTACCGTCAGGGTGATGAACTTCTCCGTTTCGGCCCAAGCCTTGAATCCCGCCGCGCTGCACGCCGCCCTGGCCGACACCCGGGCGGGGGCGTGCGTGACCTTCGAGGGTTGGGTGCGCGGGCGCAACGAGGGTCAGGAAGTGGGCTCGTTGGAATACGAAGCGTTCGTGCCGCTCGCCGAGTCCGAAGGCGAGCGGATCCTGGCGGAGGCGCGGGAGAAGTTTGCGTTGCTCGGGGCGGTGGCCGTGCACCGCGTCGGCCACCTGCAACTTGGCGAACTCGCCGTCTGGGTCGGCGTGACCGCCGAGCACCGCGGAGCAGCCTTCGATGCCTGCCGCTACATTATCGACGAAGCCAAGGCCCGCCTGCCGATCTGGAAGAAGGAACACTATGCCGGCGGCACCACCGCCTGGATCAACTGCGCCGTGCGCGGGCAACACACTGGGCCGGAATCGGTTCCGCCGGCCTGATCCGTTCCAGGCGGGCAGCGGCGAGGTGGCTTCGGAGCGGCGGAATCGCGCGGGTGGCGGGCGCGTCGCACCCGCGTTTCCGTTTCGCCGGGGTGTCGCGACGCTTATGATACCGCGCCGCGCCCAGAATCGGGTTGGTTTTCGGGCGCATTCCCGTTGGACTCGGCGCCTCTTTTTTCGCCATGGCCAAAACGCACTCCGACATCGGACTCATCGGGCTCGCCGTGATGGGTCAGAACCTCGCGCTCAACATCGCCGATCACGGCTTCCAGATCTCGGTCTACAACCGGACGACGGAAAAGACCGAGAAATTCGTCGCCGAAAACCCGAACACGCCCGGCGGCGTGGTCGGCACCAGGACCCTCGAGGAATTCGTCCAGTCGATCGCCAGACCGCGCAAGATCATCATCCTCGTCCAGGCCGGCAAGGGCACTGATGCCGTCATCGACAGCCTCGTGCCGCTGCTCGCCAAGGACGACATCGTGATCGACGGCGGCAACGCGTTGTGGACCGACACCATCCGCCGCGAAAAGGCGCTGCGCGAAAAGGGCCTCCGTTTCATCGGCTCCGGCGTGTCCGGCGGCGAGGAGGGGGCGCGCTTTGGTCCGGCGCTGATGCCCGGCGGTGACATTGCGGCCTACAAGGAACTCGAGCCGATCTGGAACGCCGTTGCCGCCAAGGTCGACGCGAAGACGGGCGCGCAGCTCGGTGGGGCCGCCCCCGGCAAGCCCATCGTGGGCGGCGTGCCGTGCGCGGCCTACATCGGCGAGAACGGCGCCGGGCACTACGTGAAGATGTGCCACAACGGGATCGAGTACGGCGACATGCAGATGATCTGTGAAGCCTACGCCGTGATGAAGGGCCTGCTCGGCTTGAAGGCGCCGGAGATGGGCGCGATTTTCGCCGAATGGAACCAGGGCATGCTCGGCAGCTTCCTGATCGAAATCACCGCCGACATCCTGAAGCAGAAGGACCCGATGACGAAGAAGCCCATCGTCGACGTCATCCTCGACACGGCCGGCCAGAAGGGCACGGGCAAGTGGACCTCGGTCAACGCCCTCGACATGGGCGTGCCGGCCCCGACGATCGCGGAGTCGGTGTTCGCGCGCTTCCTGAGCGCGATCAAGGAGGAGCGCGTGGCCGCTTCGAAGATCCTCAAGGGTCCGTCGAAGAAGTACCGCGGCTCGAAGAAGGCGCTGATCGCGGCGATTCACGACGCGCTGTACTGCTCGAAGATCTGCTCGTACGCGCAGGGCTTCCAGCTCATGCGCGAGGCGCAGAAGGAGTACAAGTGGAAGCTCGACTTCGGCCAGATCGCGCAGATCTGGCGCGGGGGCTGCATCATCCGGGCGGTGTTCCTGCAGAAGATCACCGAGGCCTACGCCCGCAACCCGAACCTCGCGAACCTCCTCCTCGACCCGTACTTCAACAAGACGGTGAAGAAGGCGCAGGAGAACTGGCGCAAGGTCGTGGCCCTCGCGGTGGAGTGTGGCGTGCCGGTGCCGACGTTCAGCTCGGCGCTGGCGTACTACGACAGCTACCGCTCGGCCCGCCTGCCGGCCAACCTGCTCCAGGGCCAGCGCGACTTCTTCGGCGCCCACACCTACGAGCGCACCGACCAGCCGCGCGGGAAGTTCTACCACATCGACTGGCCCGAGCCCTCGCGGCCCCAGATCGAGATCAAGTAACCCGCAGCGCGGGGTGTACGTTTTACGGGCCGGCAAACCGCCGGCCCGTTTCTTTTTTGCCAGCCGGACTGATATCGCGCTTTCCCCGTCGGAGACCTGGTTTGCGGCATCGCGGCCGTCTTCAGGTCCGTGCGGGCGTTTTGGGGCCGCCAGGCCGTCCTACTTGCTCCAGGGAGGCACGATTCGGTTCATCCGGGCGTACGCGATCAACTGACCGAGGTGCTCGTGGGCGTGATCGGCCGGCAGGAACGCCACGCGCATCCTCGGCGCCTGACTGCCGAAGACGTTGACCTCGGGCAGAAGCTCGGCGGCCGGAATCGTGCTCAAAACCTCACGGATGAACTGCATGCCCTGCTTCGCGACCGCGATCGCCTCCGCTTTGGTCTTCATCGTTTCGCGGACGGTCTTGCGATCGAGGCCCACTGGCGGCTTGCCGCCGAGCCGCGCCCCGAGGTTGAGATTGGTTTCCGTCACATGGACAAGAATCTGCCGCACTGAACTGACTCCCTCCATCGGGCGCCAGCCGTAGGTCGATTTGGAAATCGCTTCGGCCAAGGAGAGAATTTTGTTCGAGGCGTCGTTTCCGTGCCGCTGCCGCGATCCGGGCTAAACGCCGCTCATCGTTTTCCGGCGGCAGTGATGCTGGCCCGGCGCGGGGTCTTCATGCCCGCGCCGAGAGGAAAGCCGGGATGTGGCGGCTGGTTGTAGCCGACGTTCTGCCACGCGATCGCGACGCGATACTGGGAGTCGTGCATCAGCGTCGGCAGGCGGTGTTCCGTCGGATGGGTGGTCGTGTAGATCCGCAGCGCCTTGTTGTCCGAGGTCCGGAAAACCACTTCCTCCCGCCAGTCGCCAAACAGATCCGCGCTCACGGTCGGAGTCGCTTTCGAGCCGTTGTTGGACGTGGCGCCCTCCGCGACGAAGAGCGGCTTCTCCTGCCCGGTCTGCCAGTCCCATTTTGAAATCGCATTCCGGTCGAGCAGTTCGCGCAGGAGATCGCCATCCCACCAGATCGCGAAGTTCTGCGAACGCGGCCGCGGCCCGATCTCCACCCCCTGCGCCGTGCGCAGGCCACCGGGCCCGCCCCACATCTCCGCACCGGGGTAACGCGGGTCGATGTCCGCCGCCACGCCGCGACCGGCATCCATGCCCGGGCTGTGACTCCAGAGGATTTCGCCGGTGCGCGCATCATAGCACGCGGCGGCCGGCGTGCCGAAGCGAACCGTGGATGCCTCGTTCTCGTGCACTCCGAACACCTCCAGTCCGGGGCGCGCGGGATCGAAGTCCCCGACGTGCAGCGCGTCCCCGTGCCGCAGCCCGGTCGTGAACAGCCCGCGGCCGTCGTCGTCGACGACCATGGCGTGGTAGACGATCTCGTCCCGCCCGTCGCCGTCGACATCAGCCACGCTCACGCTGTGCGCGCCCATGCCGGCATAGTCCCGGTAGGGCTTGCCGTCCTTGCCGACGAGATCGTCGTTCGTGTCAAACACCCACCGGGAACTCAACTTGCCGCCGCGCCAGTCCCACGCGGCCAGCACGCTGCGGCCATAATAGCCGCGGCACATGACGACGCTCGGCAGCCGACCGTCGAGATACGCCACGCAGGCGAGAAAGCGGTTCACGCGGTTGCCGACGTGGTCGTTGCCGCCGTTGCCGCCGATCCCGCCCCAGCCGCCGATGTCACCGCGTTCGGGAATGTAGATCGCGCTGGCGAGTTCGGCGCCCGTGCGGCCGTCGAAGACAGTGAAGTACTCCGGCCCTTTCAGGATTCGGCCATAGGTGCGGGAGCCCGGCGTGGTGTCGCGCCAATCGGCCTGGGGATCGCCGATGACCTTGCCCTTCCCGTCGATCGTGCCGTCGGCGGTGCGACAGGCGATCTCGGCGACGCCGTCGCCGTCGAGGTCGAACACGATGAACTGCGTGTCGTGCGCGCCTTCGCGGACGTTTTTCCCGAGCTGGATGGTCCAGAGCAGCGTGCCGTCGAGCTTGTAGCCCTGGAGCACAGTGTTGCCGGTGAGCCCGGTCGAGGCGGTGTCGCGTGGGCGTTGCTCGCCCTTGAGCACGATCTCGTATTCGCCATCGCCATCGAGATCGCCGACTGAGCCGTCATTCGGATTCGTGCCCTCGGGAAGTTGCAGCGAGACCTCGAAATACTGCCTGACGGGGGCGTTGGCGGCGATCTTGCCGAGGAACGGCGCGCCGGGCGGCCCCTCGCGGCCGGCGACGACGGGCCGGACGGTGTAGAGATTTTCCCGGGCGAAATCCGCCGTCGTGTCGGCGAAGTGCGTCGCACCCGTGAGCGGCTGCGCGTTGAGCTTCACGGCCGCGCCGCCGGCGGTCGCGCGATAGACGTTGAACGCGACGTTGTCCGGGTCGGTGCCGAGCAGTCGCCAACTGAGGAACATCCTGTCCTCGGCTGCGCGCACGGCCACGACACCGCGGCCGAGGTTCTCCATCACCCGTTGCGCGCGGAGGCCTGGCGGTGACATGACCAGCAGCGCGAGCAGTACGACGAGAGCGCGAAGAGAAGGCTTCATGGGCGGGGCGGTTGGGCGAAAGCGGTGATGCCGCCGCTGAACGTCGCGAGGAGGGTGGTGAATCGGCGAGGCCATGAGGTGACGGGAATCTACGCGAGTAGGGGGCCTGACGCATCCCCATTATGGGTCGTTTCGCGGGCACGGCGCCCTGGCCGCGGCGGATTGCCTTTCCCCTGGCCCGAGGTCTTTCTGGCCCCTGCGCCATGCCGCTTCATCGCAAGAAGATATTCCGTCCCGCGCCGCCGGCCCCGGCGACGATCTACGTGCGGCCGGGCTACAATCGCGTGCTCGCCGGGGAGTTCGAGGCGCTCAAGGTCAAGCGGGTCGCCCTGGTGCAGGACAAGATCGAGGCCCACAGCCAGGGCGATCTCCGCGAGAACTTCGGCTTCAAGGCGGCCAAGGAGGCTATCCGCGCCGTGGATCGGAAGATGACCGCCCTCGATCGTTTCGTCGTCCGCAACACGTTCATCGAGGTCGACCCCGCCACGTGGATCGCCAAGCCGGTCACCACGCTGCAGCTCGGACACGTGATCACGCTCGAAAAGGAGGATCTCGCGACGAAGCGGAAGCACCGCTTCACCTTCCTCGTTGCCACCTATGGCGAGACGGCGGTCGATCCCGAGTCAGGCATCGAATGCCTGCCGCACAATTCCCCGCTGGCGGGCGCCATCCTGGGCCTCCCGGCCGGCGCGTCCACCCAGGTCCGGCTGCCGGCGGGCGAATCGATCCTCACGGTGGTCGCGATCCGCAATCCCACCCCGGCCGAACTCGACCGCCTCCTCACGGTGATCAAACCGCCGGAGATGGAGGACGAGGAAGCGTGACCGAGACTGCGGCGTCAGCGTCGAATGGCGCCCGGAAAAGGCTGGCTGCCAGGTGGCAGCGGCCTCCCGCCGCTGGATCCTTCAGCGTAAACGGAGCCGGGACGGCTCTGGGCCTTTGGCCATCGCTCGGCGCGCTTCGCGTCAGATGCCTGCGACGACCTTGGGGCGATCGAGCACTTCGGTGCGGGTCTCCTTCGAGCCGTCGGCCCGCGTGATCACCGTGGTGCGCCGGGTCTGGCGCTCCGGGGCGCGCGCCGTGGTGGTTTCGTAGGTGAAGACGTTGCCGTCCTCGTCGACCATCCGGCCGCGCACGGCGGCGCCGGGGGCCGCGCTGGCCGCGGTTTCGGTGTAGTTGAAGGAGCGCCCGTCGAAATCGGTGAAGGTGCCGCGGGCCGTGACCGTGCCGTCGGGATTGCGGGTGAGATTGGCTTCGCGTGAGGAGACGCGACCGTCGGGCGTGGCGGCAGCCTCGTTGAGCGTGCCGGTGCCGGTCTTTTCGTCCCACTTGCGGTCGATCGAGGTGATGGCAGTCTGGCCGTCGGGGGCGGTGACGGTTCCGGAGCGGATGGACTCGGTGGCGCCGGCCTTGCGCGCGGCGGGGCCGCGGGCGGTGGAGCGTTCGGCGGCGGAAAGGGAGGAGACGGCGGCCAGCAGGAAGGCGGCGGGAAGCGCGAGCGACAGGAGTTGGAGGCGCGGGTGAGTTGGCTTCATGGGCGAATTTCGATTCACCCTGCCCGACGCTGCGCGCCGCGCCGGAGGTGCACCGCCGGGCGAAATAAATCGGGGAATAGTTGGGGCCGGAGCGAAACTTTCCGCGGGGAGGGACGTCGCGGGGGAGCCGGAATTTCGAGCGATTTCGGCCGGGTGGTGCTCCGGGATCATGCGTTGAAGTCCGCCCGGCCTTGCCAAGAGTGGCGGGCGTGGCGCGCGAATTACTCCTGCGATGGCGGCAACGACTCCCGGCTCCGGCCCGAACGCTGGTGTTTACCGTGGTACTGGGGTTGGCGGCCGGAGTCGCCGCGGTGCTTTTTCACCTCGCGATTCACTGGCTGTACCAACACGGCATCGAGGCGCTGACACGGCAGACCCCCGGGCACTTCCTGGTGGGAAGCTTCCTGTTGGTGGCGGGCACTGCGGCGGTCGCGGGAGGGTTGCTCACCCGTTTCTGTCCCGCGGCGGCCGGCAGCGGCATCCCGCAGTTGAAGCTGGCTTTCTGGAAGGACTTTGGCGTGGTCCCGTGGCGGGCGGTCTGGGTCAAGTTTGTCGGTGGTGTCCTCTCGGTCGGCGGTGGCAGCAGCCTGGGTCGCGAGGGTCCCTCGGTGCACCTGGCGGGTGGGCTTTCCTCCTGCCTCGCAGGGGCGTTGGGATTCGCGAAAAACGAACGGCGGGTGGCCGCGGCCGCCGGGGCGGCCGCCGGGCTGGCGGCGGCCTTCAACACCCCGATTGCCGCGGTGACCTTCGTGCTCGAGGAGATTATTGGCGACCTGAACAGCCGGATGCTGGGAAGCGTGCTGCTGGCGGCGGTGCTGGGCGCGCTGGTCGCGCACGGCCTGCTGGGAGCCCAACCGGCTTTCGTCCTGCACGGCCAGGGCATCCCGGGTTGGGTGGGTTACTCCCTCACGCCCGCGATTGCCGCCCTGGCGGCCCTCGTCGGGTGCGGATTCCAGGCCGCCTGCCTCCGGCTGCGCGCCCGCCAGCAGCGCCCCGGACGGCTGCCGGCCTGGACCCGGGTGATGCTGGGCGCGATCCTCGCCTGGGCCATCGGCGCGGCGGTCTTTCTCACCACCGGGCACGCGGGTGTATTCAGTCTTGGATACGGCGATCTCTCGCAAGCGCTGGACGGCCGGCTGATCTGGCCCGTGGCCCTGGTGTTGCTCGGGGCCAAACTCGCAGCCACCACGATCTGTTATGGCACGGGTGGCTGCGGCGGCATCTTCGCCCCGACGCTCTTCTTCGGGGCGATGGCCGGCGCCAGCCTGGCCGATCTGGCGGCCTTGCTGCTGCCGCTGGGCCAGGCAGATCGCGTGGCGCTGGCAGTGGTCGGGATGTGCGCCTGCCTGGGGGCGGTGGTGCGCGCGCCGGTCACGGGCATCCTCATTGTCTTTGAGATGACCCATGAGTTTGCCCTCGTGCCGGCGTTGATGGTGGGCGCGCTGGTCAGCCAGCTTGTCAGCCGGCGTCTGACGCGCGAAAATTTCTACGATGCCGTGCTCACCCAGGACGGGCACCAGATCTCGCGGCTCATCCCGCCCCGCAGTCTGCGCAAGTGGATGGATCTCCCGGCCGGCCGTATCGGCAACTTCCGGCCGGTGGTGGCGACCGATCTTTCGCCCGGCGCCCTGCGCGCCCTGCTCGACCGGCAGGCCTATGCGCGGTTTCCGGTCGTGCAGCAGGAGCGGTTGGTCGGAGTCCTGACCCGCGAGGAGGCTGGTCGCGCTCTGCGCGAAGCCCGGCCGCCGGCGTTGGAGCCGGCCATCGTCTGTTCTCCCGCCGGCACGGTACGGGAGGCGGCCGCGCGGATCGTCGATTCCCCCAGCGGACTGTTGGTGCTGACGGATGAAAATGCCCACGTGCTCGGCCTGGTGACAATGCACGATCTCCTGCGGGCGCAACTGGCGCTCGCCGCCGCCCAGGAGGAGTGAGCGCGGGCTGTCCCGGCTGCGGCGCGGGCGGTGGGAGGGGGTCGGGCGCCCGCGCGGGTGACAGTTTTGTAAGGGATATTCTGCTACACCGGCTGGGGCGCGAAAATTCCCGGCGTGGGAGGCGATTCCTCTTGGCATGGCGGGCGACAGGACTTGGCTTGCGCGGGGTCGCTCCAATCGAGCCGTCCGGCCATCTCTCTTCGATCGCCCGGCTCCCGAACGACGTCTGGTGCGCCGGGTATAGCGGCGTGCCGTGGCCGCGGGCCGCGCCAGACGACCAGGCCTGCCGCCGTTGGCCCGGGCCAGGCGGGCCGCCATCCAACCCACCACCACCATGACCATCTCCTTTCCCGACTCCTCCCTGCCTCGCCTCGCCATGGTCTCCACGCACGGGTATGTCGCCGCCTTGCCGCCGCTGGGGGCGGCCGACACGGGCGGACAGGTGGTGTACGTGCTCGAACTCTCGAAGAAACTCGCGCAGCTTGGATTCGAGGTGGACATCTGGACGCGGCGGTTTGAGGACCAGCCGGAAATCGACGAGATCAACGAGCGGGTGCGGGTGTTGCGGGTGCCTTGCGGTGGGCGCAACTTCATCGGGAAGGAGTACCTGGTGCGCCACCTGGGTGAGTGGGCGGAGAACGCCCTGCGGTTCATCGCCCGCCACGGATTGAAGTACCATTTCATCAACAGTCACTACTGGGACGCGGGCGTCGCGGCGCAGCGGCTGGCCGAGGTCTTGAACGTCCCGCACGTCCACACGCCGCATTCGCTGGGACTCTGGAAAAAGGCGCTCATGGAGCGGGACTTTCCGGAGAGCGCGGCGGTGCTGGAGCGGCGCTACAACTTCACGCAGCGCATTGCTGAGGAGACGGCGTTATATCGCACCAGCGCGGAGGTCATCGCCACGACGCCCGATCAGGTCGACATGATCGTCCGCGATTACGGTGCGCCCGCCGAGCAGGTCACCATGATCCCGCCGGGGTACGACGACACCCGCTTTTTTGCGGTCAGCGGTGCCTCGCGCCAGGCCATTCGCCAGCGCCTCGGTTTCGAGGGCAAGGTGGTGCTGGCCCTGGGCAGGCTGGCTCGCAACAAGGGGTACGACCTGCTGATCGACGCTTTCGCGCTGGTGGCGCCGCGGGAGCCGGAGGCGGTGTTGCACCTGGCCGTCGGGGGCGGCTCCCTGAATGCGGATGAGGAGCGGATTCTCGCGGAGTTGAGAAGCCAGGTCGATGCGCTGGGGTTGGCGGAACGGGTGCGGTTCGACGGGTTCGTGGCGGACGGGGATCTCGCCGACTACTACCGCGCCGCCGACGTGTTTGTGTTGAGCAGCCGGTACGAGCCCTTCGGCATGACAGCGATCGAAGCGATGGCGTGCGGCACGCCGACGGTCATCACCACGCATGGCGGGCTGTTCCGGGCGGTGACCTTTGGGCGGCATGCGCTCTATGCCGACTCCTTCGACAAGGAGGATCTTGGGATCTCGATCGTCAAGGTGCTGCGCCATCCCCGTCTCTCGGTGCGCCTCGCCCGGATGGGGGCGCACAAGGCGCGCAGTCTCTTCACCTGGACGGGGATCGCCCAGCAGCTCGTCAGCGTGGTCGAGGAACGCGCCACCGCGCTGGCATTCACGGACACCGAGTGGGACGAACCCTGGAACGACGGAGACTGAAGCCATGGAAACCGAAGCCGCCCTCCGCCCGATCCGCCTCTTCAGCACGGATCTCGACGGCACGTTGCTGGGCAACCCGGAGTCGACGCAGCGTTTCAAGGCCGCCTGGTTGTCGCTGTCGGCGGAGGCGCGGCCGCTGCTCGTCTACAATACAGGCCGGCTGGTGCCCGATCTCCGCCGCTTTGTCGACGACGGCACGCTGCCGCCCGGGGACTTTCACATCGGAGGGGTCGGGACGCAGATTTTTGATGTCGCGGCCGGCCGGATGCTGGATGAGCTGCGCGGTCATCTGGCCGCTGGCTGGGATCTGGCGCGCGTGCGGCGGGTCGCGGCGGATTTTCCCGGGATGCGCCCGCAACCGGACGAGTTCCAGCATGAGTTCAAGTCCAGTTGGTTCCTCGAAGGTGCCAGTGCGGCGACCATTCGCGAGCTGCGTCGACGGTTCGCGGATGCCGGGCTGCGGGTGAACGTGGTTTACTCGAGCGCCCGCGATCTGGATGTGCTGCCGCACCAGTCCACCAAGGGCGGGGCCCTGGCCTGGTTGTGCGCGCGGCTGGGGGTGCCGCTGGAAAATGTCCTTGTGGCGGGGGACACTGGCAACGATGCGAGCATGTTCCGCCTGCCCGGAGTGCGGGGCATCATCGTGGAGAACGCGTTGCCGGAGCTCTTCGAGGCGACGGTCGACATTCCGACCTACAGCTCGCGGCAGATTCTTGCGGATGGCGTGCTCGAAGGTCTTTGCCACTTTGGGGTCATCTGCGTGCTTCCGACCAAGGAGCGGACGCGGTTGAAGCGGGGCCAGATGGAGCCCGGCTTCCGGATGCTCTTCACGAGCACAAAGCTCGGCTCGCTTACCGCGCCGGAGCGGACCTTCCTCGCCACCGCCCACGAACAGGCCCTCGTGGCGCTCAAGAAAAACATCACCCCGCTCGGGTTCTCCGCCTGTTCGCTGGCGGACAACGCGGTGGTGGGCACCGACGAGAACTACCGGAGCGTCTGGGCGCGGGACGGGGCGATCACCCTCTGGATGACGCTGCATCTGGAGGACGAGGAAGTGCGGGCGGCGCAGGTGGCGACGATGGAGACGCTGCTCAGCCACGCGTCGCCGAACGGCCAGATTCCCGCCAACGTGCGGATCGACTCCGGCGTGCCCGATTATTCCGGCGTGGGCAACATTGCCTCAATCGACAGCGGCCTGTGGTTGATGATCGCGCTGTACAACCATGCCAGCCACACCGGCGACCTGTCGCTGCTGTTCCGGCATGCGGACCGGCTGCAGACAGTGATGAACTGGCTCAGCGCGCAGGATTCCAACAATGATGGCCTGCTTGAGATCCCCGAGGCGGGGGACTGGACGGATCTCTTCGGGCGGAGCTACCATGTGCTTTACGACGAGGTGCTGTGGTGCCGCGCCAATGTCTGTTACGGCCGGATCCTCGAGCTGATGGGGCAGATGGAGCGCGCGGCGGACTACCTGCGCTGGTCGCAGCGCATCCGGAGTCGGATCCTGGAGGTGTTCTGGCCCTCGACCCGGAGCGATCCCGAGGGACCCCGCCAGAACCGGTTCGCCCATCGCCAGTCCGGGGTCGGAGACGCCCAATACCTGCTGGCGGAAATCACACCGTTTGCCTTCAACTGGCGCTGCGACACCTACGGAAACATCCTGGCGTTTCTGATGAACGTGCTGGAGGTGGAGCGGGCGCGGACGGCGTTTCGATTCATGTGGGGGGTGGGCGTCAATCAGCCGTGGCCGGTCGCGAATCTCTATCCGGTGGTGCAGGCCGGCGATCCCGACTGGCGCGCCTATTACACGGTGAACCTGCTCAACCTGCCCCACCATTACCACAATGGGGGGATCTGGCCCTTCATCGGCGGCTTGTGGGTGCAGTTCATCCACCGGCTTGGCTTCCACGAGGTCGCCTGCCGCGAACTCGTGCGGCTGGCGGAACTGAACCGCCTCGGACGCGATCAGGAATGGGAATTCAACGAGTGGATGCATGGCCAGACCGGCCGGCCCATGGGCAAGGCCTTTCAGGCGTGGTCCGCCGCCTCCTTCCTGCGCGCCTGCCACGAGCTCGAAGCCGACCCGCGGAGCCCGGCGCTGGAGTAACCGCAACCGGGCCGCCCTCGCCCGCTCGACCCTGCGCCGGAGATGCCGTGCGGAGCGACGACTCGCTCACGCTCGTCGCTACGAGTGAATCGCAGCCGGGTTCATTCCCCGGAGCTTGCTCCGGGGTGGCCAAGCGAAGGGCGAGTGTTCACCCGGGGCGAGCTGAGCTTCGCGGGATCGCCTCCGGGCAAAGGAACGCAGGCAGGCGCATCATTGCAGCGCGAGGATCACGACGGACTTGGCCGGCAGCTCGACGGTGAGGGTGTCGCCGGCGAGGCGGGCGCCGCCGAACGGGGCAGGTTTCACCGTGTCCGGCGCCGCGAACGTGTTGTGGGCGTTCATCGCGGACGCCGTGAGGACGCGGCCGGCGACCCGCTGCGCGGCGACGCCCTGGAGCCGGCAGGTGACGGTGATCGGCCGGTGCGGATCGCAGTGGGCGAAGGAGAGATGGACCGTGCCATCCTTGGTGCGCGAGGCGGAGGCGCTGACGGCCGGAATCTTCTTTTCGCCGACCGCGTAATCCGGCGTGGTGAGGGCGACCGGCAGCGACGTGGCGTCCTGGTGGACGTTGAACAGCTCGAAGACGTGGTAGGTGGGCGTGACGATCATCTTCTCCTGGTCGGTGAGGATGACGGACTGGAGCACGTTCACGATTTGGGCGAGGTTGGCCATGGTCACGCGGTCGGCGTGGGCCTGGAAGATGTGGAGGTTGAGCGCGGCCACGAGGGCGTCGCGCAGCGTGTTCTGCTGGTAGAGGAAGCCGGGGTTGGTGCCGGCTTCGACATCGTACCAGGTGCCCCACTCGTCGACGACCAGGCCGATGCGCTTCTGCGGATCATACCGATCCATGATGGCGGAGTGTTTCGTGATGAGCTCCTCCATGCGCAGGGTGCGCTGGAGGGTGGAGAACCACTGGTCCTCGCCGAAGGAGACCGCAGGTCCTTTCTGGCGCCAGTTGCCGGTCGGCAGGGTGTAGTAGTGGAGGGCGAGGCCGTGCATGCGGTTGCCGACCGACTTCATGAGCGTCTCGGTCCACTCGTAGTTGTCGTTGTTGGGCCCGCAGGCGATCCGCTGGATGCGCAGGTCGCGGCGGTAGTTTTTGACGAACGTATTGTAGCGTTTGTAGTTGTCGGCGTAATACGCGGGCGTCATGTTGCCGCCGCAGCCCCAGCTCTCGTTGCCGATGGCGAGGTAGCGGACGTTCCAGGGCTGGTCGCGCCCGTTCGCGCGGCGGAGGTTGGCCATGGGGGAGGCGGCGTCGGAGGTCATGTACTCGACCCACTCCATGGCCTCCTGCACGGTGCCGCTGCCGACGTTGAGGCAGACGTAGGGCTCGATGCCGAGAAGCTCGCAGAAGTCGAGGAACTCATGCGTGCCGAAGTGATTGTTCTCCACCACGCCGCCCCAGTGGGTGTTGATCATCGCGGGCCGTTTTTCGCGCGGGCCGATGCCGTCCTTCCAGTGGTACTCGTCGGCGAAGCAGCCGCCCGGCCAGCGGAGCTGCGGCACCTTGAGGGTGCGCAGGGCGGCGAGGACATCGTTGCGGTAGCCCTTCGTGTTCGGGATGGGTGAGTGCT
This sequence comes from uncultured Opitutus sp., assembly GCA_964504885.1. Classification (GTDB taxonomy): domain Bacteria; phylum Verrucomicrobiota; class Verrucomicrobiia; order Opitutales; family Opitutaceae; genus ER46. Next base: position 56,238 of record CAZDGC010000001.1, read on the forward strand.
CGCCCACCCAGATGCCCTCGTAAATGCAGCGGCCGAGATGTTCGGAGAAATGGCCGTAGAGGTTCTGGTTGATGACGGGGCCGGGCTTGGACGCGTCGAGCACCAGCGAGGCGGTGAGGGATGCAGGAGCGGCCGCGGTGGCCGCGAACGGGAGGAGGAAAGCGGCGGCGAGGAGGAGGGCCGGCCGGGCGGGGTGCAGGGAGGAGTTCATCGCGGGAAGAGACGCGCGAGCATAATCACGTTTCGCCGGTCGCGGCTGCGAAAATCGGCGGGGACAGTCCGGTCGGGGCGGGAGCGCGGACGTGTCGTCGGAGGCGCCCGTCCGACCGGCGGTTGGCATCCGCGTGGGAGCGCAGCGACAGCGCCGTCTCTCGTCCGTCCGCGCTTTCGCCTTCGGCTCAAGGGCGGCTGCACCCGGGGTTGCCGGGATCGGCTCACGGCGCGTCGAGTCGCGCGCGCAGGACCGCGATGCGCGCCAGGACGGCGGCCTCCTCGCTGGTGCGTGCGGCGAGCTCGAGCAGGAGCCCCGTCTCGTCGCGGAAGCCGCGGTCCAGGTAAAGCTCGGCGGTGCGCACCGCGAGCACACTGCGCCGGGGAAACAGGCGTACGCCTTCGTCGAGCACCGCGAGGTGCCCGCGGGTCGGCGGGTGGGCACAGGCGGCCCAGACCTCGGCGATGAGTTCGTAGACCTCCGGCAGCGGCGGTTCGCCAGCGCGCGCGGCGAAGAGCGGGTGCAGCACGCTGGCGGCCTGCTCGGCGCTGAGGCGGGTTTCCCCGGGCGCCGCCGGGTCGCGCAGCGCCGCGAAGCGCAGGCGCGCGAGTTCGTAGTTGGCGCGCGGGCGGAGAGGGCCGAGGGCGGCGGCGGATTCGAGGAAGTCGCGCGCGCCGGCGTCGTTGCCCCCATCGACTTCGGCGAGCCCCATCACGGCGAGCAGGCCGGGATCGCGGTAATCGCGGTCGTAGGCGCGGCGCAGGGTGCGGCGGGAGAGATCGAGGTACTTGGGGGCGAGTTCGGGCGAGAGCTTGCGGACGTAGGGCACCTCCATGCGCTCCCAGTCACCCTTGATGCGCGCGATCTGGGCATCGGTCGCGTCGCTGAGCGTGAAAGGCGCGAGGCGGGCGGAACGATCGAGACGGAAGACCGCATCCTTTTTCACCGCGACGGGCAGGTGGGCGTTGAGTCGGGCGCGGGCGGCGGCGTAGTCGAAGCCGAAACACTCGACAAAGAGCGCCTCGGAGGTCGCCGCCACGGCGCTGCGCTCGACGAACCGCCAGAACGCGCTCCGGTGGGCGCGGTGGTCGGCCTCGAGTCCCCAGCGCACGAAGAGCGCGGCGTGGGCCTGCCAGGCCTTCGTGGCCTGGTCTCCCAGGAGCCGCGCGAGGTCGAAGGCGACCTTCGGGTTCGGCGCCGCGGGCGGAGGCTGGAAGAGCTGGGGGAGCGGGCCCACGGGGGGCTCGACGCCCGGTTCGAGTTTCGCCGGATCCGGCGGCACGTAGGCGGGCCAGACGATCGGTTCGAGCGTGAGGCGATCGCCGTCGTAGTGGGTCTTTTGGTACAATGTCAGCAGGCCCGCGATGAACCAGGCCGGGAGCGACGGAATGCGTCCGGTGAGCAGGTAGCGGACATAGTCGTGGGTGAGGCTCAGGCGGCTGGCGTCAAAGTCGTCCTGCCGCACGATCATGAACACCGCCATGGCGTCGCGATCCCAGAGCCGCAGGTTGGGCAGGAAACTGATGCGCCGCGTGGTGGACGGCGGCCGGAAGCCGCGGGCGCCGGGCATCGCCCCGAAGTCGTCGTCCGCGCCGGCGGGCCCGCCCTGGAGCATCTTCCGGATCACCTCCTGCGACGAGGCGGGCTGCAGTTCCTCGTCGTACAGGATGAAGGTGGGCCGGACGGTGAACTGGAGGCGCAGTGCGGGCGGGAGGATTTCGCCGAGCAGGGCGTGCAGCCGGTGGTGCGCCTCGACCACGCGGCGCGTGGTGGCGTCGCGGCAGCGGGAGAGCACCTCGAAGCCCATGACCTCGGCATAGCGCCACGGCGGCCCCTTGATCTGCTCCTCCACGAGGAACGGCGGCAGGGCCACCGCGATGTCGTCGCCGATCTCCGCCGCGCGCCCACCGGGGCTGATCAAGGCGAGCGCGGCGAGCAGGAAGAGGCGCGGGAGCATGCGGGGAGCGGGGCTGCGGTATGTCCCCGGGGGAAATCCGCGGCGGCGGGATCCGCGGTCTCTACCAGACCCGGGAGGCGCCGAGCAGCGAGAGCGAGGCATCGGGCGAAAGCAGGATCAATCGCGACTCCATGGCGTGGGCGGCGATCAGCCGGTCGAAGGGATCGGAATGGGACCGCGGCAGTTCGCCGCTGCGATAGATGGCGGCGGGCTCGATCGGGAGGCGCTGGAGCTGGTGGTATTTCAGTTTTTCGGGAATCCACCGGCGCGGGGCCGCCGGCATCGGCAGGCGGCCGGCGGAGTGTTTCAACGCGATTTCCCACAGACTGACATCGCTCACGAACAGATCGCTCGATTCGTCGTCAATCGCGGCCGCGGCCGACGCGGAAACCATCGCTGGCTGTTGCGCGACCCAAAGGAAAGTGCAGGTATCGAGCAGGTATTTCACAACGCGGCAACCGCAACCGAAGGATTCCAGAAATCGTGAAATCGGTCATCGGTCATTTTCAATCTGTCATTGGGAAGGCCGGAACGAGTGTCCCAATTTCAAGATGACCGATTCCCGATGACCGATTTCAAGATCTCCGAAATCGTCGCGAGATTGATCGCAGTGGATCGATAGCTCACAGACCCCACTCTGCGAGTTCCCGGGCGGAGAGTGGGGCGAAGGCGGCGGGCGGAAACTCGAACCGCCGGCCCTTGATTTGTCCCACCTTGGGCCGGCCCTTTTGCCCGCGCGGCTTCACGGGTACGAGTCGCGCAACGGGCGACTTGCCCCGGGCGATGACGAACTCCCGCCCTTGCTCCACTTCCGCGAGGTAGCGGGAGAGATGGGTCTTGGCCTCGTGCGTCGTGATGGTCTCCACGCATCGAACGCTGCCCGCGGGACCGGAGTTAGTCAACTTGGTCCACCTCATCCTGGCCCGGGAATCTCCCACGGTGTAGCAGCGGGTTGACCCCGCGACGCAAGCGGCCGGAAATCGTTCCGATTTCTTCGCGGCATGAAGCCGCTCCTACCTCCGAACAGGAGCCTGGGAAAGATCCGTCTCACGTCGCCCGTGACAGATCGGGCACCACGAAGGGGGCGCGGTAGTTGCGCGTGAGGAGCGCATTGGCCTGGCGGGCAAACTCGCCGGTGCAGCGTTCGTGCTTCCCGTCGACGGTGAGCAGCGCGCCGAGCGTGAGCGGCGTGGCTTTGACGTCGACCTGGTTGGCGGCGAGGTGCTCCAGCATGCGGCCGCAGGCCTCGGCGAGGCCGGGGTTGCCTTTGATTTTCTCGCGCAGGATCTCCGGCGCCGCGGCCCGGCCCACGAGGTGCGAAATGTTACCGAGGTGGCAGAGCGCGCTCGAGACGTGCCCTTCCTCGATGGGCCCATAGAGGTCCTGGGTCTTCCGGCTGCGGACGACGTCGATGAAGTTCTGCATGTGCCGGTCCACGCCCTTGAACTCCTTCACGGTCTTGCCCGCCTGGTCGTAGGCTGTCGCGGTGAAGTAGTTCGTCGTGACGAGGCTGCCGCCCTCGCAGTCGATGACATTGCCGACGCCCACGCCGCGATATTTGTCCATGCTGTCGTTACGCTTGCCGCCACCCTCCCCGCCGCCGCCGGCCTTGGCGGGCAGGCCGCGCACCTCGAAGATGAGCGGGGCGGTGGCGTAGTCGTGAATCACGACCTGGGTGTTGGGGGTGTCGCCGTCGTCGACGTAACCGAGCCGCCCGCCGACGCTGAGGGTCGAGCGCGGCAGTCCGGACTCACCGAGGAACCAGCGGGCGACGTCCATCTGATGGATGCCCTGGTTGCCAACGTCGCCGTTGCCGGTGACGTGGACCCAGTGCCAGTCGTAATGGAGGCGTTTGCGCTTCGGCGGCACGAGCGGAGCGGGGCCGCACCAGAGGTCGAAGTTGATGCTGGCGGGGATCGCCACCGGGCCGTCGGCGAGGCCAATGCTGTCGCGGCGCTTGTAACAGAAGCCGCGGGCGGCGGTGATGCGGCCGAGGTTGCCGGCGCGGATCCAGGCGACCGCCTCCTGCAGGCCGGTACCGGAGCGGATCTGGGTGCCGCATTGCACCACGCGCCGGTATTTGGCGGCGGCGGCGACGAGTTGCCGGCCCTCCCAGACGTTGTGCGAGACGGGTTTCTCGATGTAGACGTCCTTGCCCGCCTGGCAGGCCCAGATGCCCTGCAGGGAATGCTGGTGGTTGGGCGTGGCGATCGTAACGGCGTCGACTTCGCGCGAGGCGACGAGCTCGCGGAGATCGACGTAGGTCTTCACGTTGACGCCTCCGCCGGCGAGGGTGGCCTGGGCGCGCGCGAGCACCGTGGAGTCGATGTCGCACAGTGCGACCAGCCGCACGCCCTTGATGCGCTGCAGGCTCTGGAGATGGCTGCGGCCGCGGCCGTTGAGGCCGACGACGGCGACGCGGAGGTCGCCGTTGGCTCCGGCCACCTGGGCCCAGGAGCGGGCGGAGAGAGCGGCGCCCGCGGTGACGAGGGCGGAGGATTGCAGGAAGCGGCGGCGGGTGAGGGGCGACATGGCGGGTCGGCCAATGGCCGAAGGTGAGGGTTAAGGGGTAAAGGGTAAGGTTTAGGGCGGGAAGGTGGCGACGATACCGGCCCGCCCGGAGGGCGAAGAGAGATCGTCGATTACTTGCCGGCGGCGTACTCCTTGTATCGCTGGGCGACGCGGGCGGCTTTCTCGTCGCCGGTGTGGAAGTAGAGGCGCCAGCGGAACGTCACGCTGCCGCCGGCGGGGATGGTGAGGTCACCGGCCTTCGGCTCGTTCTTTAGGTTTTCAAAGTCGTGTTTGCCGAACGGATTCGCGGCGAACAGGGCGTAGCTGCGTACGTGCCACCAGGTCGGGTGGCGGGGGTTTTTCGGGTGGTCGAACATCGCCACGCCGTAGACCTTGCCATCCTTGGGGCCGTAATAGTCGACCCAGGTGGAGCGCTTGCCCCAGGCGGCATCGTTCTTGATGCCCTCGGCGTTGATGATGGTGCCCTTGCCGTCGTGCTTCTGGCGCTTCTTGTTTACGTTGTAGTTGTGCGGCGGCGTCATCCAGAGCGGCAGGCGGATGGCCATCGAGCCTTCCTTGGTGTCGCCGAAGACCACGGGCTTGCCGGCCGGGGCCTTCAGCGTGACCTCGTAGTCGAGCAGCCGGCTGCCATCGGCAAGGCCGCGGACCTTGATCACGGTTTCGTCGGTGCAGTGCACGGCGCCGTCCGGGCCGACCCACTGGTTGCGGGAACGGATCTCGCCCGCCCCGCCGACGACTTTGCTCGAGATGAGTTCTCCCTTGATCGTGCCCTGCCGGGTCTGGCCGGGTTTCTGCAGATCGCTCTCGGCCCAGAAGTCGACGCCGTTGACCGCGCCGTGGGTGAACCACAGCGAACGGTGGTGCGGGTGGTCCTCCACTTCGCCCGGCACGCCCTTCTTCATCGGGAAGTGGCGCATCATCTCGGTGCCATCGGAGGCGAGCACCGGATAAAGGTACGGCTTGGGTCCGCCCTTGAACACATACTCGGTGAACAGCTTTCCGCCGATTTCGACGCGGACGCGGTCGTCGGACCGCGTGAGTTTGACATCGCTGGCGGCGGCGCGGAGCGCGCAGGGGGCAAACAGGCCGGCCAACACGAGAAGGGGCAAGACACGTGTCTTCATGGTGCCTGCTAGACGAGCACAGCGGTGAAAGGGAGCAACCGGTTTTTCGCGGTCCCCGACCCGAATGGCGCTAAGACAAGGCCAAAGTGGCAGAACCGTCTCGCCTCTGCTCACTCTGAGAAACCCGGCGGCGGGTCGCCGCTGCCACCCAAGAACCGCCTTGGCTTCGCGCCATTCGGCCCCGACCCCGCCAAAGAAAAAGGGGCCGCGCACGGCGGCCCCGGGGGGAATGGGACTGGAGCGGCGGGCGAGGGCCCGTTCAGCGCCAGTTGAGGACAAAGCGGGTGAAGTAGGACGTATCCATCTTCTCCACGCCGCGCGGCGGCTCGCTGTTGTAGTCGTTGGCCACGCCGAGGCGCAGCTTCCAGTTGGGATTCGCCATCGGGATCTCGAAGAAGCTCTCGTGCATCGCGCGGTAGTTGGCGAAGTCGTCGAAGCTCGGCACCACCGTCAGCCGGTTCACCATCACCGAGTCGTTGAACTCGATGCGATGCGACAGACCGAAGTCCAGACCGGCGCTCTTCACGTCGGGCGTGATCGGGTTCTTGTAACCCTCATAGCGGAACGAGAGACCGAGTCGGCCGGTGAGCAACTGCTTCGGCGCCTTGATGAGGTCGTAGCCCATACCGGCGGCGGACACGTTGTAGATCTCGATGTCCTTGATCCGGTCGAAGCCACCCTCGTTGCGGACGTACCAGGAGTTCTTCCCGGCGAAGCTGCTGGCGTAGTCGACGCCGGCCTTGAACTGGTCGGCCGACTTCTGCTTGTCGGTCACCTGGCGATCGTAGGCGGTGTAGAACTGGAGCGTGTCCGAGACACCCTTGAGGGTGGCGCGCAGGCTGGCCGAGGTGCCGAGCTGGCTCTTGTTGCCCTCCTTGCCATTGATGTCGACGGCGGCCTCGTAGGCCCAGCCGCGTTCGAGTGCGGCGACCGCCGGATCCTTGCCGCCCGCGGCCCAGGAGGCCGCGACCTTGGAGATCTCGGAGGCGAACTCGCCCTCGCTGTTGGTCACCTTCACGCGGCCCGCGCCGGCGCCCGCCACCACGCCATCGACCCGCGTGCCGTTGGCGAAACGCACCGCGACCGGGGCGTCCGTGGTGATGGAGATCACGTCGCTCTGCTTGATGGTGATGGCCCCGGCGTAATCCGTGGACACGGTCACGGCGCCGCCGTCGATCTTGGAGACCTTGCCGACGATGCGCGTGCCGCCTTTCACTTCAACGACGTCGGCCGAGGCGGTCGCCGTGAGGACGAAGGACGTAACGAGGGCGACGAGCGCCCGGGTTAGGGAGGAGGTTTTCATGGTTGGTTTCCTGATGGTCAGGTGGGAAGAGGGCCAAAATACCCAGCCGTTTTGCCACCGTCAACCGCCCTGTCGACTGGGCGGGGAAGAATTTGTGCCGTCGCGGCCCCGGCGTGGGCGCAGCTCACTTTCTTGCAGGCGAGCAGGGCCGCGGGGCGCGGACGTATCGCCACCGGCGATCGTCCGCCAGCGGCAGACGAGGCTTCCGCCTTCGCCGAGCCTACGGCGGACGGGTTGCCTGCGTCTGCGCTCCGGAGTGCAATAAACTGAGATGCGCCCGGCCGGCGTGCCGATGTCAGCCGCGGCTCGACACGCGCCGCCCGCCGGAATTCGCTCGGCGCCTTCGCTCCATGCCCGACTCCCTGCCGCAACGCCCCGCCCTCCTGGTGGCCGACCGCTGGCGCGATTATGCGCTGCTCGAGTGCGGCGACGGCCTGAAGCAGGAGCGCTGGGGGGAGTTCACGCTGGTGCGACCGGACCCGCAGATCCTCTGGCCCCGGCACGGGCGCGAGCCGGGCGCCCGCTGGGAGGAGTGGGATGGGTTTTATCATCGCAGCGAGCAGGGCGGCGGCCGCTGGGAATTCCGACGGTCGCTGCCGGAGTCGTGGCAAATCCGATACGATCCGCTCGGGCTCACCTTCCGGATTCGTCCGACCTCCTTCAAACACACCGGGCTCTTCCCGGAACAGGCGGTGAACTGGGAGTGGTTCACGGAGCGGATTCGCGCCCGGCGGGCGGAAGGAGGTGCGGCGCCCGTCTCCGTGCTCAACCTTTTTGGCTACACCGGTGCCGCGACCGTCGCTGCCGCCAAAGCCGGCGCCGCCGTCTGCCACGTCGACGCCGCCGAGGGCATGGTGAAATGGTGCCGCGAAAACGCCGCCCTCAGCGGGCTGGCCGCCGCCCCCATTCGCTACCTCGTCGACGACTGCCTGAAGTTCGCCCGTCGCGAGCTCCGCCGCGGCCGCAAGTACGACGCCGTCATCATGGACCCGCCCACCTACGGCCGCGGCAGCACCGGCGAGATGTGGCGGCTCGAGGATCACCTCTGGGAGCTGCTGCTCGCCTGCCGCGAACTGCTGAGCGACCGCCCGCTGTTTTTCCTGATCAACGCCTACACCGCGCGCCTTTCGCCCACCGTGGTCGCCAACCTGCTGGCCGAACTGCTGGACGGTCGGGGCGGCGCGATCACCGCGGGCGAAGTCGGCCTCCCCATCCAGCGCGACCGCAAGATTCTCCCGTGCGGCATCTACGGGCGCTGGGAGCCGTGAGGCGGGGATGAAAATGCGCCCCGCCGGAGGGCGGCGCTCCGTCTCCGCCACCGGGGCACCTACTTGTATTCCGCCAGTTCCAGAATCACCCCATCCGGATCGAGGAAGTAGAGCAGGGACTTGTCGCCGGCGGCGAACTTCACCACGCCGGCCGGCACCTTCACCGGGTCGCTGAACAGCGTCACGCCCGCCGCCCGCAGCCGCGCGGCCATGTCCGCCAAATCGTCGACCCGGAACGCCACGTGGCGCAGTCCGGGGGTGTTGGCGCGGGAATTCTCCGGCCACGCCACCCCTGCCGGCGCGACATACTGCAACAACTCGATCCGCACCCCGCCGCCCGGCGGCTCCACAAACGCCACCAACCCCTTCACCCCGCGCAGTCCGATGATCGCCTCGATCCACTCGCCTTCCATCGTGACGTCCGCCGTCTTCCGGAAACCGAGCACCTCGGTGTAAAAACGCACCGACCGCGCCAGGTCGGCGACGACGATGTTAACGTGATCGATTCCGCGTATCATCGCCCGCCACCGTAGCCGCGGCGCGCCCGCGCTGACGACCCCGTTTTTCCGCCGGCGCGGCGCGATGGCTTCGAGGATCCTGTGGTCGCGTTGGAGCGACAACGTGGTCTCGCCTCCGGCCACGCTTTCGCTCCGTTCAAGCGCGGCTACTTCTTTCGCGGCGACCGGGTACGTCATGCAGGCTCCGACACCCTCGCGGACGATCGCCGGGGGCGCTACGTCCGCGCCCCACCCCCGATCTCCGCGTTGCCACGCCTCCCGCTCTCCCCCTCTCTCCTTCCCTCCGTCTCTTCCTCCCTCCCCCTCTCACGTTCACTCCTCCCGACCATGTCCCCCCTCGCTGACGCCTACTACCAACGCACCCTCGAGATGCTCGCGACCGCCCGCGAGAAGAACGCCGCGACGATCGCGCAACTCGCGCCCCTCCTCGGCGCCTGCGTGGCCCGCGGCGACCTGATCCACACCTTCGGTTCCGGCCACAGCGAGATCATCGCCCGCGAAATCGTCGGCCGCGCCGGCGGCCTCGTCTGCATCACCGCCCTCCCCGACCCCACCGCCGGCTTCATCGAGAACCTCGTGGGCTACGGCACCAAGCTCGTCGAACGTTACGACCGCCAGTACGAGCTGCGGCCCGGCGAAATCGTGATCGTCATCTCCAACTCGGGCAAAAACGCCTCGCCCCTCGAAGTCGCCCACTACGCGAAAAAGAAGGGCTGCGTCGTCGTCGGCCTTTGCTCCCTCGCCATGTCGACCACCGCCAAGACCGTGCACCCCGACGGGCAGAACCTCCACGCCGTCGCCGACTACGTCCTCGACAACGGTGGTGTGCCGGGCGACGCGATCATGCCGGTGACGGACGCCGTCTCGACCGGCCCGACGAGCACGTTCATCGGTTGCTCGCTGCTCAACTGGCTCATGATTTCGACGCTCGAGTGGTTGCGCGACCACGGCCACGATCTGCCGGTGCTGCGCAGTCAGAACGTCCCCGGCTCGATCGAGCGCAACCGCGCCGTCGGCGCAAAATACAAACACCGCCTGAGCAAGCAACTCGCCTGAGGAGCTGCCCGCGGAACCCGCCGAACCCGCGGAAAAACAGACTTCGCAGCTCCGGCTTCGGTGTATTCCGTGTGTTCCGTGGGCACAGCATTTCGCATCGGCATCGACGGCGGCGGGACCAAGACCGAGGGCATCCTGCTCGACGAGCACGGCGCGATCGTCGCGCACCGCCTCGCGCCCGGTTGCAACCCCAACGTCGCCGGCGCCGAGCAGGCCCGCCTGATCGTCACCGACGCCGCCTGCGCCCTGCGCGAGGAAGCCCGCGCGCGGACGCCCGACGCCCGCATCACCCACACCCACCTGTACGCCGCCGGCAACCGTGCCTTCTGGCGCGATACGATGCACGCCCTGGTCGACTTCGGCTCCGTCTTCTCGGCCGATGATTCCCTCCCCGTGCTCGAGCTCGCGACCGCAGGCCGGCCCGGCCTCGTGCTGCACGGCGGCACCGGCTCGTTTGTCGCCGCGCGCGCCCCCGACGGCCGCATCCACTATGCCGGCGGCATCGGCTGGCGCTTCGGCGATCCCGGCAGCGGTTACGACCTCGGCCGCCGCGCCATCGGCCGGGCGCTGCTCGAACTGCAGGGCTGGGCGGCGCCGACGCGGCTCGGCCCGACGGTGCGGGATCACACCCCGCTCGCGCCCGATGCCGACGCCGCGGCGGTCACACGCTTCTTCTACCAGCACGCCGAGCCCAACCGTCCGATCGCCGGCCTCGCTCCGGCCATCCTGCGCCTGGCGGAGGAGGGCGACCCCACCGCGGGCCAGCTCGTCGCCGACTCCACCGGCGAACTGCTCGCACTCGCCCTGCAGGTGGCGGTGAAACTCTTCCCTGGCGTCGCGCTCGACACCGTGCCCGCCGGCCTCAGCGGCCCCATCATGAGCCATCCGGTGGTGGTCGCGCTCCTTTCCAACCGTTCACCCCTCGCGCTCGCCCCGGTGGCCGGGACGCCGATCGAAGGGGTTCGCCGCCTAGTCGCCCGCGCCGCATGAAGCCGCTCCTCCTCCGCTCCCGTTTCCTCCTGGTCCTGGCGTTCCTCGCGCCTGCGGTCGCCGCCGTGGGGGCGGAACCAAAGATTGTCGGCCAGTCCTACTTCGGCACCGGCCGTTACGTCGAATACGTCGCGGGCGATCTGCCGATCGTGCTGACCGCGCCGCACGGCGGCCGGCTGCAACCGGACGCGCTGCCGAAGCGCACGCAGGGCGTCGTGGTGATGGACGCCAACACCCAGGAGCTCGCGCAGGCCCTGGTGGCCGAGCTTCAGCGCCAGGCCCGGGGCCAGGCGCATCTCGTCCTGAGCCACCTGCACCGCTCGCGCCTCGACCCCAACCGGGAGATCAAGGAAGCCGCGCAGGGCCACGCCGCCGCCGAACTGGCCTGGCGGGAGTTTCACGCCGCCATCGAGGGCGCGCTGGCGGCCGCGGTGGCGCGGCACGGATTCGCGTTCCTCATCGACCTCCACGGCCACGCCCATCCGATCGCGCGCCTCGAGCTCGGTTACAACCTCGACGCGGCCCAGCTCAACCGCAGCGACGCCGACTTCGACCGGTCGGGCCTGATCGCGCTGTCGACCCTGCGCGACCTGCACGCGCGGCGCGGCGGCAACGCGGCGGAGCTCCTGCGCGGCCCGCGCAGCCTCGGCTCCCTGCTGACCGAGCGCGGCCTGCGCGCGGTCCCCAGCGCCGCCGAACCGCAACCGGGCCGCGAGCCGTTCTTCTCCGGCGGATACATCGTCCGCCGGCACGCGGCGGCGCCGGCCACGCCCAAGGTCGACGGCCTGCAGATCGAATGCCCGCGGCCCGGCGTGCGCGACACCGCGGAGAACCGCGCCCGCTTCGCCCGGATTGCGGCGGAAGCGCTGCTGGTCTTCCTGCGGGAGCAGTATGCGTTCGCGCCCGGGACGGCGGCGGGTGGCGTGCGCGAGTGAAGCCGCGGCCATGATGACCGTGCTGGCCGAGTCGGAGTGGCGCGCGCGGCAGGCGGCGCACGAAGCGCGGGTGCGGACCTGGACCGACCCGCATCAGGCGCGGGCGGCGCGCGGTGAGCGGCACCCGGTGTACGATTTTCTCTTCTCGTACTATGCCTTCCGCCCCGCGTGGCTGCGGCGCTGGCACCCGGGTCCCGACGTCGCGCTCGCGGGCGTGGCGGCGCGCGAGTTTCTCCGCTGGCCGGAATACCGCGAGGTGGCGGTGCCCGCGGCTGACGGCGGGACGGCGGTCGCCCTCGATCCGGCGGCGCTCCCGGCGCACCGGCGCGACTTCGTGGCCTGGTTGCGTGGGCTGCTGGCGGCGATGCAGGCGCGGCCGGCGTTCTTTGGGTGCTTCGGGCTGCACGAGTGGGCGATGGTCTACCGGCAGACGCCGGCCGAGGTGCGGCACAACGCCTGGCCGCTGCGTTACCCGCCGGACGAACTCGCCCGCCTCGTCGAAGGCGCCGCGATCGCCTGCACCCACTTCGACGCCTTCCGGTTTTTTACGCCGCCCGCCCGCCCGCTGAACCGCCACCAACCCACGCGCGCCGACGCCCCGCAGCTCGAGCAGCGCGGCTGCCTGCACGCCAACATGGATCTCTACAAGTGGGCCTTCAAACTCGCGCCCTTCACGCCGGCGGAGCTCGTGGCCGATTGCTTCGAGCTCGCCGTTGCCATCCGTGAGGTCGACATGCAGGCCAGCGCCTACGACCTGCGCGCCCTCGGCTTCGCGCCGATCCCGATCGAAACCGCGGCGGGCCGCGCCGACTACGAGCGCCGGCAGCGCGACTTCACGGCCCGCGCCGAACCCCTCCGGGCGTGCCTGATCGCCCTGTGCGACCGGCTGCTCGCGCCCGCGCTTCCGATTCCGTCCCGGCGGGCCGTCGGGAGCCACGCGGGGTAACGTGGGCACCGGCGGAGCGAGTCCGCTCCGTGTCGTTCGCGTTGGCGCCCGGTTCCCCGCAGCGCGCCGCCGCCCCGCCCGCAGGCGCACGGGCGGGTGATTTCCTTCGAAGCGGGAAGGATCGGGCTTTGTCCGCCTGCTTCGCCTTTCGACCCACCCCGGTCGGCCACTACCGCGGTGGCGCGATTTCAGGCATCCTGGGGCCGTACACCGGACCTTCGTTCCAATCCATCCACCCAACCTGAAACCCACCCACCCATGACCGCTCAGCCATCGTCCTCCTCCGTTCGTCCGACCTGGCGCCGCCTCGCCGGCACCTTCGCCTTCGGCACCCTCATCGTCCTCGGCGTCGGCGCCGCTTTCGCGCAGCCCGCCCACCTCGTCAAGGGGCGGCAACTCGTCGACGAGATCACCGTTGCGCAAGCCCAAGGTGTGTTCACGGGCGATGTCAACGGCACCACCGTCTTTCTGAACCGCTACGGCGGCAGTTGGACCAGCGCCACGGAGCCGTCCTTCATCCGGTTCCTCGATGTCAACGCCGGCACCTACGCCGCCAACCTCACCACCTGCGCGCCGCTGGTCACCCACCTGCTCAAGTACACCTACGGCTGGAACTGGAAGAACCACGGCATCCCGAATCCGCTCAGCGGGGGCGCGCTCGCCTTCAAAAGCAGCCCGCAGTCCTACCTCTACGTCTCGGCCATCAAACACCAAGTCGGATTCAGCCAGCGAATCCTCACCCTCGACGCGGTCCAGCCCGGTGACATCGCCGCCCGCTGGGACGTCGGCACTGACGACGGCCACACGATGATCGTCGTCGCTGTCAATGCCGCCAGCGCCAAGGCCTACCCGGAGACGTCGTCTGACTCGAACTTCCTGCCCGCCCTCGCCGGCGCGACCTACACCGAGGTCACGGTGCTCGACAGCTCCTCGAGCGGACACACGAACGACACCCGTCTGATTACCTACAACGGCAGCACCGCCCTCTCCGGCGGCGTGGGCGAAGGGGTGATGGGTGTCTTCACGAACGGCGCCGGCGAAATCATCGCGCACACCTGGAGTCTGCCCACGTCGAGCTACACGAAGGTCTCGAACGGCCAGGTCATCGTCAACCCGAGCTGGCTGTCCGGCATCAAGAGCCGCGTGAAACTGCAGGGCGCCTGCGAGCTGGTGTTCGGCCGCCTGCCGGCCCTCGCGCCGGTCGTGCCCTGAACGGGATCGGCCTCGTTTCCATCCCGGGCCGCCGGCCGTTGCGCCGGCGGCCGGATCGTTTATCCGGCGGCCAGTTTCTCGAGCGCCAGGGCGGCGGCCGCGGTGCGGTTTTCCACCCCGAGTTTCACATAGGTGCTCTCGAGGTGTTTCTTGACGGTGGAGAGGCCGATCCCGAGCACGGTGGCGATTTCGTCGTTGGTCTTTCCCCGGGCGACCCAGAAAAGAACCTCGGCTTCGCGCGGGGTCAGGCCGAGCTGCTCCAGCCGGCCCGGTTCGGCCGCGGCGGCGGTTCGCGGCACTGCCGCCAGCTCGGCCCGCCGCAGGCGCGCGCGCACGGCCGCGAGCAGGTCGGCGGGCTCGGCTGTTTTCGTCAGTTAATCGTCGGCTCCGAGGTAAATCCCCGTGCGCACATCCGCCGCCACTACCCAGGCGGTGAGAAAGATGAACGGCAGGTGGGCGGTGGCGGGGGCGTTGCGCAGGGTCTCGAGCACCCGGTGACCGTTCATCTCCGGCATGGTGATGTCGCAGACAATCAGGTCCGGCAGCTCGCGGCGGGCGTAGTCGATCCCCTCGCGGCCCGTGCCGGCCTCACCAACCTCATAACCCTCCCGGCGCAGGATCGCGGCGCAATGCTGGCGCAGCCGGCTGTCGTCATCGATGACCAGAATCCGCTTCACGGCGCGCGACGCTGCGGAGGGTGCCCGGGGAAGTAAAGCGCGTGTCGCGCAGTTGCGGCGGGGTGAGAGGGACGTTTCTGTGTCGGCCGCTGCCACCCCGCCCAATGTCGCCGCCCCCGCCCCCGCCCCCGCTTCCGCCCGACGCTGACGCCTCCGCGCGGCAATCCCAGCTCGAGTCCCTGCTCGATGCCGCGCAACGCGAGTCGCGGACCTACTTCGAGAAGAGTTTTCACTCCAGCCCCGCGCTGATGTCGCTGGCCGACGCCCGCGACGGGAAGCTGATCGAGGTCAACCCGGCCTTCGCCGCGGCTGCGGGGTTCACGCGCGAGGAGATGATCGGCCACACCACCCTCGAACTCGGGCTCTGGATGCACCCCGCCCAGCGCGACGCCTTCATCGCGCGAATCCGGGAGCAACACCACATCCGGGATCTGGAGGCCGACTTTCGGTCCAAGACCGGGCGGGTGCGGACCCTGCTGCTGAACGCGGATCTCATCGAGCTCGGCGGGCGGCCGTGCATGTTGACGGTCGCGATTGATATCACCGAACGGCGCCGGCAGGAGCGCCTGCAGGCGGCCACCTACCAGATTTCGCAGGTGATTCTCGGCGGCGGCGACCTGCCAGCCCTCTTTGCCGAAGTGCACCGAATCATCGGCGGCCTGATGTCGGCGCGGAATTTCTACGTGGCGCTGCTGGGGGAGGATGGCACGACCCTCTCGTTTCCGTACTTCGTCGACGAGACCATGGCGCCGCCCGCGCCCCGGCCGCGCCGCAATGGCGTGACCGAGTATGTCCTCGAGACAGGGGAACCCCTGCTTGCCCTGGACTCCGAAATTGTGGCCCGCCTCCAGGCGCGGGGGAACTACCGGGCATGGGGCGATCCCTGCGCCCAGTGGATGGGGGCGCCGCTGAAAATCGACGGTCGCAGCCTCGGCGTGATCGCATTGCAGGATTACCACCATCCGCAGGCCTACCATGAGGATGACCTGCGGCTGCTGGTGTTTGTGGCCGACCAGACGGCCGCCGCGATCCGGCGGCGGCAGATCGAGACGGCGCAGCGGGAGGCGCGCGCGTATTTCGAGAAGAGCTTTCACTCCAGCCCGGCGCTGATGCTCATCACCCGCCTCGCGGACCGGCGCATCACGGAGGCCAACCCCGCCTTCGTGCGCGCCTGCGGCCACGATCGCGAGCAGTTGCTGGGCCGGACCGCGGACGAGGTCAACCTCTGGATCCACCCCGAGCAACGGACCGAATTCTTCCGGCGGTTGCAGCAACACGGCGCCATCCGGAATCTCGAGTGCGACTTTCGCGCCAAGTCGGGAGCCACGGCGACATTCCTGGTGCATGCGGATGTGATCGAGCTGGGCGGCGTGCCCTCCCTGCTCTCGGTTGGCATCGACATCACGGAACGCCGCCGCCGCGAGCAGGTGCAGGCGGCGACCTACCAGATTTCCCGCGCGGTCCTGGCGGGGGGCAGCTTGGAGGTCCTGTTTGCCGAGGTGCACCGGATCGTCGGCGGCCTGATGCCGGCGCGTAACTTCTATGTGGCGCTGGCCAGCGCCGATGGGCGTGAGCTGGCCTTCCCGTACTTTGCCGACGAGCATGTGGCCGCCCCGCCTCCGCGCCCTCTGGGCAACGGCTTCACCGAGTACGTGCTGCAGAGCGGCCGGCCGGCGCGGGTCAACGCCGCGGAGCTGGAGGCGCTCCTGCGGGCCCGCGGCGCCTACCAACCCCTCCTGCGCCCCGCGGCCCAGCGGCTCGGTGTGCCGCTGAACGCCGCCGGCCGCACCCTGGGGGTCATCGCCCTGCAGGACTATCAGCGGGCCGACGCCTACGGCGACGAGGAGCTGCGCCTGCTCAATTTCGTGGCCGAACAGGTGGCGGTCGCGGTGCAGCGCCACCAGGCCGAGGCCGCCCTGCGCGCGGCGAAGGAGGCGGCCGATGCCGCGAGCCAGGCCAAGAGCTACTTTCTCGCCAGCGTGAGCCACGAGCTGCGGACACCGCTCAACGGCATCCTCGGTTACACGCAGATCCTGCGCCGCGATTCCGCCCTCACCGACCGGCAGCGCGACGGGGTGCGCATCATCCATGAATCCGCCGAGCATCTGCTGGCTTTGATCAATGATGTACTCGATTTCTCCAAGATCGAGGCCGGCCGGATCGAACTGCAACCGGCGGACTTCGACCTCGCGGCCTTTGTCGCCAGCATGGGAAGCGTCTTTGCCCCACGGGCGCGGGAGAAGGGCATCCTGCTTGAAACCGCCCTGGCGGACGGCCTGCCCCGTTGGGTGTGCGGCGACGAACAGCGACTGCGACAGATCGTCTTCAACCTCATGTCCAACGCCGTGAAGTTCACCGCCACCGGTGGCGTGGTGTTGGCGGTGGAGGCGGGGACGGAGGGGGCGATCCGCTTCTGCGTCAGCGACACCGGTCCCGGAATCGCCGACGAGGATCGCGACCGGATTTTCGAACCGTTCACCCAAGTGGGGCGGCGCATGGTCGCGTCGGCCAGCGGGACGGGCCTCGGCCTCGCCATCAGCCGCAGCCTGGTGGAACGGATGGGCGGCACCCTGCGGCTGGCCAGCGCCCCGGGCCGGGGCAGCCGCTTCTGGTTCGAGGTGGTGCTGCCACCGGCGGTGGCGCGGTCGGAGGCGGTCGTGGCGCGTCGTATCGTGGGTTACGAAGGCGACCGCCGGCGCGTGCTCGTCGTGGACGACAACACCGCCAACCGCGCCGTGATGGTCGACATGCTGGCGCCCCTCGGTTTCGAGGTGGCCGAGGCGCTGACCGGCGCGGCCGCCCTTGCCGCCGCGGAGACTTTTCAGCCGGACCTCGTGTTGATGGATCTCCGCCTGCCGGGAGAGATCGACGGACTCGAGGCCACGCGGCGGCTGCGCCGGACTCCGCGGGGCGGAGCGATGCGAATCATCGCCGTCTCCGCCAGCGCTTACGACCTCGACCGCCGGGACTGTCTCGCCGCGGGCTGCGACGCGTTTCTCGCCAAGCCCTTTCGCGAGGAGGAGCTTTGGTCCCTGACTGCCAGGCTCCTGGATCTGACCTGGCGCCAGGCCGACACCGAGGAGACCCGCACACCTTTCGGCGAACTCATGGAGCCTCCTCCCGCCGCGGAGGCCGCCGCCATCCATGAGCTCGCCGCCAAGGGCGACGTCGTGGGCATCCGCGCGCGGGCCCAGGCGCTCCTGGAAAAGGATCCGAAGTACGGACCGTTCTGCCGCGGCGTGCTCGACCTCGCGGCGCGTTTCAAGATGAAGGCGATCCGCAAGTTCGTCGGCCCCTACACTGGTTGAGCCGGAAGCAACCGCCCCCACTCCCTGCCCGCCATGCCTGAAACCATCCTGATCGTCGACGACACTCCCGCGAATCTCGGGGTGCTGGTGGAAACGCTCGGTGGCGCCGGTTACCGACTGATGGTGGCGGAGGACGGCGAGGAGGCGCTCGAGCAGGTCACGCAGACCATCCCGGACCTCATCCTCCTGGACGTGATGATGCCGGGGATCGATGGCTTCGAAACCTGCCGGCGCCTCAAGGGGCGGACCGCGACTCGCGAGATTCCGGTGCTTTTCATGACGGCGCTGGGGGAAACCGCGGACAAGGTGCGGGCGTTTGCAGCCGGTGGGGTCGACTACCTGACCAAGCCCTTCGAGCACGAGGAGGCGCTGGCGCGGGTCCGAACGCATCTGGCGCTGCGCCGGCTGCGGCGGGATATCGAGGAGCAACTGGTGCTGCAGGAGCGCTTCCGGCGGATCGCCGGCCACGATCTCCGCAATCCGATCTTTCTCATCCAGTTGGCGGTGGAGGCGGCGCGGCGCGAGGTGCCGGCCGGTGCGTCGGCGGAGCTGGAGCTGTGCCTGGAGGATATCGCCCGCGGCGCGGCGCAGATGCGGCGCATCGTGGACACCTTCCTGGAAATCCGCCCCGCCGGGGGGCCGCCGGGTGCGCCTGCCCGCACGGACTTGAACCTGCTTGCGGAGGCCGTGGTGCGGTCGCAGGCCCGCGCCGCGGAGCGGAAGGAGATCACGCTGGTCTGGGCGCCGGCGGCGGACCTGCCGCCAGTCCGCGGGGACGCGGGGCACGTGTTTCAGGCCCTGACCAACCTGGTGGGCAACGCCGTGAAATTCACCCCGCCGGGCGGCGGAGTGACGGTGGCGACGGTGGCCGCGGGGCGGCGGGTGCGGTTCACCGTGCGCGACACCGGGCCCGGGGTGCCGGTGGCGGAACGGGCGGGGTTGTTTTCCGAGCAGGCGCGGCTCTCACCCCGGCCAACCGGCGGGGAGGAGAGCCACGGCCTCGGGCTCGCGATCGTGAAACACCTGATCGAGGGCCAGGGTGGCGCGGTGGGCGCGGACTTTCCGGCGGCGGGCGGCAGCCTCTTCTGGTTTGAACTGCCGGCGGTTTGAGGCGTGGGCGCGGGCGGCGGCGCCGGACCACGCCACCAACCACGCAGCATGTGGCACTGCGGCCGAGCGGGGTGTGAGCTATCGATCCACTTCGATCAATTTCGCGACGATTTCGAAGATCTTGAAATCGGTCATCGGGAATCGGTCATCTTGAAATTGGGACACTCGTTCCGGCCTTCCCAATGACAGATTGAAAATGACCGATGACCGATTTCACGATTTCTGGAATCCTTCGGTTGCGGTTGCCGCGTTGGGCGAAATTTCCGGGCTACGGCACGATTTCGACCCCCCGCAGGGCGAAGCCGAGGCGGCGCCCTCCGGCCTGAATCCCCTCGGGCACGCCGGGGGCGGGTGAAGTCACGGTGAGGCGCAAATGGCCACCAGGAGCAGGCGGCCCGGCCGGCACCTCGATCCAAACGGCCTGAGGACCGACTTCGCCGCGCCAGACGACTGCGTCGCCCTGCCGCACCTCCACGGGGCGGGCGGTGAGGGCGGCGAGGCGGAGCCGGACCCGCACCGGCTGCGTGCTGGCCGGCGCGAATTCAAGGTCGAGTTCACCGCGGTTTTCGGCCCAGGCCCAGGCGGCGCCGCGGGCGCGTTCGACGCCGAACCAACCGCCGTCGATCCGGGCGACAAAGGAGCCGCCGCGCAGGGTTCCGGCGGTGATCTCCCGTTCGTCGTGCGGCACATGCCACAACGCGAGGACGCCGCTGCCGGTGGTCAGCGCGCCGGCGGCGATCCAGCCCCAGGCGGCACGGGTGCGCACCTGGAGCACGGCGCAGGCCACACCCATCGGCAGCAGCAGGCGGGTGGCCGCGCCCGGGTGCCCCTCCCACACCGCCGTGCCGAGCACCAGCAGCATCGCCACGCCGGTCGCGCCGAGACGCCACCAGGGGTCCGCGGGCAGCATCCGCCGCACGAGAAAGGCGGCCTGGGCGGTCAGCGCGATCGTGGCCAGCAGGGTGGTCGTGATGAGCCAGGCGAACCCGGGATGCTCCACGTAGGCCGCGGCGATTTCGCCCCACTTTTCCACCCAGCCGGCGACCGGCCAGGTGAAGTTTCCGAAACCGGCGTCCGCCGGGCCGAGGCGGACGCGCACGTATGCCAGCCAGGCGGCGAGAGGCGCGGCGGCCGCGGCGGTGCGCAGCGCATTGCCCGCCCAGGAGCGCGGCGACGCCCACGGTCCCCGCCAGAGCGCCACCACGGCTACGAGGGCCGTTTCGCGGGCCAACCCGGCCAGGGCCAGCAGCACCAGGGCGCCGCGCGGGCGCCCGCGATCGGCGGCGTGGAGTGCGCCCGTCACAAGGGCGGCGGCGAGCAGGTCCGTCAGCGCCAGCCGCACCGAATGGAGGGCGCCGGCGGACAGCACGACCCCGGCCCAGGCCACCCAGCCGCGGGCCTCCGCCACCCGCAGCACGCGCCAGAGCAGCGCGGCGAACGCGAGCCAGACGGCGAGGTTCAGGGCGGCGTAGGTGCGGGCGATCCGCGCCGGGTCGCCGCCGGCCAGCGCCCAGGCCAGGGCGCTCGCGAGAATGCGGCGGGCGCGGTACGGGAGGCTGTCGATGGCGGTGGCGAGCGCCGGATCATCGAGCAGCGGATGGAAGGCAAGCTGCGCGTAGGCCGCGCCGTCGTAGCCGTTGAAACCCGGGTAGGTGAAAACCGGATGCGCGCGCAGCCCCGGCACCCCGGCGCGGTGATCGGACTCGTCGATCTGCAGGAAGCGGGTGAACCCGAAATGGGGATGCCAGAACCGGCCGGCGAGGACGGCGACCACCGCCGCCAGCGCGAGGCCGGCCGCGGGCCACCGCCAGCGGAGAAGACCGGGCGCGGAAACGTTCATCGGAGAGGGGCGCATTTGAACCACAAACCCGGGGCGAGCACAGGGGAAAACCTGCGCTTCGAACCGAAAGACCCCCGCGGTTTGTCATCCAAGGGATGACGAACGGCCGCGGATGGCGGCGGTCCGGCGGGAAAGGAGTGTGCCGCGGCGCATTCGGGCGTGCGTCGTCTCCGGGGTTTCCCCACGCTCGCGGGCATGTCCGAGCCCGTTCCGACCACGCCGCCGCCGACGCGCCGCAAGCCGAGTTTCCCGATCCGGCCCGATTTGCGCGGGTACCTGCGGCGCTACCGGCGCGAACGGGAGCTGCCCGTCACGTACGAACGGCTGCGGGCCTTCCATGAGGTCATCCCGCTGACTGACGAGAACGGCAAGCCGACGCTCTGGGACACCGTGATCTACGATGCGAACGAGATGTCGGACCTCAACGAGGCCCTCAAGGAGGTCTACGCCTGGCTGAAGGTGGACGGCGATCTCTCGGTGGTGAGCCACCTCTACGTCGATCGCGTGGATTTCTGCACCTTTGGCAACTCGACGCCCTTTCGCATCCGGATCGTCAATGCCTACAACGACAATCAGGACTATTTCTACGTGAAGAAGGCCGACGCCTCGCGCGTCTACGGCCTCGAACTCGAACACCTGCTGTCGCCGAACCGCCTCAATTTCCTGACGCACGGCGACACCCTGGTGGAGGAGCATGTGGCGGGCATACCGGGCGACATCTACATCCGCGACTGGCTGGGCCGGCGCAACGAGCTGAAGCCGATCCGGGTGGCGAAGGAGCTGGTGAAGTTCAACGAGCGCTGCTTCGTGCGGCTGCTGGGGGACATGCGCTCCTACAACTTCGTGTTCGTGATCACGCCCGATTTCGAGGAGGCGCAGCTCCGCATCCGCGCGATGGACTTTGATCAGCAGAGCTACGACGGGCGGAAGAACTTCTACCTGCCGCAGTTCTTCAAGGACAACACGCCGCTGGTGCAGTTCTGCGTGAAGCACCTGCGGGTGGAGACGGCCAACCAGTACCGGCGCGAGGAGCAGACGTTGCTGCTCCAGCGCGCCTCGCTGGCCTCGGAGCGGCTGGGCCTGCTGCTGCACGACATGGCGGCCGACCCGATTGCCCCGCCGGAGAAGGTGCACCTGTTGCGCGAGGCGCTGGCGGAGCACTATCATCGCCGGGACTACCTGCGGTGCGAATCGATGGGCGCGTTGATCCGCGAAAACCTCGAATCGATCCGCCGTGACATCGGCCGGCCGGTGGTGCCGGAGCTGGTGCCGGAGTGACGGAGTGGGCGGGTGTGGCGTCCGCCGAACGCGGGCCGGGAGGTCGCCCCTCCCGCCTCCCGTCTCACGCCGGCGCCCAGGCGCCGACGCCGACCACCTCCTCGACCTCCGCCTTCTCGTCGGGGAGTTCGTTGAGCGGGGCGAATCGCTCCGAACTGAAGCCGAGCTCCTGTTCGCCCTGATGGAAGGGATCCTTGGGGTTGACCAGCTCCTCGAGCAGCAGGCCGACCGTGGCGGTGTCGCCGCCCTTCACGATTTTCTCCCGCCCGAGGAAGACCTCGCGGATGGTGTAGATGTTGTCCTTGACCGGGAGCTGCTTGTAGAGCGCCCGGACGGTGGGGGAAAACGTGTCGTTGATGCAGACGACTTTCTGGCCCTTGACCATGCGCGCGGAAACCTAGAGTGCGACCGGCGGACTGCAAAAGAAGAATCTTTTGCGGCGGGCCGGCGCCCCACGGCAGTGTCATTCTCCAGGTGGGCGAGGCTTCCAGCCTTGTGACCAACGAGGCAGGATGCCTCGATCCCTGGCCAGCACGCCTCGGGGCCGCGGGCATGACCCCGCCGTGGCCGGGGCCCGCCGGCGCGGGTTTCCCCCGATTCGTGGATTCGCGGGGGCCGGGTCCGGAATGCCTTGCGGCCGCGGCGTGGGGTGGTCATTCATCCCGGCCGGTCCCTGTCCCTCCATGAGCGAAAAAAAGAAGAGCCCCCCCACCGATTCGTCCGCCGAGAAGGCCGCGCGCAGTGCGGACCGCAAGTCCAGCGCCGGCACCACACCTGATCCCTGGGACGTGTGTGCGAAACTCGAATACGGCGGTGATCGCAGCTTCGCGTGGAGCGTGCGCGAGCAGGTGCTGGCCTCGCCGCCCGAGGAGCGCGGCCGGATCGAGGATCGCCTGCTCAAGGCGGTGGCGCGCAAGGACTGCACCGAGGCCGGCCGGGCCTTCCTGTGCCAGATGCTGGCGCTGGTGGGCAGCGCGAAGAGTGTGCCGGTGCTGGCGCCGCTGTTGCGCGACCCGAAGACCGCCGAGGCGGCGCGGTACGCGCTCCAGCCCATCCCCGGGCCCGAGGCGGCGGCCGCCTTGCGCGAGGCGCTCGGCTCACTTTCGGGCAACGCCAAGGCCGGGTTGATCGGCTCCATCGCCCATCGCCGCGACACCACCGCCCGCGCCGTCCTGGCCGGCATCAAGGAGAATCCCTCCGAAGCGGCCGTCGTGCGCGACGCCGCGACCCGCGCCCTCGAACACCTGGTCCAAGCCTGACTCCGCCGCCATGAACGCCCCCCTTCCCTTCAGCCGCCGCCAGTTCCTCAAGACCTCGGGCCTTGCCACCGCCGCGGCCACGGCCCCGCTCATCCTTCCCTCCGGCCTCCGCGCCGCGAACGCCCCCAGCAAGAAGATCACCGTCGGCATCGTCGGTTCAGGCAACATTGCCGACAGTCATTACGGTGCCCTGCTCGGGGATCCCGACAAGGTGCGCATCCTCGCGGTGTGCGACGTGGACAAGCGGCGGAGCGACGAAGGCGCCGCGCGCGTCAACAAGGCCTATGGCAGCAAGGACTGCAAAGCCTACGGTGATTTCCGCGAACTGAACCGCCGGACCGACCTCGACACGGTCTTCGTCTGCACGCCGGATCACTGGCACGCGCTGGTCGCCATCGATGCGATGCGGCACGGCAAGGATGTCTACATTGAGAAACCCATGACCCTCACGATCGAGGAGGGCCGGGCGGTGGTGCAGGCCGCGCGCAAGTACAACCGCGTCGCGCAGCACGGTACGCAGCACCGCTCGATGAAGCGGTTCCACGATGTGGCCGAGTTCGTCCGCAACCACGGCCTCGGCAAACTCGACCGCATCGAGTGTTTCATCCCGCCCAACAACCGCCATGTCGGCGCCACCTGGAAGCCGGAGCCGGTTCCGCCCGGGCTTGATTGGGACATGTGGCTCGGGCCCGCGCCCTGGCGCCCCTACAGCTCGCTCGGCTGCCACTACAACTTCCGCTTCATCTCCGACATCGCCTACGGGCAGGTGACGAATTGGGGCGCGCACTACCTCGACATCGGCCAGTGGGCAATGAACGCCGACGACGGCGGCCCGGTGTCGGTCGAGGGGCACGGCGAGTTCCCGAGCACGGGCCTGTTCACCAACGCAACCAAGGTCGACTTCACGGTGCGCTATGCGAACGGCATTCCGATGCACTGCCGCACGCGCTACGAGGGCGGCGGCACGTCGCGTTTCATCGGTGAACGCGGCTGGCTCGACATCTCCCGCGGCCGGATGAGCGCCTCGAACAACGACCTGTTGCGCGAGATGCAGGCCCCGGGGAAGAAGATCCAGCTCGAACTGAGCAACAACCACCACGACAACTTCTTCGATTGCGTGCGCTCGCGGAAGAAGCCGATCGCGGACGTCGAAATCGGCCACCGCACCACCACGGTGTGCAATCTCGGGCAGATCGCGATGGTGCTCGGCCGGAAGCTCAAGTGGGACCCGAAGAAGGAGGAGTTTGTCGGCGACGACATGGCCAACCGCCTCCGCGGCCGCGCCATGCGTTCGCCTTGGTCGCTCGTCTGAGGCGGTGGCCGGGAGGGTTGATCCCGGTTTGATTCACGGCACACCGTTTCGCGGCGACGTCATCGTTCTCCTGCCTCGTTCTCGTTCTCGAGGCGAGAACGGGGAACGAGTACGGGAACTAAGAACGAGGCGGTGCGCCCTTGGTCCGGTTGCGTCAGCAGGCTGCGTGGGCAATTCTCCGATCCATCCGTGCGAGCCATTCCCCAACGCCAGTCGCTGGTCGCGCAGACGGTCGCCTTCCTGGAACAGGCGCTCGCCGCCGGGCAATGGCGCGAGTGGCTGCCGGCCGAGCGTGCCTTGTGCGAACAGTTGCAGATCAGCCGCAGCACCCTCCGCCGCGCGCTTGCCCAACTGCAGGCCGATGGTGCGATCGCGGCCGAACACGGCGCGGGCAACCGCATCGTGCGCCCTTCCCGTCCGGCGCGAGCGCGCGGCTCCCGGTCCGGCGTCGCCGTGCTCACCCCCGAGCCGCTGGAGGCGCTCCGGCCCTCCCAGGCCCTCTGGATCGACGAACTGCGCGCCCTCCTCGGCGAACGCGGCTGCCCGCTGCACGTGGTGCAGGGGCGCCAGTATTTCCGCGCCAATCCCGCCGCGGCGCTGGAAAAACTCGTGCGGCAGCAGCCGCACGGCTGCTGGGTGCTGACCCTTGCCGGCGCCGGCTGCCAGCGCTGGTTTGCCCAGCGCGGCGTGCCCTGCGTCGTCGCCGGCTCGTGCCACGCGGGCGTCGACCTGCCGTTTCGCGACATCGACCACCGCGCCGCCTGCCGGCACGCCGCGGGTATCCTGCTCGGGCTCGGCCACCGGCGGCTCGCGTTTGTCGCCGCCACCACCGATCTCGCCGGCGATCTCGAAAGCGAGGCGGGCTTCTTCGAGGGGGTGCGCGCATCGCCGCAGGCCCGGGCCACCGCCGCCGTCTGCCGGCACGACGGCACACCCGCCGGCATCGCCTCGACATTGCAGCGGATCGGGCGCGATCGGACCGCGCCAACCGGCCTGCTCGTCCTCAACGCCCACCACGGCCTCGCCGTCATCAGCGGTCTCGCCGCCCTCGGCCGCCGTGTGCCGGCCGAGATCTCCGTGATCTCGCGCGACGACGACTCCTTCCTCTCCTACCTCGTGCCCTCGCCGGCCCGTTACGTGACCAGCCCCCGCGCCTTCGCGCGCAGCCTCCTGCCCCCGGTGCTTGCCCTGCTCGAGGGCGGGACCGTCAGCCAGCGCGGGCATCGCCTCATGCCGGAATTCGTCGCCGGTGCGAGCGTCGCCCCCGCGCCGCGCCCGGCGGAATGAGGTTGGAATTTAATACCACTCGTTTTGCGTTTGTTTCGCGGCCGGACCGGTTCGAAATCGGCCGTCCGTCGGGGTCACGCCCCGTCGCCAGGAAACCCTCCGCTCCCACCCCATGAAGACCACCCTGCCCTGCCGTCGCCTCGTTTCGTTCGTCTTCCTCGCGGCCCTGCTCTCCGCCGCCGTCCGCGCCCAACCCGCCACCGGCGTCATTGAAGGCCGTGTCTTCAACGCAGCCACCGGTACCGCCCTCGTCAATGCCCGCGTCAGCCTTGAAGGCACGGCCCGCACGATGATCACCGACGAAACCGGCGCCTACCGCTTCACCGGCGTGCCGGCCGGCGAAACCCGCGTCGCCGTCTCGTACATCGGCATGGCGCCGCAGTCAGCCACCATCCGCGTGCCCGCCGGCGGCACCGCCCAGCGCGAATTCGAGCTCGTGCTCACGGGCGCCGCCCCCGCCGCGGCGGCCGATGTGGTGAAGCTCGACACCTTCACCGTCATCGCCGACCGCGAGATGAGCGCCCAGGCCATCTCGATGAACGAGCAGCGCACCGCGCCCAACATCAAGAACGTCGTCGCCATCGACGAGTTCGGCGATCGCGGCAACGAGAACATCGGCGAGTTCCTGCTCTTCCTCCCCGGCGTCTCGATTTCCACCTCCGGATCCGAGCCGACCACGGTCGCCCTCCGCGGCTTCCCCGGCAACAACACGGGGCTCACCGTCGACGGCGGCGCCATCGCCACCTCGTTCGCCGGCAACAGCCGCTCGGTCGATCTGCGCGAGATGCCCATGAACAACGTCTCGCGTGTCGAGGTGACCAAGGTCCCCACCCCTGACATGCCCGCCAGCGGTCTCGGGGGCTCCATCAACCTGATCTCGCGCAACGGCTTCGAGTCCCGGAAACCGAAGTTCAATTTCAACGCCTACACCATGTTTCACAACCGCAACGGCCTCACCTTCGACGGCGGCCCGCGGAACCATAACGACGCCAACTCGCCCAAGTACATCCAGCCGTCGTTCGACTTCAGCTACCTGCGCCCGCTCAACCAGAAGCTCGCCCTCACCGTCAGCGGCGCCCGCACCTGGCGGTTCAAGCCGATGGAGACCGGCACCAAGGACACCGACGAGTCGCCCGCCTGGGACCAGGTGCGCCTCGTGCAGACCTCCAGCCAGTGGAACAGCCTCGCCCAGACTTTCCAGACGCTCCAGGGCTCGATCGGCTTCGACTACCGCCTCAGCGCCACGGACTCGATCTCCGTCCAGGCCCAGTTCCGCGAATACGGGCTCTACATCACCCGCAGCGTGCTCGGTTTCAACTACGGCGCGGGCGTGACCGGCGACGCGACGTTCTCCCAGGGCGCCCCGACGGGCGTCGGCGTCGTTACCATGAACGGCAGCGGCGAGAACGTCGACATCACCACCGAGACCAAGCACTACACCGCCCGCTACCGCCACCGCGGCGAATTCTGGCGGATCGACGCGATGGGCGCGGCCTCCCTCTCCTCCTCCGACCGGCTCGATGTCGACGCCGGCTTCTTCAACCTCGCGCCCGCGACCCTCACCGGCGTCGTCCTCCGCGGCGACGACATCCCGTCCTCCGGCGGCACCATCCCCACCCGCTACTCCGCCACCCGCGCCGGCCAGCCCGTGAACGTGTATGACGGCGCCAACTACACCCTCGGCAACCCGACCACCAACCAGCCCGACTGGAACACCCACAAGTTCAACGCCCGCCTCGACGTCGCCCGCGATTTCGCCACCCGGATGCCCTTCTCCCTCAAGGTGGGCGCCGCCCTCGACTCCTACGAAAGCGATCAGCGCCGCTTCGTGAAGACCTGGAACTTCCGCCCCAACGGCTCGACCAGCGCCGCCGACCGGCTGGCCAGCCGCTTCGACGTCTTCGACGAGGCCTTCATCGCCGACTCGCCCACCGTGTTCGGGCAAAAGGTCCGCTGGGTCAGCGGCCAGAAGATGCACCAGCTCTACCAGCAGAACCCGTCCTGGTTCGTGCTCGACGACGCCCTCGTCCACCAGAATCTCGTCAACAACTCCCGCAACCTGAAGGAGACGATCACGTCGGGCTATTTCCGCGTCGATGCGCGGATGTTCGACAACCGTCTCTGGATCGTCGCCGGCGCGCGCTACGAACGCACCGCCGACGAGGGCGCCGGGCCGCTCAACGACATCACCGCCCAGTATCAGAAGAACCCCGACGGTACCCTGGTCGACGGCAACCCCAACCAGGCCGGCATCCAGCGCGTCCTGCTCTCCAGCGATCCGCTGGTGCTGCGCCGGCTGCGCTACCAGGAGCGCGCCGCGAAGTCCGACCGCACCTACGACGGCTGGTACCCGAGCGTGAACGCCTCGTTCAACCTTTCGGACCGGCTCATCCTCCGCGCGGCCTATGCGCAGACCATCGGCCGTCCCAACATCAACTTCATCATCCCCGGCACCAGCATCTCGGAGCCCGACGTGGCCCAGCCCACCATCACCGTCAACAACACCGGCCTGAAGCCCTGGAGCGCGACGAGCTACGACCTCTCCCTCGAATCCTACCACCTCAAGGACGGCTTCGGCTCCGTCGGCGTGTTCCGCAAGAGCATCAAGGACTTCTTCGGCACGGTGCGGACCGCGGCCACCCCGGAGTTGCTCGAACAATACGGCCTCGAGGGCGATCCTTCGCTGCTCACCTACGAAATCAGCACCCGGACCAACGCCGGCGACGCCGAGATCGACGGCCTCGAGCTCACCTACCGGCAGAGCCTCACCTTCCTGCCCCACTGGGCCCGCGGCTTCCAGGTGTTCGTCAACTACACCAAACTCAACCTCGGCGGCAACAATGCGTCCGACTTCTCCGGATACAACCCGAAGTCGATTTCCGGCGGCGTGAACTTCCTCCGCGGCCGCTTCGCCATCAAGACCACCGTCAGCCACCTCGGCGACGTGCGCACCACCGCCGTGGCGGCGAGCGCGACCGTCGCGCCGAATACCTTCAACTACCAGAAGAAGCGCACCCGCGTCGGCGTCAACGCGACCTACAGCCTGACCCGCCGCTACTCGCTCTACGCCTCGGTGGTCGACTGGGGCGGGTTTGTGCAGAACCTGCAGCGCTTTTCGCCCACGACGCCGGAATACGCCCGCCCCACCCGCTGGCAGGAGCTCGGCTTCTACACCAACATCGGCATCCGCGGTTCGTTCTGAGCGGGGTCGCTTGGCCGCCCGCTGCAGCGGCACGGCTTTTCTGCGCCCGGGTTCGCCCCGAGAGTGCCACGACGAGCCGGTTTGGCGGGGTGGCAGCGGCGTCCCGCCGCTGCGGGCCGGCGGGAGCCAGAGCCGGGACGGCTCAGGCACTCTGGCCGGCCCCACCCTGTTTCGGGGTTCTCCCTCCGCCTCAACCTCACCCCATAAGACCCTGCTGATATCGATGCGCCTGCCGCTTACCTTTTCCTTCCTGCTCTGCGCCGCGGCCGCCGCGGTCGATACCCCGGATCTACCGTTCGTCGATCTCTCCGGCGACCAGGCCCGGCAGGTCGTCGTCGCCGCCGGCACCGCCAAACACTCGGTGGTCAGCACGCGCTTCACCCTGGCCGAGACCGACGCGCTCCGGGCGCTCCGCTGATCGGCCGGGGTCCGCGCCCCGATTCCCATGGTCTCCTCCGCTCCCGTCCTGAAATCCGCCCAGAACCTGACGGCGCTCGGCCGGCTCCAGGCCTTCGAGATCGGCTGCACGCGCCTGCTCGGCGGGTGGCTGCCGGGCATCGCGCGCTGGGAGGTGAAGCACGCCGTCGGCGTGCACCTGTGGGAGGACGCGCAGCACAGCCGCGAGGTGCGCAGCCGCCTGTGGGAGCTGCGCGTCGGCAACCCCGACCGCGACGTCGGGCCCGAGGTGCGGGACGCCCTCGGGTGCCTCGCCGCCGCGCAGCACGACGACGAATTCCTCGCCGGCCTCTACCTCGGGTTGAAGGCCGCGCTGCTCGCCGCCTACCAGGAGATCGTCCGCACGACGCATGCGGTGTGGGATGCGCCGACCCTGCCGGTGCTGCGCCGGATCATCGCGGAAAAGGAGGCCCAGCTCCGGTGGGCGCACGAGGCGATCCCGGTCCTGGCCGCGGGCGGCGAGGGCCTGCGCGTGCAGCGGCGCTGGGTCGAATTTGTGCGCGACCTGCTGGCGGCGATCGGGGGCGTGGCGGGCGACGGCCCGCGCGGGGAGCGGCCGCCGCTGCCGCCGGGCTATGCGCTCCTCCTGCCATTTGCCGAGGCGCGACGCGATTCGCGGTTCACGCTCTCCCTCACCGGCCCGCCCCGGCCGCCGGACGACGACCCGCTGGGGCAGACGGTCTACCAGTTCTTCAACTACGCGCAGGAGATGCAGGCCGCGGAGACGCTGGGCAGCGTGCTCTGGGAGGTGCCGGACCTGGAGTGGGACTTCACCTTCGACCTCGCGCGGCACTGCTACGACGAGGTGCGCCACTCGAAGCTGGGGGAGACGCGCCTCGCCGAGCTCGGGCACGCCGTGACCGACTTTCCCAACTGCGTCGCCAACTACGCCTGGCGCCAGCTTTACGATCCGCTGCGGCGGTACTGCGTGCTCACGTATGTGATCGAGGCCGACTCGTTCGCGTACAAGCACCGCACCTACCAGCATCATCTGACGCGCGGCGACGTGGCCTCGGCGGAGGCCGTGCTGTTCGATATCATCGACGAGACGATGCACGTGCGCTGGGGACAGAAGTGGACCCCGCGGCTGATGGAAAAGGCGGGGTACGCCGGCGACGTCGACGCCCTCGTGCGGGAGTGTCGCGAAATCCTGCGCCGCCATTCCACCAACCCGTTGCAGCAGGCCGCGAATTCCGCCCGCCTGGCCGCGGGGTAGGCCGCGCCTGCGCGAAGTTCCGGCGTCGCCGAGCCTGCCGCCGGGGTCGGCGAGCACCATCCGGGGCTTCGTCTCCCGCTCCCGGTCCTCGCGCGTGCGGGTCCGGTTCGCCCCTACTCGATCCGGCCTTCGTCGAAGTCGATCAGGTCGGGGACGCTCTTGATGTCGTCGGCGCGATCCGCGCAGCCCAT
Organism: uncultured Opitutus sp.; assembly: GCA_964504885.1. GTDB lineage: Bacteria > Verrucomicrobiota > Verrucomicrobiia > Opitutales > Opitutaceae > ER46. The sequence continues at coordinate 87,426 of CAZDGC010000001.1, forward strand.
GGCGGCGAGCGCCTCCTTGAGAAATTCGCGGCCGGCGGGCGTCATGCCCATCTGGACGTAGCGGCGGTTCCACTGCGCGGCGCGGACGTCGGCGGGGAGCAGTTGGCGGAGGCGGGCTTCGATTTCCTCGTCGGTGGCGGAGTCGAGGACGATTCGTTCGACGGCCGCCGGCTCGATGCCGAGGTGCTGGCAGAGGAAGCGGTCGCAGCCGCGCTGGTAGTTCTTCGCATAGCTGGGCGGGAGGGCGCCGTGCTGCTTCACGTAGCGGCACTTCGCGAGGAAGCGTGGCAGGTGGAGGAGACCGGTGGCGGGATGTGGCCGGTAGGGCGACGGCAGGCAGGTGAGCACCTCGCCGCTGGAGCCGGGGATGGGTCGGGAAGGCATGGGGGCACGCTCGCGGGCCGCGGGCGGGAGCGTCAAGGCCGGGCCGGTCGGTTCGAGGGGGCTCCGGCGGCAAGAAATGCGCAGGATTTTCCGCGGACTGCGGCAAATCCATTCGTGACGGTGTCGCGCCCGGACGCTACATGGAAATCCCGACCCCCTCACCTCCTATGAGCCAGCCTGTCCAGTTCCTCCTGCGCGCCGAAGAAATGCCGACGCATTGGTACAACCTGCTTGCCGATTTTCCGGAGCCCCTGCCGCCGCCGCTGCATCCGGGCACGCGTGAGCCGGTGACCCCCGAGCTGATGACGGCGATCTTCCCCGAAAACCTCGTGGCGCAGGAGATGAGCGCGGAGCGGCACATCGAGATTCCGGCGGAGGTGCGCGAGGTGTACGCGTTGTACCGGCCCACGCCGCTGCTGCGGGCGGTGCGGTTGGAGCGGGCGCTGCAGACGCCGGCGCACATTTATTACAAGTACGAGGGCGGCAGCCCCGCGGGCAGCCACAAGCCCAACACCGCGATTCCGCAGGCCTACTACAACAAGGTGGCCGGCACCAAGCGGCTCGCCACCGAGACCGGCGCCGGGCAATGGGGCTCCTCGCTGGCCATGGCCTGCCGGGTGTTCGGCCTCGAGTGCGTGGTGTACATGGTGAAGGTCAGCTACCACCAGAAACCTTACCGCAAGCTGCTGATGCAGACCTACGGCGCGACGGTGCACGCCAGCCCGAGCGACCAGACCGACTGTGGGCGCCGGATGCTCGCCCAGGATCCCGACTGCAACGGCAGCCTGGGCCTGGCGATCAGCGAGGCGATCGAGGACACCGCCACGCATCCAAACACCAAGTACGCCCTCGGCAGCGTGCTGAATCACGTCTGCCTGCACCAGACGGTCATCGGCCAGGAGGCGATCCGGCAGATGGAGCTGGCGGGCGAGGAGCCCGAGGTGATCGTGGGCTGCGTGGGCGGCGGCAGCAATTTTGCCGGCATCGCGTTTCCGTTCGTGCAGCGCAAGCTCACGGGCGGGAAGAACTACCGCATCATCGCGGTCGAACCGGAGTCCTGCCCGTCGGTGACCAAGGGCGATCTGCGTTACGATTTCGGCGACACGGCGGAAATGACCCCGCTGCTCATGATGCACACGCTCGGGCACAAGTTCATGCCGCCGAGCATCCACGCGGGCGGGTTGAGGTACCACGGCATGGCGCCCATGGTGAGCCACTGCCGGAAGCTCGGCCTGGTCGATGCCAGGGCCTATCCCCAGCGGCGCGTTTTCGAGGCCGGGGTCCTGTTTGCCCGCACCGAAGGCATCCTGCCGGCGCCGGAGCCGTCGCACGCGATCGCCGCCGTGATCGAGGAGGCGATCCGCTGCCGCGAGGAAAACCAGAAGCGGGTCATCCTCTTCAACCTCTGCGGCAACGGTCAGCTCGATCTCGCAGCCTACGATTCCTACCTCGGCGGCCACATGCGCGACTCGGGCGCGGACGTCTGAGGGCTTTCAGCGGGCGGAGGGAAGCTGGCGGACCACGGCCGCCACCACCTCGTCGGCGAGGCGGGCGCTGCCGGCGTCGGTGAAGTGCACGTTGGCGGGGCGCTGCAGCTCGGCGATCCGCGGGGCGACAAAGGCGTGGAGGTCGTTGATCGCGACGCCGTTTTCCTTCATCACGCGCCCGGCGACGGCGTTGTACTTCACGGCGTCGTCGGCGACGCGGCCCTGGCTGCCGGCCGGGACGGGCGTGGTGGTGGCGTAGATCAGTTTCGCCCCGGTCTGCTTGAGGCGGGCGACGAAGGTGCGGAGGTTGGCCTCGTATTGGGCGAGGGTGTGGACCTGTTTGCCCTGGTCGGGGGCGGCGAGCTGGTTTTTGGCGTCGAGGTATTTCAGGTCGTGGAGGCCGAAGTTGAAATGGATGACGTCCCATTTGCCGGTGCCGAGCCACTGGTCGACGGACGCCACGCCGCGGGCGGTGTCGCCGCAGTTGACCGGCGGCCGGTGGACGTTCGCCCGGCCGGCGAGTTTGGCGCGCACGGGCAGCGTGTAACCCATCGAGATGGAGTCACCGATGAGGAGGACGCGCGGGAGGCCGGGCGTGTCGGTGATCGGGGCGAGGACGGGGTTTGGGCCCTTGGCCTTGGGGGCAGTGGCTTTTTTGTTTTCGGCGGCGGAAGCCGGGCTGGCGAGGACGAGCGCGGTGAGGAGGATGGCGAGCGGACGGAGGGGGTGCATGGAGGGGAGCGTGAGGCGGACAGTTGAACCACGACGGGATGCGGATGCACCCGGATTTTTCGCGGGAAGAGGCCGGAGTCTCAGAAAGGGTTGCCCACGGAACACACGGAAGACACGGAACCGGGTTTTCGCCAACACCGTGGATCTGTGGGCCGAAAACAGAGAGGAGACGAAAAGAGCCGGAACAGCGGGCGCGTCTTTTCGGCCTGTTTCGTTTTTTTCGGCTGCTCAGAGGGGTTTGCGGCCGAGCGACCGCCGCAGCCGGGCCACGGTGCGGGCGGCGTGGGCCCGGGTGAGGGCGTGTTCCCAGAGGCGGAGCACCCGCCAGCCGGCGCGGCGGAGGAGGCGGTTGACCTCCCGGTCGCGGCGGCGATTGGCGAGGAGTTTCTTCCGCCAGAAGGCGGCGTTCTGCTTCGGCCAGGTGGCGTGAAGCGGGCAGCCGTGCCAGAAACAGCCGTCGACAAAGACCGCGAGTTTCACGCGGGGAAACACGAAGTCGGGCCGCCCCGGCAGGGTGGAGCCGCGCCGCCAGCCGGTGAGGCGATGGGCGCGGAGGAGGGCGATGAGGCGCAGTTCGGTGGCCTGGTTGCCGGAACCGCGGATGCGGGCCATGACGGCGGAGCGTTTGGCTGGGGAGAAAACGTCGCTCCTAGATGACGGGGGTGTCGACACGGCGCCAGTGGTGTGGACCTAAGATCCGCAGTTCAACCATGGATGAACGAATAGACACGGATAACGTGGAATTTCCGCAAGCTCGCCGGATCGACCGCCAAGCGGTCGGCACGTTGGCATCGAATGCCGCCCTTGGGCCCTTGGGCAGGCCACCCGTCTCGTGGCAGGGGCGCCAGATGAAATTTTCCTTGTCGAAGGCTTGGCATTTCAAACACAACTTTCGCTCGTAGAGTGTTCTGGGTCTTTGCTCACTGCCAACTCGTTCATCTCTTCGTTCCCGAATCCGTGACCTACGCCACCAAGCAACTGACTCAAGCTTTGCAGGAGCTTACTCGTCGCAGCCAGCAGGACGAGCCGCAGGTCCGGTCATCCGCTCCGTCCGTGATTCCGGCCGACCGGCTTAAATTCTCCCAGGAGGTGGAATCCTATCTGGAGCGTCGGAAGGACTATTCCTCCCAAACCCGGCACGTCAGCGTCGGCAGCTACTGAGTTTGATGCGGCATGAGTTTTCGCGCCGCGCCGGGGATACGGATTGATTGGGTCGATACCCGGACGGAATCCGGATTCTCCAACTTCCTGTATATCGACCGTCACTATCGGTCCCATCCAGTCCTTCGGCGGATCTTCTCGTTGGCGCGCGTCTTGGGCTATCAATCCCTGCTCATCGAACGCCTCGACGAAGGCACTTGCTCTCTGTTGGCGGAGGAGAACGCAGCACTGGGGATTCGTCGGCCTGATTTTGTAACCTCCAGCGTCCACCGCCTCACCTTCTGGCGTTGTTTGCCCGATGCATCCGTTGCGCCGACGGACTTCATCGGTTATGCGGTTTTCAAGAGCGATCAACTCAAGGGGGCCAGCCAGCCGCAGGATCACGTTTACGAATCGGTGCTCCCTTCGGTCCGGCTGGAGGATCAGAACAACTTCATCCACTGCCGACGTACTTATGCCGTGCAGACCGCCGCAGGGCCACAGACCGTCACCGGGGTTCTTTATGCACAGCAGAACGATCTGACTTTTGTGTGCGCGCATGTCGCCTTGCGCACCGCACTCGCCTGCCTCGTACCTGAGGCCGATCTCGGCTATGCGCGGATGAACGGTCTGGCGGGAATCGACCACCGCACCCGCGTGGTTGGTGGCGGCCTCGGGCTTTCGCCGAACGACTTGCAGACGATTTTGCGCGGCGTGGGCGTTCCGCATGAGAAGATCGTGCATGAGCCCAAGGACGGCCTGGATCTGCCCAGCGAGTTTCAGCGCGACCTCTATGGGTTCATCGAGTCCGGCTGTCCGGCTTTGGTCGGTTTCGAGCTCGATGATCCCAATCCCCCTCCCGGGGGTTCGCCGCGGCATATCGTGCCGGTGATCGGGCATACCTTCAACAACGACGCCTGGGTGCCTGACGCCCAAAGGGCGTATTTCGGCAATCAGCTGCGTTATTTTTCCAGCGAGAGCTGGCTGAGCAGCTATGTGCTGCACGACGACAATTTCGGCCCTTATTACTGCCTGCCCCGGCACTTCCTGAGGAAGGACAATTTCCGCATCATCCTCGGCCTGCAGCGCCACGCCACCGCCTACAGCGCCGGCGATGCCGAGGCGGTCGGATTCGATTTTCTCCAGAGTATCGTCCGATTTGCCCCCACGATCGGAGAGGATTGGTACGACCGTTTCGCGGTGTTTTGCCGCCAGGGCCTCCTTGTCTTGCGATCGCTGCTGATCGAACGGGCCGCCTACCTGCGGCATCTCCGGGAAATGCGCAGTTGGACGGGTGATCCGCTGGAGGCCACGATCATCGGCCGGATGGAAAATCACCTGCCGGAGCGATTTTGGATGATCGAGGCGAGCGCCCCGGAACTGTTCTCCGCCAGTCGAAGAAAATTCGGCGAACTCCTGCTTTCTGCAACCGAGCCGCTGCCCAAGCCGCTCGACATCAGCCCGCTGCTCGCCGCGCGTCTGCCCGGCATGGTGCTGCTGCCCCAAGCGGGAAACATCGCGCAGCTTTCGAGCGAACTGAAGAGTCATACGCAGCTCTTCACCTCCGGACCGGCCTAGCGCCGGTGCGCACACTCCTTGTTGTGTCGCCCGCACGCCTGACTCGCGGCCCATGGCCCACGGCGCCGGCGCTGTGGCCCCATCGCTCGTTCAACGCCCCGCCGCTGCGCTTAGGAGTGACACGATTTCCCGCAGCTTCTTCGGCCCGAAGCCGGGCTTCATCTGGAGCTGCTTCCACGTGAGAGCGGCGACCTGACCAACGACCCAGCCGCCGGAGTTCGGCGGGTATTCGCGCCCCATCCGCACCGCGAGGCCCATGATGGTGCGCTGATCTCCCAGTAATTTGTGGCGCACCCGCTCCCACTCCTGCTCGACGGCCTCCATGTCGGAGCGCGGAGCGACATAAGCGTGTGCGCCGAGTGACCGCTCCCACGACGGGTCCAGTTCGAAGCGAGTGTTTCGAAACCGTTGCCATGTCTCTTCCTTCTTCGCCGCCTCGGTCGGATTGCCCGGTAGCGCCTTGATGTAGGCGAGCGCCTTGGCACCGACCTTCTCCATCGCATTCGCTAGTGGCTCCGGCACTCGTTGTTTCTCCCATATCTGATTCAGGTCGATCCGGCGTCCGGATTTTTCGACCAGCCATGCCACGGCATACGCCACGGTTTGTGCGCGCAGGCTGCCGGAGTCCTCGGGGGCGAGGCGCTGCGCTGCCTTGAACAAGATCATCTTCGCGACGACCTGCTTGAAATAGTTCAGGTCGACGACCGGCTCGCCTTCGTCCTCGTGCCTCTGCGCGAGGTGAAGGAAGTTTTTCTCTGCGCCGCGGCAGACCACATGCGGCAGTCCGGCCCAGAGCTGTTCGTATTTGGCGAGATCGGTCTTGGTGAATTTTTGCGCCGCCGGATTCTGCTTCTCCCACTCGCGAATTCGCGCTGGCGTGCCCTGACGCATCTTGTCGTCGGGATACGAACCGCGCGCCCGCTCGTAATACCAGTGCGTGCCGCGATCCAGACCGCTCGTCGCCGGCGCCCACACGGTACGCGAGAGTTTTTCCAGTTCGAGATGGAAGCGGCCGTTAGCAGAGAAATCCGCGGCGTTCACCTTGTTCTGGCTGTTGGCATATTTCGAGATGAGCGGGACGATGTCGGCGACGCGCTCGGGATTCGTGAGCACGGTGAGCTTTACCTGCACGACGACGTTGGCCACGTCGGTCTTCTCGCGCTTCAACGCGTGATAGATGCTCGCGGTGGTTTGTCCGCCATTGACGATCTGGAAATCCCGCACGCTGCGCAGCCGCACGTGTCCATCGCCGCGCGTCTCGATGTCAACCGAAGCCGCGGTGCAGCAGAGCCCGTTGTTGTAGGCGAGAAACCGGTGCGACTCCTCTTTCAGCGTTTTCTGGAGACCTTTGTTGATCTTCCCCTTCGCCTGAAGAAACGCGCGCACGTTGCGCTCCAACAGGCGCTGCCCGTGCTCGCCGTAGATGCGTGCGAGCGTGGGAGCCCGGAGAAAGGCAAGAAACGTGCGGTATTCCCCGGTGGCATCCGCGGTCACTAGTGCCGGCACAGGACCGCCATAGCTGTTCTCGAAGTCGAGTTCGATGATCTGCCTCTCGCCGACATGAAGACGACTCAGCTTGTCGAGGTCCCACATCACGTAGCGTAGCTCCAGTCCCTCTATCTGCTCCTGTTCGATCTCAACCGACTTCACCATGCCATCGGTGAGCAGGAAGAGCCGCGCGGTCGTCAGCGCCTCGCGCGCCTCATGGATCTGGCGTGCCGCTTCGAACACCGGAAACGACGGCTCCAGTTTCGTGTGCCAGCCATCGAGCGCTCGCCGGAGAAATCCGCGGAGGAGTTTGAACTGTTGTTCGGTGTCGGCTCTGCTGACCGGCGTGGGTGCGTCCTCGTTGAGGTAGAGGGAAACGAAAAGATCGAGCGTCGCGCCGTCACCCGAGAGGCTCCACGCACTGAGCTTGGCAGCCGAAGTGCGGCCTCGGGCTTGGTCTTCCCAAGCGCAGAGCGTGCCGTCGCTTGCTTCATTATGCTCGATGAGGTGCTCGAGCACCACCGAGGTGAATGCTTCCTCGAGTAGTGGCGGCGTGCCGGTGTCGGGCTGGCACTTGATCCGCACTTCCTCCTTGAGATCGGAGGCGAAGAGTTGGAGTCGGTCGGGGGTGTCAGACATGGCGGGAGATCAGGGAGCCGGTGATTTGACTGCGCCGGTCGGGACCAAGGCGGCGGCGATTTCCACGTCGCCGACGAGATGGGCGGCGCAGGCCGCGAGGCTCAGGCTGTAGCTCGCGTCACCGATGCCCCGAGGCAGAGTCGCTTCAACGAGGCGCGGGAAATCCCCCTGCACCCGGAAGGTCTGCGTTTGTCGCACGGCGTAGCCCGGCGTGGCGTAACGCGGAGCATCACGGTCGAGGTAACCGGCGGCGATCAACCTATCCTCGAAGGTCTCCCGCGCTGCCGGCCAGGTGGCTAGCGCTGCCCGGATCTCGGCGACGGCGGCGGGCAGCGTAGCGGTGCCGCCCTCGTGCGATTCCAGCGCCAGCACGTGCAGGTAAAGCGCCGGCGCCCGCGTGTCATCGAGTTGCCGCTCGCTCGCGATGCGAACGTTCTGCGGCTGTTTCGCAAGGGTGGTCTTCACCTCGATCCACGTGGTGGCGAACTGGAAATCCTGGTGAGCGCCTTCCGGGCCTTTCCATCCCTCGACCGCCGCTCCGCCGAGCCGGGGGAGGAGGAGCGTGCGCAGGAAATGCAATTCGCCCCAGAGCCCGCGCTGTCCGGTCGGATCTAGACCGTCCCGCCTGATCGCGAGAAACCGCTGCCAGCGGCGGAGCTGCCCGAGCAAGACGACCACGGCGGCGCTGGCACTTGGGGCTTGCTCCACACGTCGAGCGAGGTCGACGGCCAGAGCGTCGAACACGTCCGCGAAACGCGGTTCAGTCAGGGTCGCGCCGATGTGCGGAACCCCGTCCACCGCGACACAGGCTGGGGAGAGAGCGGAGATTTCCGGCCATTGGCGCCGGGCCGGTTGCGGCGCACCATCCAGAGGCAGGAGCAGGGCGGGCCTTCCGGTGCCAGCCTCGCGGGCGGCAAAGAGACTCCGTCCAGGCGATGGGCGGCAGCGGATCAGCCACCAACGCGATCCGTCAGTTCCAGCGCTGGCTTCCAGTTCTTTCCATAGAGCGGAAAAGCCGATGATCGGAGGCTCACTCATCGTAGGAATCATCGTCTCTGATCAAAGCATCCCAAACGCGGTTCACCCGATACTCGACGCCTAGCACCGTTTCGCTCGCCGGGAAACTCAGGGCTACGCCCGTGACGGGATTGCCGTCGCGTTTCAAATCCGTCGTCTGGACCGGCCTGCCCTCGCCCTCACTCGCCTCGGTTGGCGGCACGAGTGGATAGATCAGCAGCAGCCCGCGAGTGCGCGGTCGCAACACGCGGAGCACACGCCCATAGGGCCTGGTCGTCGGGCCCTTTTCAGGTGGGCGCAGCTTAGGCGGATCGTTTTGCTGCCAGCGCTGCGTAAGCAGAAGCGCCACCTTTTCTGCGTCCTGCCCGATGCACCCGGCGAGCCATTCGCGGTCATCCGCCAGATCCGGTTTGTACTCGATGGCCTCAAGCCACGCCGCGTCGAAAGTCACCCCGCGAAAATCCCAAGCCTCGTCGGCGGGATTCTGGATGTTCGCTTTCCGGGCGAGCCAGGTGGTAGCCGTCTGGTCTTCCGCCGAACGGGAGACGAGACCGGTTTCTCTTCCGGCGATCGTCCGCCAGTCCTTCGTAGCTGCGCTGCCCGAGCCGACGAGCACGACAGTCCAGAGAGTGAGTTCAGCGTCGGGTTTTTCCGCTTGTTTTCGGATGAACTGAACGATTTCCGCTCCGCCCGCGCGTGCAGATTCCGGAGGAAAACGTAATTTGGAAAGAAATCCGGCCACCCGGCCGGCCGGCACGGCCTTCCAGATGCGAGATCCGGGGACCGGTTGAGAGACGGCCGGAACACCCAGCGACACGGAAAATTCTTCGACCGCAGCAAGGTTGGCGGCGGAGACCGCCGTGTCCTTGAAGAACTGCGTCGTCTGCACCAAAACGCCTGCCCAAGAAAGCTCCTGCACCCGGCTGTGGGACATCTTGTTCAGCGCCGTCACGATCATGCCCGCGTTGTGCATGCGCACGCGCAGTCCGTAGGTCTTCGGCGTCTGCCCGGTGGCGACCATGTAGTCGAACTCCCGGCGCAGCTCGGCCTCGGCAAGAGCGATGTGCCGATACCAGCGTTTCAACTCTGACGTCGTGAACAGCCGGCAGAGATCGACATAGCCAGGTCGGTAGCCAAACCACCGCCCCATCTGGAGCAGGGTGTCATACATTTTCGAAGTGCGCAGGAAGTAACTCACCGAAAGACCTTCCAGGGTCAGCCCCCGTGAGAGCTTGTCGCCGCCGATCGCGATTACACTACGGCCTTGCGCCTCATGTGCCTTGTAATCGAGCGGCGTCTGCGAAGACGAGTTGATGACCGCCACGTCGATCTTGGCCGCAGCCGCGTGGAGTTCTGCGTCCAATGCTTCCCAGGTGACATCCGGTCGGGCTTCCGAACCAAACTCCAACGAGACCGGTGCAAACTCTTCCTCCCAGAGCTGCTTCAGTTCCTCCCGAAGAGTCGGTTTCCGGGCTCCGTCCCCGTCGCGGAGTCTACGCTGTAGGCCAATCAGTTCATCGTTCACCAGGCGGGCCGTATGATTCTGCACGGGCTGGAAACGTGTGACGTGAACCAGCATCGAATTGTGTTTGCCAGACTGGTTGCGCACGCGGCGTGCAGCGCACGCTAAAATAAAGCAACGGATCGCGCGCTTGAGCGACTCGGGGAGATCTTTCGGGACGTGATCGATCTTGTGCTTGGGCGGAAATGCGTCCGCGTAGTCGGTTAGGTTTCTGACAATGTTCAGACCGGGGTGCGCGGGAATCTCGCGGTCAGGGTCACCCTCCAAACCGAACACCCGGGTTGGCCCGACATAGTTCGAGGGCGCCTCGACATTGATGATGAAGCTGCGCGGAAAGAGATCAGCGCCGTGTTTCGGAGACTCAGCTTCTGGGTTGATGAAGATGTTTGCGAATGGCGTAGCTGTGTAGCCGACATAGGACGCCTTCTCGAAGGCATCGAGCAGCGCACGAATCCTTCCGTTGATCACGGACACATCCAGCTCCGGGTCGGCGCCGTCTTTGCTCTTCGTGTTGATGGACGCATTGTCTGCTTCGTCGTCGATCAGCAGCAGCGGCACACTCTGGATGATCGGTCTCGCATCCGCGGAAGCTTGAATGCCAGCGACAGCGGTCACCCATTCGTAGAGATTCTTGAGAACGTGGCCGTTCTTCTTGATGACGAGCACCACCGGGTCACTGCCGAGCATCACGTTTTGTTGCGCAGCGACCTTCTTGCTGAAATCTCCGTCTTCAGCGCTACTCGTGAGCGAGTGAATGGGATAACGCTCGCCGGTGCTTTTCCCGACTCCGATCCAGAGATTATTGGCGCCCAATTTCCGGCTGTTGCGGGTATCGAACCCCGTGACGCCTTCGTCGATGCGCAGCTGGGTCTGGCTCCGCAAATTGCTATGAATGCCAGCGAGAATAACGATGAGCTTGTAGCCTGCGTCGATGGCTTTGCAGACAAGGCCGGTGTAGTTGGCCGTCTTTCCCGACTGCACGCTGCCTACAACCATTCCCCGCCGGTCCCAGTGCCCGGGGCGCACCGGGTCCTCCAAACGCTCCAAGACTTTGTCGGTGAGGCTGTGGAGCCCATTAACCACAGGCGGAGGAAGACCGATTTCGCGCGCTAGATAGCGTTCGTAGCGAGACCAGAAGCGCCAGTTAACCTGCGCTCGTCTGTCCGGGAGCCACACTTTGTGCGCGTCGGGATCGTCGTCATCCAGCACGCCCACCGTCCCGGGTCGCACCGCGAACATATGTGCGAGTTCTGCGACAAGGGCTTCCAGTTCGGGAGCCGGACCGCCAAATAGCGTTACTGCCAGTATGGCCTTTTGAGCCGTTTCACTGATCTTCTCCAAAGTTCGGTCGGATTCTTTGCCGAGGATGTCTGCCGCCAAGTTGCGGGCATTGATGTGATTCTGTGCTGCGTCAGGCATCGGGGGGCTCCCGGGTTAGTGTCGCGAGCAGTTCGGGAAACTGGTCGAAGGGAGGGTGGCTTGAAATGCGTTGAATCGCCTCTTCGTGACCGTAGCCGACCAAGAGGAACGTCCGATAGAGTTCCCGTAGCACGTCGCTCACCTGTGCCGCTGGCGTTCCCTCGAATGGCTCGGGTTGGGAGCCCGGCTTTTCTGCGGCCGTCACGCCGATGTGCTGGAGCGGAATCGACTCTTGAATCAAAGCGAGCAACGCGCGCAGGGCCGGCTTGTCGGGCGCGCTCTCCAGCACCCGGCGAACCAGCGGGTGCTCGTCGTTGATGCGGTAGAACAAACGGTCGTGCTTCGCGAAGTGAAGCCACAGGCGGTTGTTCGGACTGGATTCAGCCGGTGCGGTCAGCCGGGCGCCGCGGTGGGTGTAGACGTTTTTCGCTTCGGCTCGGGTGCGCTCCGCGATGCGCTTCAAATCGTCGCGCAGCGCGGCGGGCGGGGTAGCGCGCGATTTGGTGACGTTTATCTGCCACTCGTGATCGAGCGTGTTGGGCAGGTCGATGGCGATGCGGGCGAGCTTCAGGTGTTCGTCCTTCGTCCAGCCGAAGCCCAGCCAGTCGCCGGCCACGAGCAGGCGGTCGCGGCGGTAGACATAGAAGCCTTGGTGGGCGAGCCAGCCGCGTGGGCCGCCGCCGGCCTCGTGCTCGGCTTTCGAGAGTCTGGAGACATGCGGCAGCACATAGGCGCGCACCGGCACGCGCACGCCATCGAGCCGCAGCGGGTCGGCGGGCAGGCGGTGAGTGGCGGGGTGATGCTCCAGAAAAGGGTCCCATGGCTCGACGAGGCGGCCGTTGACGAACACCCGAACCGCTTCCGGGCCGGTCATGCGACGGTGAAACACGAGGCCGAGGTGGCGGCGCACGCCGTCGATGCGCCCGAGGAAGCGCTGCTGGTGCCGGTCGTTTTGCGTGTCCTGCCCACGAGTGAGGCGGTCGAGAATTTGCCAGAGCACGATCGTGCCGTGTGTCTGGCCGGCGAACTGCGCGAAGTGTGGCTCCGCAGCGGTGTTGGCCGAATGCAGGAGCCGCCAGTCATCCGTGGAGGCCACAATGTCGAGGTCCCAGCAGCGGGTGACTGGGGGCTCGCCAGCGCGGCGAGTGCGCACCGTGAGCCGGCGGCATTGCGAAAGGGAGGCGGTCTTTAGGCCTAGACCGAAGCGGCCGAGGTCGTGCGGCGCACGCGCCGCTTGCGGTCCTTGGGTGCCGAGACGCATGGCTTCGATGAGTTCGGCGGAAGACATGCCATGGCCATCGTCGGCGACAGAAATCATCGAGGCGTCGCCCGCCCACTCAAAACGGAGCCAGATATTGCGGGCTCCGGCGGCGATGCTGTTGTCGACGAGATCGGCGAGCGCCGTGGGAAGATCATAGCCGAAGGCCCGGAGACTTTCGATCAACGCGGAGGCACGGGGCGGCGTGCGATCGAAGGCGTCTTCGTGCATCGGTTGAGACAGAGTCAACGGCCGATGGAAGCCGGCGCAGCAGCGCGGGCGGTAAGTCCCGCGCGCTGGGCTTCGGCGCAGTAGAAGGCTTCGGCGGAGAACTCGTCGGCTTCGAAGCGGCGCCAGGCTTCGCGGCCGAAGCCTTCCAGCATCACGGGCCAGCCGCTGCGCGTGTAGCGTTCGCGGCCGAGTGGGGCGACGTCGGGCGCGGTGGCGGCGTCTTCGTGGCGCTCGTCGCCGTGCTCCACGGCATTGTCGGGATGGAGGTCGGGGAAGAGCCAGAGGAGGGCGTGCCAGGCGCGGAGGAAGTCACCGATGGGCATGGCGCGAAGGGCACGGCGGTCGGTCTTCGGATCGGTGAACGGTTCCAGCCAGCGCACCGCCTCGGCGCGGTCGGTGGGCAGCGCGAAAGTCGTACGGGCGGGCGGCCCCGGTGCGCGGCGCGGAGCCAGGCGAGCTGCTGCGGCGGTCGGTATTGGCTCCGGCGAGAGGAAATTGCTGATCGCGTGGCCGACTGCTTCGGCGATGAGCGGCGGCACGGCGTTTCCAATGAGCCGATACGCGTGGGTTCGCGATTCAGGGAAGACGAACCAATCGGGAAAGCTCTGGACCCGGGCGGCCTCGCGGGGTGTGAGTGATCGGTTCTGCACTGGGTGGATGAACATCAGGCCGTCCTTGCTCAGGTGGGCCACAATGGTGGAGCAGGGTCGGTTGCGGTGCTGGCGGGTGTAGCGGTCCTTGAAGGTCTTCTTGCTGTAGGGGTAGTCGAAGCGGACTCCGCGCTTCATCGCGGCGGCCGAGCTCTCGCCCTCCTCCAGTTTCAAGAAGTCGCCGAGGTCGCGCGCGCTGTGCGGGCGGGCAACGTGGTTGCAGAGGGCCGACGCGGCCTGGACTTCAGCGATGCGCCGGAGGAGGTTTCTGCGGATCTCGTCGCGAATTCCGCCAAGATACTGGATGTTCCTTCGCTGGAGATCGTAGGGAACGCGGTGTTCCCCCTCGCCGGCGGCCAGGAGCGGAAGATCGAGGATCGCGTCGCCGAGCATCGTCCCAAGCCGGGCGCGCGGTGCCGGGTGCAGCTCGGAGGGGAAGTACCCCGGAAGATCGGCGCGGACACCGACGATGAGCTGCCGGCGTCTCTTCTGCGGCACGCCGAGCCTGTCGGCGTCCTCGATTTGCGCATGGACGCGATAGCCGGGCCGGCCGGAGGCTTTGCCGAGGATGCGCGCCTCGTATTGCACGGCGGTGAAATAGCGGCCGCCCGCCGCGGTGCGCAGGCCCAGGACGTTTTCGATCACGAAAACCTTCGGCTGAAAGTGCTCCACGTGCTCGAGGAAGTTCCGGAACAGGTGCCGGCGCGGGTCTTCCTTCAGCCGCCTGTCGCCGTGATTCGACCCGTCGCGCTGCCGGGCGGTGCTGAAGCCCTGGCACGGCGGGCCGCCGACGATGACGTCGACGGGGCGATGGTCGACAATGGCGGCAAGCGTGGCGGGAGTCAGCTTGGTCAGATCCGCCTCCAAGGCGAAGCCGACCGGCGGCAGGCGGGTTGGGGTCCGGGTCTGGAGATTGTCGCGCAGGGTCGCGATGGCCTGCGGATTGGAGTCCACCGCGGCGAGGCACTCGAACCCGGCCCGCAACATACCGAGGGTGAAGCCGCCGCAGCCCGAGAAGAGATCGATGAAGGTCGCCTTGTTCACCGCTCGATTCCCTCGCACAGCGCCGCCGCGGTGGTCTTCAGCGCCAGGGCGAGCCGGGTGGTGGTCAGCAGGGTGGCGTTGCGCTCCCCCCGTTCGATCCCGCTGATGTAGGTCTGATCGAGCTCCGCCCGCTCGGCCAGTTGCTCCTGCGTCCAGTCGCGGGCTTCGCGCAGTTTCCGGACGTTGGCTCCGAACCGGACGAGCTCCCGGGCCTTGGTTTTGCGCATGGGCCGAGTGTAGCGGAGTATGACTCGGAAGTTTACAGACGATGAGTCATATTCGCCGCGGCCGGGGCGGGTGCGGAACGGAGCAGGAAGGCCGGGAAGAGCGGGAAGAAAACAACGGCGACGGCGGTGTGTCGCTTCGCGGCTTCGCGCCCTCGCGGGAGCCCTGACTTCTATCGCGGGTTCGTTCCGTGTCTTGCCTATCCGGGTTCCGGCAGTAGGTTTCGCGCGTGAATTCGGCGCCCTCCCCCTCGCTGCGCGATCTTTCCTTCGCAGAGAAGCTTCTGCTCGTCGAAGATTTGTGGGACGAACTCGCGAGTCAGCCGAACGGCATTCCCCTTTCGCGCCAGGTCAAAGCGGAACTCGACCGGCGTCATGCTGACTACCTGGCGAATCCAGCGGAGGGAAGTTCCTGGGAGGAAGTCAGGCGGCGTCTGGCGGGATCGTGAAGCGCCACCGTTTGATCGTCCGCTCGTGTGCCGAGCGGGATATTGCCCGGGCGATGGTGGAGTACGAAGCGATCGCCCAGGGATTGGGGGCGATGTTTCTGGCTCGCACCGATGCTGCGATACGTCCGCGCTCCCGGGGGGCGCGGCGCGCCGGCCGGGGGGGTCACCTTGTCGGCAGCCAGGCGATTTTGATCTCCTTCTCCAGCGCCTTGAATTTCGGATCGCCGGTGACGAGTTCGGCTTTCGACTCCCTCGCCAGGGCGGCGGCACAGGCATCGGCCAGGCTCAGCTTGAAACGGGCCTTCAAACCGGCGGCGAGGTCGGCGAGCGGGCGGTCGACCGGGCGGAACGCGATCGGCAGGGTGGGCAGCTCCCGTGCAATCTCCTCCCAACGATCGGGTCCATCCTTGCGGATGACGGTATGCTTCACCTCCGCATAGTTGACCTCGGTCATGAGCAGCGGGAGATCGCGGGCGGCTGCCTTCTCCAGCAGGCCGGCCACCTGGTCCTCGCCTGGCTCCCCGCGGAGAAATGCGAGCAGCGCGAAGCTATCGAGCACCGGTGTTGCGGGCATACTTACCCTCCTCGAGTTCCCGCTCCGTGCGTTTGTGTTCCGCCCACTCCTCGGCGAACGACCGGCCGCCGGGTTTGCGTTTCAGAATCCCGCGGAGGCGGGCGATCGCGTGCCGCGTCACCGGCTTGATCAGGATGCCCTCGGGCGTGGCGTTCACCACCGCCCGGGTGCCCTCCTCGATCTGAAATTCCTGCTTCCATTCACGCCCCGGGTTGCGGTTGCCGCCGGCGGACCGGCCGGGCACGGTGGCGCCATGAGGGTGCGACTTTCGTTTCCGCCGCGGGCATCACGTGCGACCGCCTCCGTCGGTTTCGCCGTCCTGGCGGCGACCCTCGCCGCCCAACTGCCGCCCGCGAAGGCCCCTCCCCTGCCGCCCATCGCCGATGCCCCCGCGGCCGCGGCGCGCTACGCCGCCCCGGACTGGCGGCTGATCTGGAGCGACGAGTTCGATCAGGCGGGCGCGCCCGACCCGGCGAAGTGGGACTACGAGCGCGGGCTCATCCGCAACCGCGAGGCGCAGTACTACACCGCGGGCCGGCCGGAGAACGCCCGCGTCGAGGGCGGGCATCTCGTCATCACCGCGCGGCGTGAACCCTGGGAGGGGGCGCAGTACACCTCGGCGAGCGTGATCTCGCAGGGGAAGTTTTCCTTCCAGTACGGCAAGCTGGAGATACGCGCGAAGATCCCGACCGGCCGCGGGGCCTGGCCGGCGCTTTGGCTGCTTGGCGTCAACTTCCCGACCGCCGGCTGGCCGCGCTGCGGGGAGATCGACCTGATGGAAAACGTCGGCTATGATCCGGACCGCATCCATTTCACGGTGCACACGGGGGCCTTCAACCACGTGAAAAAGTCCGGCGTGGGCCGGGCGATCACGGTGCCGCGGCCGTACGATGAGTTCCATGTCTTCGGGCTGATCTGGACGCCGGAGCGGATCGAATTTTTCTGCGACGGCCGCAAGGTCCACGAGTTCGCCAACGACGGGCAGGGGCCGGATCACTGGCCGTTCGACCAGCCGTTTTACCTGCTGATGAACCTCGCCGTCGGGGGCGCCTGGGGCGGGCAGAAAGGCATCGACGAGACGATCTTCCCGCTGGAGTACCGCATCGATTACGTCCGGGTGTGGCAGCGGTAGCCGGGGAGCGCGGACGTAGGGCGCAGCCCTCGTCCGCGGCGGGCGGACGATCGCCGGCGGCGATACATCCGCGCTCCCACGCGGCCTGAAGCATTGCTCCCAAGCCGGATTAGCGGCGCAGAAAATGCCGGGGAAACGAGATTCCGCGTTGTCGGAGCCCTGCAGTTCGGATCGTAATGATCCTCCCGGTCGCGGCCGCGTCCCGAAGCTCCCTGCCTCGGGGCGTCCCTGCCGCCGCGCCCGGCCGTTCCTTTTATGTCCATGAACCCCTACATCGCAGAAGTCCTCGACCTGGTCGCGCGCCGCAATGCGGGCGAACCGGAGTTTCTCCAAGCCGTCCGCGAGGTGCTGGAGTCGCTGTCGCCGGTGATCGACCGGCACAGGAAGTACCGCGACGGCCGGATCCTCGAGCGGATCGTCGAGCCCGAACGGCAGATCCTGTTCCGGGTGGCGTGGCAGGACGACGCCGGCCGCGTGCAGGTGAACCGCGGCATCCGCGTGCAGTTCAACAGCGCGATCGGGCCCTACAAGGGCGGGCTGCGCTTCCACCCGAGCGTCAACCTCGGCATCCTCAAGTTCCTGGGCTTCGAGCAGGTGTTCAAGAACTCGCTCACCACCCTGCCGATGGGGGGCGGCAAGGGCGGCTCCGACTTCGATCCCAAGGGCCGCTCCGATGCGGAGGTGATGCGCTTCTGCCAGAGCTTCATGACGGAGCTGTACCGCCATATCGGCGCCGACACCGATGTGCCGGCGGGCGACATCGGCGTGGGCGGGCGGGAAGTCGGGTATCTGTTCGGCCAGTACAAGCGGTTGAGCAACGAGTTCACCGGCGTGCTGACCGGCAAGGGCCTGAAGTGGGGCGGTTCGCTCATCCGCCCCGAGGCCACGGGCTACGGCGCGGTGTACTTTGCCGAGGAAATGCTCAAGACGCGCAACGAGGCGCTGGCCGGCAAGGTCTGCACGGTGTCCGGCTCCGGCAACGTGGCGCAGTACACGGTGGAGAAGCTCAACCAACTCGGGGCGAAGGCGGTGACGTTGTCGGACTCAGACGGCAGCATCCACGATCCCGCCGGCATCGACGCGGAGAAGCTGGCGTGGGTGATGCAGCTCAAGAACGTGCGCCGCGGTCGGATCAAGGAGTACGTGGAAAAATTCCCCGGCTCGCGCTACCTGGCGGGCCAGCGGCCCTGGGTGGTGGCGTGCGATTGCGCCTTCCCGAGCGCGACGCAGAACGAGATCGACGAGACCGACGCCAGGACCCTCCTGGCGCAGGGCTGCAAGCTCATCTCCGAGGGGGCCAACATGCCGTCGACGCCCGAGGCGGTGCATGCCTTCCTGGGGGCGAAGATCCTCTACGGGCCCGGCAAGGCGGCCAATGCGGGCGGAGTGGCGACCTCCGGCCTGGAGATGTCGCAGAATTCGATGCGGATGAGCTGGCACCGTGAGGAGGTCGATCGCCGGCTGCATCGGATCATGGTCGACATCCACGCCAATGCCTCGGCCACCGCGGCGGAGTACGGGGCGCCCGGCAACTACGTGCTCGGCGCCAACATCGCCGGCTTCACCAAGGTGGCCGACGCCATGCTCGACCAGGGTGTGGTGTGAGCGGGCGACGAGAATGGAGCGACCCGCCCTGTAGCCGCGCTTGAGCGAAGCGAAAGCGTGGCCGGTCGTGTGACCACGTTGTCGCTGCGCTCCAACGCGGCTACGAAAAAACCCCGCCTGTCCCGGCCGCCCCCATGCGCCATTCCGCCCACCCTGCCCGCCCGGCGGCCACCACCGGCCTGCCCGGGCTCGACCGCGTGCTGCACGGCATCGAGCCGGGCGACAACATCGTCTGGGAGGTGACCTCGATCGAGGA
This sequence comes from uncultured Opitutus sp., assembly GCA_964504885.1. Lineage (GTDB taxonomy): Bacteria > Verrucomicrobiota > Verrucomicrobiia > Opitutales > Opitutaceae > ER46. The sequence goes on from CAZDGC010000001.1 coordinate 106,255, forward strand.
GTACCGGATGCTGATTGCGCCCTACGCCCGGGCGGCGCAGGCGGCCGGGCGGCACCTGGTCTACTTCCGGTTTGCGCGCCATGCGCCGCTGCTGCCGGACGGGACCGCCGCGGAGACGCACACCTTCGACTGCAGCATCGGCTTCGAATACTTCGTGCGGCAGATCCATGCGGTGATCGAGCGGGCGGGCCGCGGGGCGATCTATGTCTTCGACTCGCTGACCCACCTCGCCGAGACCTGGGGCTCGGATCAGAGCCTGGGGAATTTCTTCTGCCTGACCTGCCCGCGTCTTCGAGACCTGGATACGGTGACGTATTTCGGGCTCTTCCGCGACCAGCATTCGAGCTACGCGCTGGAGGCGATCCGGCACACGACGCAGTTCATGCTCGACGTGTTCCAGCTCGACGGGCGCGTGTACGTGCGGCCGATGAAGGTGCAGCGCCGGTCGCAGGACGCGATGAACGCCATCCACGTCTGGCAGGGCGACCGGTTCCTGCCGGTGAAGGACAGTGCGGTGCTGGCGCAGATTCTCTCGCGGACGCAGTGGCCGCGGTTGCAGAGCGACCGGCGGGCGGGCTACTGGCGGCGGTTGTTCAACGAGGCGCAGCTGGTGGCGCAGGAGCTGCGCGAGGGCCGGTGCCCGCCGGAGCGGCACGCCGACATGATGCGGCGGGTGCGGTGGACCCTGCGGGTGCACCGCTCGGGCATCGGGCCGCTGGTGGAGCGCTATCTCACGCTGGAGGACTTCCTCGCCATCCGGGACCGGATGATCGGGATCGGCTCGGTGGGCGGAAAGACGTTGGGGATGCTGGTGGCGCGGGCGATCCTGCGGGAGCGGGCGCCGGAGCTGTCGGGCCGCCTGGAGGCGCACGACTCGTTCTTCGTCGGGGCCGAGGTGTTTATCACCTTCCTGGTGCAGAACGGCGTCTGGTGGCTGCGCGAGCAGCAGAAACATCCGGAGAGCTTCCTGAAGGGGCTGGCGGAGGGCCGGAAGCGGATCCTCGCGGGGCGCTTTCCGGAGACGATCATCGAGCAGTTCCAGGGCATGCTCGATTACTTCGGCGAGTCGCCGTACATCGTGCGGTCGAGCTCGATCCTGGAGGACGCGCGGGGCAACGCGTTTTCGGGCAAGTACGAGAGCGTGTTCGTGGTGAACCGCGGGACGCGCGAGGAGCGGATGAAGGAGCTGCTCGAGGCCGTGCGGCGGGTCTATGCGAGCGTGCTCGACGACGAGGCGCTGCGCTACCGGGCCCGGCGCGGCCTGCTGGAGAGCGAGGAGCGCATGGCGCTGTTGATCATGCGCGTGTCGGGTGCGCCGAACGGGCGTTATTATTATCCGCAGGCGGCGGGTGTGGGCCTGTCGTACAATCCCTTCGTGTGGCATCCGGACATCGACTCGCGCGCCGGGGTGCTGCGGCTGGTGTTCGGGCTGGGCACGCGGGCGGTGGATCGGTGCGACGACGACTACACGCGGCTGGTGGCGCTGAACGCGCCTTCGCGCCGGCCGGAGGCGAACTTCGAGGAGGTGCGCGATCACTCGCAGCGGCGGATGGACTGCCTCGATCTGCGTGAAGGCACCTTTGTGTCTCTGCCGGTACCGGAGGTGATCTGCGAGCCGACGGAATTTCCGGTCGACTACTACCTGACGCCGACGGAGGCGGAGGGTTATCCCTGTGTGACGTTCGACCGGCTGCTGGCGGATACGCCGGTGGCGGCGGATTTGCGGCACATGCTGCAAGTGCTGGAGGAGGCGTATGAGCATCCGGTGGACACGGAGTTCACGTTGAACTTCCTCGCGGACGGCACCTATCGCATCCACCTGCTGCAGTGCCGGACCTTCCAGGTGAAACGCGAGGCGGCCCCGCCCGCGACGACGGTGGCGGCGACGCCGACGCCGCTTCTGGCGGCACACGGGGCGGTGATCGGGGTGAGCAGGGAGCAGCCGCTCACCCGGATCATCTACATTGTGCAGGATGCCTACGCGGAGCTGCGGGAGAGGGATCGTTATGCGGTGGCGCGGTTGATCGGCCGGCTGAACCACGCGCATCCGGAGGACGATCGCGGGCTGATGCTGATCGGCCCGGGGCGCTGGGGAACGCACAGCCCGGCGCTGGGGATTCCGGTGTCGTTCGCAGAGATCAGCCGGGCCTCGGTGATCTGCGAGGTGGTGGCGATGCACGAGCGGCTGATTCCGGACGTGTCGCTCGGCACGCATTTCTTCAACGACCTCGTCGAGCACGAGATGCTCTACCTGGCGTATTTTCCGAAGCGGACGGAAAACGCCCTCGATGTGGCGTGGTTCCGCTCGGCGCCGAGCCGCCTGCTGGAGCTCGAGCCGGCGGCCGGCGCGATGGAGCACGTCGTCCGGGTGATCGACTGCGATCGGGTGCCCGGCGGCGTGTGGCTGCGGGCGGATGCGACGGCGCAGTCGGCGGTGGTGTTCCGGGCGGAGTGAGTCTTTCCGTCGGGCCGGCGACGACGGTCGGAAGACGTAGCCGCGTTGGAGCGTAGCGACAACGTGGCCTCACGCCCGGCCACGCTTTCGCTGCGCTTAAGCGCAGCTACAGCCGGGGATCGGACTGGAGGCTGCTCCCCTTACGGCAGATCGGTGTAACCCATCAGGTAGCGGTCGCATTCGCGGGCGGCGCCGCGACCTTCGTTGATGGCCCACACCACCAGGCTCTGGCCGCGGCGGCAGTCGCCGGCGGCGAAGACGCCCTTCAGGTTGGTTGTGTACTTCTCGTGCTCGGCCTTGATGTTGGAGCGGGCGTCGGTTTCGAGGCCGATGTCCTTGAGCAGGGTCTGCTCGGGCCCGAGGAAACCCATGGCGAGGAGCACGAGCTGGGCGGGGCGAGTCTTCTCGGTGCCGGGGACCTCCCTGGGGATGAACTGGCCCTTGTCGTTGCGCTCCCACTTGATCTCGACGGTCACGAGCTCCTTCACGCGACCCTGGGCGTCGCCGATGAACTTCTTCACCGTGGTGAGGTAGATGCGCGGATCGGCGCCGAAACGGGCGGCGGCCTCCTCCTGGCCGTAGTCGACCTTGAGGGTCTTGGGCCATTCGGGCCAGGGATTGTCGGCCTGGCGCTCGAGCGGCGGCTTGGGGAGGATCTCGATCTGGGTGACGCTCTTGCAGCCGTGGCGGATGGCGGTGCCGACGCAGTCGGTGCCGGTGTCGCCGCCGCCGATCACGACGACGTCCTTGTCGCGGGCGTGGATGGGTGAGTGGTCGGCGCCGCCGTTGAGGACGGCCTTGGTGTTGGCGGTGAGGTACTCCATCGCGAAGTGCACGCCCTTGAGCTGGCGGCCTTCGATCGGGAGATCGCGCGGCTGGGTGGCGCCGGTGCAAAGGACGGTGGCGTCGTACTCGTTGAGGAAGATCTGCGGCTCGACGTTGTCGTGTTCGCCGGAGCCGACGCTGGCGTTGCAGATGAACTTGATGCCCTCCTGCTCGAGCAGCTTGATGCGCCGCAGGACGACCTCCTGCTTGTCGAGCTTCATGTTGGGGATGCCGTACATCAGCAGGCCGCCGGGGCGGTCGGCGCGTTCGAAGACCGTGACGGTGTGGCCGGCCCGGTTGAGCTGGGCGGCGGCGGAGAGGCCGGCGGGGCCGGAGCCGATGACGGCGACCTTCTTGCCGGTGCGAACCTTGGGGGCCTCGGGGTAGACCCAGCCCTCCTCCCAGCCGCGGTCGATGATCGAGGCCTCGATGTTCTTGATCGTGACAGGCGGGGCGTTGATGCCGAGCGTGCAGGAGCCTTCGCACGGGGCGGGGCAGACGCGGCCGGTGAACTCCGGGAAGTTGTTGGTCTTATGCAGGCGATCCAACGCCTCCTTCCACAGGCCGCGGTAGATCAGGTCATTCCACTCGGGGATGAGGTTGTTGATCGGGCAGCCGCTGGCCATGCCGCTGATCAATTTGCCGGTGTGGCAGAACGGGATGCCGCAATCCATGCAGCGCGCGCCCTGCTGGCGGAGTTTCTTCTCCTCCATGTGGTGGTGAAACTCTTTCCAGTCCTTGACGCGTTCGGCCGGCGTGCGATCGACCGGGAGTTCGCGCAGGTACTCGATAAATCCAGTTGGCTTTCCCATGGGTGGTCAGGTGTAAGGGCTAAGGTGTAAGAGCGTAAGGCTGAAGGGCGGTAAGCGTCGGGATCGGTCCTGGAGGCCGGCTGGCTTACAGCTTAAACCTCCAGACTGAAACCGGTCGCGAGTGGTCAGTTTCCTCCCACTCGCGACAGGTCGCGGGCGTTTTCCTCGAAGGCGGACATGACGGCTTCGTCGCCGGTAAGGCCCTGGGCCTGGGCGCGCTCGAGGCAGGCGAGCATGCGCTTGTAGTCCTTGGGCATCACCTTGACGAACTTCGGCACGAACTTGTCCCAGTCGGCCAGCACCTCGAGGGCGCGGTGGCTCTTGGTGTAGTCGAGGTGCTTCTGGACCATCGCGCGGACGGCGGCGATTTCCCGGGCGTCCTCGAGTTTCTCGATGCCGACCATCTGGACGTTGACGCGCTGGGCGAAGTCGCCGGTTTCGTCGAGCACGTAGGCGATGCCGCCCGACATGCCGGCGCCGAAGTTGCGGCCCGCCCGGCCGAGGACGACGACGTTGCCGCCAGTCATGTACTCGCAGCCGTTGTCGCCCACGCCTTCGACGACGACGGTCACGCCGGAGTTGCGGACGGCGAAGCGTTCGCCGGCGAGGCCGCGGATGTAGGCTTCGCCCGCGCTGGCGCCGTAGAAGGCGACGTTGCCGACGATCATGTTCTCCTCGGCCTTGAACGGGGAGTTGGCCGGCGGGTAGATGATGAGTTTGCCGCCCGACAGGCCTTTGCCGAAGTAGTCGTTGGCGTCGCCCTCGATGCTGAGGGTCATGCCGCGGGTGACGAAGGCGCCGAAGCTCTGGCCGGCGGAACCGGTGAACTTGAGCTTGATGGTGTCCTCGGGCAGGCCCTTGGCGCCGTGCTTGAGGGTGATCTCGCCGCTGGTGATGGTGCCGACGACGCGGTTGACGTTGCGGATCGGCAGCTCGGCGATGACCTTTTCGCCGCGCTCGATGGCGGGGCGGCAGAGCTCGAGGAGCTGCGTCATGTCGAGGGACTGGGCGATGCCGTGGTCCTGCGGGATCTGGCAGAACCGGCCGACCTCGGGGCCGACATCCGGCTGGTAGAGGATGTTGGAGAAGTCGAGGCCCTTGGCCTTCCAGTGGGTGATGGCGCGCCGCGCTTCCAGGCGGTCGACGCGGCCAATCATCTCCTCGATGGTGCGGAAGCCGAGCTGCGCCATGATTTCGCGGACGTCCTCCGCGATGAAGCGCATGAAGTTGACGACGTGCTCGGGCTTGCCGGTGAAGCGGGCGCGGAGCTCGGGGTTCTGGGTGGCGACGCCGGCCGGGCAGGTGTTGAGGTGGCAGACGCGCATCATGATGCAGCCCGTGGAAACGAGCGGCGCGGTGGCGAAGCCGAACTCCTCGGCGCCGAGCAGGGCGGCGATGGCGACGTCGCGGCCGGTCTTGAGCTGGCCGTCGGTCTCGACCGCGATGCGGGAGCGGAGGTTGTTGAGGACGAGCGTCTGGTGGGTTTCGGCGAGGCCGAGCTCCCACGGCAGGCCGGCGTGCTGCAGGGACGTCTGCGGCGAGGCGCCGGTGCCGCCGTCGTAACCGGAGATGAGCACGACGTCGGCGTGGGCCTTGGCGACGCCGGCAGCGACGGTACCGACGCCGACCTCGGAGACGAGCTTCACGCTGACGCGGGCGCGGTGGTTGGCGTTCTTCAGGTCATGGATCAACTCGGCGAGATCCTCGATCGAGTAGATGTCGTGGTGCGGCGGCGGGGAGATGAGGCCGACGCCGGCGGTGGTGCCGCGGGTCTTGGCGACCCACGGATAGACCTTGGTGCCGGGCAACTGGCCGCCTTCGCCGGGCTTGGCGCCCTGGGCCATCTTGATTTGGAGCTCCTTGGCGTTGACGAGGTACTCGCTGGTGACGCCGAAGCGGCCGGAGGCGACCTGCTTGATGGCGGAGTTCTTGGAGTCGCCCTTGTCGTTGGTCCAGGTGAAGCGCGCGGGATCCTCGCCGCCTTCGCCGGTGTTGGACTTGCCGCCGATGCGGTTCATGGCGATGGCGAGCGTCTCGTGGGCTTCCTGGGAGATCGAGCCGTAGGACATGGCGCCGGTCTTGAAGCGCTTCATGATCGCCTCGGCGGGCTCGACCTCGGAGAGCGGGATGGCGGAGCCGCCGTCCTTGAAGTCGAGCAGGCTGCGCAGCGTGCAGAGCGCCTTGGACTGATCGTTGATCAGCGTGGCGTACTGCTGGTAGGCGGTCTTGCTGTTGTTGCGGACGGCCTTCTGGAGGGCGTGTACGGACTCGGGGGTGAAGAGATGCGCCTCGCCGTTGGAGCGCCACTGGTAGAGGCCGCCGGTGGAAAGCACGTGGCCGTTGACCGGGCGCTCGGGGTACGCGGCGCGATGGCGCATCAGCACCTCCTGGGCGATGACGTCGAGGCCGACACCGCCGACACGCGAGGGCGTCCAGGTAAAGTAGTGGTCGATGACGTCCTGGCGGAGGCCGAGGGCTTCGAACACCTGGGCGCCGCGGTAGCTCTGGATGGCGGAGATGCCCATCTTGGACATGACCTTCACGACGCCCTTGGAGCCGGCTTTGACGAAGTTGGCGCAGGCCTTCTTGTGTTCGATACCGGTGAGCAGGCCCTCGCGGATCATGTCGTCGATGGTCTCGAAGGCGACGTACGGGTTGATCGCGCTGCAGCCGTAGCCGATGAGGAGGGCGAAGTGGTGCACTTCGCGGGCCTCGCCAGTTTCGAGGACGAGCGAGACGCGGGTGCGGAGACCCTCGCGGATCAGGTAATGGTGCAGGCCGGCGACAGCGAGGAGCGACGGGATGGGCGCGAAGTCGCGGGTGACGCCGCGGTCGCTGAGGATGATGACGTTGACCTCCTCCTCCTCGATCATGCGGCGGGCCATGACCGAGAGCTCCTCCATGGATTTGGCGAGGCCCTTTTCGCCGCGGGTGACGCGGAAGAGGATGGGCAGCACGCCGGTCTTGAGGCCGGGCAGGTTGGTGCGGCGGATCTTGGCGAATTCCTCGTTGGTGAGGATGGGCCACTTGATTTCCACCCGGCGGCAGGCGGTGGGATCCGGGTTGAGCAGGTTGCCCTCGGAGCCGAGGCGGGTCTCGGCGGAGGTGACGATTTCCTCGCGGATCGAATCGATCGGAGGATTGGTGACCTGGGCGAAGAGCTGCTTGAAGTAATCGTAGAGCAGGCGCGGCTTGTTGGAGAGGACGGCGAGGGCGGCGTCGTTGCCCATCGAGCCGATGGCCTCCACGCCGTCGCGGGCCATGGGCATGAGGACGATCTTCTCGTCTTCGAACGTGTAGCCGAACGCGATCTGCCGTTGGAGCAGCGTCTCGTGGTCCGGCGGCTCGATCTTGGGGGCCTCGGGCAGGTCGCTGAGGTGCACGAGGTGCTGGTTGAGCCACTCGCGGTAGGGCTGGGCGCGGCTGACCTCGCGCTTGATCTCCTCGTCCTCGATGATGCGGCCCTGGGCGGTGTCGATCAGGAACATGCGGCCCGGCTGGAGCCGGCCCTTGCGGACAATCTGATCGGACGGGATGTCGAGCACGCCGGCTTCGGAGGCCATGATGACGAGGCCGTCCTTGGTAACATAATAGCGCGACGGGCGCAGGCCGTTGCGGTCGAGGACGGCGCCGATCTGGCGGCCGTCGGTGAACGCGATGGAGGCGGGGCCGTCCCACGGCTCCATGAGGCACGAGTGATACTGGTAGAAGGCGCGGCGGTCGTCGTCCATCGACTCGTGGTTGGACCACGGTTCGGGGATCATCATCATCATCGCGTGGGCGAGCGGGCGGCCGGCGAGGACGAGGAGTTCGAGCGTGTTGTCGAACATCGACGAGTCGGAGCCGTTGGGGTTGATGATCGGGAGGATCTTCTTGATGTCGTCGCCGAACAGTTCGCTGGAGAACAGCGCCTGGCGGGCGTGCATCCAGTTCATGTTGCCGCGGAGCGTGTTGATTTCGCCGTTATGGGCGAGGTAGCGATACGGGTGGGCGCGCTCCCAGCTCGGGAAGGTGTTGGTGGAGAATCGGGAGTGGACGAGGGCGAGGGCCGACTCCATCGCGGGGTGCTTCAGGTCGGGGAAGTATTGGTCGACCTGCTCGGTGGTGAGCATGCCCTTGTAAACGAGCGTCTTCTGGGACAGGCTGGCCACGTACCAATATTCGGCGCCGGGGAGCGTGGACGTGCGGATCTCGGCGTAGCCCCGCTTGCGGACAACGTATAGCTTGCGCTCGAATTCATTGTCGTCGGCCATACCGGCCGGGCGCCCGATGAAGACCTGGCGCATGAACGGTTCGACGGACTTGGCGGTGTCGCCGAGCATGCTGTTGTTGGTCTTGACGGTGCGCCAGCCGAGGAAGCTGAGGCCTTCGGATTGCACGACCTGCTCGAAGCGCTCCTCGATCTTGCGGCGCATGGCGGGGTTGCGCGGCAGGTAGATGAGACCGCAGCCGTACTGCCCGGCGTCGGGCAGGGTGAAGCGGGCGGTCTTGCAGGCCTCGACGAGGAACTTGTGCGGCATCTGGATGAGGATGCCGGCGCCGTCGCCCGTGTTGATCTCGGCTCCCGAGGCGCCGCGGTGGTCGAGGTTGCGCAGGATCTGGAGGCCGTCGGCGATGATCTTGTGGGACTTGCGACCGTGCATATCGACGATGAAGCCCACGCCGCAGGCATCGTGCTCGAAGAACGGATCGTACAGGCCCTGTTTGGCCGGCAAACCGGGGGAGCGGCGCGGAGTCGCGCGGTGGGGGGCGGCCGGTTGGGCGGTGGCGCTACGGGTGGGTTGGTTCATGTCGTCGAAAATTGAAGGCCGGGAGGCGGGAGGGCGGCGGTGCGAGGGGCTGGCTTGGTGGCGAAAGAGCAAAAAAAGGGCCGGTCTCGGCATTTGCGAGAGCGGCCCATGGAAGTATTAATTGCGCAGAGCTCTCTCGGCGGGGACTTAGAAGAAGCGGATCGTTTTAGTGGCCATCTTGGCGTGCTCCTCGTCGGAGCAACCGGCGTTCGTCGCCACATCGAGGGCGACGTCCGACGGCTGGACAAGGTCGTTGCTGAGGAGGTAGTTCTCGACCTCTTCGCCGGACACGTCGGCGAGCATGACGCCGTCGATCTCAACGCAGGGGGAAAGCGGCTGGCCGGACTTCGCCACCATCTCCGCGTAGTTGTCGCGGTGGTTGATGATGTCGATATCCTCGAACGGCAGATTGTGCTTCCGCAGGATCGCGCGGACACCGTTGGACCAGCCGCAATGAGGCTTCAGGTAGGCTTTGATCTTCATGCGGTGAGCGTGGGAGGAGGCAAAAACCGCGGAAGTAAAGAGGTGACCTTTCGCCGATCAAGCGCCGTTTTCGAAAAGTTGCCCACATTTTCCAGCGGCGGCGGCCTCGCAAAGCTGCTCTCCACTTTCCGCTAGCACCCCCGGAGCGGCGCGGCTATGACCCGCGATGAGCCAAGATCTCCGGAGCGAGCCCCGGGGTATTTGATCAAACCGCCCATCATGTCTGCCCGACGATTTCCGATTCTGGTAGCCACGAGCGTGAGCGAGTGGACGAGCAACCACTCGCTCACGCTCGTGGCTACGCTATCCAAGCCGCAGCGCGATCCGGGAAATCGGCCCAATCACAAATGAAAGTCCTTGTGACCGGCGCGGCCGGATTCATCGGCTACCATGTCGCGCGGCGCCTCGCGGAAACGAAGCGCTGCGAGGTGCTGGGCGTGGATGTGTTGAGCGATTACTACGATCCGGCGTTGAAGCGCGCGCGGCTGGCGGAACTGGACCGGGTGGCCGAATTTGTGGAGCCGAAGAATGGCGGGGCGGCGGCGAAGGGTTTCGAGACGTTTCGCTTCCTGCAGGCGGATTTCGCCGACGCGGAGAAGTTTCCCGCCTTGGTGGCGCATTTCCGGCCCGATTATGTCGTCCACCTCGGCGCGCAGCCGGGGGTGCGCTACAGCATGGATCACCCGGCGGCGTACACGCGCGCCAACCTGGAGGGCTTTGCCACGGTGCTGGAGGCCTGCCGGCGCACGCGACCGAAGCACTTGGTATTTGCCTCCAGCAGCAGCGTTTACGGGGCGGGTGCGACGCCGCCCTTTCGCGAGGACGACAACACCGACCGGCCCGTGTCGTACTACGGCGCGACCAAGAAGGCCAACGAGCTGATGGCGCACAGCTACGCGCACAATTACGGCCTCAACGTGACCGGCCTGCGCTTTTTCACCGTCTATGGGCCGTGGGGCCGGCCGGACATGGCGCCGACGATTTTCGCCCGCGCCATCGTCGAGGGTCGGAAGCTGCAGCTCTTCAACGAGGGTCGCAACCTGCGCGATTTCACCTATGTCGACGACATCGTCGACGGCGTCGTGAAGGTCCTGCTCTACCCACCGGCGGAGCCGCCGGTCCCACCGCTGCGGATTTTCAACCTCGGCCACCACCGGCCCGTGGAAACGGTGCTTTTTGTGCGGATGCTGGAGGAGTTGCTCGGCCGCAGGGCGGAGCTCGAGTTGCTGCCGATGCAGCCCGGCGAGATGTTCGAGACCTGCGCGGACCTCACCCGCATCCAGGCCGCGATCGGGTTCGCGCCGAAAGTGCCGCTCGAGGAGGGCCTGCGGCGCTTCGTGGAGTGGTTCCGCGGGTACTACGGCGTGACAGCAGGTTGAATGGCACCCCGGCCCAGCCGGCGCGACGGAAAGAAAGGGTCACGTCGCGAATCTCGACTCCAGCGGGCCGATCCACCGGGCGCCGCGCGAAACCACCAACTTGTCGACAGTCGCGGCGTGACCCCTGCTGGTTCTCTCTTCGGTGGAGATTCGGTCTAGATTCGGTCAGCCTTGCTGCGGGGCCGCTGGCTGGCGGCGCGCGGGACGGCGCGGCTCACCAGACGTCCGTGCGACTTCCGGGGCGCAGGTGCCGCCGGCATCGTAGGACTCTCTCGCCCTTTTCGCGGTGACGAATCCGGCAAGACCCCGCACGGTGCCGCCATGACGGGGCTTCAGATCTTCACGACGGTGGTCGCGAGCGTCACGCTCGTCGGCGTGGCGATCGGCCGCTGGCCCGGGCTGCGGATGAACCGCGCCACGATCGCGCTGGTCGGTGCGACCGTGCTGATTGCCAGCGGCGTGATTCCCCTCGAGGCGGCGTACCGGGCCGTCGACTGGAACACCCTTGTGCTGCTCTTCGCGATGATGGTGCTCAACGTGAACCTGCGCATCGCGGGCTTCTTCCACCTCGTCACCTCGCACGTGGTGCGGCTCGCCCGCACGCCGCGGCGCCTGCTCGCGCTGGTCATCGCCGTCTCCGGCGTGCTGTCGGCGATCTTCCTCAACGACACGATTGCGCTGATGATGACCCCGCTGGTGTTGGAACTGGCCGTCGCGCTGCGGCGCAATCCCCTCCCCTACCTCGTCGCCCTCGTCACCGCCGCCAACGTCGGCTCCGTGGCTGCCATCACCGGCAACCCGCAGAACATGCTGGTCGGCATTTCCTCGGGCATTTCGTTTGTGCAGTTTACGGCCGCACTGGCGCCGATCGCGCTCGCCGGGCTCGGCATCATCTGGGCGGTGATGGTGCTGGTTTACCGCCGGGAGTTTGCGCCGGCGCACTTGGAGGGCTCCTACGAGTTGCCGCCGCAGGAGTACCGCCCGTTGCTGCGCAAGGCGATGCTCGCCACGGCCCTGATGCTCGTCGCGTTGATCGCGGGCGCACCCATCCCGCTCGCGGCCCTTGCCGCCGCCGCGCTGCTGCTCATCAGTCGGCGGCGCGATCCGGAGGCGGTGTTTCAGGACATCGACTGGGGCCTGCTGGTGTTTTTCGCCGCACTCTTCGTCGTGACCGGGGCCATCGAGACGAGCGGGCTTGGCGGCGACCTGTTTGCCTGGCTGCGCCCGTGGGCGGATGGCGGTCCGGCGAAACTCACGGTGGTTTCGCTGGTGCTGAGCAACGTCGTCTCCAACGTCCCCGCGGTGATGCTCTTCCGGCCGGTCGTGCCCACTCTCGCCGACCCCGAAACCGCGTGGCTCACGCTCGCGATGGCCACGACGCTGGCCGGCAACCTCACGCTGCTGGGCTCGGTTGCCAACCTGATCGTCGCCGAAATCGCCCGCCGCCGCGGCGTGCACCTTTCGTTTGGCGAGTACCTCAAGGCGGGCATGCCGATCGCGATTCTCACGCTGGCCCTTGGCGTGCGGTGGCTGAGTTGGTGAGTCAATTTCCCATGCCCGATCAACCCAGCCCTGACGCACCGGAAGACGCAGAAGAGAACCCGCCAGCAAGATCGGCCCGTGAAACAACCACAGTGATGGATCGCCTGCAGGACACCGGTCGCAACGACCCGTGCCCCTGCGGCAGCGGCCGCAAATACAGGAAATGCTGCCAGCCCCAGGATGAACTCCGCGTGCGCCAAGCCTCCCAGTCTCCCGCCCTGGGGCGATTCAGCACGTGGGGGGACGTGGTGCCGGAAGCGTACTCAACGCGAGCGCGGGTGCAGGAGCGACAGCGGGCGATCGCGAAAGCGACGATAGACGGAAAAGTGGGCGGAATCAGTGGTGACGACGGTGGCGCGGGGAAAAATCTCGGCCAGTCGGACGACGGCTGCGTCGCAAAAATCCATCTGGCGGTACTTGGCCGACAACGCGCGCAGATGTGGCATGTGTTCCGGAAGCAAGTCGACGATGCGCAGCGCCCCGGCTTCCACCAGACCATAGAGTTGATCCACCGCGGTGCGCGATGATCCGAGCTGCCAGCCGGCCTCCGCGATCACGGCCTCACAAGTGAGGAGTGGCGGACCAAGTGCCTCCATCGCCGCCACGCTCCAAGCATGCCACTGGTCGCGGGAGTTGATCCAACCGACCAACGGCCCCGTATCGACGATGTACTCAGCCACCAAATCCCTCCCGGCTCGAGAGGTTTCGCGGACCTGAAAAAACGCCTTTGGCTCGCGCCGCCAGCTCACCAAATGTGCGGGTCGGTTTGGCGGTCAGTACAAAGCGCTCACCGGTGTTGCCGTCCACGATCTCCACCGCCTGCCCCTTGCGGGCGGCGGCGCGGGCCTTCGGAAACTCACGCACGAGCGCACGGGTGGAAATAGTCATGTGTGACACCCTGTCTGACAGATCGGTCAAGTCAAGATGCCGGCGGATGCACCCGTGGTGGGAGGAGGCACGGGGTCATATCGGGATTCGAGACACGGGCGCAGGAAGTCTCCCTCGAGTCGATCCAGCGCGGCCAGCGAGCACCCTGCCGTCGTGAACTGCCCGACCGTGGCGTCTTACGCCGCCAACTCCCGTGCCACCGCCGGCACGGGAGTATTGGTGTTTGTCACGAATCTCGATATGACCCCGCCGCCGCGTCCCTCGACTCTCAACCGCTCGGCCGCCATTTCATCGCCCCGCTCGACGTTCACCTCTCCGACCTCAACGTCGATCAGCCCGATCTGCTTTTCGTGGCGAAGGACAATCTCCGCATCGTCGGGGAACACGGCATCGAAGGTGCGCCGAACCTCGTGGTCGAAGTTCTCTCCCCAACCAGCGGGAAATACGATCTCGGCCCCAAGCGCTCGGTCTACGCACGCACGGGCGTCGAAGAACTTTGGATCGTCGATCCGGCCAGACGCACGCTCGCGCTCTACCGACTGATCGAGGACGCCGACACCCCCGCCGCGACCTACCGCGCGAAACAGAAATTCACCAGCACACTGCTGCCCGGGCTGGTTCTCGATCTCGCCGTCGTTTTCGCCCCGTAGACCGGGTCAGCCTACTGGAAGGAAACTGGATCTTCAGGGGGTCGGGCCGGGAGGGGTTTCCAGCGCGCCCGAACTTTTCGACGTAGCGGTGTTGCTTCGCTTATGGAGGTTGAGAGCCACGCGTGTATTTCGTCGAGGTGACGGTCGGAGGGCCGCCCAGCACGCCACCGAAAGTCGTTTCGACGCGGAGTTGCCCAGGTGATTCGAGCGATAGTCGGCGGGTCACTTCGAAGCTCTCTTCCAGGCCCGTATCGGGATTGTGGAACGATTGTTCGGTTTTGATCACGAGCGTGTCTCCGTGCCAGAATGCTGTGGAAGTTGATCGCTCAATGCCGCGTCCCATCATCACAGAATTGGTCGTCTTCGTTCCATTGAGCGCATAGCGGAACCTGATGGGCGGCTGTAGATCGATGGAAGTGAAGAAATCGAATTTAACCGTCAGCAAGACTTCATCCTGTCCGATGGCAATTTGATGGCCCCATCCGTTGCTCATGCCCGGTTCCTGCTCTCCCCCTTTATTCAGGATTACGGTATTTGCCGGGGTGCCGCCGGGGATTATCCACCGGCCGGAAAAGTCAGGTTTCACCTGCGCCTGCGCCCATGCGCAGGTGACCGGCAACGCGGCGATGATGAGGTGCGCCACGAAGATGACCGATCCGCGGGTCGAAAACTTCCGCCTGCCGTGATGATGTCGCCTTGCGAACACGGCCAAACCAAGTCGCAATGCCGACGGTATGTTTCTGCGGCGCATTACTGACCTCCTCCTTTAGGCTGGGGCGTGTAAGGATCTTTTGCTTTGGGCGGGACATTCGGCCATTGCCGAGTCGAGGCTTCAAATTCCGCGACGAGCTTGTCCGCAACGCTCTTCACCCAAGGATTCGTGTCCTTTATGTCCGATTCTTCCTTCGGATCTGAACGGAGGTTGAACAGACGCATCGGGTTCGGTTCCGGGTCTCCCTTTTCGAAAGGGACTCCGTAAAAGAATTTCCAGTCCCTCCACGGAAAATCATACCAGAATTTCCAGTCTTTCCACTTCACCGCCGTTACCTCGCCGGTCCTTTGCGAAAAGTAGATCACGCTCTGGCGTGGTGAGTGTTCCTGCCGGCCTTCGAGAAATGCCAGTTGATTCACGCCGTCGATGGCCCGGTCTTTCGGCACGATATCTTCACCGATCGCGGCGGCCAAGGTTGGGAATAGATCGACCTGATGAACGATCTCATCCGATACGCGTCCCGCAGGAATATGCCGAGGCCAGCGGATGAGGCATGGTGTCCGGATGCCGCCTTCCATCGCCGTGTTGTAGAATCCGCTCCACGGCCCGGCTGAGCCCCGCCAAGGCCGTCGGGACTCCGCGCCGTTGTCGGCACACCAAATGACCAGGGTGTTGTCCGCGACGCCGAGCTTGTCCAGCGCATCGAGAATGAGTCCCGTGTTGTAGTCCACTTCGGCCATCGAGTCGCCGATGTCGCCGGCGCCCGTCTTCCCGGCGAAATCCGGATGCGGCACGGTCGGAAAGTGGACTTGAGTCATCGGATAATATAAGAAAAACGGCCGCTTCTGTTGAACGGCGCGCTCCATGAACGCGATACCGCGCTGGGCTGCTTCGCGGTCGATCGTGAGGCGTGATTCGAGATCAAACTCCTTCACCTTGCGCGAAGGCTGACCCGCCTGCCCTTCCCAAATAAAAAAAGGCCCTTCCCCAATTCTCTTTCTCTCCGAGCTTGAAGGTTCGAACCACTTCCACAGCGCGTCAACCGTTGTGCCCCCGATGCCAAACCATTCGTCGAAGCCCTGCTGCGTAGGTTCGCGGCTTCCCATCCAGTTGTCGCCACCGGCATGCCACTTGCCGAACAGTCCCGTCGCATATCCGAGTGGTTTGAGCGCTTCCGCAATCGTCACCTCCCAAAGTGTCATGCCCGTCGGTTGCGTTCCACCGCTGCGCACCGCGTAACGTCCGGTCAGCAGCGCAATGCGCGACACGGTGCAGGAGGGTTCCACGTTGAAATTGTTGAGACGCACACCCTCCTCTGCGAGGCGGTCGATCCGCGGCGTCGGCACTCCTCGCACACTGCCATAGACGCCGATTTCCCCCCAGCCGATGTTGTCCGGAAAGATGAGAACGATGTTGGGGCGAGCGGAAACCCGCCCCCCACCGGCGATGAGCAGCGCCACCACAAAAAGAACGTTCAATCGACAGGTAATGAATGGAATCGGAGTCTTCAACTGTCTGGAAGGAAACTGGATCTTCAGGGGGTCGGGCCAGGAGGGGTTTAAGGGGAGGGACGGACGGAAGAACAAGGCAGCCCCCTTAGCCCCCAGCGCGAAAAAGCGGCGTTCGGCGCGCGAGTCCGCCCACTCCGCTGGGCCTGAGTTGTGGCCCGCCAAAAACGCGCTGCGGCATGACGCCCAGTGGGCGCGAACGACGGGCGATTCACGAGGCTCACGACCCGGGCAGGCAAAGCCCCGCTTCCCTCCCGGTCAACCGGGAAGTCGTCGTACGGGAGGGCTTGAGCACCGCTTGACTAGGGAATCCCTCGAGACAATCCGACGGGGTCGGCCTCTGTGGTATGTGATCGGCTGGCTGCTTACGGAAGAATGGTGGAGGACGAGCCGGCCCGCAAACGCCAGCGGTTTGAGACCATGTCTCGAGGGTGGATCATCGGCTCGGATTCATTCGCCAGGGAGATGTTCGAAGCGCATCGCGAGCTCGCGGGGCGAAGGCCGCAATTGGCCAGCGAGCTGCAGTCAGCCCGGGAGGCGGTAGGGATGGAGGCCCCGGAAAGAGGGTTGCGTCGCCTCGGACGCCAGTACGCGGAACTCCATTCCACGTCGAAGTCGGCGGAGTGGAAACTGCGGCTGGCAACGGAGCTGAAGGCCGGCACGACGGTCACCAACCGCTGGCTCGGAGACCACCTTCATTTGGGCGCCCGCGACGAGGTGTGCCGAAAGCTCTGCGGATGGCAGCGGAGCCAGCCAAAACCTTGATCCATCGTTCATCCACATACCACAGAGGCCGACCCCATAGCTTGGGCCCAAACGACCAGGCCAGGCCGGAGAAGAACGCGATTTCCGCCGGATGGGGCGCCAGCAGCCCGAGTCCGCGCGCACCCGGGCGGGCGGACAGCCAGTCGAAGCGGAGGCCGCCGGCCGTGAGGTCAAAAGTGACCGTCAGCGCATAGTGCCCCGGTGGCAGCGTATCCAGTGGCGCCGCGGGTGGTCCGACGGGCTGGCGGGAAAGCGCGCTGAGATCCGGCACGGGAGAACAACGCAGCGCGAGGCCGGTGCTCGGTCAAGCGCGCGGCACGACGACGAGACACGGTTCCGGGCTTGACGTGTGCACCTGCACACGTACACACTCTGGCGTCAGTCAAGCCTGCGTTCCGCCCGAATTTAGGGTGAGCGCGGTCTTGCCCGGCCGGAGGGGAGGCCTCAGCTCTTCGCCAGCCTCGCGTCCCGCGCCGCCGGCTTCCGGTCCTCTTCCTCCTTACTTCTTTTCCACTTCCCTTCAACTCCCTCTCCAACCGCCGCTCCCGCCATGTCCAAAGCCGCTCCCTCCCCTGTCGTCGCCAAATCCGCCGCCAGCACTGCGCTCGCCGCCGCCACTGCCGCGCGCGACAAGAACATCGAGCTGGCCGTCTCCTCCATCACCAAACAATTCGGCGAGGGCTCGATCATGCGCCTGGGCGACTCGCACAAGATGAAGGTCGAGACGCTCACGACCGGCTCCCTCGCGGTCGATCTGGCGCTCGGCGTGGGCGGCCTGCCCAAAGGCCGCATCGTCGAAATCTATGGGCCGGAGTCCTCCGGCAAGACGACCTTCTGCTTGAGTGTGATCGCCGAGGCCCAGAAGCGCGGCGGCCTGGCGGCCTTCATCGACGTCGAGCACGCCCTCGACCCGAAGTACGCGCGCGTGGTGGGCGTCAACCTGGACGACCTGCTGGTTTCGCAGCCCGACTCCGGCGAGGACGCGCTCAACATCATGGAGACGCTGATCCGCTCCAACTCGATCGACGTGATCGTGCTCGACTCGGTGGCCGCCCTGACGACGAAGGCCGAGCTCGACGGCCAGATGGGCGACGCCACGGTCGGCGCCCAGGCGCGCCTGATGAGCCAGGCGATGCGCCGGCTGACGGCGGTGGTGAGCAAGACGAACTGCATCTGCATTTTCACGAATCAGATTCGCGAGAAAATCGGCGTGATGTTTGGCAACCCGGAGACGACCTCCGGTGGCCGCGCGCTGAAGTTCTTCGCCTCGGTCCGGATCGACATCCGCCGCAAGGACCAGATCAAGACGCCCGAGGGCAAGGTCGTCGGCAACCGTACAAAGATCAAGGTGGTGAAGAACAAGGTCGCCCCGCCGTTCACCGAATGCGAATTCGACATCATGTACGACGAGGGCATCTCGAAGATGGGCTCGGTGCTCGACCTCGGCATTGAGCACAAGATCCTCGAAAAGAAGGGCGCGTGGATCGCCTACGAGGGCAATCTTATCGGCCAGGGCCGCGATGCCGCCAAGCAGGCGCTCAAGGACAAACCCGAGGTCGCGGAAAAGATTCAGAAGGCCATCCTCGAGAAGGTGAACATCGTCGGCGGTGCGACGGTGACCGGCGAAGCGGCGGAGTAGCGCCGGCCGGCCGGCAACGGAGCCATGGGCCGGATACGGCGTGGAGGATATACTTTTCTTTGGTGGATCGGTGACCACCCGCCGCGGCACGTGCATGTGTTTGATAAAAACGGCAGATTTGTGACTCGCGTAAATCTGGAGACGATGCAGGCAATGGACATTTCCAACGTAAGCCCTCAGCCGTGACGATTCAGTTCAACCGCGAATTTACGCGAATGGGCACGAACACGGCGACCAAACAGACAACCAAAGCCGGAGCCGGACGGCGGATCACCGTCTAGTGAGTGGCGATGAAGAATCGATGTGAACAGCGTGACCTCTGGGATTCGCGTCGCTTGGCGTTTATTCGCGGTTGTTTCTGCATGGATCCGGCTAAGGTTGTTAGATTCATGCACTGATGCGTGAAGGTCGCCTATGAAAACTGCTTCCAGGAGCGGCAAGAAGCCGTTTGGCAAAGCTCAGTTTTCCCGGATTAAGAATGTCCGGTTCTTGAGTTGGGAAGACGCGTTCGACGTGGAGTTCGAAGACGGGCTTTGCATCCTGGAGCCCCACGTGACGATCCGCCGGGCCAACAAGATTGCGCCCAAGGCAAGATTCGTGCGGCTGGAGATTGAAGACTGGCATCAGAGTGGGTTTTCCGTCCACTACGATAACGGTCAGGTCGCAGAGGTTTCGTGGGCTTTTATTCGCGAGCGTCCGCCTCGTCAGTCCATCCGGCGGCCTGGGGAATCGGGTTGAACATTCGCAGTCTGGCGCGGTCGGAAGCCGCGGGCTGCGGGAGCCGGCAGATTGCCTTGGCTGATTCTGGCGGACCCGCTTCCAGTACTCCAATGACTGTGCGCGATCCATTCACTCCCCTTCCCTTCCGACTTCTATTCGCCGGGCTGTTCATTGCGGGCGCCGCCCTGCCCGAGCTCGCCGCGGCCGCGCAGGAGGCCGCCCCGGCCCGCGACTCCGCCCCCGTCCTGTTGTCGCGCACTGGCGGCGGCGGCGAACTCTGGTCCGATCTCAAGGAACTGCAGGCGGCGGCGGCCAAGGGCAATCCCCGGGCGGAGGCTGCGCTCGGCGAACTGCTCCTCCGCGGCGACGGATTGCCGCGCGACGATGCCCGCGCCGTGGCCCTCCTGGAGAAGGCGGCCCGGGCCGGCCACAGCGGCGCAGCGTTCCGGCTGGGCATGCTGCTCACGCACGGCGACAACGGGGTGGTCAAGGATCCGCTGCGGGCGATCGGTTACTTCAAGGCGGCGGCGGCGGGGGGCGAGGCGGAGGCATTTTTCAACATCGGGGTGTCGCACGCCAACGGCCGCGGGGTGCGGCGCAACTACGCCGAGGCGTTGGGCTGGTTGATCGTGGCCCGGCAGCGCGGCGCCGACCCCGGGCAGGAGCAGGCGCTGCGCGCTCACCTCAAGACCTACCCGCCGTGGATCACCACCGGCGAGCGGCGGGCGAAGGAGATCGAAGCCGAGTTCACCGACCGCAAGGTGATCGACTTTCTGCCGCCGGTCGCGCCGTTCGATCGGGTCTACGATCCGCTGAAGCCGTCGTTGCCGGGGACGAGGCGTCCGTAAGGGGTCACTGTACCGGGGTGGGATCATCACGGAGCAAGCGGCGCCGCTGTGATCGTCCCGCTTCTTCCGAAGTGGGCCACGCCTGCGATGCGTGTTTTGAGTGGCTCGCCTCGGAAGAGGCGGGACCGCGAACCGGCAAATGCGCCGCTCCCGGGCAGGCGCATCCCAGTTTCTGGCCATCTACGAGGCGAGACGCCTCGTCCACGACCGGAAGCAACCGAAGGGCGCAGGTGGCTGAGGCGTCCCGCCTCAGCTTGACGGTTCGCGAAGCGGCGGCCTGCTGCCTGTGTCCGAAAACTGGGATGCGCCCTCCCGGGCGCGACGGCGGGATTGCCGGTTGCGGGCGGCAAAGAAAGCGGCTTGCTTCCGGGCTCCTTCCGTCATGGCCGCGCCCGCCGACTCCTTTCCCGCCGCCGCCGCGCCCGTCACTGCGGGCGGGGAACCGGTCTTCCACGTGCGCGGACTGGAGCGCGTCTACGGCGAGGGCGAGGCGGAGGTGCATGCGCTGGCGGGGGTGGACCTCGACTTGTTTGCCGGCGAACTGATCGTGTTGCTCGGCGCTTCCGGCAGCGGCAAGTCGACGCTGTTGAACCAGCTTGGCGGACTCGACACGCCCACCGCCGGCACCCTGCTCTACCGCGGCGCCAACCTGGGGGAGTTTGACGAGGTGGCGCTGACGAATTTCCGGCGCGACGCGGTCGGCTTCGTCTTCCAGGCCTACAATCTGATCCCGAGCCTGACCGCGCGCGAGAATGTCGCCCTCATCACCGAAATCTGCCGCGAGCCGATGGAGCCGGATGAGGCGCTGCACCTGGTGGACCTGGCGGACCGGCTCGATCATTTCCCGGCGCAGCTCTCCGGCGGCGAACAACAACGCGTGGCGATCGCCCGCGCCATCGCCAAGCGGCCGGAGGTGCTGCTGTGCGACGAACCGAC
The DNA here is from genome assembly GCA_964504885.1 of uncultured Opitutus sp. GTDB lineage: Bacteria > Verrucomicrobiota > Verrucomicrobiia > Opitutales > Opitutaceae > ER46. Next base: position 127,207 of record CAZDGC010000001.1, read on the forward strand.
CGGCGCGCTCGACGTGCACACCGGCATCACCGTGCTCGAGGCGATCGAGCGCATCAATCGCGAGCTCGGCACGCTGGCCGTCATCATCACCCACAATGCGATCCTTGCCGACATGGCGGACCGCGTCTTCACGCTGTCCGACGGCCGCATCCTGCACGAGCGCCGCAACGCGCGCCGCGCGGCGGTGAAGTCGCTGGCGTGGTGACCAGCCGGATACGTCCGCCCCATGAGCCTGCTCGACCGCAAGCTGTTCCGCGATCTGCGCACGCTGAAGTCCCAGGCGCTGGCGGTGGCCCTGGTGATGGCCTGCGGGCTGGCGATGATGATCATGACGCGATCGTTGATCCTCTCGCTGGCGGTGACGCGCGACACCTACTACGAGGAGCACCGATTTGCCGAGGTGTTTGCCCGGCTCAAGCGCGCGCCGAACCCGGTGCGCGATCAGCTCGCGGCCATCCCCGGGGTGGCCGCGGTGCAGACGAGTATTGCCATTCAGGTTACGCTCGATGTGCCGGGGCTTCCGGAGCCCGCGGTGGGGCTGCTCAATTCGCTGCCCGAGCGCGGGGAGCAGGTCTTGAACCGGCTTTATGTGCGCCGCGGGCGCCTGCCGCAGGGCGGTGCGGCGGTGGGCGAGCTCGCGATCGGGGAGTCGTTCGCCGAAACCCACGGCTTGAGGCCGGGCGACACCCTCGCCGCCGTGTTGAATGGCGCGAAGGAGACGTTTCGCCTCTCCGGGGTGGTGCTTTCGCCGGAGTTTGTCTTCGAGGCGCCGCCGGGCTCGGCCCTGCCGGACAACAAGACCTACGGGGTTTTCTGGATGCCGTACAAGGAACTGGCGACGGCCTTTCAGATGTACGGAGCGTTCAACGCGGTCGCGCTCACGCTGGCCCCCGGCGCGTCGGAGCGCGAGGTGATCGCAGCGGTCAACCGGCTCCTGGCGCCGTACGGCGGGCGCGGCGCCTACGGGCGGATCGATCATCCGTCGCACCGGCGGGTGGATGATGAAATCCGGATCCTGCAGGGGTTGGCGGTGGCCTTTCCGCTCGTGTTCCTGAGCGTGGCGGCGTTCATGACGAATTCCGTGATGAGCCGGCAGATCGCGCTGCAACGGGAGCAGATCGCGATGCTGAAGGCGTGCGGTTTCAGCAACCGGCAGATCGGCGCCCACTACTTCAAGTTCTCGCTGGCGATTGTCGTCGTCGGCGTCGGCGCCGGCACGAGTGGCGGCATCGCGCTCGGTCACGAACTCGTGGGGATGTACCATCTGTTTTTCCGGTTTCCCGCGCTCGAATTCATGCTCGACACCCGGGTGCTGGCGGTGGCGGCGGCGGTGAGCGCCCTGGCGGCGTTTGCGGGCGTGGCCGGAGCGGTGCGGCGGGCGGTGCGGCTGCCGCCGGCGGAGGCGATGCGCCCGGAGGCGCCGGCCGACTACCGCCCTGCCCTGGTGGAGCGGCTGGGCCTCGGGCACTGGTTCAGCCCGTCGCTGCGCATGGCCTTGCGCAACATCCAGCGGCGGCCGGTGCGCAGCGGGCTCACCTGCCTGGCGCTCGCCCTCGCCACCGGCATCCTGATCGTGCCGAACTCGTTTCGCGATGGCGTGGCGTACGTGATCGATTTTCAGTGGGATGTCGTGCAGCGGCAGACGGTGACGCTCTCGCTGGTGGAGCCCGAGGCGGCGCGGGCGATTGCGGACTTCCGGCACCTGCCGGGCGTGGTGTGGGCGGAACCCTTCCGCTTTGTGCCGGTGGAGCTGCGGTCCGGGCCGATGGCGCGCCGCATGATGCTGCAGGGCCTCCCGGCCCAGGGCACGTTGAGCCGGGTGATCGACGCCCAACCGCGGCAACTGCCGCTGCCAGACCGGGGGATCATCATGTCGGCCAAACTGGCCGAAGTGCTGGCCGTGCGGCCGGGGGAGGACGTGGTGGTGCGGGTCTTGGAGGGGCGGGAGCGGGAGCTGACGGTGCCGGTCGTCGGGCTGGCGGAGGATTTTGCGGGCACGGCGGCTTACATGCAGTTGACGGCGCTGAACCGCCTGCTGCTGGAGGGCGACCGGATCAATGGAGCCCACGTGGTGGTGGACAAGGAGCGCTGGCGGGAATTCCTGGCGGCGGTGAAGGAGACGCCCCGGCTGGCGGGTTGCGTGATCAAGGACTCGCTGCGCGAGGGGTTCCGCCGGACGACGGCCGAGAGCATCGGCCTGCTGCAGAAGATCTACCTGCTGTTCGCCACCATCGTGGCGTTTGGCATCATCTACAACAGTGCGCGGATCTCGCTCTCGGAGCGGGCGCGGGAGCTGGCGACGCTGCGGGTGCTGGGCTTCACCCGGGGCGAGGTGGGCGCGGTGTTGGTGGGCGAACTGGTATTGCTGACGTTGGTGGCGCTGCCGTTCGGCTTGGTGCTCGGCTCCGGTTTCGCGCGCGGGATCCTGTCCACCGTAAATACCGAGACCGTGCGACTGCCGCTCGTGCTGACAGCGGCCAACTACGCGTTTGCGGTGCTGGTGGTGGCGGTGGCGTCGGCGCTCTCGGCGCTGTTTGCCGCGCGCAAGCTGGCGGAAATCGACCTGGTGAGTGCGCTGAAGGCGCTCGATTAGCTCCGCCAGTACTCCTGCGACCTTCCGCCCGCCGGCATCCTCCCCTCTCCTCCCATGACCAAACCTCCTCCTGCTCCCGCGATCGCGAAGGTGAAAAAAAAAGGAACTCCGGCCTGGCGCCGGCGCCTGCCGTGGGTGGGAGGGGTGATCCTCGTGGCGATGATCCTCGTGGGCCTCTGGCCGCAGCCGGTCCCGGTGGAGGTCGCGGCGGTGAGACGCGGGCCGTTGCGGGTGACGGTCGACGAGGAAGGCATGACGCGAGTGCAGCATCGTTACGTGATCACCGCGCCGGTGGCAGGGCAGTTGCGGCGGATCGACTGGAAGGCGGGGGCACCGGTGGAGGCGGGCCGGACGGTGCTGGCGGTGATCGAGACGGGGGCGGCGGATTTTCTGGATGCGCGGCTGCAGGCCCAGGCGGAGGCGAGAGTGCGGGCGGCGGAGGCGGCAGAGGAGTCGGCGGCGGCGCAGGTCCGGAGGGCGCAGGCGACGAAGCGGCTGGCTGCGACCGAACAGGAGCGGGCGCGGGCGCTGCGCGAGGCCGGGGCAATTTCGGCGCAGGAGTTTGATCTGGCGCAGTGGCGGAGCGAATCGGCGGCGCAGGAGCTGCGGGCGGCGGAGTTCGCCCGGCGCGTGGCGGAGTTTGAAGCCGAGCAGGCACGGGCGCTGGTGGCGCGACCGCAGTCTGGCGGCAGCGTGGAGCCGCTGGTCGTTACCTCGCCGGTGAGCGGCAGAATCCTGCGGGTCATGCAGGAGAGTGCGCGGGTGGTCCCGGCGGGTTTCCCGCTGCTGGAGGTGGGCGACCCGACGGATCTGGAGGTGCGGATCGAGGTGCTCTCGCGGGATGGCGTGGCGATCCGGCCCGGCGCGCCGGTGTGGCTGGAGCAGTGGGGCGGCCCGGAGCCGCTGGCGGCGCGGGTGCGACTAGTCGAACCCGCGGCATTCACGAAGATTTCGGCGCTTGGGGTGGAGGAGCAGCGCGTCTACGTGGTCGCGGACTTTGTCGATCCGGTGGAGAAGCGCCCCACCCTTGGCGACAGCTACCGCGTGGAGGCACGGGTGGTCGTGTGGGAGCGAGACGACGCGCTGCAGGCTCCGGCCGGGGCCCTGTTTCAGCGGGCTGGCGGGTGGCGGCTGTTCGTGATCGCGGGCGGGCGGGTCCAGGTCCGGACCGTGGAGGTCGGCCGCAGCAATGGCGTGCAGTCCGAGATTCTGGGCGGGGTGCGCGAGGGTGAGCAGGTGGTGATGTATCCGGGCGACAAGGTCAGGGATGGTGCCCGCGTGACCCCGCTGGTCGTGAGCGGCCGCTGAGATCCGGTGGCGACGGCGCGGGGCGTGCCGCCGGTTGACTTGGAGCCGCCGGGATCGGAGCGTGGCGGCCGCATGCCGCCGGCCTCCGATACCATCGCCGCGCTCGCCACCCCGGCGGGTACGGCGGCGCTCGCGGTCGTACGTATGAGCGGAGTAGATACGAAGGCGATCCTGGCGGGCCTGTTCGGGCGGGTGCCGCCGGCGCGCCGGGCGCGGCATGCGGACTACCGCGCCCGGGACGGTTCGCTGGTCGACGACGTGCTGGTGACGTTCTTTGCCGGACCGGCGTCCTTTACCGGCGAGGATTCGGCGGAGCTCTCGGGGCATGGGAGTCCCTTTATCGCCCAGAAAATCCTGGAGGATTTGTATGCCCGGGGTTGCCGGCCGGCGGAGCCGGGGGAGTTCACGCGGCGGGCGTTTCTCAACGGGCGGATGGACCTGAGCCAGGCAGAGGCGGTGATGGATCTGATTCATGCCCGCAGCGAGCGGGCGCTGGCGGCGGCAAACCATCAGTTGCGGGGTGGGCTGGGGCGGAGGGTGCAGGGATTGGTGGACGGCTTGGTGGCGGTGCTGGCGCGAATCGAGGCCTACCTTGATTTTCCGGAGGAGGATTTGCCGACAGAAGATCGGGAGTCGATGCGAGCGGATATTGTTCGTATATTGTTGGAAAGTAATATGTTAGCGGCAACTTCGCGCTACGGAGAACTCCTTCGCGACGGCATGAAGACGGTGATTCTGGGAGTGCCGAACGCGGGCAAGAGCAGCTTGCTCAACCGGCTGTTGGGGCGCGACCGGGCGTTGGTCAGTCCTGAGCCAGGAACGACTCGGGACTTCATCGAGGAGCGTGTCATCGTGGGAGTACACTGCCTGCGTTTGATCGATACGGCCGGATTCAACCCCTCACCTGCCCCACTCGAAAAACTCGGGATCGAAAACACGATTGAGCGCGCTCGGGAGGCGGACCTACTCTTGCTGGTCGTCGATGCCACCAGGCCTGCCCTCCCGGTGTTTCCGCCCGAGTTGGTGCCGCGCCTCACTGACGGATCCACCGTGCTGGTGCTCAACAAGGTCGACCTGGCTCCCGACGCAGTGGCGCCGGAAGTTGCTCCCGGCGTGGCGGTGATCCGGGTGTCGGCTTTGACGGGACAGGGTTTGGGGCAACTGCAGGATACCCTCTCCGAGTTCGCAGATCGGGCCGGCCATGACCCCGACGACTTGGTCACCATTAATGCCCGCCATGCTGCTGCCTTGGAGGAGGCTCGGCGGAACCTGACGACCGCCGAAAACAAGCTCACGGCAGGTGAAGCCACCGAGTTGGTGGCGAGCGACCTTCGGTGCGCGTTGGATGCTTTCGGCGAGATTACGGGACGAATCGACCACGAGCGCGTACTCGATGCCTTGTTTGCCACGTTTTGCATCGGCAAATGATGGGATCGCGTGAATTGACGACGCCTTCCGGTGGCCCGAGCCGGGAGGCGGTGGGCAAGACTCCATGACCTTTAATCCCAATCATCCTTTTGATGTAATCGTGTGCGGAGCCGGACACGCCGGAGTCGAAGCCGCGTTGGCGGCTGCGCGTGTCGGTGCCTCGACCCTCCTCTTGACTGGCAATCTTGATACCATTGGGCAGATGAGCTGCAACCCCGCGATTGGTGGGCAAGCCAAGGGCCAGATGGTAAGGGAAATCGATGCCCTGGGAGGGGAAATGGGCATCAACACTGATGTCACGGGGATCCAGTTTCGGTTGTTGAATGAGTCGAAGGGTCCGGCGGTACAGTCGCCCCGGGCGCAATGCGACAAGAAGGCCTACCAACTACGCCTGAAGCATACCTTGGAGCTCCAGCCGGGTTTACAGTTGTTTCAGGCCACCGTCACCGGATTGATCTTTAAGCACGGTCGGGTGGTGGGGTGCCGCACGAATCTTGAGATTGAATTTGCCGGCAGAACCGTGGTGGTAACGACGGGCACGTTTCTGCGTGGATTGATGCATATCGGGCAGAACAAGAATGAAGGTGGTCGCTTGGGGGATTTCAGTGCGAAGACGCTTTCTGCGAGTCTGATGGAAGCGGGAATTGAGCTGTATCGGTTTAAGACCGGTACACCGCCCCGATTACTGGGCCGAAGCTTGGATTTCTCGGTGATGACGGAGCAACAAGGAGATTCCGAACCGACATTATTTGCGTTCCATGACACGCGAGGTGATTCGGATTTGTTCCACGTGGAACATCGGAGCCAACGCCGTTTGGGGTGGCGACCGGGAGCTGAGCAAGTGTCGTGTTGGATGACCTACACTTCGGACCGTACGGCTGAGATGGTGCGGAAACACCTCCACCTGTCTGCCATGTACAGCGGCGAGATCGAAGGGGTGGGTCCGCGGTATTGTCCCAGTATCGAAGACAAATTCGTTCGATTCGCCGATAAACCACGCCACCTGCTCTTCCTTGAGCCAGAGGGTAGGGCAACCGACGAATATTACGTGAATGGGCTATCGACGAGTCTTCCCTTTGACGTTCAAACTCAAGTCATCCAAAGTATTCCGGGCTTGGAGAGGGCGGTGATTCTTCGGCCGGCGTATGCCGTGGAATACGATTACGCTCCTCCAACACAGCTCTTTGCGACGTTGGAATCGAAAAAGGTGGAGGGGTTATTTCTCGCTGGTCAGATCAATGGAACCTCAGGATATGAGGAGGCTGCCGTCCAAGGATTGGTGGCAGGAGTAAATGCGGCAAACAAAGTCCGCGGTGTACCGCCGTTGGTTGTGGGTCGGCAGGAAGGTTATCTCGGGGTTCTAATCGATGACTTGGTCACCAAGGGCACCACCGAACCCTATCGGATGTTCACCAGTCGCGCGGAGTATCGACTCTTGTTCAATCACTCCAGTGCGGAACTGCGCTTGGCCCATCACGCGCGCCAACAGGGTTTGATCTCTGTGAATCGACTCGCGCGCATCGAGGCGAAGCGCACTCGGATCCAACAGTGGATTCAACGTTTGGAAGATGAAGGAAGTTCTTTGGGTGGAGGAAGTTGGGCGGAAGGGATCCGCCGCGACCGCACGACCGCGCCGTTGCCGGCAGACTTCTCCCGCGAGGAAAGCAGCGTTCGCGAGAATGTTCTCTATCAGGTCGCTTATCGCGGTTATCTCGAACGCGAACAGCGCCAGCTCCAAAAATTTGCCCAAATCGAACGGATTTGCCTGCCGGAGGATATTAATTATCTGCAAGTAAAAGGCTTAAGAAAAGAAAGTGCGGAAAAGCTCACCCGGATTCGCCCGCGGACGCTGGGTCAAGCGGGTCGGATTAGTGGCGTGAATCCTGCCGACATCAGCATCCTGATGATCTGGATCGAAGCGGGCAGGGGAGGGCGGCCGACTGCGTCGGTCGGCGATGGCATGAAACAGATTGATCGTCGCACTCTTGCTCCATGAAGCGGGAGTACGCGAGCCTCCTCGCCGCAAGGAAAGAGAGCCTCCGTCGGGAGCTTGCGGGGATTCTGGCTCCCGGCACCGAGTTTGTCTTCGAGATCGGCTGCGGACACGGCCATTTCCTGACCGCCTATGCGGCGCTCCACCCGGCGCAGGCCTGTGTCGGGCTGGACCTGGTAAGCGAACGGATCGAGCGGGCACGTCGAAAGCAGGTCCGCAGCGGGCTCTCCCATCTCCATTTTCTGCGCGGTGAGGCGCGGTTGTTCCTCGAGGTGGTGCCTCCCGGCGCGCGGATCGCGACCGTGTTCATTCTGTTTCCGGACCCGTGGCCGAAACTCCGGCACCAAAAGCACCGCATCCTGCAGTCGGACTTCCTTTCTGCGCTTGCCGCCAGGGCGTCGCCCTCCTGTCGACTCTATTTTCGGACCGATCATCGGCCGTATTTCGAGGCAGCGCAGGCAGAGATCTGCTCCCATCCCGGCTGGGTTTTGTTGGAGGAATCCTGGCCATTCGAGTTTGCCACCGTATTTCAGCAGCGCGCCCCGTCCTTCGCCTCGCTCGTGGCGGGTCGCAGTGCCCGGTGTCATTAGCCGGACCATCCCGCTGGTGCTGCCGACTTATTCCTTCCTGTTCGTTTGCGCTGAGCGCGATTTCGAGGGTTGACGGAGGGGAGGGGCCTCTCCTTTTCTCTCCGTTTTGCTTCCGACTTTTGTTTCGCGCGCGCATGTCCCGGGTCAACAAACTCGCCTTGCTTTCCATCGCCTTCCTCGCTGGTGCCCTGCCACTCGCGGCTGAAGGAGTTGCGCCCAGTGCCGCCAAGCTGGTCGATTTTGGCAACGGCTGGGCCATCACCAATGCCATGGCCACTGGCTGGGCCATGTCCGCTCTCCTCGTGGCGTTTGTACTCTGGCTGGTCGGTAAACCGGCCGTGATTCCATCCCGGGGGCAGGCGGTAATCGAGTCGCTGATCGAGGGCCTGCGCGGAATTTTCGAACCCATCGTCGGCGCCAAAGCATTCTCGGCTTCATTTCCTCTGCTGATCACCTTTTTCGTTTTCATTCTCTTTCATAATTGGATGGGGCTTCTGCCGGGAGTGGGTACCATTGGTTGGGGTCACGACGTGGAGGGGCATTTCCACCTCACTCATCCCTGGATTCGCCCCCACAACGCCGATTTCAACGGCACGATTGCGCTTGCACTGATATCCTTCGGAGGCTGGGCCATCATCGTGTTCAAGTTTGTGGGACCGCGGATGATCTTCATCGATCTCTTCGGCAATAAGGCCGATCGGAAGGAGACTCCGGTTGCCCTCTATTATTTTCTTTCGCTGGTGTTCATCGTGGTTGGCTGCATCGAAGTTTTTTCGATCTTCATTCGGCCCTTCACCCTCTCGGTGCGGCTTTTCGGCAATATCTTCGGCGGCGAGAATCTCCTGCACGGCACCGGCTTCTTCTTTGTTTTCTACTTCATGGAGCTGCTCGTCGGCCTCATCCAAGCCCTGGTGTTCACCCTGCTGACGGCGGTGTATATCGGACTCCTCTGTAACCACGAGGGGGGAGAGCACGGTCACGACGACAAGCACGGTGAAGCCGGCGCCCACCATTGAGCCACTTTTCCGCCGGGAGCGTGCCCCGCGTGCGCACGGCGGTCCTCCAACCACAAAGCCAAGAAAGATACGTCTACCATGATCACAATCCTCGCTGAACTGCAGGGCAACATTGCCAGTGCGTTTGGTCTCCTCGGCGCCGCCATCGGCGTCGGCATGATTGGCCTCAAGGCCGCCGAAGCGGTCGGCCGCAACCCTGCCGCGTCCGGCAAGGTCCTCGTCCAAGCCATCATCGGTATGGCGCTGGCCGAAGGTCTCGGCATCCTGGCGCTCTTCCTCGCGAAGTAATCCCTTCCGTGATTCCGGCGGCGTGTCCGGCACGCCGCCACCTTTCTTCTCCTTCCGTCCCCTGCCATGACGCTTCCCCTCCTTCTCGCCGCCACCACCACCACGGCCGAAGCCGCCGGGCCGCTCGAGGGTCTCAAGCAGACTTTCGTGCATTTCGGCGTCGAACCGAAGTATCTCCTCATGCAGGTGATCAGCTTCCTGATCGTCCTGGGCGTGCTCTACAAGTTCGGCATCAAGCCGGTTACGGCGACGATGGAGGAGCGCAACCGCAAGATCGAGGCTGGGATCAAACACGCGGAGGAGATGCAGGCCAAGCTCGAGGCGGCCCAGGTCGAAAGCGCGGCCATCGTCAAGAAGGCCAATGCCGAAGCTTCCCGCATTGTCGAGGACGCCCGAAAGATGGCCAAGGACTATCTTGATCGCCAGACGCAGGAGGCTGCCGCCAAGGCCAACGAACTTCTTACCAAGGCTCAGCAAGCCATTGATTTGGAGCATAAGAAAATGCTTGCCGACGCTCGCACCGAGGTCGCCCGTCTCGTCGTCACCACCACCGAACGAGTGCTTGCCAGGAAGCTGACCGAGCCGGACCGCGCCGCCTATAACGAGGCTGCCACGCGCGAGCTCACCAGCGTCTAAGCCGCGACGCTTTTCTGTACTTTTCCCCCGACCGCTCATGGCTTCCGGCAAGAAACAGGTCCAGCAACTCGCCCGACAATTTTTCCAGCTCAGTCTGGTCGAGGGCGAACTTTCCCCGGAGCGGGTGGCGGGCGTCTTGGATTATATCGAGAAGCACCGCCCGGCCCACAGCATCGCTGTCCTTCGGACCTATCAGCGCCTGGTGTCCGCCGAAGTCGCCCGGGGGTTGGCCGTGGTCGAACATGCCGGACCGCTGCCCGAACGCGTTCTCACGGAACTCGCCGCCGCCATGTCGACGCGCTACCATAGGAAGGTCACGAGCGTGGCGCGCCGCAACGACACTCTGCTGGCCGGACTGCGTGTCCGGGTGGGCGACGATGTGTACGAGTCCTCCGTCGCTGGACAGCTCGCCCAGCTCGCTGCCGCCGTCTGATTTTTCCCCCGCACCGCGCCCAAATTCCCATTTCCGATGAGCTCCGTCCTCGAACAAATTGAACAACAGATCGCCCGGCTCTCCAACAAGGCGGTCAAGAAGAACACCGGCAACATTCGCTCGGTCGCCGACGGCGTCGCCAAGATCGAGGGGCTCTCCGATGTCATGTACAACGAGATGGTCCAGTTCCCCGGCGGTGCGATTGGCATCGCGCTCAATCTCGAGGAGGACGAGGTGGGCTGCGTGGTGCTGGGTGACATCTCGACTCTCAAGGAAGGCGACGAGGTCCAGACCACCGGCCGTCTGCTCTCCGTGCCGGTCGGCAAGGCCCTGCTGGGCCGCACGGTCGACGCGCTTGGCAACCCTGTCGATGGCAAGGGGCCGATCGCGGCGAAGGAGTTTTATCCCGTCGAAAAGATCGCGCCCGGCATCATCGTCCGCAAATCCGTCTCGCAGCCGCTGCTCACCGGCATCATGGCGATCGATTCAATGATCCCGATCGGCCGTGGCCAGCGCGAGCTGATCATCGGCGATCGTGGCACCGGCAAGACGACCATCGCGATCGACACCATCATCAACCAGGCAAAAATCAACAAGGTCGGTATCGCCAGTGGAGATCCGAAATTCCGCCCGGTTTACTCCATCTACGTCGCCGTCGGGCAGAAGAACTCCAACATCGTCCGCACGATTGGGGCGCTCGAAGCCGCCGGGGCGCTCGAATACACCATCATCGTCGCCGCCGCCGCCGCCGACAATCCTGCCAATCAGTACCTCGCCCCGTACGCCGGCGCCGCGATGGGCGAATGGTTCATGGAAAACGGCATGGATGCTCTGATCGTCTACGACGATCTCTCCAAACACGCGGTCGCCTATCGCCAGATTTCGCTCATCCTGAAACGACCCTCCGGCCGCGAAGCGTACCCGGGCGACGTGTTCTACCTCCACTCCCGCCTGCTGGAACGGTCCGCCCGCCTTGAAGGCAAGGGCTCGCTCACCGCGCTGCCGATCATCGAGACGCTCGCCGGAGACGTGTCGGCCTACATCCCGACCAACGTCATCTCGATCACCGACGGCCAGATCTTTCTCGAGACCGACCTCTTCAACCAAGGCATACGTCCCGCGGTGTCCGTCGGACTTTCCGTGTCGCGCGTCGGTTCCGCCGCACAAATCAAGGCGACCAAGCAGGTCGGTGGAAAGTTGAAGGGTGAGCTCGCGCAGTTCCGCGAGCTGGCGGCCTTTGCCCAATTCGGCTCGGACCTCGACGCCAAGACCAAGGCCCAACTCGATCGCGGCTCCCGCATCGTCGAACTCTTCAAGCAGCCGCAGTTCAACCCGCTTCCCATCGAGTTGCAGGTGGCCGTCCTGTTCGCGATGCAAAAGGGCTACTTCGACCCGATCGACGTGAAGAAGATCGTGGCCGCCGCCTCGTCGATGAAGGAGTTCTTCCTGACCCGGAAGGACGCGCTCCTGACCGAAATCCGCACCAAGGCCGCCCTCGACAAGGATCTGGAGGCCAAACTCCAGACCGCCTGCGAGGAGTGGAAGGGCACTTTCAACGCCTGAGCCTGGCCGCACCCTAGCCGCCGTCCGCCCGCTGCTTCATGGCCTCCACCCGCGACATCCGCCGACGCATCAAGTCGGTCAAGAATACCCGCCAGATCACCAAGGCGATGGAGCTGGTGGCCGCCTCGAAGATGAAAAAGGCGCAACAGGCGGCGCTGGCCGGGCGCCCCTACGCCGAATTGATGGCGCGCATGCTGGCCGCGCTCGCCGATCGCGTCGAGGAGGCGCAGCACCCGTTCCTCATCCGCCGCGAGGTGAGAACCCGTGGTATCATCCTTGTCACTACCGACAAGGGTCTGGCCGGACCCCTCAATGCCAACCTCTTCAAGCTCGTCACCGAGATCAAGGAGCCGGCGAAGTACGCGGTGATCGGCCGCAAGGGCGCCCAATTCATCGCCCGCACCCGCCGGGATCTGCTGGCGGACTTCACCGTCAGCGACCGCGTCGCCTTCGCCGAGGTCAAAGTCGTGGCCGAGTACATGGTGAAGCAGTACCTCGAGGGGGTGGTCGATACCGTGGAGATCATCTGGCCCCGCTTCCGCAATACGCTCGTGCAGGTGCCCACGTTGCTGCCGCTGCTGCCGTTGACCAGCGTTCGCGAGGTTATCGCCGACCTCCGCTCCGATGCTGGCGCGCAGGCGCGCACCACTCAGGCCGCCGGCCCCGTGATGATTTTCGAACCCGATCCCGAGACGGTCCTCGCCGCGCTGCTTCCTCTCTATATCAATCGCGAAATCCACCAGCAGGTGCTCGATGCCAAGGCGTCAGAGCACAGCGCGCGCATGGTCGCGATGAAGACGGCGAAGGACAACGCCACCAAGCTCCTCGCCGATCTCACCCTCGAATATAACAAGGCCCGCCAGGCTGCGATCACCCAGGAAATCCTCGAAATCGCCGCCGCCCAATTCGCCGCCGCCTGAGTTCCCCGTTCCAACCTCTGGTCCCAGCCCCCTTTCCTCTGCAAATGAACACCGGTAAAATCGTCCAGGTCATCGGCCCCGTCGTTGACGTCCAGTTCAGCGAGAACTCGATCCCGCCGATCCTCCAGGCGCTCACCGTCGACTTCACCGCCGCGGGCGTGACGCAGCACCTGACCCTTGAGGTCCAGCAGCATCTCGGCGGCGGCGTCGCCCGCGCCATCGCGATGTCTTCTTCCGAGGGGCTCGTCCGAGGCATGACCGTCACCGATTCCGGAACCCCGATCTCCGTGCCCGTGGGCGAGGGAGTCCTCGGACGCATCTTCGATGTTACCGGCAAGGTCGTCGACGGTCAGGGCGATGTGAAGTTCGAGAAGCGCTACCCGATCCACCGCGCACCGCCGGCCCTCGTCGACCAGGATACCAAGGCCCAGATTCTTGAAACCGGCATCAAGGTCATCGACCTCATCTGCCCGTTCGTGAAGGGCGGCAAGGTCGGCGCCTTCGGTGGCGCGGGCGTCGGCAAGACCGTCGTGATCATGGAACTCATCAACAATATCGCCAAGGCGCACGGCGGTTTCTCCGTGTTCGCCGGGGTGGGGGAGCGTTCCCGCGAGGGCAACGACCTCTATTGGGAGATGATTGAGTCCAACGTCATCGCGACCGAAAAGGACGAAAAGGGACATACCAAGCGCCATCCCGATGGCCGCCCGGTGCTCAAGGAAGGCTCCAAGGTCGCCCTCGTCTACGGCCAGATGAACGAGCCCCCGGGCGCCCGCATGCGCGTCGGCCTCTCGGCGCTCGCGATGACCGAGTACTTCCGCGACGAAAAGAACCAGGACGTGCTCCTCTTCGTCGACAACATCTTCCGCTTCTCGCAGGCCGGATCCGAAGTGTCCGCCTTGCTCGGCCGCTCGCCGTCCGCTGTCGGTTACCAGCCAACCCTCGCCAACGAGATGGGCAACCTCCAGGAACGCATCACCTCGACGAAGAAGGGCTCCATCACCTCGTTCCAGGCGGTGTATGTTCCGGCTGACGACCTCACCGACCCCGCGCCTGCCAACACCTTCGCCCACCTCGACTCGACCATCGTGCTCGAACGCTCCATCGCCGAACTGGGCATCTACCCCGCCGTCGACCCCCTCGCCTCGACTTCCAAGGCCCTCGCTCCCGATGTCGTCGGCGACGAACACTACTTCGTCGCCCGCGAAGTCCAGCGCGTTCTCCAGCGCTACAAGGACCTTCAGGACATTATTGCCATTCTCGGTCTCGATGAGCTTTCGCCCGAGGACAAGCTCACCGTCTATCGCGCCCGCAAGATCCAACGTTTCCTGTCGCAGCCGTTCCACGTCGCCGAAGTCTTCACCGGCACCGCCGGCAAATACGTCTCGGTCAAGGATACCGTCCGCGGCTTCAAGATGATCCTCGATGGCCAGCTCGATGACGTCGCCGAAGGCGACTTCTACATGAAGGGCGGCATCGACGAAGTGATGGCCGCGTCCAAGAAGGCCTGATTCGACCATGCCGCTCACCCTCGAAATCGTCACCCCGGAGTCCAAGGTCTACTCCGATACCATCGACACCGTCGTCATTCCGACGGTCGAGGGCGAAGTCGGCATCCTGCCTGGCCATATTCCGCTGCTGACCCAGGTCGAAGATGGAGAACTCCGGGTTACGAAGGGTGGGGTGACCCAGTTCCTGGCCGTCAGTGGGGGCTTTGTGGAAGTCGAATCCGACTGCGTGCGGGTGCTCGCCGAACACGCCATCAGTGAGGATCGCATCGACGAAAAGGCCGTCGAGGACGCCCTCAAGCGAGCAGAGGCGCAACTGGCTGAAGCCCGGCATCTGGATCCCCAGCAGTACGAACGTCTCCAAGGCCTCGTCCGCTACTCCGGCGTGCAGCTCGCGGTCAAACGCCGTCGCAAGTAAGCTCGGTTAACCCCGCCGTCGGGGAACCGAGTGACGGGCAAATTTTCCGCCGCCCGCACAGTTCCCGCTCGCAAAATCGCCAACGGAGGGTTTCAGTTTGGTACTGATACCGAGTCTCACTCCAATGTCCGCCTCTGCGTCACAGTTGCCGTTGTCCCCCTTGTGCCAGCTTCCGGCTGGTGCCACCGGGCGCATCCTTCGCCTGACGGGGGATGAGGGGTTTTGTCAGCGGATCCGCGAGATGGGCTTCGGCGAGGCGGCCTTGGTGACCAAGATTTCGGGGACTACCACGAGCCTTTGCCTGGTCAGGGGCATGCGCATCGGTCTGAACCACGGCGCGGCGATGAACATTCTCGTCGAACACCTGCCGGTTGGTTCGCGCTGAGCGCGACCCGCACCGTCATGGCCGTTGAACCTGGCTCGGCTGGGAAGCGAACCGAACTGCCCCCGCCGCTTCCACCGCATATCGCCGCTGGGTCCGCCCGCCGGCGCATCGCTCCCGCCGTCGAGCGCACTCCGGTGTACGCGATGGTTGGAAACCCCAACTGCGGCAAGACCACGCTCTTCAACGCCCTCACCGGGCTGCGCCAGAAAGTCGGCAACTACCCGGGCGTTACCGTTGAAAAGAAAATAGGAGAGGCTTACTCCCAGCACGGCCGGGCGATGAAAATCATCGACCTGCCCGGTGCCTACTCCCTCGCCGCCCGCTCGCCGGACGAAGCGGTGACCCGCGATGTGCTGCTCGGGCGCCGCGCTGACACGCCCCAGCCCGACCGTATCATCTGCGTCCTCGACGCCGCCAACCTCGAACGCAGCCTCTACCTCGTTCATCAGATTCTCGATCTCGGCCGCCCCGTCATCGTCGTAGTCAACATGATGGATGTCGCGCGGCGCGCGGGGATTGAAGTCCATCCCGGTGAACTGGAGGAGGCGCTGGGTGTACCCGTGATCGCCTGCGAGGCTGTGAACGGCAAAGGTCTGGTCGAATTGCGCCTCGCCATGAGCCGGCACGAACTGCCACTCGCGCGCCACTCGTGGGACGTGCCGTCACCGATCGCCACTGCCGTCGCCGAACTCCAGGCATCGCTGGTCGACCATGACGCCCGCTCTCCGCTTGTGGCCCGCGCCGAGGCGTTGCTCCTGTTGACCGACTTCGATTCGGTGCGTGTCGCCGGTTCGACGCCGTTGAGCGAGCGGACCACCGCGCTGCTCGCCGTCTGGCGCCAGCGTTGGGCGGGGCAGGGGACGGACTGGTCCGGCACGCTGATCCGGAGTCGTTACGAGGCCATCGCGCACCTCTGCCGCGATGCCATCCGCCGCACGCGTGAGCCCGGCCTCTCCGTCTCCGACCGCGTTGATGCCGTGCTGATCCACTCCGTGTGGGGCTGGATCGTTTTCGCCGCCATCATGGCGGTGATGTTCTTTTCCATCTTCACGCTCGCCGAGTACCCGATGACCTGGATCGACGAGCAGGTCGCCGCGCTCGGCGACTGGGTCAAGGAGGCGATGTCGGAAGGCGACCTCCGCGATCTCATCACCTCCGGCGTGATCGGAGGAGTCGGCGGCATAGTGATCTTTCTGCCGCAGATTCTCATTCTCTTTTTCTTTGTCGGCTTGCTGGAGAGCACCGGCTACATGGCGCGGGCGGCCTTCCTGATGGACCGGCCCATGAGCAAGGTGGGGCTGCACGGCAAGTCGTTCATCCCGCTCCTCGGCTCCTACGCCTGCGCCATCCCGGGAATCATGGCCACCCGCACGATCGAAGACGCCAAGGATCGCCTGGTGACCATCCTGGTGGCCCCCCTCATGAGCTGCTCGGCGCGCCTTCCGGTGTATCTCCTGATGATCGCCACCCTGCTCCCAGGCGATATCGTCCCGGCGTCGACAAAGGCGGTGATCATGCTGCTGATGTACAGCCTCGGCACCCTCGGCGCCTTCGGTTTCGCCTGGCTGTTCAAGCGTACCCTCCTCCGCGGCGCCCACCCCTTGATGATTCTCGAACTGCCGCCCTACCATCCGCCCCGCCTCGGCGAGATCCTCCGGCATATGTTCGAGCGCGGCTGGCTGTTCCTGAAAAACGCCGGCACCATCATCCTCGGCATCTCCATCGTCCTGTGGTTCCTCAGCACGTATCCAAAGCACCCCGACCCGGCCGCCCCTCCCGAGGTGCAGATCGCCCATAGCTTTGCCGGCCAGGCGGGAAAAATCCTGGAGCCCGCCATCGCGCCTCTGGGTTTCGACTGGCGGGTTGGCATCGGACTGGTCACCTCTTTCGCCGCTCGGGAGGTCTTTGTCAGCTCAATGGGTGTCATTTTCGGAGTGCAGACGTCGGATGACGAGACCACCCCCCTCCGCGACGCCATGCGGGCGGCGCGCTGGCCGGATGGCCGGCCGTTGTTCACTCCGCTGGTCTGCTTCACGCTGATGATCTATTATGTCTTTGCCATGCAGTGCATGAGCACCATCGCCGTGGTGAAGCGGGAAACCAACTCCTGGCGCTGGCCCCTGTTTCAACTCGCGTATCTTACCGGGACCGCCTGGGTCGTCTGCCTGTTCGTGTACCAGACTGGCCGCGCCCTTGGCTTCTGAACCGGCCATGTCCCCCGAACTTCAAACCATCGCCGCACTCGCCATCGTCGGTCTGACCGTGCTGGCGCTGTTCCTCGGTCGCCGCCGCCGCCGCGGGCCTCCGGGCTGCGAGGGCACCTGCTCCTGTCCATCGAAGCGACTCCGCCCCTAACCCCGGGAATCTGGATCTGGTTCCGTTGCACCCCACGATGCAGCGGGCCCAGGCCGTCGCTCCCCGGTGCGCCGGGCTTATCAGGACGCGGGAGTACGCGGCGATCCGCTCGAAGCCGCGACTCACGTCGTGATCGCCGTCTTCAACGGCCGGTGGATCACCGCCGGACCGCGCTGATCCACGCCCGCCGGGGGCGCAGGGCGTGGAACCTTGGAGTGGTTTTCCAGCGTGGTTGGGTTTGTGAAATGACCTTATTTCCATTGCTTTCCGGCTCTTTTGCTCCCGTCCATGGCTCTCTTCCCGCTCGCTGACTACTGGTGGTTCTACGTCCTCTTCACTTTGGGCGTGTTCGGACTGCTCGCCCTCGATCTCGGGGTGTTCCATCGCCACGCCCACACGGTGTCCTTTCGCGAAGCGCTCGGTTGGACGGTCGTCTGGATTACGCTGGCGCTGACGTTCTGCTTTGTGCTGTGGCGTTATGCCGAGTGGAAACTGCCGCAGGATCCCCGGCTGCTCGCCGCCGGCGTCACCGCTGAGAGCGCGGTCGGGCTGGCGCGACAGACCGCGCTCGAATTTCTCACCGGCTACGTCGTCGAGCTCTCGCTTTCGGTCGATAACGTCTTCGTTTTCGTGGTGGTCTTCACCTTCTTTGGCATCCCGCCGCAGTACCAGCATCGGGTCCTCTTTTTTGGCATTCTCGGCGCGCTCTTCTTCCGCGTGATCTTTATTTCCCTCGGCGCGGTGCTGATGAAGTTCCACTGGGTCATCTGGGTGTTCGGCGGCTTCCTCATCCTGACCGGGCTGAAGATTCTCTTCGCCCCCGAAAAGCCCATGGACCCGGAGAAGAATCCGCTGCTGAAACTGCTGCGTCGCTTCGTGCCGATCACGCCCCGCTTCGAGGGTCAGAAGTTCTTCGTCCGGGAAAACGGCGTGGTTCACGGCACACCCCTGCTGGTCGCACTCGCGGCCATTGAGTTCAGTGACATCATCTTCGCGGTCGACTCCGTCCCGGCCATCTTCGCCATCACCAAGGAACCGTTGATCGTTTTTACCTCGAACATCTTCGCCATCCTTGGACTGCGCTCGATGTTCTTCCTGCTCGCCGGCATCGTTCACCGCTTCCGATTCCTCAAGTATGGCCTTGGCATCGTGCTCATCTTCGTCGGCCTCAAGATGGCCTGGCTCAATGAGCTCTTCGGCGGCAAGTTCCCCATCACCTGGTCGCTCGGCATCATCGCGGGCGTCCTGGGCGCGTCCGTGTTGGCCTCCTGGTTGATTCCGGTCAGGAACCCGTCACCGCCTGCGTCAACCAGCGCCAAATGATGTCCACCGCCCCGACGCCGAGGATGGCGATGGCGGCAAAAAAGGCGGCGGCGAGCAGCGTGCCAACGTAGCCGGCGACGATGAAGGCGCCGTCGCGCTCCAGCAATCCGCCACAAAGGCAGACGATCGCCCAGGCCGGGATCGTGTTGCTAAAGGGCACCGGCAGCGGCAACAGGAGCAGCGCCGCGCAAAACACCATCGGCAGCGCGTGAAGCTGTTCGCGCCTCGGCGTGGCGCACAGCCAGATCAGCCGGGGTCGCAGCAGTCGCTCCAGTGCGATCACCAGCCTCCGCGTCGCCGCGAAGACCTTGCGAAACGTCTCCGGGGGCAGCCGTCGATCGAGCAGCCGCGCCGGGAGCCACGGCTTCTGCCCCAGCGCCAGCCGCAGTCCGATCAGCGCGATCATCAGCCCAAGTGGCGTCGACAGGCCCGGCAGCGGGAGTGGCGTGCAAAACGGCAGGCAGAGCAACAGCACCAACAACACATAGCCGCGTCCGTGCAGCACCCCGACAACCTCGCGCAATGTCACCGTCTCGACATCGAATTCGTGCAGAATCAGATCCAGCTCCTCCGACAGCCGCCGCCGCGGATTCGGTGGCACCGCCAGCGGGCTGGGAGCAGTGGGCACGACCGGCGCCGGCCCGATCTGCGGGTCAGGTGCCGCGCCGGTTGCCATAAAGTTCGACGTGCAGCCGGTGCGCATAGCGGTAGCCGCGCGCCTTGCACAGTTCGCCCAGCCACGCCGCCCGCGCCCGCATCGCCTCCAGCGTCGTCGCCTCCGGCATCAACAACACCTTATGCCGCGGAATCGCGCGTTGCAGTGCCGCCAGCATCGCCTCGAGCTCGTCCACGTCTTCCGGGCGCGAGACCACAAACTTGAACTGGTACGGGTAGCAATCGATCCACTCACGCACGACCTCCGGCTGCCACCGCGTCGCCTCGTGCTTCCGGCGCCACGCCGCGTGCTCCAGCGGATCCGGCGCGGAGTTCAGCAGTTTCGGCGACAGCGACGCCAGATCGCAGGCGATGCCGGCCGGCGCCACCGTCGCCGCCGTTTCGATCGTGACGTGGCGCCCGCCCTCCCGAATCTGCGCCGCCAGCGTCGCAATATCCTTGGCGATCATCGGCTCTCCCCCGGTGAGCACCACATGGCGCGCCGCCGGGTGACTCTCGATCATCGCCAACACCTGCGCCACGGTGTGCACCTTGCCCTCCGGACTCCACGATGCATACGGCGTGTCGCACCAGGCGCAGCGCAGATTGCACCCACTCGTGCGCACGAACACCGAGGGCACCCCCGTGAGCTCGCCCTCGCCTTGCAGTGAGTAGAAAATCTCCGCGATCAGCATCCTGTTGCCGCTTGGGTATCCAGAAATTCCCGCCAAGGCAAAAAAAGTCGGCAGCACGCCGTTCCTTCTCCGACGCCTCCGGCTGCCCGCTCTGTCCGTCCGGCGTCGCCTCGCTTTCCGCCTCCGCTCACCCGGGCCGGCGGACCGGCAGCGGATCCGTGCTTTCATAGTCCGTCGGGTCCGGCAACCCGGCTCGCACAAAGGCCTCACGGCGTTCGACGCAGGTGCCGCACCGTCCGCAATGCCGCGCTCCGCCCCGGTAGCAGGACCAGGTTCGCGCGTAGTCGACCCCAAGCTGTGCCCCCAGCGCCGCGATCCCCCCCTTGTCCAGCGCGATGAACGGCCGCAGCAACTGGATGCCGGCGTAGGTGCCCAGCCGCATCGCGTCGCCCATCGCCCGCATGAAATCCTCCCGGCAGTCCGGGTAAATTGCGTGGTCGCCCCCGTGCGCCGCAATCACCACCCCCTCCGCCCCGACGCTTTCCGCAAAGCCGCACGCAATCGCCAGCAGGATCGCATTGCGAAACGGCACCACCGTCTGCCGCATGCTCTCGTCCTCGTAGTGCCCCTCCGGAATCTCGCCGCCACCCTCCAGCAGGGCCGACTTGAACCGCCTACCAATGAAATCCAGCCTCAGACACTCGTGCGGCACCCCGGCCGCCCGCGCGTGTTCGGCCGCCCACGGCAGCTCCCTCGCGTGGTGCTTCGCGCCGTAGTCAAAGCTCAACACCGCCACCAGCGAGTGCTTGCGACGCGCCCAGTGCAGCGCCGTCACCGAATCCATCCCACCTGAGCAGAGTACGATCACCTTCATGCGCGCAGCCTGGCCGCATCCGACCCTGATTGTCACAAAAAGAATGCGGCCCCCCGACCCCGGCTTGGCATCCCCGGCTCCAACTGTTTACCCTGACGCTTTCCTGATGGTCATCCTCCACGATCCGCGTTGCGCCGATTACGGCTCATCCCTGCGCCCTGAGCAACCGGCCCGTGTCATCCGCTCCGCCACCCACCTGCGGGCGGCCCACCCTGACTGGGTCTGGCGCGTGCCGACCGCTGAGGTGGCCACCGACTCCGTCCTGCTCCTGGCGCATGCCGCCTCTCTCCTGACCCGCCTCGGTCACCCGCGCGATTTTGACTCCGACACCCCGTTCTTCCCTGGAATTTTCGATCACGCCCGCCGCTCCGTCGCCGGCGCCATCGAGGCTGCCCAGCACGCGCTTTCCTCCCCGGACGCCGGCCCGATCTTTTCCCTCCTCCGCCCGCCGGGGCATCACGCCACCATCTCCCAGGCGATGGGGTTCTGCTACCTCAACCAGATCGCCGTCGCCGCCATCGTCGCCCGCGAGCGCTTCGGCGCCCAGCGCGTCGCAGTCTGGGACTTCGATGCCCACCACGGCAACGGCACCGAAGCCATCCTGCAGGGGCGTGAAGGCCTGTTCTTCGCCTCTGTCCACCAATACCCCGGCTACCCCGGCACCGGCACCCGCGACCTCCGACCCAACATCCGCAACTGGCCCGTCGCGCCTCATTCCCCGCGCGCGGACCACCTGAAAGCTCTTCGCGCGTCCCTCGACGCGGTGGTCGCTTTTGCTCCCGACCTCATCCTTGTGTCCGCGGGCTTTGATGCGTACGCCCGCGATCCCATCACCTCCATGACCCTTGAAAGCGAAGACTTCGCCACTCTCGGCACCTGGCTGCGCGAGACCGGGCGACCTGCCGCCGCCGTCCTCGAGGGCGGATACCACGACGATCTGCCGCAGTTGATCGACTCGTTCCTCTCCGCTTGGAATAAGCCCGCTTAGTTCGCTGCATGATTTCGCGCTTCCTCCCGTCACCCGTGCGCCGTTTCCTCGGCGTCAAAGTGACCACCCGTACGCCTTCGTACCTCTTGCTCGACCAACCCGGTTCGCTCGGCCCCCTCCTGCAGGCTCTCGAACGCGTCGACGAGCTCGCCCTCGATACCGAGGCGGACAACATGTACCACTACCGGACCCGCGTCTGCCTGCTGCAGTTTCTCGTGGGGCGCGAAGTCTTCCTCGTCGACGTCCTCGCGCCGGGGCTGCAACTCGCGCCGCTCTGGAAAGCGCTCGCCCGCAAGCACCTCATCATGCACGGCAGCGATTTCGATCTGCGCCTGCTCCACGACCTCTGCCGGTTTCAGCCCCACAGCCTGTTCGATACCATGCTCGCCGCCCAGCTCCTCGGCCGCCCGCGCATCGGACTCGCCTCGCTCCTGGAACAACACTTCGGCGTCGCCCTCGACAAGGACGGGCAGAAGGCCAACTGGTCCAAACGTCCACTCACCCCCAAACTCCTCAACTACGCCGCTCTCGACGTCTGGCACTTGCCGGCCCTGCGCGACATCCTCCGGCGCGAGCTCAAGAAGCTCGGCCGCCTCGAGTGGCTCGAACAACAGTGCCGCGCCCAAATCGTCGCCGGCGCGGAAGGTTTTGCACCGCCCACCGAAAACGACTGGCGCATCGGCCGCAGCGAACGGCTCCGCGGCGCCGGGCTCAGCGTACTCCACGCCGTCTGGCACTGGCGCGAACACACCGCCCGCCGCCTCGACACCCCCCCTTTCAAGGTCTGCGGCAATGCCACCCTCCTGAAACTCGCCGAAGCCGCTGAAGGCGGCGGTTCCGCCCCTGCCATTCTCGCTTCCATCCACCTCGGCAAACGGCACGAGCGGCTGCTCTCCTCGCTCACCGCGGCCGTTCAGGATGGCCTCGAGCGCGACCCCAAGACCCTGCCGCGCCGCCCGGGCCGCGACCCCAACCACGTTTCCCTCACCCCGGCCCAGGTCGCCTTGCAGGACCGCATCCGCTCCGACCGCGATCGCATCGCGAAGGAACTGGCCATTGAGGCGACCTTGATTGCCAACCGTTCCCAGCTCGGGCAAATCGCCCGCAACCCCAGACACTTGCGTGAGTTGTTGCTCCCCTGGCAGGCGGATCTGCTGGGTCGGGAACCGTCGCTTCGCACCTCCGGTTGACCACGCACGATCGGCCATGCAGGGATGAACTGGTCTAGCAAGGCACGCCTGAGACCACTCACCCACGGATGTTTCGGATCACACGAATTCAATTCTCAGCGGTGCAGTCCGTAATCCGTGGTCGAGGGATTGAAACACCTGACCTGCGGACACCCAGTTTCGCCGTGCCAGGACTCTGAAGCGGTCCGGTATTTCAGCTTCGCACCCACCACCGCGAATGGCCTGCCCCCGCCGCTCGCGCCTCCGCGGCACGAACTCGCGGCTCACCCGCCCCTCCGCCGCCTCCAGGGGCGAAATCCGACACTTGCGAAACTTTCGCGCGATCCTCAGCGTCCTCTCTCCCCGCGCTCCATGAAATCGAAACTGCCCCTCGCCGCCGCCCTCTCCGCCGCGCTGTTCGCCAGCGGCTGCGCCACCCGCAACACCTCCAGCGGCGGCAAGGAAACCACTGTCCTCGGCGGCGCGGTTTCCGTCGCCAGCGAGTCTTTCCAGCCCATCACGCCCGCCACCGTCAACACCGACACCTCGAAGATCACCGGCAAGAACGGACCTTCGGGCAAGAAGGTATCGCTCTTCTGGGGCCTGTTGACGTTCCACGATTATTGAGCCGCGGGCGGGAGCGGCCGCTCGTTTGCCCCGCCTTCTTTCTTCCGCTTGAGTTTCGCCGCGACACTCCCGTCGCGGCGTTTTTGTTGCCGCCGGAGCTCGCACTCCGCCACGCTCGCTTTCCCCATGTCGCTTCAGGGATCATCGGCGGATGCAACGGATGCCGGCGCCAACATCTCGCGCCACCTCGGACTCGTCGCCGTCCGCCAGCCGCACGCGGTGGCACTCAAGGTCCCCCGCGGGCGCACCTCGGCCGGCGAAATCGACTACCTTGCCCTGACCTTCCGCGATCTCGACGCCGAGGTCGGAGCCTGGTGCGAGCGGCTCACCGCCGCCGGCATCCGCCGCGGCGACCGCACCCTGGTCATGGTTCCACCCGGCCTGCCCCTCATCGCGGCGGTCTTTGCCCTCTTCAATCGCGGCGCCATCCCCGTGGTCATCGACCCCGGCATGGGCCTGAAAAACTTTCTCTCCTGCGTCACCAGTTCGCGACCCCGCGCCCTCGTTGGCATCCCGTTCGCGCGCTTCGTCAGCCTGCTGTTTCGCCAGCCGTTCCGATCCGTCCAAGTGAGGGTGGGAGCCCGCCGCGCCCTCACCGCCCGGCTGGCCCCGCCTTCGCGCCCGGGCGCCTTACCCCCGACTGCCCCCACCGCTTGCACCTGTGGTCCGCGCGACCTCGCCGCCATTCTGTTTACCTCCGGCTCCACCGGCGCGCCCAAGGGAGTGTGCTACGAGCACGGCATGTTCGAAGCCCAAGTTCGCCTGATCCGCGAAACCTACGCCATCGAACCCGGCGAAATCGACCTGCCGATGCTGCCCATCTTCGCGCTCTTCAACCCCGCCCTCGGCATGACCACGATCGTGCCGGAAATCGATCCGCGCCGGCCCGCCGCCGCCGACCCCGCCGCCCTCGTCCAGGCGATCCGCCAGGAAAACGTCACCAACTCGTTCGGTTCGCCCACCCTGTGGGGCAAGATCGCCCGCTATTGCCGCGAAAACCGGCTGACCCTGCCTTCCCTGCGCCGGGTGCTCTGCGCCGGCGCCGCGGTGCCTTCCTCCCTCTGGAGCTCCGCCCGCGATTTCCTGCCCCGCGGCCAGTTGCACAGCCCCTACGGCGCCACTGAGGCGCTCCCGCTCGCCACCCTCTCCAGCGACGAAATCGCCGCGCTCCCCTCCGCTTCCGCCGACCTCGCCCGCGGCGCCTGCCTCGGACGACCCCTGGCGGAGATTGATTTCAAGATCATCGCCCTCACCGACACCGCCCTGCCATCCCTCGCTGCCACCCGTGAACTCCCCCCAGGCGAGATCGGTGAAATCATCGTGCGCGGGCCCGTTGTTACCCGGGAGTACGACGCCCGCCCCGAGTCCACCGCCCTCGCCAAGATTCCCGACGGCGACACCGTCTGGCATCGCCTGGGTGACTGCGGCTCGCGCGACGCCGCCGGCCGCCTTTGGTTCTGCGGACGGAAGGCCGAGCGGGTCGAGACCTCCGCCGGCATCCTCCACACCGAACCCTGCGAACGCGTCTTCCGCACCCACCCGCGCGTGGGCCGCTGTGCCCTCATCGGCCTCGGCGAACGTCCGCGCCAGCGCCCCGCCCTCGTCGTCGAAGCGCGAATCGCCAACTCGTCCCAGGCGCGAGCCTTCGCCCGCGAATTGCGCACCCTCGCGCTCCAGCACCCGCCTACCTCCAGCCTGAAGCTGTTTTACTTTCATCCGAAGTTTCCAGTCGACGTCCGTCACAACGCCAAGATCCACCGGCTCACCCTCGCCCGTTGGGCCCGCACCGCCATCGGCTACGAAAGCGACCCGAAGCGCTGAACCACATCGCCGCGTCCAACCCCGTCCTCCCCCGTGCCTTCCCCGTCGCCCGCCACTTCGCCCGCACTCGTCACGGGCGGCACCGGCTTCCTCGGCCGCCACCTGGTCGAACGCCTCCTCGCCGCCGGCCGGCCCGTCTCCGTCCTCGGCCGCACCCCCGCGCCCGATCTCGAAAAGCGCGGAGTGCGCTTCATCCGGGCTTCCCTCGACGACCCTCCCGCAGTCGCCGCGGCCTGTGCCGGCATCTCCACCGTCTTCCATGTCGCCGCCCGCGTCGGCGTCTGGGGCCGCTACGAGGACTTTTTCCGGACCAACGTCCTCGGCACCCGCGCTGTCCTCGCCGGCTGCCGCACCCACGGCGTCGCCTGTCTGGTCCATACCAGCACGCCAAGCGTCGTCTACCACGGCCGTGACCTCGCCGGAGCCGACGAATCCCTCCCGCTCACCACCGACTGCCCCAGCCCCTATCCGCTCACCAAGGCCATCGCCGAACGCGAGGTTCTCGCCGCCAACTCACCCGCCCTCCGCACCGTCGCCCTCCGCCCGCACCTCATCTGGGGCATCGGCGATCCTCACCTCGTCCCGCGGGTCCTCGCCCGCGCCCGCGCCGGCCGGCTCCGCATCGTCGGCTCCGGCGAGAACCGCGTCGACCTGGTCCACGTCGCCAACGCCGTCGACGCCCACCTCCTCGCCGAACAGTCCCTCCTCTCCTCTCGCTCCATCGGCGCCCCCCCGCCGATCGCGACCGACACCCTTCGTCACGTATTACGTGACAAAGGGCCGGGAGCGACCTCGGCCCATGCCGCCGGTCGCGCCTACTTCATCACCAATGGCGAACCCGTGTTGCTCTGGGACTGGATTAACGACCTGCTCCGCGCCCTCGGCGAACCGCCGGTCACGAAACGCCTGCCGCTCGCGCTCGCCCGGCTGATCGGCGCCGGCTGCGAGGCCGCCTGGCGCCTCCTGCCCCTGCGCGGCGAGCCGCCCATGACCCGTTTCATCGCCGCCGAACTCGCCAAAGATCACTGGTTCGACCTCGCCGCCGCCCGCCGCGACCTCGGCTACACCCCCCGCGTCTCCATGGCCGCAGGTACCGCCGAACTCGTCGCCCACCTGCGGGCAACCGCGGCGCCGCCTGCCTAAGTTGACACTTTGTCAGGCCGCGCGCACACTCCTCGCACCATGCCCAAGACCGCCCCGACCCGGCGCGAGGCCGACAAGGCCCGCAGCCGCATCCAGATTCTCGATGCGGCCGCGCGCCTGTTCGCCGAACGCGGGCTGGAGTCGGTGGCCTTTGGCGACATCGCCCGCGCCGCCGGCATCAGCCGGCCGCTGATCTACTTTCACTTCCAGGATCGCGACGAACTCTTCCTCGAAACCGTCCTGCGTTCGCACCAGCATTTGCACGCCCGCTTCGTTGCCGCCGTCGCGGAGGAGTCCGAGCCCATCGCCCAGGCGGAGGCGATCGGCCGCGCCTACGAACGTTTCTTCCGGGAAAACCGCGGCGATTTCGTCCTGATGTCTTGTTTCGAAGCCGCCGCCGGGAGCCGCAAGTTCGAGGGCCCGCTCGTCGAGCAGATCCGGTTTCATGGCCACGCGATGATCGAGCTGATCGTCTCCGTGCTCGCTCGCGGCCGCAAGGAGGGTGGCGTGCGCCGCGATCTCGGCGATCCGCTGAAGTCCGCGCTCTGCCTCTACGCCTTCACTCACGGCCTGCTGCAGATGACGGCCTCCGCCGGCGATCACCTGCAGGAACAGCACGGCGTGCGGCCGACCGAGCTGATCGAGCAGGGCTTCGCCCTCATGCGCGCCGCGCTGCGCCCGTAGCCTGCATTTTTCCCAACGCGGCTCGTTCTCCTGCTCGTTCTCGGATCGAGAACGAGGAACGATTACGAGAACGAGGAATGATGTCAGCCGGGCGGGTCCTTTGGATGCGGCCCTCGAGCCGCGTTGGGATGCATCCGGGCTACCCTGTTGGCGACGGTCCCGTCCGCTCCCTCGGTTTCTCGCGCCCGACGCTGCCTCTCCCTGCGGGGCCGGGAATCGACGGCTGTATTGACAGTCTGTCAGTCGCTGACAGTATGTCAGCAATATGCGAGTACGTTTCCTTCTCCTTCCGCCCGGCGGCCTCGCCCTGGGCATGCTGATGGCAACGGCCGGCGCCGCGATCCCCCCCCCGCCGGCCTTCCCCGCCGTGGTGACGGCCTACGTCGACCAGGCGTTGGCGGCCAACCTCGGACTCGATCGCGAACGCCGCGACCTCGACTCCGCCCGCGCACGCCTCGAAGCCGCCCGTGGCGCCCTCGGGCCGCGCCTCGACTTCACTGCCCGCTACACGCTCGCCCGCGGCGGCCGCACCCTCGACATGCCGGTCGGCGACCTCGTCAACCCAGTCTACTCCGCGCTCAACCGCCTCACCGCTTCCGACCAGTTCCCGTCGGTGGAGAACCAGTCGATCGCCTTCCTGCGCCGGCACGAGCAGGAAACCAAGCTTCGCCTGCTCCAGCCGCTGTACCACCCGGAGGTCCGCCGCGGCGTCGAAGCCAGCCGCGAACAAACCGCCGCCGCGGCGGCGGCGTTGGCCGCCTTCCAGCGCGAGCTCCGGCTTGAGGTGCAGCGGGCGTACTTTCGCTGGCAGCAGGCCGGGGCGGCAGTGGAGGTTTACACATCGGCGGCCGCGGTCGTCGCGGAGGCCGTCCGCGTCAATCGCGTGCTCGTCGCCGAGAACGCCGCCACCGAGGACGCCGTGCTGCGCCTCGAGGCCGACGCGCAGTTGGTCGAGCAACAGCGACTCGCCGCCGCGGCCGACACCGCACTGGCGGCCGCCCAGATCAACCTGCTGCTCAACCGGCCCGCCGAGGATTCGATTGATCCGTTGGCTGAGACCGAGCTCGAGCGCCTGCTCGGCGATCTCCGCCGGTTCGCAGCGGGCGGGCTGCGCACCGCTCCGGAAGGCCGCGAAGAACTGGTCGCGCTCGATCATGCGGTTCAGGCCGCCGAGGCTGCCACCCGTGCGGCCCGCGCCGCCCGGCAACCAGCGGTGTCGCTCGCGGTGGAATCGGGTCTGCAAGGGGAATCGTACCGCACCGGCACGGGCGCCGGCTTCACTCAGGCGTCGGTCGTGGCGGAGTGGAATCTGTTCGACGGCCGCCGTGCGGCGAGCCGCGTCCGCGTGTCGGCCAACGACCTGGCGCGCGCCGAAGCCCGCCGTGCGGAGGTGCGTCGCCAGCTCGAGCTGCAGGCCGGTGACGCTCGCCGGCGTTTCGACGTCGCCCGGGCCTCGGTCGCCGCCGCCGCCGCCCGGCAGACCGCCGCCGAACGCGTCTTCGCCCTCGTCGCGAGCCGCAGTCGCGAAGGACTCGTCAACCAGCTCGGCTTTGTCGATGCGCGTCACGATCTCACCGCGGCCCGGCTCAACCACGCCACGGCGCGAAGCCAGCTTTGCATCGCCTTCGCGGAACTCGACCGCGTCACCGCCCTTTCACCGCTGCCATGAAACTGCCGCTTGCCCCGCTTTCGTTTCGATCCGTGCCACTGCGGGCGCGCCCGGCCGCCGCGACAACGCTGGGGATCGCGCTTACCTTGCTCCTCGTCGCCGGTTGCCGCCCGCCCGCCGCGCCGGCGGTCGCCGAACTGCGCCGCGTCACCGTCGCTCCCGTGGAATCGACCCGCGAGCTGCCGCCGCTTGAGGTGCCGGGCGTGTTGCAGCGCCGGCTCGAGGCCACGCTGTCGTTCAAGATCGGCGGAGTGGTGCACGAAATCGCCGTGCGCGCCGGCGAAAGCGTCCGGCGCGGCCAGGTGCTCGCCCGGCTCAACCCGGTTGAGATCGACGCCCAGGTCGCCCAGGCCCGCAGCGCCCTCTCCAAGGCGCAGCGCGACGCCGAACGCGTCGCCCGCCTCCAAGCCGAGCGGGTCGCCACCCTGGAGCAACTGCAGGATGCCCGCACCGGCGTCGAGGTGGCAGCGGCGCAGTTGCAGGTGGCGGAGTTCAACCGCCGCTTCGCCACCATCGAAGCCCCTGCCGACGGCCGCATCCTGCGCCGCCAGGCCGAGCCCAGCGAACTCGTGGGCCCCGGCCAGCCGATTCTCGCTTTCGGCGCCGACGCCGACGGCTGGGTCTTCAAGGCCGGCCTCGCCGAACGCGATGCGCGCCCGCTCGCGGCCGGCGCGACGGCCACGCTCGTGTTTCAAGGTCCGCCGGAGGTTTCCCTGGCTGCCAGGCTCACGCAGCTCGCCGAGGCCGCCGATCTGCAGACGCGGACGTTCGAGGCGGAATTCGCCGTCGCGGGCGTGCCGTCAAACCTGCGTTCGGGCGCGGTCGGCACGCTCCGGCTCCCTCGCACCGCGGCCGCACCGCTCGCGCGCGTGCCGCTCGGGGCGTTGCTGGAGGGCCACGGCCGCCGGGCGTATCTGTTTATCCTCGACGCCGACGGCCGCACCGTTCGGCGCCGCGAGGTCGAAATCGAAACCCTGCACGGCGCCACCGCCCTGCTCGCCACTGCCCTTCCGGCCGGCACCCGCGTCGTCATCGCCGGCGCCGAGTACCTGCACGACGGCGAAACGGTGACCGTCGCCGCGCCGCGCTGAATCCGCATCCCGGAACGCGTCATCCGCCCCCGCCCGCCATGAAGATCACCGAATTTTCCGTCCGCAACCCGCAGTTCACCGTCCTGGTGTTTCTCGCGCTCACTGCCGTGGGCCTGCTGGCCTTCTGGTCGATCCCGCGCGCGGAGGATCCCGATCCGCAGTTCCCGGGCGGCACGGTAATCGTCCAGTTTCCGGGTGCCAACCAGAATGACCTCGAGCAGCAGGTGGTGCGGCCGATCGAGGATGCGATCAAGGAACTGGAGGGCGTTGAGAAGCTCACCACCAAGGTCCAGGACGGCGTGGCCGTGACGAATGTGGACTTCGAATACGGCTCCGATGCGGACAAGAAGTACGACGAACTCCTGCGGCAGGTGAATGGCGTGCGGCCCGACCTGCCCGGGGACATCCAGCGCGTTGTGGTGCCCCGCTCCCCCCCCACCTTGGTGTGGTTGCTGCTGGTCGCGCTGGCGCAGCGCGTCGCCAGCGCCGCGCGGCTGGCCGATCTCGCCGAGCTGCTGCGCAAGCGCTTCGAACGCGTACCCGGCGTCCGCCATGCCCGGTACTGGGGCGTGCCGGAGAAGCAGGTGCGGGTCGCGCTCGACCTCGATCGCCTCGCGCAGCTCCGGCTGCCGGTCGGCCGCGTGCTCGACGCCATCGCGGGCGACAACCTCAACCTTCCGGGCGGCGCGATCGAGCTCGGGTCGCGGCGCTTCAACCTCAAGACGAGCGGCTACTACGCCTCGCTCGAGGAGCTGCGTTCCACGCCCCTGACCGGCACCGGCCGAGCGCGCGTCGCGCTGGGCGACGTGGCCGAGGTGCGCTGGGACTACGAGGACACCGAGTACCTGGCCCGCTTCAATCGCGAGCCGGCCGTGTGGGTGACGGCGACGATGAAGGAGGGGCAGAACATCTTTGCGGTGCGCGCCGGCCTGATCGCGGCGGCGGAGGAGTTCCGGCGGAACCTGCCGGGCGACGTCCGCCTCGAGGTCGGCTTTGACCAGTCGGTCAACGTCTCGAACCGCCTCGGCCACCTGCTGCGCGACTTCCTGATCGCCCTCGGCCTCGTGCTGCTCACGGTGCTGCCCCTCGGCTTCCGCGCCTCGCTGCTGGTGCTGGTCTCGATTCCGCTCTCGCTCGCCATCGGGATCGCGCTGTTGTACTTCACTGGATACACGCTCAACCAGCTTAGCATCGTCGGCCTGGTCATCGCCCTCGGTCTGCTGGTCGACGACTCGATCGTGGTGATCGAAAACATTGCGCGTTTCCGCCGGGCCGGCCACGCCCCGCTGACGGCGGCGATCCAGGCGACGCGGCAGATCGCGGTCGCGGTGCTCGGCACCACGTTCACGTTGGTCTTCGCCTTTTTGCCCCTGCTCGCGCTGCCGGGCGGTCCGGGGCTCTACATCCGATCGCTCCCGCTTTCAGTCGTCTACACCGTGCTGGGCTCGTTGCTGGTGGCGCTGACCATCATGCCCTTCCTGGCCAGCCGCCTGCTCACCGCCCACGAGCATCCGGAGGGCAACGCGCTCCTCCGCGGCCTGCAGACCCTGATTCACCGCACCTACCGGCCCCTGCTGCACTGGTGCATGCGCCATCGGGCGGCCACCCTCGGCGGCGCCGCGGTGCTGTTTGCCGCCAGTCTCGGACTGGTGCCCGTGATCGGGTTCTCCCTGTTTCCCACGGCGGGCATCCCCCAGGTGCTGGTGCAGATCGAGGCGCCGGAGGGCACGAGCCTCGCGGCCACCGACGCCCTCGCGCGCGAAGTCGAGGCGCGCCTCGCCCCGCTGCCGTTTCTCCATAGCCTCCAGACCAACGTTGGGCGCGGCAACCCGCAGGTGTACTACAACACCCCGCAGGAGAATCAGCGGGCCAACTACGCCGAGATCCTCGCCACCCTGCGCGACTTCGACCCCCGCCGCAGCCTGCAGGATCTCGAGGCCATGCGTCGCGCCGTCGCCTCCGTGCCTGGCGCGACGCTCACCGTGCGCGAGTTTGAGAACGGCCCGCCGATCGCGGCTCCGATCGAGGTGCGCATCTTTGGCGAGGACCTCGAGGGCCTCGCGCGTGTCGCCGCGGCGGTCGAACGCGTGTTGCACGATCTTCCCGGGCTGACCTCCGTGCAGAACCCGGTGCGTGTCGCCCGCACCGATCTCCAGCTCGCGATCGATCGCCCCCAGGCCGCGCTGTTGGGCGTGCCGCTGGCCGAAATCGACCGCGTCGCGCGCCTCGGCGTGGCGGGGCTCGTGGCCTCGCGTTTCATCGAGGCCGACGGCGATTCCTACGGCATCCGCGTCATGGTGCCCCGCGGGGAGCGCGGGGATTTGTCGCAGTGGCCGCGCTTGACCGTGACTAGCGCCGCCGGGGCCAGCGTGCCGCTGGCCCAGCTCGCCACCCTCGAGTTCACCCGTTCGCCCAACACGATTTCGCGGTACGACCGCCAGCGGTACACCCACGTCACGGCGCGGGTGCTGCCCGGCTACAACACCGGCCGCCTGACCGAGGAGGTCGCGCGCCGGCTCCCGGCCGTCGCGTTGCCCCCGGGATTCCGCTTCGAGTTCGGCGGGGAGGTCGAAAGCAGCCGGGAGAGTTTTTCCGGGATCGGCTCGGCCATCATCGTCTCGATCTTTGGTGTGCTCGCCGTGCTCGTGCTCGAGTTTCGCAGCTTCCGCGGCACGCTGATCGTGGCTTCCGTCATCCCGCTGGGTGTGATTGGCGGACTGCTCGCGCTCTTCCTCGCGGGCTACACCCTCTCGTTTGTCGCCACGGTCGGCTTCATCGCCCTCATCGGGATCGAGATCAAGAACAGCATCCTGCTGGTCGATTTCACCAACCAGCTCCGCGAGCGCGGCGTGCCGCTGCGCGACGCGATCGAGCAGGCGGGCGAAATCCGCTTCCTGCCGGTCGTGCTCACCACGCTGACCGCCCTCGGGGCGCTGCTGCCGGTTGCGCTCGAGGGCTCCGGGCTCTATTCGCCGCTCGCCGTCGTCATCATCGGCGGGCTCGTCAGCTCGCTGCTGCTGTCGCGGCTGGTCACACCGGTGATGTACTCGCTGCTGCCACCCCCGGGGCCGGAGCCGTCCGGCGAGGAACTCAGCGGCGCCGCTGCCGCACCGCTTCAAACAGCGTGATGATCGTCGCCATCGCGACGTTGAGCGAGTCGGCCTGCCCCGCCATCGGGATGCGCACCGGCAGGTCGGCGTGCCGCAGCCAGAATTCGCTCAGCCCGTACTGCTCGCTGCCCATCACGACCGCCAGCGGCCCCCGCAGGTCGGCGTCCGAGTAGATCCGCTCCGCCGCGGGTGTGGTCGCGACGATCCGGATACCACGCGCCTGCAGCCAGGCGTGCACCCGCTCGCTCGTCTCGACGACCAGCGGCACCGCGAAGAGCACGCCCGTCGAGGCGCGGACCACGTTGGGGTTGAAGATGTCCGTCACCGGATCGCAGACGATGACGGCGTCGCACCCGGCGGCGTCGGCGCTGCGCAGGATCGTGCCAAGGTTGCCCGGCTTCTCGATCGCTTCGACCACGAGGAGGAAGGGATGTCCCGTGGCTGGGGCCGGAAGGTCCTCCAGCGTCCGCCGCCATTGCGGGGCCACGGCAAGGAGGCCGTCCGGGCGTTCGCGGTAGGCCACCTTGGCGAAGGCCTCGCGGCTGAGCTCGAACAGCCGCGCGCCGGCGGTCGCGGCTTCCGCCAGCAGCGCCGGTTCGTTTTCGCCCAGGAACCAGTCCGGGGCGTAGTAGAGTTCGCGCAGCGGCACGCGGCGCTCGAGGGCGCGGCGGATCTCGCGGTAGCCTTCCACGAGAAACACGCCGGCCTCGTCGCGCGGCCGCCGGTCGCGGAGCTTCACGAGCTGCTTCACGCGCGGATTCTGGAGGCTGGTGATCGTTTCGGGTGCGCCCACGGAATACACGGAAGACACGGAAACCTGCCGGATGACAAAATCCTTTTCCTCGCTCCCTGGGTTTCGGTGTGTTCCGTGTGTTCCGTGGGCAGACACCGCAAGTTCAACGACCGGCCGTTTCCGTACCACGCCGAGATCGAGCTCGAGATCGCGACGCTCACCAACCTCGGCGTCGGGCTCGGCCGGATCGCGCTGCCCGGCGCCGCTCCGGCCCCCCGCGGCGATCTCCCCGCGACCCCGGTCGCTTGTCACGCATTACGTGACAACGACGCCGGTCCGACGACCGGCGCAACACCCTCCGCGCTTTCCGGGACATGTCACGTAATACGTGACGAAGGCGGTCCCGCGGCCGCAGCGCCGGTGCCGGCCGGCGGCTGGGTGGTGATGGTGCCGTTCACGCTGCCCGGGGAGCGCGTAAGGGCGCGGGTGTTTCGCAACCACCGGAACTTCTCCGAGGCGGACTTGGTCGCGGTCCTCGCGCCGGCGCCGGAGCGGGTCGCGCCGCGTTGCCCGTTGTTCGGCCGCTGCGGCGGCTGCCAGTATCAGCACCTCGCGTATCCCGCCCAACTCGCGTGGAAGCGACGGCAGGTGGCGGAGTTGTTGCACCACCTGGCGGGCATCCCGGACTTTCCGGTCGCGCCGGTGGTCCCGTCGCCGCGCGAATTTCACTACCGTTCGAAGATCACTCCGCACTTTGCGCCGCCACGGCGCCCGGCCCCCGGCGCGGCGGAGGCTTCTCCGACCGCGCCGCCACCACCCGTACCGATCGGTTTTCTCCGCCAGGGCACGCGTTTCGATCTCGTCGATGTGCCGCAGTGTCCGATTGCCACCGAGGCGATCAACGCCCGGCTGACCGCAGTGCGGGCGGAGGTGCATGCGCGCCAGGAGGCTTATCTCCGCGGCGCGACGCTCCTGCTGCGCGAAGCGGGAGGCGTGGTGACGACCGATTACGACGCCGTCATCACCGAGGAGATACCGGTGGACGACCCGCCGCGGCCGCCGTTGCGCCTCCACTTCCTGGCGCGCGACTTTTTCCAGAACAACCCGTTCATCCTGCCGGCCTTCACCCGCTACGTGCGCGACCAGGCGGCGGCGAGCGGGGCGCGGTTCCTCGTCGATGCCTATTGTGGGAGCGGCCTGTTCGCGCTGGCGGCGGCGCCGGCGTTTGAGCGGGTGGCGGGTGTCGAGGTGAGCGAGAGCAGCGTGCGGTTTGCCCGGGAGAACTCGGCCGCCAACGGCATCGCCAACGCCACCTTCACGGCGGGGGATGCGGCGGCGATCTTCGCCGGACTCGATCCCGCGTTCCGGCCGGCGGACACGGCAGTGGTGATCGATCCCCCGCGCAAGGGTTGCGACGAATCGTTCCTGCGGCAGTTGTTCGCCTTTGGCCCGCGGACGGTGGTTTACGTGTCCTGCGATCCCGCCACGCAGATGCGCGACCTGCGCCACTTTCTCACCGCCGGGTACACGCTGATGGCGGCGCAACCGTTCGACCTGTTCCCCCAGACCAGGCATCTCGAGTGCGTACTGGTGCTGCGGCGAGGATAGCCACCAAGTCCGCGCTTCCGGCCACCCGAAGATTGCACCTCCGCAGGCGGTACGTATGAGTGGGCCCATGTCCCGCTCCACTTCCTCCTCGCATGCCTGGACGTTCTTTCGCACCGGCGGCCTCGAACAGGTCGCCCTGACCAAGGGGGAGGATCTCCTCGCCCTCGACCAACTCGATCAAAAGCTCTGGGTGGCGCTTTCCTGTCCCGTCAAGGGGCTCGAAGTCGACGAGAAGACCCTGGCTCAAATCGACACCGATGGCGACGGCCGTATCCGCGTCCCGGAGATACTCGCCGTCATCAAATGGGCCGCCGCGCACCTCGCCGACTGCGGTGTCCTGCTCGCCGGTACCGACGGTCTGCCGCTGTCGGCGCTCAACTCCACCTCGCCCGAGGGCCAGGCCGCGCTGGCTTCGGCAAAACAAATACTCACCAGCCTCGGCAAGCCCACCGCCACCGCGATCACGGTCGCCGAGGCCGCCGACACTGCGAAGATTTTCTCGGCCAACCCGCTCAACGGCGACGGCGTCATCCCGCCCGACGCCACACCGGATCCCGCGCTCCAGCAGACCATCAAGGACGTCATCGCCTGCACCGGCGGCAAGCCCGACCGCTGCGGTACCGTCGGGGTGACCGCCGAGCAGGTGACGGCCTTCTTCAACGAACTCGCCGCCTTTCTCGCCTGGTCGGCCAAGGCCACCGACACCGCCACGGCGCCGCTCGGTGCCGGCACGGGTGCCGCCGTCGCCGCCGTCAACGCCGTCCGCGCCAAGGTCGACGACTACTTCGCCCGTTGCCGCCTGGCGTCCTTTGACGGTCGCGCCCTCGCGGCGTTGAACCGTTCCGAGGCCGAGTATCTCGCCATCGCGTCCAAGGACATGAAGGTCTCGAGCGAGGAGGTCGCTGGTTTTCCGCTCGCGCGCATCGAGGCGGGGCGGCCGCTGCCGTTGCTCCAGGGCGTCAACCCGGCCTGGGCGGCGGCGCTGGCACGCCTGCATGCGGATGCCGTTGCCCCGGCGCTTGGCGGTGGCGTTACGGATCTGACCGAGGCCGACTGGACGGTCCTGAAGGGCAGACTCGCCCC
Organism: uncultured Opitutus sp.; assembly: GCA_964504885.1. Classification (GTDB taxonomy): domain Bacteria; phylum Verrucomicrobiota; class Verrucomicrobiia; order Opitutales; family Opitutaceae; genus ER46. The sequence goes on from CAZDGC010000001.1 coordinate 163,853, forward strand.
CTACGAGGCCTGGCTCGCCGCCAAGGCGGGCGCGACGGTCGAGAAGCTCGGCGCCGCCCGCGCGGCGGAGATTCTCGGGGCCAACCACCGTGCCGCGCTCGAAGTGCTCATCGGACAGGATGTCGCGCTCGCCCCCACCTACGCAGCCATCGCCTCGGTCGAGAAACTGGTGCGGCTGCATCGCGATTTCCGCACGCTGCTCCACAATTTCGTCAACTTCGCGGATTTCTATTCCCGCGATCGATTGGCGGTCTTCCAGGCGGGTACGCTCTTTCTCGACAGCCGTTCGACCGAACTCTGCCTCCAGGTCAACGCCCCCAGCCCCCTCGCGGCGATGAGCAAGATTTACATTGCCTACTGCGCCTGTACCCGCCCCGGTTCACCGCCGATGACGATCGCCGCCTGTTTTACGCAGGGCGACAGCGACTTTCTGTTCGTCGGCCGGCACGGTGTCTTTTACGATCGCAAGGGCCGCGACTGGGATGCCGTGATCACCAGCATTGTCGACAACCCCATCAGCGTGCGGCAGGCCTTCTGGTCGCCGTACAAGAAATTCGTCCGGCTGATCGAGGAACAGATCGCCAAACGTGCGGCGGCCGCCGAGGCCGCCTCGAGTGGCAAGCTCGCCGCGGCGGCGGAAAAGACCGCCAACGCCGACAAGGCCAAGCCGGCCGAGCCGAAGAAATTCGACCTCGCGCTCATCACCGGGATCGGTGTCGCCCTCGGTTCCATCGGCGGTTTTCTTGCCGCCATCTTCGCCAACTTTGTCAACCTCGGCATCTGGATGCCGCTGGCCCTGATCGGCATCATCCTGCTGATCTCGGGACCTTCGATGATCATCGCCTGGTTGAAACTCCGCCAGCGCACGCTCGGGCCGCTGCTCGAGGGCAACGGCTGGGCGATCAACGGCCGGGTGAGGATCAACATCCCGTTCGGCACCGCGCTGACCGACGTCGCCAAGTTGCCGCCCGGTTCCAAGACTTCCCTGGAAGATCCCTACGAGGACAAGGAGGCTTCCGGCCGTCGCCGGCGCATCATTACGCTGGTGGTGGTGCTCGTGCTCGCCGCCGCGGCCATCTTCATCCGCTGGAAGCGCGTGCAGACCGGCCATTACTTCTGGCAGACGCCGCCGACCGCGGCCGCGGCGCCTTCCGAGGCCAGGAAGTAAGTCGCATTTCTGCCAGACCCCGGCGGCCGGCCGGGAACCGCAGCCGGGCTCGACGGGTGCCGGGCGTCATGGGAGCTATCGATCCCCTTCGCGCCAATCCACGACGATTTCATCGTTCTCGTTCCTCGTTCTCTTCCTCCTTCTCGGGACGAGAACGAGGAACGATGTCAGCCGGGCGGTTCCTTTGGCTGCGGCCTCGAGCCGCGGCGGGAAATTTCCGGGCCAAGCCCGCGGCGGCGTCGCGCGGGGCTTACCTCGCCGCCGCGGCGCCGAAGGCCGGCTTCTCCAGCGTGGGCCTGCCGCCGATCCAGCGCGCGAGCCAGCTCTGGAATTCCCAGTTCCAGTAGATCGAGTTCTGCGGCGTGAGGATCCAGTGGTTTTCGTCCGGGAAGATAACGAGCCGCGCCGGCAGGCCCATCGCCTGGTAGATGCCGTACAGCGCAGTGCCGTTCACATAAGGCACCCGATAGTCTTTTTCGCCGTGGATGATGAGCATCGGCGTCTTGAAGTTGCGCGCATAGGTCGTCGGGTTGTTGCGCTGCATGCCTTCCGGGTTCTCCCATGGCTTGCCACCGAGCACCTGCGTGAAGCCGAAGCTGGTGGTGTCGGCGCCGAATTGGGTGATGAAGTCGTTCACGCCGGCGTGGTTGATCAGGCAGGCAAACCGATCCGTGTGCCCCGCCACCCACGCCGCCAGGTAGCCGCCGTAGCTGCCACCCGCCGCCGCCAGCCGCGTCGGGTCCAGGTTGGGCAGTTTCTTCAGCAGGTATTCCGTGCTCTTGAGGATGTCTGCCAGCGGCTTCTCCCCCCAGGCCCCGATGATGCTCTGGCAGAACTTCTCCCCGAAGCCCGTCGATCCGTGGCGGTTGACCCAGGTCACCACATAACCCGGGGCGGCCATCACGTGGGCGTTCCACCGGTAGCTCCAGGCGTCGCGGTTCATGGTGTGCGGCCCGCCATGCATGAGCTGCAGCAGCGGATACCGCTGCGCGGGATCGTATCCCGGCGGATAATACAACCAGCCGTGCACGCGGTCGCCCCCCGCGCCCTCGAACCAGTACTCCTCCATGCGTCCGAAATCGAGTCGCGCCAACCGGTCGGCGTTGAAACGGGTGAGCGCCCGCAGCCCGCCTCCGGAGGGCTCCAGGACAAACAACTCCTCCGGCCGGCTCGAGGTCGTGTTCAGCACCACGATCGTCCCGCCCTTCGCCCGCAGCCCACCCGACGAACCGGACCGCGTGAGGGTCTCCAGCGTCCCGCCTGCGACCGGCAGGCGGAAGACCGCGACCACGCCCTTGTCCTCCGCCGTCAGATAGAGCGTCCGTCCGTCGGCCGAAAACGCCACCTCGTCGATCGCGGTGTCGAGGTGGTCCGTCACCGGCTGGTTGCGTCCCGAACCAAGATCGTGCCGCCAGAGCTTGGCGAACTCGCCGCCGCCCCAGGGCGTTTTCAGGCGCTTGAAGTAGATCGATTTCCCGTCCGGGCCGAAGACCGCGCCACTGTCGGAGCCCTTGTTTTCCGGCGTAAGGTTGCGCCGCTCGCCGGAACCGTCGGTCGGCACCAGGTAGACGTCGGCGTTCAAGAAGTCCCGGTAGGGCGGGGGAGTGGAGTTGATGCTGACGGCCAGGTGGCGGCCGTCGGGCGCGAGATCATACGATACCTCGCCACTGACCGAGAACAGGTACGAGAAACCGGGCGTCAGATCGCGGATCTCGCGTCCCGGCAGATCGACCCGCACGAGCCGGTGGGCGAGGCCGTCGGTGACCCAGGTGTCCCAGTAGCGGAAGACGCGGTCTTCGCTGACCCGGGCGCTGATTTTCGACTCCTTGCGGCGCTTGATCTCCTGGCGCATCGCCGCGAGGTCGTCCGGGCCGAGCCGGCCGGCGAGCTCTGGGATCACCCGCGTGGCCACGATCAGGCCGCGCCCGTCGGGGAGCCACTTCGGGTGGCTGACGGCGAAGGGGAGCTCGAGGAGCTTCTCCGGCTCACCGCCGTCGAGGCGGAGCAGGTAGAGTGAGGGGTTTTCGTCTTCGCCGCGTTTCGAGATGAAGGCGACCTGCCTGCCGTCGGGGCTCCACACGGGCGAGCCATCGCTGGCGTTCGCAGTGGTCAGACGGCGTGGCTCGCCGCCGGCGACGTCCACCAGCCAGAGTTGCGTGGTGCTCTTGTTCTTCTCGATCGACCACTCCTGCACGGTGAACACCACCTGTCGGCCATCCGGCGAGAGCGCCGGGCTGCCAACGCGTTTCATGGCCCACAGATCCTGCGGGACGATCCGGCGTTTCTCGGCGGCGCCCGCCAGAGCGGTGACGGCGAGGAGAAGGAGGAAGGGTCGAACGGGATTCATGAGGGAGGATCGTGTGCGCGTGCCGTGTCGGGAGTCAAAACCCGTGCCGCGCCGGGCGGCGGTCGCATCCCGGTTTCCGGACCCCGGCAGCAGGTTGCCGCATCGCTTGCCGGCAAGCTGAGGCGGGGCGCGTCGTCCAGTTGGAGAATGACACTGCCGCTCCCCGCGGGCCGCCTCCGGGGTTGCCAAGCTGCGCCGGGCGGCGCTGTGTGGGAGCGATCCCTTCCGCGCCATGCGAATTCCTCTCGTGCTCCTCCTTGCCGGGGCCGCCGTACTGCCGGCCGCCACCCACGCGGCCGCCACGAAATCCGGTCGCACCCTGTATCCACCAGTTATGGACGGCGCACGCGCCGAGGTCTACAAGACGGTCGGCGACACGCGGCTGACGCTGTGGCTCTTCGAGCCGGCGGCCGGTCCGAAGACCGGCCGGCCGGCGATCGTGTTCTTCTTCGGCGGCGGCTGGAACAGCGGTTCGCCCGCGCAGTTCGAGCCGCACTGCCGCCACCTGGCGGCCCGCGGCCTGGTCGCGATTACCGCCGATTACCGCGTGGCCTCCCGCCACGGCGTGAAGCCGACCGCCTGCCTGGCGGACGCCAAGTCGGCGCTGCGCTGGGTGCGGGCGAACGCCGTGCGTCTCGGGATCGATCCGCGGCGCGTCGCCGCCGGGGGCGGCTCCGCCGGCGGTCACCTCGCGGCCGCGCTCGCCACCGTCCCGGGCTTCGACGACCCCGCGGACGACCGGAACGTGAGCTGCGTGCCCGACGCCCTCGCGTTGTTCAATCCGGCCGTGGTGCTGGCCCCGCTCCCGGGCCTGACCGCGACCGTGGACGCCGGGCGCGTGTCGGCGGAGCGCTTCGGCACGGCGCCGGAGGCGTTTTCCCCGGCGCACCACGTGAAACGCGGCGCGCCGCCGACGATTCTGTTCCACGGCAAGGCCGACACGACCGTGCCGTATGCCACCGCCGAGGCGTTTGCCCGCGCCATGCAGGCGGCTGGCAGCCGCTGCGAACTCGTCGGCTACGAGGGGCAGGGCCACGGCTTCTTCAACCACGGCCGCGCCGGCGGGCGCTACGAGGAGACCGTCGCCGCGATGGACCGGTTTTTCGTCTCCCTCGGCTGGCTCGCGCCGCAGTAGCATCCGCCCGCTTCTCCCCCTCTCTCTAAACCTCCTTCTCCGACCGTCCCATGCGATTCCCCGCCCTCATTCTCTTCGCCACCGCCCTCGCGGCCACCGCCTGCACCGCCACCGCCGCCGCCCCGGCCCGGAAACCCAACGTCCTCTTCCTCTTCGCCGACGACCAGCGCGCCGACACCATCGGCGCCCACGGCAACCCGCGGATCAAGACCCCGCACCTCGATGCGCTCGTGCGCTCCGGCTACAGCTTCCGCCGCAACTACGTCTTCGGCGGCAACAGCGGCGCTGTGTGCGTGCCGAGCCGCGCCATGCTCATGACGGGCAAGCCATGGCCGCTGATCGGCAACACGCAGACCCTCGCGGGCGAAAAGCTCATGCCCGAACTTTTCGGCGAGCACGGCTACGCGACCTTCGGCACCGGCAAGTGGCACAACGGCCAGCCCTCCTGGCAGCGGGCCTTCCAGCGCGGCGAACGCATCATGTTCGGCGGCATGTCGGATCACACGAAGGTGCCGATTCGCGACCTCGGCCCCGACGGCAAACTCACCGAGCCGCGCACCGGCGAGAAGTTCTCCAGCGAGCTGTTCGCCGACGCCGCCATCCGTTTCCTCGAAAGTCACGACGGCCGGAAGCCGTTCTTTCTCTACACCGCCTTCACCGCGCCCCACGATCCGCGCCAGCCCGGCCCCGGCTATCCCGCCGACTACGCCAATCGCCCGCCGCTGCCGCCGAATTTCCTCCCGCAGCTTCCCTTCGACAACGGCGCGATGAACGGCGGCCGCGACGAAAACCTCGGCGCCTGGCCGCGCACCGAGGCGATGATCCGCGACCAGCTCGCCGAATACTACTCGATGATGGCACACCTCGACGCGCAGATCGGCCGCATCCTCGCCGCGCTGCGGAAGACCGGGCAGTTCGAGAACACGATCATCGTCTATGCCGCCGACAACGGCCTCGCTCTCGGCAGCCACGGCCTGCTTGGCAAGCAGAGCGTCTTCGAACACAGCACGCACGTGCCGTTGATCTTCTCCGGTCCGGGCATCCCGCGTGGCCGGGCATCGCAGGCGTTCACGTACCTCTTCGACATCTTTCCCACGCTCTGCGACATGGCGGGTCTGCCGGCGCCCGCTGGCACCTTTGGCGAAAGCCTCCGCCCGATCTGGGAGGGTCGCCGGGAAAAGATCCGCGACTCGATCTTCCTGCCCTACATCCAGGTGCAGCGCGCCGTGCGCGATGAACGCTGGAAGCTGATCGCGTACCCGAAGATCGGCTACCTCCAGCTCTTCGACCTGCAGGCCGATCCCCACGAGACGAAGAGCGTCTACGACGTGCCGGGCAACGCGGTGCACGTGAGCCGCCTGCTCGGTCTCATGAAGGAGTGGCAGGGCCGCGTCGGCGACAAACTCGCGCTGCCCACGACCAGCACGCCGCCGCCGCGGATCGATCTCACCGGCAAGGAGCGCAAGCCCGACCAGTGGCAGCCCGCGTGGATCGTGCAGAAGTACTTCACGCCGTAAGCCCTCGTTCAACTTCGGTCACCCACCGGGTGCCGGGCAGCGGAGCAGTGCGCTACCGGTCAATTCTGGTCACCACCAGCGAACCGCCAGCCGCATCGACTTTAGAACGAACGGACTGACTC
>CAZDGC010000002.1:0-41806 GCA_964504885.1 uncultured Opitutus sp.
CAGCCCGGCCGTCCGTCCCGCGCGAGTTCGCGGAGTCCAAACGACCGGCGCCGGGTGCCTTGCCCTGGCCGCCGCCCTCTTCCTCGCTCGCGTGGCCGGCGTCGCCGCGGAGCCGCGCCCCAACGTCATTTTCATCCTGGCCGACGATCTCGGCATCGTCGATGTCAACGCCTACGCCACGCGCTTCACCGGCGCCCGGCCGGCCCAGATGTATTATGAAACGCCGCAGCTCGACCGGCTGGTGCGCGAAGGCACCGCGTTTTCCCAAGCGTACGCCTGTCAGCTCTGTTCGCCCACGCGCTCCAGCCTGCTCACCGGAAAGAACGCAGGGCGCCTCGGCTTCACCACGGCGGTGGGGGGCAACGTGCGCACGTTTTACAACCAGGGGATTGCTCCTCCGCCCGGCTACCTGGCACAGGATGCCCTCGTCTGGCAGGACAAGATTGATATTCCGCAGGCGCTGCTCAACGGCACGACGATCGACGCATTGCCGGCCGGACATCCCCTCGACGGGGGGCGCGACGAGGTCACACTCCCCGAGGCGATGTCCGCGCACGAGGCGGCGTTCCTCGGCAAGTGGCATCTCGGCGGACACGGTTCCGCCGGCTGGCAGCCGCGGGATCAGGGTTTCGAGGAGCTCAGCTATTTCGACGAGGGAGGGTCACCGTATTTCAAGTGGCGGGAGATCTGGGACAGTCGCACACTCGCCCACCCGAAAATGCCGCAACCGGAGCTGCGCCGGGGCCGGGCCGGCCCAAACCGCGGGCGCGACTACCTCACCGATGAGCTGACCGAGCACGCGGCGGAGTACATCCGCACCCGCGCGGCGGCGCGGCGAGCGGGTGGGAAGCCGTTCTTTCTCTACCTCTGTCACTTTGCCGTGCACACGCCGTTTCAGGGCCCGGCAGCGGAGGTCACCCGTTTCGAGCGGAAGTCCACCCGGGGTTGGAACGGACACGACAACGCCGTCTATGCGGCGATGCTCCGGCGTCTCGACGACTCGGTTGGGCGCATCCTGGACACGGTCCGCGAAGCGGGCATCGAAGAAGAAACGCTGGTAGTGTTCATGAGCGACAACGGCGGCGTGACGTACACGTCGCCGGCGGCGACCAGCAACGCCCCCTTCCGCGGCGGCAAGGCGCTGCATTTCGAGGGAGGCATCCGCGTCCCGCTGGTCTTCCGGTGGCCGGGACGCGTGCCCGCCGGCCAGTGGTGCGAGGTGCCGGTCGACTGCAACGACCTCTTCCCGACGATCCTTGAGGCGGCCGGCTACGATCCGCGGCCCCATTACAAGCGCGGCATCGACGGCCGTAGCCTCGCGTCGCTGTTCGGAGACCTCACCAACACACGGCGCGGGTACCCGCGCGACACGTTCTACTGGCACTACCCGCTCAACGTGATCGTGAAGGATCCGGACGATGGATTCCCCTCGGCGCCGCACTCAACCATCCGCGAGGGCAATTGGAAGCTGATCTTCGACTGGTCCGGGGTGGTGAAGCTGTTCAATGTCGCCGCGGACCCCTACGAACAACGCGAGCTCGCGGCAGCCGAGCCGGAGCGCACGCAGCGGCTCTTCCGCCAGCTCAATGACTGGCTCGATGCCAACGTCGCGGTGAAGTACCTGCCCGCCCTCAATCCCAACTACGACCCCACGAAGGAGGTGCGCGCGCGCCCATTCGTCGACCTGCGGCGAAAGTACCTCGGCGAAGCTCGGGCCATTCGCTCCGTCTCGGGCGACCCGCGCTTCGCCCTGCCCGGCGTGCAGCCGGCCGCGCGGTGAGCGGTGGATCCGGGCGCGGCGCGGGTTAGAGGAGCGGGTTTATCCCGCGAAACGACGGGCGATTCGTGAGCTTCCTTCGAGGCGTAAAGCCTCCTACAGGTGGAGCCGCTCCGCCGCGGGGCTCGCGATCGGCGCGCGCATTCGCCCTGTTCCCCTCCGGCCTGAATTTCATCCTCTGCTCCGCTATCGCTGTCCGCCTCTCCGGCCTGCTCGGCTTCCCGCTGTTCGGCGGCGTGACCTCCGAGCGGCTGCAACTCAACGAGGCCCCCCTGCCGGCATCCGCCCGGGGACGACACCCTAAGCCTCGCCACCGTCCGCGCCGTCGTCAATCGGCTCCCCGGCCGCACGATACTCCTGCAGTTTATTGCGCAGGGTGCGGATGCTGATGCCGAGCGCGGCGGCCGCATGGGTGCGGTTGCCGCCCGTCTGGCGCAGCGCCGCCTGGATGGCCCGTTTTTCCAGTTCGTCGAGCCGCAGCACCTGTCCGCCCGCATCCGTCAGACCCGAGGCCTCGCCCCCCGCAGCGGACTCATCCATCGGCAGGGAAACCGACACCGGTGCCGGCGGCTCGAACTCGGTCGGTGGCGGCCATGGCACGGCCGAAGGCTCCGCCACACTGAGATCGGCCGGCAGGCCGAGGGCGCCGACGGTCACGGGCCGGCCCGATTCGGAGAGAATGACCGCCCGCTCGATCGTGTTCTGCAGCTCACGGACGTTGCCAGGCCAGCGGTACGCCAGCAGGGTCGAATAGGCGGCATCGGTCAGGCCCGTGACCTTGACGCCGTGTTTGCGCGCGAACCGCTGCAGGAAATAGTCGGCCAGAAGCGGGATGTCTTCCATCCGCTCGCGCAGCGGCGGCACTTCGACCGGGAACACGTTGAGTCGGTAATAGAGGTCCTGACGAAACTCCCCTTTATTGACGTGGCTCAGGAGATCGCGATTGGAGGTGGCGAGGATGCGCACGTTCACCTTGATGGTGCGGGAGCCACCCACCCGCTCGAACTCCCGCTCCTGCAGAACACGCAACAGCTTGGCCTGCAACGCCGGCGGGATTTCACTCACCTCATCGAGCAGGAGGGTGCCGTTGTGCGCCAGTTCGAAGCGCCCTTCGCGGCGTTCGGTCGCTCCCGTGAATGCCCCGCGCTCGTGCCCGAAGAACTCGCTCTCGATCAACGTTTGCGACACCGCCGCGCAGTTGACCTTGATGAACGGCTCATTGCGCCGCGGACTGCGCCGGTAAAACTCCCGCGAGACCATCTCCTTGCCCGTGCCACTTTCCCCCGTGATCAGCACCGTCGCATCGGTCGGCGCCACCCGCTCGATAATCTGCCGCAGCCGCACCATGGCCGGGCTGCGCCCCACCAAGGCCCCGTCCTCGTCAATGGCGTCATCGCTGAGGAGTCGGTTCACCTTGAGGAGCTGATGATACGTCTGCGCCTTGCGGAGGATGACGTCGATCTGGCTGGTTGAAAAGGGCTTGAGCAGATAGTCAAACGCCCCCGCCCGCATGGAAGCGACCGCCGACTCGATCGTGCCAAACCCGGTGATCATCACCACCAGCGGGCGGTCCGGCCGGGTGGAGATCTGCTCCAGAAACTTGAGCCCGTCGCCATCCGGCAGGCGCAGATCGAGCAGCATGAGATCAAACTGTTCGCGAGCCAGATGCGCGGTCGCTTGGGCGAGCGTTTCGGCTGTGTTCACCACCAGCCGGTGGCGCAGGAAGATCTTCTCGAGCAGGTTTCGGATGACGGCGTCATCCTCGACGATCAGGATCTTCTCAAATGCCATGGGGACGAATCCGCAGCATGGTGCGGCCGAAAAACCGTAGTGCAATCAAATGATTCCCTCGATCTGGCGGCGTGCCGGGCTTCCCGCCGCCCGACCGTCCGTCGAGCTGGCGCGCCCGCACGCTGACTTCAGCCAAGGCACCCCCAAGATGCCGTTTCCTCGGATCGGACCCTTGCCGATCGCACCTGCCGGATCTCTCACCCGCTACCGCAGCGACCTCGGGCCTCACTTGCCGCAAACTCTTCGCAAAAGCCCTTAACTTTTCGCAAGGTGTGCCGAAGAGCCGTTTCATGCGCCTGCTTTCTTTCCTGACTGAGATCGAAAAGGCCGTGATCGCCGAGTCGCCGGTGATCGACGACGGAGCTTGGCAAACCAGCCGCATCGTCAACTTCCATCACGGCCTCGCCCGGCTGACCCTTACGGCGCGTCCGGGGAACGATTTTCCCGGTGGTTCCATCTTTATTCAGGCCTTCCTGCTGGCCGACGGCTCGCAGAGCCTGAAGGCCGTCCTCGATTGGGAGACCTCGAATTCCTCCACCGTGGCCAATGTCTACTCGACGCCCCAGATGAACTGGAAGCTCGAGGCATCGCGCATCGCGACCGCCTGGCTGGAAGGCCCGAAAGAAATGCCTTCCGGCCGCGAGGTCACGGCCGATCTCGAGCGGTTGCAGGCGGTTGGCGCCTGACATCAACCGGCTGGTGAACGGACCAGACGCCCTCGTGGCGATCCGCGGCCACTCCGGGAATCGCATTTCCCAGGGGAATTCGCCGCGGAGGAAACGCGGTAGCGCTGGCCGCCGCCGTGGTCCCAGAACCAGAACCGAAACCGCCGGCGCGTCGAACGGCCTGTTGCCGGCCTGCTAACGTCGGCGCCGTCCCGCGGCCGCCCCTCCGTCGCAAAATCCCCCAAGAAACTCGCGCGGTCAGCCGACGGCGACAAACTTCCCCCGCTCCTCGGAAACGCCCGCGCTGTAGGCAGGCGCCAGGCGGGCGACCCGCCGGCGGGCGGCATCGATTTCACGCATGCGTTCCTGCATGCGGGCGATGTGCCCGGCGAAAAAACTCTCGGTCTGGCGTCGATGTTCCAACCACGCCGCCACGCGCCGTCGCGTCGCTTCGCTGGTCACGGCCGCCCCATGCTCCGCGAGGTACGCGACGAGCGGAGCCGCCCGGTCCTGCAGGGCCGCCAGTCCCTCAGCGTCGCCCGCCAGCAGGCTGGCATTCTCGGCCTGGGCCAGGTCCTCCAACGCGCCCAGGAGCCGCAGGCACTTCTGCTCGGGAGTCTCCATGGTCAATTCAGGCGACGGTGCGCACTTGGTCGAGGGAGGCCCCCCCACCTTGCGACAGCATCTGCGCCCACGCTTCCCGCAACTCCAGGAGCAAACGCTCCACTTCCTTTACGGGCTCCTCGGACTTGCGGATATTGGCTTCGTACAAGCGCCGGGCGTGGTAGTCGTAAAGCCGATTCAGGGTCGCGGCGACCTCGCCGCCGGCCTCCAGGTTGAGGCCCGACTGCAGTTCGGCGAGGATGAGCTGGGCCTTCTGCAGTTGTTGATTGATGATCGCCAGCCGCTGCCGGTCCTCTTCCGGACGGGAAAAAGCCTCGCGGGCGATACCCAGGCTGCGCAGGGCGCCATCGTAAAGCATCAGGACGAGTTGTCCGGGACTGGCGGTGAGAACGGCATTCGCGCGGTAGGTCCGCGCATAACCTTGGGCCAGCATGGTGCCTCAGGATTCGTCGTTGGAGAGATCCGGGGCGGCAAGAATCAGGCTCGCCACGCGGCTGACTACGGCAGGCGGCGGGTAGGAAGGATCGGCGGCGAGACGGCGCGCCCGCGCGACCACCTCGGGTCGGATTTCAGGCTGACGATGCAGTTCGGCCCGCAGCAACGCGGCGCTTCCGGGCGAGAAGCTGTCGGCACGCCGCAGCGAAACCCGGGAACCCAGCCCGTTGAGAGCGGCGGGATCCGCGGCCCGGGGCGCACGGTCGGAGGAGGAGGCGGAGGAGATCATGGACGATTTCGGCTTGGGAGGAGCGAAACGGTCAGCCGCTGATAAAAGTCTACAGGGAACGCCGTTGGTTCACCGGTATAATCGGACCATCCGGCCGGGAACTTGAGGACGTCTTTGCCCAGCGCAGGAAATGATGCTGCGCCTGGTGAAACAGACTCAGATCCGCGCGCAGAAAGGCCGCGCTGTGCGCCGCCACCTGGCCCGCCAGTCCCGCGTCCGACCCGTCCACCGGCATCGGCCGCGCGGGTCGCTTCCCGTCGGGCGGGGGGCGATCATGGGGGGGCGCTGAGTGGCTCATCGGAACCGGGTGGCAGCTTGCAACCAGACGCCAGTCCGGCCCCGCCGGGAGGGCGGAACAACCGCGGACTGCATCGCCCTTATCGGCGCGGCGGAACCAGACTTGAGCGCCGACCTCACCGAGCTATTTCGCGGGAGTAAGCGTCAGTGACCGCAGCCGCATCAATTCCGCGCCCGCAATCCTCACCGGCTGGAGCGTGATGCGCACCGGTCCGGCCTTGTCCACCTGCACCGTCCCGATCACCTGCGGTTTGTAGGCTCCGTTGGTCGCCTGCGTCTCGGCCGCCAGGCTGCGAGACCCCACCGTGAGCGCGAACCGGCTGCCACCTTGTCCGGCCGGCAGCGCATAGAGCGCGGTCACGCGATAGGTTCCGGCCTGCGCGATCCGGGCATCCCACTGCGCATAAGCCCCCAGCGAATTCCAACTGCCCAGGTTGAGCTGGGTGTTGCCTTCCACCCGCAGTCCCTTGCCGATCAGATCGGCCTCGTCGCAGCCGAGCACCAGCACGCCCTGGGCGTCGGGCGCGATCGGCGGCGGGGGCAGCGGGTCGACTTCGCCCACGCCATCGAGCACGACGACCGACGAAATCGCATCGGGCGCCTGCGCCGGCACCTTCACGCGCAGCCCGGCGGGCGAGGGCGTGAGCGCGAGGGCCCGGCCCGGTTCGACGAGCAGGTACGCCTTCTGCGCGCTCCCGCGCATCGGCACGACCAACTCGCCGTTGGACGGCCAGTCGAAGACATTCAGGTAGAGGCGGCCCGGCTTCTGGGTCGCGCGACCCCAGCCAAGGCGGCGGAACGGGCTGGCGGTGGTGGCGTAAATCGACTCGCCGTTGCGCCGCATCCATGCGCCCATGCCCTGCAGACGCTCGACACTCGGCGCCGGAATCTCGCCCAGCGCCGTCGGTCCCACGTTGAGCAGATAGTTGCCGCCCTTGCTCGCGATGTCGACGAGGGTGCGCACGAGGCGCTCGGTGGACTTCCAATTGTGGTCGTAGGACTTGAAGCCCCAGGTGTCGTTCATCGTCATGCACGCCTCCCAGTCGCGCGGGTAACCCGTCGCGGGCACCCGGTTTTCCGGCGTCTCGGTGTCGCCGAGGTAACCGCCGCCAAGCCGGTTGTTGGTGATGATCCCGGGCTGCAGCTTGACCAGCGGCGCCAACACGTCGGCGCGCTCGCGGGTCATGTTCGTCGGCGTGTCCCACCAGAGCACGGCGATGGGGCCGTAGTTCGAGAGGATCTCCTTCACCTGCGGCACGGCGATGTCGCGGATATAGGCGTCCATGTCGCCCTCCTGCGCGGGCTTGTCCCAATGGCCGCCGCTCGCCGCGCCGCCGCGATGATGCCAGTCCTGCGCCTGCGAATAGTAGAAGCCGAGCTTGATCCCGTGCTTCTGGCAGGCGGCCGCGAGTTCCTTGAGCGGGTCGCGCTTGAAGGGCGTGGCGTCGTAAATGTTGTACTTGCTCGCGGCGGACCGAAACATCGCGAAGCCGTCGTGGTGCTTGGAGGTGATGATGAGGTACTTCATTCCCGCCTCCTTCGCCAGGCGCACCCAGGCGTCGGCGTCGTACTTCACCGGGTTGAACCCCTCCGCGAATTTCGCGTAGTCGGCCACCGGAATCTTGCCGCGGTTCATGATCCATTCGCCGATGCCGGGGATCTGCCTGCCCTGCCAGGTGCCGGCGGGCACCGAGTAGATGCCCCAGTGGATGAACATGCCGAAGCGCGCCTCGCGCCACCACTTCATGCGGGCGTCGCGCTGGGCGGGGGGTTCGTTGGAGGGCACCGGCGGCAGACTGGCGTCGGGGGCGGACCGCAACGGAGCGGCCGCGAGCAGCGGAAGCGAGAGCAGAACGACGTGACGGACATTCATGGCGGGACAGGGCGGCGGACAACCACACGGCGCGGCGCCGCCGGCCGGCCAGTGTTGCGCTCCCCTGACCGGCCGCGACGCCGATTCGCGCGCATTTCTTGTGCAAGAGTTCGCGGCGCTTGGCCGTCGGTTTGCCGGGGGCGGCCGGGTCTTGCCTCCGCGTCACCCTGCCACTGTCGTTTCCCGCCCCCACCGCCCCCCGGCATCATGTTTGCCCGCACCGGTCTTGTTACGGTTGCCCTGCTCGCCGGCGCCGCCTCCGCCGCCCCGCTGAGCGGGCGCCACGATCCCGCCGCCCGCACGCTCGCCGGCAACCTCGCCGCCGAGGACGGCCAGCGGGTGACCCTGCGCCTCATCGGTCAGGAAACCACCGTCGCCAACGCCGACATCCTCGCGCGGGAAAAGCCCGCCGTCTCGATGATACCCGAGGGCCGGTTGAAGAACCTCACGACGGCGGAGGTCCGCGATCGGATCGCCTGCCTGCGGACCACGCCGCAGGTGCCGCCGCCAAACTAAGGCTCGCCCCGGGCGGTGCGTTTCCTCCCACTGGCGGCGCTCCTCCCGTGGAAAAACTCATCAACGGTCTCAACGAACTCATCTGGAGCCAGGCCCTCATCTGGCTCTGCCTGGGCGCCGGCTTTTATTTCTCGATCCGCACCCGCTTTCTGCAGGTGCGGCACTTCGGGCACATGGTGGCGCTGCTCTTCGGCACCAAGGGATCGGCCCGCGGGGTGTCTTCGTTCCAGGCGTTCTCACTGGCGATCTCGGGCCGCGTGGGCGTGGGCAACATCGCCGGCGTGGCGACGGCCATCGCGATGGGCGGCCCGGGCGCGATTTTCTGGATGTGGGTGATCGCGTTCGTCGGCGCCGGATCGGCGTTCGTCGAGGCGGCTCTCGCCCAAATCTACAAGGAGGACATCAACGGCGAATTCCGCGGCGGCCCGGCGTATTACATCGAACGCGGGCTCCGGATGAAATGGTACGCCGTCACCTTCGCCCTCGCGACCGTGCTTGCGACCGGCTGCTTCCTGCCCGGCGTCCAGGCCCACAGCATCGCCGTGGCGATGGAGAACGCGTTCCGCATCCCACAGCCGGCCACCGGGGTCGTCGTGGTCGCACTGCTCGCCGTAATCATCTTCGGCGGAGTGAAACGACTCGCCCGGGCCGCCGAAATGATCGTGCCGTTCATGGCGCTCGGCTACCTCTTGATGGCCGCCGTCGTCGTCCTTGCCCACTGGGACCGCGTGCCGGCAATGTTCGCCCTGATCCTGCGGAGCGCCTTTGGCGCCGACGCCGCCTTCGGGGGAATCCTCGGGCTCGCCATCGCCTGGGGCGTCAAGCGCGGGATCTACTCCAACGAAGCCGGTCAGGGCACCGCGCCGATGGCCGCCGCCGCCGCCGAAGTGAAACACCCGGCGGCCCAAGGGCTGGTCCAGGCCTTCTCGGTCTACGTCGACACCTGGCTCGTCTGCACCGCCACCGCCTTCATGGTGCTGCTCACCGGCAAGTACAACGTCGTCAACCCGACCGGCGGCTTCCTGCGCGAAAATATCCCCGGCATGGCGTACGGGCCGTCCTACACCCAGGCCGCCGTCGACAGCCTCCTGCCGGGCTTCGGACCCGGCTTCGTGGCCTTTGCCCTCTTCTTCTTCGCCTTCACCACGCTGATGGCCTACTACTATTACTCCGAGACCAGCCTCGCCTACCTCCGCGGCCACACCACCAGTCCAAGGATGCTCACCATGCTGCGGCTCGTCTTCCTGGTCGTCGCCTACATCGGCACCACGCACACCACCGACCTCGCCTGGACCCTCGGCGACATCGGCGTCGGCCTGATGGCCTGGCTCAACCTCATCGCCATTTTGCTTCTCGCCAAACCCGCCCTCGCCTGCCTGCGCGACTACGAAGCCCAGCTCAAGGCCGGCAAGGAACCCGTATACCTCGCCAAGGCGGCCGGCGTCGACCACGCCGCCGAGTGGAAGGGCTGAGCGGCGGAACGGTTCCCCACCGGACTCTTCCCGGCGCCGGCGAAGCGGCGTCCTCCATCCTCACGATCTCCCCTCCCTGGAGGGCGGCGCTCCGTCCCGCCGCCGCTCGCCGCGTGCTCAGATCCGCAGGAAGATCTTCCGGCGGTACATCCACCAGCAGACGAGCCAGAACACCAGGCCCACGAGCGTCGCCTGCACGAAGGGTGCGTTGGCCGTCCCGAGCACCTTGAACACATCCGCGCCGAAGTGCGTCTGGAGAGTCCGCGCCGTCCAGCCCTTCAGCAGCATCCCCATGGAATAGATCGCAATCGAGTTCATCCCGACCACGACCAGCGGATAACTCCACGCCCGCCAACCCCGCACGTCGACGATCGCATAGAGCGTGCCGAGAATCAGGCAGCACCACCCGGTCGAAAACAGCGCCCACGACGGCGTCCAGATGCGCTTCACCAGCGGGCAGCCCAGCGCCTGCCAGGCGAGACCGAGCACCAGGCCCGCCGCCCCCGCCCCGAACAGCCAGAGCAACTTGTCCCGCGCCCTGCGCCCGGAGCGCAGCAGTTCGCCGCACATCAACCCGAAGAGCATCGTCGCCAGCGAGGGGATGAAGTTGATCGTCTGATACCCGCCGCTGTTGAAGGCAAACGGCTCCCGCCGCGGAAAAAGGTTGAGCAGCCAGGTGTCCGCCGCGTGCCCGACATTGGCGTTCTTGTGCCACGCCGCCCCGACGCCTGCGAGGTGCTCCCGCGCCCACGCCGCCGGCACTCCGACCTGCGGCGCGCCCTTGGCCGGGTCGAGGCCCGGCCCCGCCGCCGCCGTGTACAGCGCCCACGTGCCGAGCAGCAGCCCCGCCGCGACGATCGCCTGCGTCCGCGGCGTCCGCCGCCACAACAGAAACAGGAACGGATACCCCAGCCCGATCTGGCACAACACGTTCATCAGCGACCACTCGGTCGCCGGCCGCGAGTTGGAGGTGAGGAAGATCCCGAGCGCCACCAGCGCCAGCGCCCGCCAGCAGGCATGCCCAAACATCCGCGCCCACGACTGCCCCTCGCTCTGCCGCTTCACGTAGGAGTACGCCATCGACACCCCCACCATGAACATGAACGAGGGCTGGATCAGATCCCAGTAACTGCAGCCCAGCCACTCGACGTGCTCGAACTGGCGCCCCACGGCACGCCAGAAACCCGCGTCCGGGTCCGCCTTGAGGTGATTGCGCGCCGTGGCGGCCAGGCCGAAGCCGCCAAACGCGAGCGACACCATGATCAGGCCGCGATACGCATCCAAGGACTGGAGACGGACCGGGGCGGACGGAACCGGGCGGGCAGACGCGGCGCCGACCGGGGCGGCGGCGGTGCCGCACGGGGTGGAAACAGCGGGGGCAGAGGACATGGGGCGGGCAACTCCACCCTGTGCCCGCCCTCCGCCCGCACGCCAGCGAAAATCCCGCCCCCGCGTCAGGCCCTGCCGCCCAGCTTCGCGTCGACCGCGTACTTTCCGCCGCCACTCACGAAGAGCACCACACAGACGCCAAGATAAAGGAACGCCATCTCGCCGTTGCCCGGGCCGCTGAGCTTGCCACCGTGCGCCTGCCAGAAGGCGTAGCCCATCGTGAAGCCCAGCACCACGGCCGAGAGCCGGGTCCAGAGCCCCAGCGCCAGCATCACCGCCGCCCCAAGTTCCGCGAAGGTCGCCAGCCCCAGGCTCAGCCCCGGACCAAGTCCGAGGAAGTCGACGAACTTCGGTTTGAGCGACGAGAAGTTCATCAGCTTGGGCCAGCCGTGCAGGATCGCCATGGCCAGCCCGAACCAGAGGCGCAGGCCCAGCAGCGCGAGATCCGCACTGCGGGGGAGGAAGTTGAGTTGCAGGAATTTCACGACCCGCACCATGCACTCCCCGCGCCGCCAGGCAACCGCCCGCTCGCTCCCGGCGGCGACCCCCGCGGTCTTCCCGGGATAAGCGCTTGCGGCACGCGGCGTGCTCTGGTTCCGTCGCCCGCCTTTTCCCATGCGCACCGTGCCCGATCCCACCCGCCGGCATTCCTCCGTCATCGTCGACGGCCCCAGCCGCGCCGGCGCCCGCTCCATGCTCCGCCCGGTCGGTTTCACCGCGGAGGACTTCAAGAAACCCGTCGTCGGCATCGCCTCGCTCTGGAGCATGGTCACGCCCTGCAACATGCATCTCGACCAGCTCGCGCGGGAGTCGGAGGCCGGCGCCAACTCCGCCGGCGGCAAGGGCGTCATCTTCGGCACCCTCACCGTCTCCGACGGCATCAGCATGGGCACCCCGGGCATGCGATACTCCCTCGTCTCCCGCGAGATCATCGCCGACTCGATCGAGGCCGTCGCCGCCGGCGAGGGCTTCGACGGACTCGTGACCATCGGCGGGTGCGACAAGAACATGCCCGGGTGCCTCATGGCGATGGCGCGCCTCAACCGCCCCGGCGTGTTCGTCTACGGCGGCACCATCCTGCCCGGCATTCACCCGGAAACGAAACAGGAATGCGACATCGTCTCCGTCTACGAGGCGATCGGGCGCCACGCCGCCGGCAAAATCGACGACGCCGGCCTTCACGCGATCGAGGCCTGCTCCATCCCCGGCGCCGGCTCCTGCGGCGGCATGTACACCGCCAACACCATGGCCTCCGCCATTGAGGCGCTCGGCATGAGCCTGCCCAACAGCTCCGCCCAAATCGCCATCAGTGACGAAAAGAAACTCGACTGCCGGCGCGCCGGCGAGGCCACCCTCGCCCTGCTCCGGGCCGGCCTGAAGCCGCGCGACATCATGACGCGGAAGGCGTTCGAAAACGCCATCACCGTCGTCATCGCCCTCGGCGGCTCCACCAACGCCGTCCTCCACCTGCTCGCCATCGCGCACAGTTGCGGGGTGAAGCTCTCCCTCGCCGACTTCACCCGGATCGGGAAACGCGTGCCCGTGCTCGCCGACCTCAAGCCCTCCGGCAAGTACGGCATGGTCCACCTCACCCGCATCGGCGGCCTGCCGCCCCTCATGAAGGTGCTGCTCGACGCCGGCCTCCTGCACGGCGACTGCCTCACCGTCACCGGGAAGACCGTGGCCGCAAACCTCCGCGGCGTGTCGCCGTATCCTGAGAACCAGGACGTCGTGCGACCGTGGTCGAATCCGATCAAGCCCGACAGCCACCTCCGCATCCTCCACGGCAACCTCGCCCCGGACGGCGCGGTCGCGAAGATCTCCGGCAAGGAGGGGCTGCGCTTCTCCGGGCGCGCGATCGTCTTCGAGGGCGAGGAAAAGGCGCTCGCGGCCATTCTGGGTGGAAAGGTCAAGGCCGGCCACGTGGTCGTCATCCGCCACGAGGGTCCGGTCGGCGGCCCTGGCATGCGCGAGATGCTCAGCCCGACCAGCGCCATCATGGGCAAGGGACTCGGCCCGGAGGTCGCCCTGATCACCGACGGCCGCTTCTCCGGCGGCAGCCACGGCTTTGTCGTCGGCCATATCACCCCGGAGGCCGCGGTCGGCGGCCCCATCGCCGTCATCCGCACCGGCGACACGCTCACGATCGACGCGGTGAAAAACACCCTCACCCTCGAGATCCCGCCCCGGGAGCTCCAGGCCCGCCTCAAGGCCTGGAAGCCCCGGAAACCCCGGGAGACGCGCGGCGTGCTCGCCAAGTACGCGAAGACGGTCTCCAGCGCTTCGGAGGGCGCCGTGACCGATAAGGACCTCTGATCCCGTTTCCGCCCCGCGACGCCCGGCAGGGAACCCCTCGCGGTTTCCTCCCGTGCCCTCCGTGTGTTTCGTGGGCCCGCCACTTTTCGCCCATGAACTGGACTCGCTTCAAAGAGCACTACCACCACTACGCCGACCTCGGCGTCTCCCTCGACCTCTCGCGCCTGTCGTTCCCCGGCGACTTCCTGCCGTCGATGGAGCCGCAGATGCAGCGCGCCTTCGAGGCGATGAAGGCCCTCGAAGGCGGCGCCATCGCCAATCCCGACGAGCGCCGCATGGTCGGCCACTACTGGCTCCGCGCCCCCCACCTCGCCCCCGAACCGGCGATCACCGCCGAAATCACCTCCACCCTCGCCGCCATCAAGGCCTTCGCGGCCCGGGTCCACGCCGGCGAAATCGCCGGACCCAAGGGGAAGTTCAAACACCTCCTCGTGATCGGCATCGGCGGCTCCGCCCTCGGCCCGCAGCTCGTCGCCCACGCGCTCGGCCGTCCGCGCCGCGACCGGATGGCCGTCGCCTTCTTCGACAACACCGATCCCGACGGCATCGATTACGTGCTCGATCAGTTGCGCGGCCAGCTCCCGAAGACGCTCGCGCTTGTGATTTCGAAGTCCGGCGGCACCGCCGAGACGCGCAACGGCATGCTCGAGTCCCTCGCCGCCTTCCGCGCCGCCGGCCTCGATCCGGCGAAACACTTCGTCGCCGTCACCGGAGCCGGTTCCAAACTGGACCAGACCGCGCAACACGAGGGCTGGCTCGCCCGGTTCGCCATGTGGGACTGGGTCGGCGGCCGCACCAGCGAACTCAGCGCCGTCGGCCTCCTCCCCGCCGCGCTCCAGGGGCTCGACATCCAGGCGCTGCTCGACGGCGCCGCCGCCATGGACGAGGTCACCCGCTTCCCCGTCACCCGCCAGAACCCCGCCGCGCTGCTCGCCCTGATGTGGTATCACGCCACCGACGGCCGCGGCGCCAGGGACATGGTCGTGCTGCCGTACAAGGATCGCCTGCTGCTGTTTTCGCGCTACCTCCAGCAGTTGGTGATGGAGTCGCTGGGCAAGGAGTTCGACCTCGAGGGCCGCATGGTCAACCAGGGCATCGCCGTTTACGGCAACAAGGGCTCGACCGACCAGCACGCCTACGTGCAGCAGCTCCGCGAGGGCGTGAACAACTTCTTCGTCACCTTCATCGAGGTGCTGAAGGATCGCAACGCCCGCACCTCCCTCGAGGTCGAACCCGGGGTGACCTGCGGCGACTACCTGCAGGGATTTCTCCTCGGCACGCGCGAGGCGCTGAGCGAAAAGGACCGCGCTTCGATCACACTGACGATTCCCGATGTGTCGGCGCGCTCCCTCGGCATGTTGATCGCGCTCTACGAACGCGTCACCGGCCTCTACGCGAGCCTGATCGGGATCAACGCCTACCATCAGCCCGGCGTCGAAGCCGGCAAGAAGGCCGCCGGCGGCGTGATCGCGCTGAAACAGAAGCTCGTCGCCGCCCTGCAAGCCGCGCCCGGCCAGTCGTTCACCGCGGAGCAACTCGCCGCCGCCGCGGGCGCACCCGAACAGGCTGAAATGGCATTCAAGATCCTCGAACGCCTCGCCGCCAACAAGGGCACCGGCGTCAAACGCCGCACCCGCGCCACCCTCGTCGACTCCACCTACCGGCTCGGCTGAGTCCCGGACCACCCCCGCCAGCCCCGCCCCGCCCCGCCACCCTGCTCATCGTCCCCGTCGCCCATCCGCTTGTCACGTCATACGTGACATCCTGGCCGGCGGCGGCGGCCGGTGGCGGGCGCCGGCCCCGTACCTCAGCGCGCCGCGTCACCCGAATCATCCTCGTCGCCCCGCCGCTTGTCATCTAATGGATGACATCCGTCCGGGAATCGGCACTCGGGCGCGGCGCCCACCGCCGCCCCCGCCCGTTCCCACTGCCGTCCTCCGCGTTTTTCCATGCACCGCCTGCCCCTGATCCTCTGCCTCATCGCCCTGCTGGGTTCGATGGTCTCGGCGGTGCTGTACTTTCGCATCGGCAACACCAAGCAGCTCCTCGAACTGCGTCTCGCCGAGACCGCCACCCGGGCGGATCGATTGGACACCGAACTCGCCGCCTCCCGCCGGCGCACCGACGAGCTGCAGTCCCAGTCCGCCGGCCATCAGGCCCGGGCCGCCGCCCTCGACGTGGAGGTCGCCCGCTCCACCGAGCGGCTCGCCGCGGCGGACGCCCGCGCCCGCGAGCTGGAGCGATCCCTCTCTGACACCCGAGCGGTGCTGAGCCTCTACGAAGCGACCACCCGCGCCCTGGGCGACGAGATCAGCGCCCTGCGCCGCGACCTCGACGCCAGCCGCGCCTCGAACGCCTCGCCCGAGGCGGTGCAGGCCTACAAGACCACGATTTCCGAACTGGAGCGCCAGCTTGCGTCCGCGCGCAATGGCGCCGCCCTGCCTTCCGCCGTTGGCGCCTCGACGGCCGTGTTCACCAACCGGGCCGGTCGCGCCACCGTGCTCAGCATCGGGCCCGGCAACGCGTTTGTGGTCGTCAACTTCGGCACCGCCCGGGGGGCGCAGGTCGGCCAGCGGATGACGATCAGCCAGGGCCAGAACGTCGTCGCGACGGTGGTCATCAGCGACGCGCGCGCCAACTTCTCGGTCGCGCAGGTCCTGCCCGAGACCTTGCGCGGAGCCTTGCAGAAAGGCGATTCCGCCGTATTGATCCGCTAGACCATGAGCTCCCTCGCCCGCCGCTTGCTTGCCCTCGGACTTTTCATCGCCGCCGCCTTTGCCAGCGGCTGCAGCACCAACGCGCCGAAGCAAACGTCCATCCCCTGGAGCCGTCCCGCCGGCTGGGAAGGCCAGATTCCCGGGATGGGCCAGCCGAGCGGCCGCTGAGCGCCGCCCGCCGCCGCCGCCTTGCGATCCGGTCCGCTCGGGCCGGATTTTTTTGTGGCCAGATCCGCCACGCGCGGGAGCCTTGGGCCGCATGGAAAACCGTTCGCTCACGCCGCAACCGGGCCACCTCTACGTGGTGGCCACGCCCATCGGCAACCTGGCGGACCTCACCGAACGGGCCCGCGCCATCCTCGGCGGCGTCGACGTCGTCGCCTGCGAAGACACCCGCACCACCGGCGCGATGCTGGCTCGGCTCGGCTTGCGCAAGGATCTCCTCCCCTACCACGAGCACAACGAACTCGAGGCCGCCGAAGCGCTCGCCGCCCGGGTCGCCGCGGGGCAGTCGGTCGCGGTGGTGAGCGACGCCGGCACGCCGGGTTTGAGCGATCCGGGATTTCGCGTCGTGCGCGCCTGCCGGCGTCGCGGACTGCCGGTGGTGCCGGTGCCGGGTCCGTGCGCGCTGGTCGCGGTGCTGAGCGCGAGCGGACTGCCCAGCAACGGGTTCCTGTACGTCGGTTTCCTGCCGCCCAAGAGCGCCGCGCGGCTCCAGTTTTTCGAGCGCCACCGCGACTTCCCCTACACCCTCGCGCTCTACGAAAGCTGCCACCGCATCGACAAGGCGGTGGGCGAAATCGTCGCCACCCTCGGTCCAACGCGCACGATCTGCGTGGCGAAGGAGGTCACCAAGCTGCACGAGACATTTTTCGTCGGTTCCGCCAGCGACGTGCAGGCGCGACTGGCCCAAGCCAGCCTCAAGGGCGAGTTCGTGCTGTTGATTGCGCCACCTGATTTCGTGTTGTGAGCCGGCCCTCGGCGGGTGAAGGCCACCGCGAAATCCATGCCCCAAAAACGATGATCGCCCCAGGAGCCCGCCCTTTCTCCTCCTTGCTGAGGCGGTCCGTGCCCATGCCCCCCGTTCGTTTATTTCGTGTTTTTCGCGGTTTCCTGCCGGAAGACTCGATCCGCGGCCCATGACCTCCCCTCCCGTCGCCGTCGTCGATATCGGCAGCAACACGATCAAACTGCTCGTGGCCGCGCGCGGACCGGGGGGCGAAGTCGCCACGCTCCACGCCCGCGCCCTCGACGCCCGCCTCGGCGCCGGTCTCAGCCGCGCGGAACCGCGGCTGTCCGAGGAGGGCATGGCCCGCGCCCTGGAGGCGATCCGCGAACTGCTGGCCGACGCGGACCGGAATGCCGCCGGCCCGCGCGTGTTGGTCGCGACCAGCGCGGTCCGCGATGCCCGCAACGGTGCGGAGTTCTGCGCCCGCGTGCACGCCGCCACCGGGACGGCACTGCGAATCCTCACTGGCGACGAGGAGGCGCGCCTGATTGGCGGCGGGCTGCGTTGCGATCCGGCCCTGCGCGCACGACGGGATTTCTTTCTCTTCGATCTCGGCGGCGGCAGTCTCGAATGCCTCGAATTCCGCGCGCGCGCCGTCTGCCAACTGCGGAGCCTGCCGCTCGGTTGCGTGCGGCTGACGGAGCGTTTCGTGGCCGACCCGGCCGCGCCCCTCCCGGCCGAGGCCGCCGCGCGCGTGGCGGCGCACGTGCGCGCCACCCTGGCCGACGCCGCCTTCATCCTGGCCCCGTCGACCGCGGACCGGACCGCCGTCGGCACGGGCGGCACGCTTGCGACCGCGCGCGCGATTCTCGGCGCGCGGTCAGGCCGCGCCTTCGAGGCCACCGCACCCGCCGTGGAACTCACCCACCTGCGGGAGCTCCTCGACGAGCTCGGCGCCCTGCCGCTGGCGGCGCGGCGCGCGGTGCCGGGACTGCCGCCCGCGCGGGCGGATGTGTTTCCCGTTGCGCTGGCCACCCTGATCGCGGTGGCGGAGGTGGGCGGGTTTGCCGCGTTCCTGCACTCGCTCTACAACCTCCGCTACGGCCTGGCCGCGGAGGCGCTGGGCGTGGAGTGACGATCCCGAGTCCTCCGGGCAACGACCGTGCGGCGCCTTCCAATCGGGCGAGTGAACGCTCGCCCTTCGCCCGGCCATCCCGAGGCAAGCCTCGGGGCATCATGGCCAGGCGACCGCTCCGCGGATCGGGCTCGCGGAATCGCAGCAAAGTACGAAGCAAGCTGCGGGGAATGGACCCGGCTGCGATTCAACGCACCTTCGCGCGCCACTTCGGGTAGTCGACCTCGAGCAGACGCCGCGGCCAGGAGCCGTACCAACCCGAGCCGGTGCGGCGCTCGCGATCGATGTCGGCAAGGGCGTACTTGATCACCCCGTCGCGGCCGGAAAACAGTGGGCGGTTCGTGCCCATTTCGACCATGCGCGGCCAGAGCGGCGGCGCCGTCTCGTCGGGCACCACCACCACGTCGAAGTCCGTCTGGTGCCGGAAAAACTCCACCGGCGGCGCCGGGACGCGCGTCACCTTGATGCCCGTCAGCCGCACCTGCCCGAGCCACGCGACAGCCGCGTCGAGCCGCGCGATCAATTCCGGCGCCGGTCGCTCCTCTCCCATCAGGAAACGCACGACCTCCGTGGTGTCCGCCGGCGAGAGGCAGGCCGGCTCGAAAGTCCGGGCCGCCGCCGGCGCAAGGGTTCTTGCGTCGTGCTGTTGCCCCCAGCCGGTGGGCACGCCGTTGACCTCAACCTGCATCCGCCGAAGGCAGTCGACACCGCGTTCCACCGCGGTGCGCGCCCGGGTCCGCCGAGCGTCGTCGAGCCAGACGAAATGCGGCGCCGCGCGGGCCGCGTCGCGCAGGACGGTCAGGATTCCCACCATCACGCCGTCGTTGAATGTGATGTGCGCGCCGATGCCCGACGGCCGCGGCCAGCGCTGCGGAAATCCGCCGTTCGGATACTGGGCCGCCAGCATGAAATCGAGGCCGCGCTCGCCGGCGGCGCGGAGCGCCGGATCGCCGAGGAGGACGAAGGCCCGGGCCAGGTAGGCGACCTGCGGATGGATGTTGTGGTTGTCGAAGGAGGTGTCGTCGGCCGCGTGGGTGTCGCGGATGCGCCGGCGCTGCGCCTCCGTCAGCACCGCCAGCATGTCGTAGTCCTTGGGCCAGCCGCCATTCGCGCGCTGGAACAACAGCAGGTTGGCGGCGATCTCCCGCACCTGCGCCGGGGCGTACGACGGCTGGTCCGGCTCCGCCTGCATCAGGCGTTCCGGCTGGTTGATGTTCCGCCAGTGATGGCGGGAGTCGGCGAAACCGGAGACATCCGGCGGCGGCGCGGCGACCAGCGCCGCCAGGACGAGCGGGGCGAACATGCCCCCGTGTCGCGCCCCGGCCCGCCGGCGGCAAACCAAATCCCGTCCCAAACGACCCGGCGCGGCGCCGGCGGCCCTGGCAGCCACGCGCGTGAGCGGGTGATCGAATCACCCCTCGCTCACGCTCGTCGCGACGATGAAGAGAATCACCGGGCGCCAGCCTTGCGCCCCTCCTTGGACCCCCGTTTTCTTGTCCCCCCGCATGTCCGCCGCTCCGAAGTCCCGCCAGCCGTGGCCGATGAAATGGATCCTCGTCGCGATCATCCTCGTGATCGTGCCGTACACCTTTCTCACGCTGCGGTACCGCAAGCCGGGGCCGGCCTTCCAGCCGTACGAGGACATGAAGAACCGCGCCAACGTCACGCGCCTGCTCTCCGCCGGCTACCAGCGCATCCCCGTCGTCGCGCAGCGCCCCGCGGAGCGGACGCCCACGCCCGACGGCGCGAACGTGGTCGCCGCTCCCGGCGGCCTGCCGGCGGATCTGCAGTCCACGCTGGTCGAGCCGATCGCGCTGCCCGTCGACTACGGCAGCGTGCGCGCCGCCGCGCGGGTGAGCGCGCTGCTCCCCTACCCGATTGAGCTCGTCTGTACGCTGCCCGGCGATCAGCAGCAACTCGGCGGCGCCGAGCTTTATCTCAAGGGGGACACGCTGGTGGTCGCGCCCACCTTCGAACGCGTCGCCGGCGGGCTGCAGACGCGTTCGCGGGCGGCCCTGGTCTTGATCACCGTGCCGGCCGGGGCGCTCAAGCCGGGCCTTTACACTGTCACGCTACCGGGCGAGCGCGCGTCGCGCACCTGGGCGCTCGAGGTGCGGTGAACGGGCGCGGCCCCGCGGCTATTGACCTCCCGCGCCGCGTCCCCGACAAACTCGCTTCCCCTTGAGATGAGCACCAGTCCCGCTGCCGGCCCCCCCGCGCCCCCCGCTCCGAGCCAGGCGAACGCCACCACGATCAAGCCGACCGATCTCCGCGGCATCCTGAAGTATGTGCCGCGCTTCCAGGGACAGATCTTCGTGCTCGCGATCGACGGCGCGATCGTGGCGGACGACAATCTCAGCAACATCCTGGTGGACGTCGCGGTGCTGCGTTCGCTCGGGATCAAGGTGGTGATCGTCCACGGCATCGCGCACCAACTTCGCGAACTGTCGGCCGCGCGCGGCGTGCCGATCTCCAATGCCGACGGCTCGGGCCTCACCGATGCCGCCACGCTCGATCTCGCGGTCCGCGCGTCCTCGCGGGTGTCGCACGCGCTGGTGGAGGGGCTGACACAGAACCTGTTGAAATGCGCGACCACGAACGCGGTGCGCGCGCTGCCGTTCGGCATCCTCAAGGGCGTCGACCAGCAGTTCACCGCCAAGGTGGACCGGATCGACAAGGACTTCCTGCTCGAGCTGATCGATCGGCAGATCGTGCCGGTGGTCTCGCCGATCGGCTTCGGGCCCGACGGGAAGTCGCTGCGGATCAACTCCGACCTGCTCGCCGCCGAGCTCGCCGAGGCGCTGCAGGCGACCAAGATCGTTTTTTTCACCCGGGCTCCCGGACTGGAGATCGATGGCGAGGTCCGCCGTGAAATTGCGATCGACGCGTTGAGCCGGATCCTCGCGGAGTCGCCCGGGCGCATCAGCCCGGAAAGCCTCTCGAAGGCGGCGCATGCCATCAAGGCGATCGAGAACGGCACGCCACGGGTCCACGTGATCGACGGCCGGATTTTCGACGGCCTGTTGAACGAAGTCTTCTCCAACGACGGCGTGGGCTCGCTCGTCTACGGCAACGATTACCAGCAGATCCGCAAGGCCCGGAAGAGCGACGTACGATTGATCTACAATCTGACGCGCAACGCCGTGCGTCGCGAGGAGCTGATCCACCGCACGCAGCAGGCGATCGAAAAGAACATCGATCAGTTCTTCGTCTTCGAGATCGACGAGAACATCATCGCGTGCGTCACGCTCTACTTCTACCCGGATCGCCCGCAACTGGCCGAGGTCGGCTCGCTCTACGTGATGCCTTTTTATCACAACCGCGGCATCGGGAAAAAGATGGTGGACTACGCCGGCCTGGTGGCGAAGGAGCGCGGGGCGACCGCGCTGCTGGCGCTCTCGACCCAGAATTTTGGTTTCTTCACCAACGTCTGCGGTTTCGAGGAGACCAGCCGCGAGATCCTGCCGGACGCCCGCCTGCGCGCCTACGAGGAAAGCGGCCGCAACGCCAAGGTGATGGTGAAACCGCTGTAGGCGCGACACCCCCGGACACCCCAACGGCCCTCCGTGGCCCGGTTGCTCCGTGGTTCACCCGCGCCGCGGACCGCCCTACCCGCGGCGCGCGGCCAGCAGGCGCTGGATCGTGGCGAGCAGGGTCGGCACCTCCACCGGCTTGGGCAGCAGTTCGGTCACGCCCAGCAGGCCGAGCTCCCGGCCCTGGTCCTCGTCGCTCACGCCGCTGGTGGCGATAATGGCGAGCTCCGGGGCGAGGGACCGCAGCACGCGGATCAGGGCCAGGCCGCTCATCACCGGCATCATCAGATCCGTCAGCACGAGCGCGACGTCGTCGCGATTCTTTTGATACAGCGTGGCCGCCTCGGCCCCGTCGGTCGCGGTGAGCACCCGGTAACCCCGCCCTTCCAGCAGCCGGCGGGTGGTTTCGCGAATGCTGCTCTCGTCGTCCACCACCAGGATGGTCAGACCCGCGCCCGGCGCCGCTTCCGCCGCCGCGATCGCCCGCGCCTCCTCCGGCGCTTCCGCCCGGGCACCGGTGACACCTTCGGAATTGCAGGGCAGGAAGACGCGGAAGGTCGTGCCCGCTCCCGGCGTGGAGTCGACCGTGATGAATCCGCCGTGGCTGCGGACGATGCCGAGCACGGTGGAAAGCCCCAACCCGGTGCCCTTGCCGACCGGTTTGGTGGTGAAGAACGGATCGAAGATCCGCTGCCGCACCTCCGGCGGGATGCCGTGTCCGGTGTCCTGGACCTCGACGGCCACGTAGGGTCCGGCCGGCGCCCCGAGCGGAAGGACCGGGTCGCCCGGGGCGAGGACCAGGTTGCGCGCCGACAAGGTCAGACGGCCGCCCTCCGGCATGGCGTCGCGGGCATTGACGCCGAGATTGAGGAGGACCTGGTGCAACTGGGTGGGATCGGCCACCACCGGCCACAGGTCCGCCGGCACCTGCGAGTGGATGCCGATTTCGCGGGGGAAGGTCTCCCGCATGATCCCGAGCATCTCTTTGATCAGATGCCGCACCTGGAGCTCCGATCGCTGGCCCTGCTGGCCCCGGCTGAAGGTGAGCAACTGGCGCACGATGTCGGCCCCGCGCTGGGCGCTCGACTGCGCCAACTCGAGGATGTCGCGATCCTCGGGGTTCGGGAGCCGCTCGCGGAGCACGCCGCCGACGAGCAAAATGGGCGCCAGGATGTTGTTGAGGTCGTGGGCAATGCCGCCCGCCAGGGTGCCGATCGCCTCCACCCGCTGGCTCTGCTGCAGCCGCGACTCGATCTCCTTCTGCTCGGTGATGTCCTGCTTGATCGCGATGTAGTGGGTGATTTCGCCCCGCGCGTTGTGCAGCGGCGTGATCGTCATCTCCTCGGTGCGGGCGACCCCGTCCTTGCGCCGGTTGACGACCTCGCCGCGCCACACCCGGCCGCTGGCGATCGTGGTCCACATGCCGCGATAGAACGCCGCGTCGTGCTGCCCGGATTTCAGGAAGTCGCGCGGGTTGCGTCCCGCCACTTCCGGCAATTCCCAGCCGCTCAGTGCCGTGAAGGCGGGATTGGCCAACTCAATCAGGCCGTCCCGATCGGTGATCACGACGGCGTTGGCGGCGGCCTCGAGGGCGGCGCTGCGGAGGCGGAGAACCTGTTCCGCTTCGCGGCGGGCGGTGATGTCGCGATCGACGCCCCGGTAACCGGCCAACGACCCATCCGCGGCGAACACCGGAATGCCGCTGGTCTCGAGCACGACCTGCCGCCCGTCGCGATGGCGGTTGACGTTCTCGAGCTGTTTGAAGGCACGCCGGGACGCGACGATCGCCGCAAACTCCGCCCGCAGGCGCGCGGCCTCCTCAGGTGGCATGAGATCAAACGGTGTTCGCCCGATCACCTCCTCGGGCCGGTAGCCGAGGAGATCCCAGACCCGCGGGCTGGCGTAGGTGTAGTGCCCTTCGGCATCGATTTCCCACACCCACTCGAACGACGCCTCCACCAGGCTGCGGTAGCGATCCTCGCTCTCGCGCAACGCGCCCTCCGTCGCCTTCTGGTCCTCCAGCAGGCTGAGCAGCACCTGCCGGGAGTGCGCCGACTCCGAGAGCCGACGCTCGGTTTCCTCCTCCAGCCGGCGGGCCGCCTCCTCCACGCGCCGGCGCTCGGTTTCGGCCACTTGTCGCGCCGCTTCGGCTTCCTCAAAGAGCCGCTGGTAATCCTCGCGGCGCTCTCCGATCTCCACCGCACGCGAGTGGGCCAGGTGCTCAAAGTCCCGACGTCCCCGGGCCAGGCCGAAAGCCATCCAACCGAGCAGGACCGCGGCCACGCCACCGCCCACTCGGGCCAGCGCAACCTGCGCCCGATCCCGCCCGCCCCACCCCGACGCCGGTCGGGCCGCAAGAGTCCATTGTCGATCCAGGAGCGCCACCCGCTGGGTCGCTGAATCGCCGTCAAACCCGGCGGCGGTTCCGAAGAACTGCCGGCCGTCGGCATCGCGGATGCCGACCTGCAGTTCGTCGGCCAGCGCCCGCGCCCCGACGCCGTCGAGGAGCACGTTTACATCGAGGATGACCGTCGCGACGCCGATCAAAGTTTCCCCTGCGTGGATCGCCCGTCGCGCCACCAGGCCAAGTCCCCCCTGACGCAGTTCGTAGGGATTGCTCAAGGTCGACCGGCGCCGCTCGATCGTGCGACGCACGTCCTCGCGGACGGTTGGACGCTCGTCATTGAGCAGGTCGGCCAGGGTCCGCCCGGCGATGGCTTCGTTGCCGGCGAGCGGATGAATCAGCAGCGGCCCCTGCTGCGGAAAAATCTGGATTGCCCGGATGAGGGGATCCCCGCCGTGGAGGCCCGCGGCATAGAGACCAAACTCATGGCGCAGCGTGGCCGCGTCCCGCGGAATCGTCGCAAACGCCGTCAATCCGCCCAGCATCGCCTGGCGCCGGTTGATCACCGCGGTCAGGGTGTTGGCCACCTGCTGCAGCCGTGCGGCGACCTCCGAATGCTCGCGGGCGATCAAGGCGTCGCGCCGCCATTCGGCCGCGAACCACGCGCTCGCCGCGGCCACGACCGCCACCGTTGCGCCCAGCACCGCGGGAACGGCCGCCGTGCGGCGCAGCGCCGCCGAAATCACCCGGAAAGAAAAGGCCTTCATGACGGGGGCGGGGAAGCATCCGGTGGGTCTTCGACCGTCGCGTAGCGCGGCGGCTGCCCGGCGGCGGCGAGCAGACGGTTGACCTCGGCCTTGAGTTCGAGCACCCGCGTCTCCCGTCCCATCGTGGCGGCGTGCCAGCGCTGCAACTCGACGACCTGCGCGGCCATCGCCCGCTCCGCCTCCTTGCGGGCGGTGATGTCCTCGGAGTAAATCATAATCCCGCCGATGGCGCCGAAGGCGTCGCGCCACGGACGCACCTCCCAGCGCAGCCAGTGCACCGTGCCATCGGCCCGCTCGAAGCGATCATCCTCGCTCGTGATGACCTCGCCCGCGAGACCCCGCCGGTGGACGGCTTTCCAAGTCTCGCCAATTTCCGGGAATACCTCGTAGTGCGACTCGCCCTCGAGGCGCCGCTCGCCCAGCCCATAATCCAGCCGCCACCGCCGGCTGGCGGTGAGGTAACGCATCTCGCGGTCGAACATCGCCAGGGCCGCCGGGGCGTGGACGACGAACAGCCGCAGGCGCTCCTCGCTCTCGCGCAGCGCCGCCTCAATCATCTTTTGGTGCATGATGTCGGTGTGCGTGCCGATCAGTCGCAGCGGTTCGCCGGCCGGGGTGCGCGCCACGATGCGGCCCACGGACAGGATCCACTTCCACCCGCCGTCGCGGGTGCGCTGGCGGAACTCGACCCGGTATTCCGGCAGCTTTCCGGCCACGTAGTCGCGATAGACGGCCGCGGTCCGCTCCCGATCCTCCGGGTGCAGGCGTTCGATCCAGGCGGCGTTGGTCTCCACAAACGTGGCCGGGTCGTAACCGAGCATGGTGGCATATTCCGGGCTGAATTTCGCCTCACCCGTCTGGACGTTCAGATCATAGAGTCCCTGATTGGCTGCCGCGAGCGCGAGCCGGAGCCGTGCCTCGCTTTCCTCCAGGGCGAGGCGGCCCTCCTCGCGTTCGGAGACATCCTGGATGTAGCCGTGCCAGAGCGTGCCGCCGTCGGCTTCGCGCTCGGGCACCGACTGTCCCTCGATCCACCGCAGCCCGCGCGCGGAGTGCAGGAAGCGGAAGCGGCTGGACCAGGTCGAAAGGGAACGCGCGGAGGCCAGGATGCCCGCGCGCAGCCCTTCGAGATCCTCGGCGTGAATCCGTGCAAAGAGTGGCGCGATGTCGTCGCCAACCTCCTCCGGACGGACGCCGGAAAGGTCGGCGAGCCGTTCGGTGGCGAACGGCATGCTCATGCGGCCATCCGGCGCCAGGCGGAACGAATAGACCAGGCCGGGCACGGATGCGGCCACTTTGGCGAACCGATCTTCGGCGCGGACGCGTTCACGCCGTTCCATTTCGTTGCGTTTGCGCTCCGCGATGTCGCGCACGACCGAGAGGAAGTGCGGCTGCCCGTCGACCTGCACCACCCGGCTGCTCACCTCCACCGGAAAACGGGTGCCGTCCTTGCGGACATGTTCGGTCTCGAACACCGCATGGCCGTCCGCCGCCACCCGCCGCAGGTCTTCCGAGGCCTGCGCCTGAAGTCCGGGCGGCCGGATCTCCGCGATGCTCAGGCGCTGCATTTCCTCCCGGTCGTAGCCGTAGGTCGCGAGCGCCCGGGGATTGGCCTCGACGATCCGGCCGCGGCCATCGAGCAGCAGGATGATGTCGTTGGCCTCCAGGGACAGCAGGGCCTGGCGCTCGGAGGCCGCCGCGGTCTCGCGGGCGTTCTGCAGCGCCTGTCGCAGGCGGAAGCGATCCTGGCGGCTGCCGCTGTAACCCACGGCGAGCAGGAGCGCACCGATCAGCAGCCCGGAAACTCCCGCCGTCTGCCAGGTGGCGCGGCGCAACGGGGCGTAGGCCTCGGTGGTGTCGATCTTGGCGATGAGAAACCACGGGGTGTCCGGCACCGGACGAATCACGGAGATCACCCGCTGCCCGCGGTAGTCGACCCACTCGGTGGGCTGCAGCCGATCATCGTCGGAATAGCCGGGGGCCAAGCGGGTCTGGGCCAACGGTCGGCGCTGCTGCACGGCACGTCCAGGACGGTGCCGTGCCTCGCTGACGTGCACCAGGTAACCGTCCTCGATGCGCACCAGCACCGCTTCGGCGGTTGCAGACGGTGTCGGCCAGGCGAGGACCAGCGGGTACAGCTTGTGTTCGGGCCGGATGCGGAGAACCGCGACGGCGACCGGACGCCCCGCCGGGCGTGCCACGGTGGGCGTGCCGCGCGGCATTTCCTCCGGCGGCGGGAAGATGGGCGCCAGGATTTCCAGGTGCGCATGGCCGTCGGGTGTCGCCCGGTGCAGATCGGTGACGGAGATCCTTCCCTGCTCCAGGGCGGCCCGCGCCGTCGCCTGCAAGGGCGCGCCGGGCGGTGCGGCGTCCTCGGGCACCGCGGCCCGCACGGCCAGGGAGGCATCGAGGAGGAGGGCCGACTCATAGCGATCCTCGCCCTTGAGGGCCAGGAGCCAGTTGGCCACGCGCTGCCGGGCGAGGGGCGAATCCGGAGCGGCCAGCAGGGCGGCGACATCGCTGGCCACGCCGGGTGCGAGCGACAGGAAACGGGCCTCGCCCAGCCGCTCCTCGCGCCAGTCGGCGATCTGGCGGGTCTTGAGTTCCGCATGGGTCTGCAGTTCCCGCCCCACCGCCTCCCGGAACTGGTCCCAATCGGAGCTGACCTTGAGACCGGCCATCAGCGCCACCAGCGCGGCGAGACCCGTGCCCGCCCACCAGCGCCGGCGCAGGCCCCACCAGCGCCGCGGGCCGCGTTCGATCGGCGCCGCCGGGTGTGGAGCGAGGTCGGACGGAGGGGGTGGGGGCAAAGACATGGTGGCAGTAAGTGGAATTCAACCGGCGTGAAACGATCAGCGCAAGGCGGCGACAGAGGAGAACGGAAGTATTCCTGGCCCGAAAATTTCCCAACGCGGCTCGAGGCCGCAACCCAAGGATCCGCCCGGCTGATATCGTTCCTCGTTCCCGTAATCGTTCCTCGTTCTCGACCCGGGAACGAGAAGGCGAACGAGGAACGAGAACGATGAAATCGTCGCGCATTGGTACGAAGTGGATCGATAGCAGCACCCCCGATCGCAGAAATGCAGGAGCGGCATTACGACGCGAAGAATCGGAACGAGTTCGGTTTCGCGCGTTCGCGGCCTCCAGCCGCTCCTGCCGGCGGCAGGCCGGTGGACCGGCCGAACGAAAACCCGCCGGCGCCGGTGGGATGAACCGGTCGCCGGCGGGGCGAGGAAACGCGCCGGGGGGGATGGAGCCCGGCGCGCGGGGGGAGCGTCAGTGACGGATGTCCTCGAAGGCGTCGACCGCCGGGGCGGCGCCGCGACGCGGCGGGGTGAGCACGACGGGGGCGCTGCCGGCGGCCACGGCGGTGTGACCGTTGGAACCGTTGGTGCCGGCCGGCTCGTGGCGGCGGCTGGCCTTGCGGCCGGACCGGGCGGGCGGCGTGGACGGCTGCCCGGTGCGCGCCGCTGTCGTGGTGGCGGCGGAGGCGGTGCCGTGGACCAGGGCGAGCAGTTCGCCGACCGACTCCTTCAGCGCCTCGGTCTGGGCGTTCATCTCCTCGGCGGCGCTGGCGCTTTCCTCGGCGTTGGCCGCGTTGCTCTGGGTGACCTGGTCGATCTGGCCGATCGCGGTATTGAGTTGATCGATACCCTGGGTCTGCTCCTTCGAGGCGGTGGCGACCTCGGCGACGAGTTCGTCGACCTGCTTGGCCTTGGTCACGATTTCCTGCAGGCGGGTGGCGACCTTGTCGGTGAGTTGCACGCCGAGGGCGGTCTTGCCGATGGCGCCCTCGATCTTGGTGGCGGTCTCCTTGGCGGCGACAGCGCTGCGCTGGGCGAGGTTGCGCACCTCGTCGGCCACGACCGCGAAACCCATGCCGGCCTCGCCGGCGCGGGCGGCCTCGACGGCGGCGTTGAGGGCGAGGATGTTGGTCTGGAAGGCGATTTCGTCGATGGTCTTGATGATCTTGGCGATGTCGTCGCTGGCGGCCTTGATGTCGTTCATGGCGGCGGCCATGGCCTGCATGTCGCTGGCGCCGGCGGTGGCGGAAGTGCTGGCCTCGCGAGCGAGTTCGTTGGCGCGGGCGGCGTTGCCGGCGTTGCGCTTGGTCATGCTGGACATTTCCTCGAGCGAGGAGCTGGTCTCTTCGAGGGAGGCGGCCTGTTCGGAGGCACCCTCGGCGAGGGACTGGCTGGAGGCGGAGACCTGGCCCGAGGCGGCGGCGGTCTGGTCGGCACCGGCGGAAAGCGTGGTGGCGACGCCGAGGATCGGCTTGGTGATGGAGCGGGTGACAAAGAAGGCGATGGCGACGCCGAGGCCGACGGCGAGCCCGAGGCCCCAGAGGAGAATCTGGCTGGCGGCGCTGAGCGAGGACGTGGCGGCGGCGCTGACCTTCTCGGTGTCGGAGAGACCGAGGGCGGCAGTGGCGCGGGCCTCGGCGAGAACGGCGTTACCGGCGTCGCCGCGCCTGGCGGCGATGGCGTCCTTTTTCTGCCAGTTGGTGACGAGCTCGTTTATGTTATTTCGATACTCGTCGGCGGCTTTCTGGCAGTCGTCGATCTGCTGAATGTTCACGGCCACGCGGGTGATGGGGCGGAGTTCGTTCAGCTTGGTCTTGATGGCCTCAAAATGGGGGGCGGCCTCGTCGAGCCGCTTCAAGTTGCGCTCCCCCTGCGAGCGCCAAGCGGTGAGGCGGACCAGGTTGCCGGAGCGCACGATTTCGTTGGCGAGATCGACCTTCCGCACCCGCTCGGCGATCTTTTCCGCTCCGGCGCCGGCCTTGATTTCTTCCGAGAGCACCTTGTCCTGGCTCTCAAGGAAATCAGCGCAGACCTTCATGAACGCCTGGGCAGCGGCGTCCATGCCCTTGCGGTTCTGATCGATGGCCTGGTCGACTGCGACGGTCTCGGCGACAAGTCTTTCGTATTCGATTACCTTGGACTCGGCTTTTTCGGCAGCGGTCTTGAGGGCGGCGAGGGTGGCGGAACTGGCGCCGAGCTTCTTGGCGTCGTCGAGGTGCTTGCGGACCTCGGCGAGGTGGGCGCGGCCGGCCTTGAGCATTTCCTCGTTCTCGGCGAAAGCGTAGCCGCGGATCTCATACATCGTCAGCAGCGAGGCGCGCTCGACGTTGTTGGCGACCGCCACCTGGGGCACGCTTTCCTTTTCGAGCCGGGTGGCGTCGTCCTGGACGTGGTGCATGTTCCACACCGCGATCCCGCCGAGCAGGCAGGCGAGGAGCACGAGGGCGGAGAATCCGAGGGTGATCTTGGTGGCGAGCTTCATTCTCTTCATGGCGGGTTGGCGCGGGCGGTTGGGAGCGGAGGTTGGAACGGAACGGGGAGTAAGTTTGGAGGACCCGAAGGGGAGGCGGAGCCGAGGGACGGATCCTCTCCCGGGCTTACATCGGACCGCGCCGGGCGCCGCCGAAGGGTTTTGTACCCGAACGGAAGCGCGGAATTTCCCAGATCGGCTGGGGGCTTTTACCCAAGCCGTAACCATTCAGCTCAGCCGCGAAGCAACGCGAAGAGACGCCAATCTGCCGGCCGCACCGGCGGGCCGCCCGGCGGCGCCTGCTTCCGCTACCGCGCCGGCCGCGCTGGCGCCGCCGCCTGGAGCGTGCGCCGCAGCGCCGAAAAATCCGCCGGCAGGGGCGCCCGCAAATCGAGTTCGCGGCCGGTAACCGGGTGCGCGAGGAGCAGGTGCTCCGCATGCAGCATCACCCGCTCCGGCTGCCGGCGCAGGCGCGGGTCCGGCTTCCAGCCGTAGAGCGCGTCGCCGAGAATCGGATACCCAAGCGACTTCAGATGGACGCGAATCTGGTGCGTGCGCCCGGTGAAGATGCGGCAGCGCAGGAGCGCCCCGACTTCGCCGTAGGCCTCGACCCGCTCCCACGCGGTGCGGGCCGGTTTGCCGCCCTCCCCGACCGTCATGCGGTGCCGGTGCGTCGGGTGCCGGGCGATCCCGCGGTCGATGAGGCCGCTGAGCAGCGGCGGCACCCCGGCCACGAGCGCAAGGTATTCCTTGGTCAGGGTACGGCTGGCGAACTGGTCCGCGAGCGCCCGGTGCGCGGCGTCGGTCTTGGCCACGACGATCACCCCGGTCGTCTCCTTGTCGAGCCGGTGGACGATGCCGGGGCGCTCGACCCCGCCGATGCCGCTGAGCGAATCGGCGCAGTGCGCCAGCAGCGCGTGCACCAGCGTGTCCTCGCCGGTGGCCGCACCGGGATGCACGATCATGCCGGCGGCCTTGTTCACCGCGAGCAGGTGGCGATCCTCGAACAGGATCTCAAGCGGCAGCGCGACCGGTCGCAGTTCCGCCGGCTTGGTGGCGGGAAAGGAAAACTCCAGGGTGTCGCCCGCGGTGACGGTGGCATCGCGGGTGAGTGCGACCCCGCCGCGCCGCACCCGGCCGGCAGCGAAGGCGCGCTGCAGCGCGGTGCGGCTGTGCTCGGTAAACGCCGCGGCCAGCACCTTGTCGGCGCGTTCCGGACGCGCGCCCGCCGGCAGCGTGAAGGATTGGATTCCGCCGTCGCTCATTCAGGAGCGGCCGGCGAGGCGGTCGATGGTGGCGAGAGCCGCGGCGCGCAGCGCGGGCGCGACGTCCGCCACCTCCCAGCCGTTCCGTGCCACCTGCGCCAGTTCCGCCGCCGTGAAGCCGAGTTCGCGCCCCAGCGCGTCGTATTCCTCGGTGATCGAGTTGGCGAAACACAGCGGATCGTCGGTGCTCACCGTGCAGCGCACGCCGGCCTGCATCAGGCGCCGCAGCGGATGCGCCTCGAGCGACGGCACCACCTGCAACCTGGCGTTGCTGATCGGGCAGACGTCGAAGGTGACGCCGCGATCGGCCGCCAGCCGCACCACCTCCGGATCTTCGATCGCGCGCACGCCATGCTGCACCCGGCGCACGCCGAGCACCTCGATGGCCTCGCGCACCCGCGCCGCGCCGTCGAACTCGCCCGCGTGGCACTTCGTCACCTTGCCGGCGGCCCGCGCGCGGGCCCAGAGGGCGGCGGCGTCCGGCGGTGTCGGCATGAGCTCGTGGCCGTGGAGATCGATGCCGGCGAGGCCGTCCCAGGTGTGCACCTGATCGATGGTCGGGCGCAGCTCGCCCGTGAGATCGCTGCGGAGCATCCCGGCGAAGACCCGCACCTCGAGCCCGGCGGGCGCGGCCGCCCGAATCGCCGCGATGATCTCCGGGCCGGGCACGCCGATGAAGCGCGTGACCGGCAGATGAAAGCTCGTCTCGACGTAGCGCACGTTCTGCGCGGCGTGCTTGGCGAAGATGATCTTGGCCGCCTCGTGGTAGCGCTCGGCCGAAGTGAACCAGGGCAAGGCGTGGTCGAGGAGGATGCGCTCGAAGTCCGGAAAGGTCGCGTAGCGGTAGGAGCGGGCGCGAAAATCGGGATCGGGCTCCCAGCGCCGCGGATCCCATTGCACCAGCAGCTCGTAAGGCAGCGCGCCCTCGAGGTGCAGGTGCGTTTCGGTCTTCGGCAGCGCCTGAACGAAGTCGCGCATCAGGCCGCGGCGCCGCCGAGCAGGTAGGCCGGGTTCAGCTTGTGCAGCGACTTGGGCACGAAGAGACCATCCTGGCGGATGAGCTTGCCATCGAACCAGATTTGGCCGCCGCCATATTCGGGCCGCTGGATGCAGACCATGTCCCAATGCACCTGCGACTTGTTGCCGTTGCCGACATCCTCGTAGGCCTGGCCCGGGGTGAAATGGAAGGAGCCCGCGATCTTCTCGTCGAAGAGGATGTCGCGCATCGGCTGGAGGATGTGCGGATTGAAGCCGAGGGCGAACTCGCCGATGTAGCGGGCGCCGGAGTCGCTATCGAGAATTTCGTTCAGGCGCCGGGTGTTGCTCGAGGTGGCCTCGACGATGCGACCCTTCCGGAACGCGAGGCGGATCTGGTCGAACGACGCCCCCAGGTAGACCGTCGGCGCGTTGTACTGGATGTGGCCCTCGACGCTGTCCTTCACCGGGCAGGAAAAGACCTCGCCATCGGGGATGTTGCGCCGGCCGCCGCAGAGCTGGGAGCCGATGCCCTTGATGGAGAAACGCAGGTCCGTGCCGGGACCTTTGATGTGCACCTGGTCGGTGCGGTTCATCAGGTCGCCCAGCGCTTTCATGCCGGGCGCCATCCGCGCATAATCGAGGGTGCAGACCTTGAAATAGAAATCCTCGAACGCCTCCGTGCTCATCCCCGCCTGCTGGGCCATCGCCGAGCTCGGCCAGCGCAGCACCACCCACTTGGTCTTGCCCACGCGGTGATCCAGCACCGGCTTCATCAGTCGCGACACGAGCTGCACCTTGGGCGAGGGCACATCCGACGCCTCGAAGATGTTCTCCGAACCGCGCAGCGCGATGTACGCATCCATTTTCTGCATGCGCGCCAGTTCGACGTCGGCGTGCACGGAAAACTGCGCCTCCTCCGCGCCGAGGGCCAGTTCGCGGGTGACGCGCGCCCGGTGAATCTGCACGTACGGATGGGCGCCGCGCGCCCGCACCGCCCGGATGAGCGCGATGACCATCGCGTCCGGAATATCGAAGGCGTCGATCAGGACGCGCTCACCGCGCGCGAGCGCGGTGGAGAACCCCGTCAGACCGGCCGCCAGCTTCTCGAAGCGTGAATCGATAATCATGAGGGCAAGCCTAACGACAGCGCCCGACGCTCCCGCAAGGGCAATCGCGGGGCGGCCGGCGGAGCCAACCCGGGGCGCCCCTCGTGGCCCGGATTTCGGGGCCTGGTTGCAGGCGAGACCGTGCGGCGGGGCGCACTTGCCCGCCCGCTTCCGACGCAGCGGGCCCCGGACCGGGCGCCCCCTTCACCGCGCCGGCCGCCCCCGCGTCATCGGAAAGCAAATCCGCGCCACGGCTTCGTCGAAGTCGGCCGCGCCCCGCAGAATCTCGATTTCCAGGCGCAGGTAATACAAGGGCAGCGGGCAGGGCAGGTCGTCGCGGATGCGCACGGCATCCTTCTCGGTCGTGACCAGGCACTCGGCGCCGTCGCGCTGCCCCTGCACAAAAAGCTGTTCGAGGTCGTCATCGCCGAAGCGGTAGTGATCGAGGAAGCGCTCGCGCCCGATCAGGAGCGCGCCGAGATCGCGCAGGAACTTTTCGAAGCTCTCCGGCGTGGCGATGCCGCTGAACGCGAGCACGCGCCGCCCTTTGAGAAACGCCAGCGGCTCGCGCGCGCCGGACGCGGACTCCGGCACGCCAAAGCGTCGCAGGTACTGCGGACGATGCGCGCATTCGATCAGGTCGACCCCGGGGTTGTGTTCCGTGATCGTGCGTTCGAGCTCGGGGTCGCGCTGGCCGTTGGACTTGGTGAGGAACACGTAGCTCGCCCGCTTCAGGTGCTTGATGGGTTCGCGCAGGATGCCGCGCGGCAGCAGGTGCCCGTTGCCGAAGGGATTGGTCTTGTCGACCAGCAGCAGGTTGAGGCTGCCCTTCAACGGCAGGTACTGGAAGCCGTCGTCCAGCACGAGCGTGTCGCAGCCGAAACGTTTGATGGCGAATTCGCCGGCCTTCACGCGATTCTTGTCCACCAGCACGATCACCCCGGGCAGGTTGCGCGCGAGCATGAAGGGCTCGTCGCCGGACTGCTCGCTGTCGAGCAGCACGGCGCGGCCGTCGCTGACGATGCGGGGCGGTGGTTCCTCGGCATGCGTGAGCCACCACCAGGCCTTTTTCCAGAGTGGAACGGACTTGCTCTTGTAGCCACGGCTGAGGATGGCCACCTTGCGCCCGCGTTCGTGCAGGGCGCGCGCGAACTTCTCCACCACCGGCGTCTTGCCGGTGCCGCCCACGGTGAGATTGCCGACCACCACGACGAGGCAGCCCAGCGGCTGGTCGTGGAAGATCCGGTGCCGGTAAAGCCAGAGCCGGGCCTGCGCGATGCCGTTGAACAGCCAGGACAAACCCTGCAGGAAACCGCCGTAGACCACCGAGCCCGCCCCCGCCCGCCGCCCGTAGATCACATCCACCGTGTAGAGTTCGAGGGCGTTAAGTTGCTTCTTCAGCCAGGGCTGGGACATAGGTTTTTGCTGCCCAAAAACCTAAGGTTGACGCGCCGTCAGGGGTAAACTGTTTTCGCACTTCCTGGCCCGTTCCTTCCGCTTCCGTTGGCGTTCACTCCCGGGATAAGATCCGCCTTGAACACCGGCCTCCGGGAACCGAAGGCGCGCGCGAGACCCACCAACTATGAGCTACAAACTCTTCATTCCCGGACCCATTGCCGTGTCGGACAAGACCCTGCGCGCGATGGCGCAGCCCATGATCGGGCATCGCAGCACGGATTTCGTCGCCCTGTACCAGTCCATCCAGCCCGACCTGCAATCGCTGCTGGTCACCCGCGACCCCGTCTACCTGTCGACGAGCAGCGCCTGGGGGGTGATGGAGGGGGCCCTGCGCAACGTCGTGCAGAAAAAGGTGCTGAATTGCATGAACGGCGCCTTCTCCGACAAGTGGTACGACGTCGCGCGGCGCGACGGCAAGTCCGCCACCGCCCTCAAGTTCGAGTGGGGCCAGCCGGTCGACCCCGAGGCCGTGCGCCGCGAGCTCGCCACCGGCGGCTACGATGCGATCACGTTGATTCACAATGAAACCTCCTGTGGCTGCATGAGCGACCTCGCCGCCATCATGGCGGTCGTGCGCGAGTTTCCGGAGGTGATCTCGATCGTCGACACCGTGAGTTCCTTCAGCGCGCTGCCGATCAAGAAGGACGAACTCGGGATCGACGTGCTGGTGACCGGCTCGCAGAAGGCCCTCGCCCTGCCCCCGGGCCTGTCGCTGCTCTCCGTTTCGAAGCGCGCGCTCGATCGCGCCGCGCAGACCGACGGCCGCGGGTACTACTTCGACTTCGTCGAATTCCAGAAAAACCACGAGCAGGGCATGACGCCGAGCACGCCGGTGATCCCGCTGATCTACGCGCTCAAGTCCAAACTCGAGGACATCGCCGCCGAGGGCGTGGAGAACCGGCACGCGCGGCACGCGCGTTTGAACCGCACGGTCCGCGAGCGGGTGTTCCGGCACGGCTTCACGCTCTTCCCGAAGGCCGGCCACGGCTCGGTGACCCTGAACTGTTTCGCGAACAACCTGGGCTACGATCTCGCCGCCCTGAACAAGACGCTGAAGTCGAAGCACGGCTTGGTGATCGACGGCGGCTACGGCAAGCTGAAGGGAAAGACCTTCCGCATCTCGAACATGGGCGACGAGACCGACGAAACGATCGCCGCGATGCTCGCCGCGTTCGACGCCGCGCTCGCCGAGACGCCGCGGCTGCCCGCGAACTGAGCACGCCGCGCCGAAGGAGCGGCGCCCTCCGATCTCACGACCTCCCGTTCCTGGAGGGCTGCGCTCCGTCGCCGCCGCCAACTCCCTTCGCCACCCGGTCCGCTCTCCCTGGCGCGGCGAAGCGTCACCCGCCGATCGTACGAACCCCGTTCCTGCGCGCCGACCGCGAAACAATTTCTTGCACTTCGCAGATCAGCGCATAACGCGTCGCGAGCTCATGAAGTCACTTGTCATCGCCGAGAAGCCCTCGGTGGCCGCCGATCTTGCGCGCGCCCTCGGCAAAGTTCCCAAGAAGGGCGATCACTACGAGAATGATCGCTACGTCATCTCGTACGCGCTCGGCCACCTGGTGGAGCTCGAGATGCCGGAGGACATCGACAAGAAGAAGTACGGATTCTGGCGGCTGGAGACGCTGCCCATCATCCCCAGGAAATTCGGCCTGAAACCGATCGCGGACAGCAAGGAGCGGTTCAGTGCCCTCAAGAAGCTGCTTCACCGCCCCGACGTCACCGAGGTCATCAACGCGTGCGATGCCGGCCGCGAGGGCGAGCTGATCTTCGCCTACCTGTATCAGCTCACCAAGTGCAAGCTGCCCGTGAAGCGGGCGTGGATGCAGACCATGACCGCCGACGGCATCCGCGAGGCCTTCGCTCATCTCCGTGACGGCGAGAAGCTGCACGGGCTGGAGGAGGCGGCGCGGTGCCGCAGCGAGAGCGACTGGCTGATCGGCATCAACGGCACCCGCGCGCTCACCAAGCGCATGTTCGGTTCGCGGGCCGGCAACGTCGCCTCGGTCGGCCGCGTGCAGACCCCCACCCTCGCGATCGTCTACGCCCGCGAACTCGAGATCCGGAACTTCCAGCCCCGCGACTTCTGGCGTGTGACGGCGACCTTCGAGCTCACGCAGGGTCGCTACGAGGGCGTCTACCAGCGCCCGAACTTCAAGCGCGCGGAAAACGACGAGCATGATCGCGTCGACCGAATCTGGGATCGCGCCCTGGCCGAGACCGTGCTCGCCGCCTGCCAGGGCCGCCCGGCCGCGACCGTGTCCGAGGAAAAGAAGGCCAGCACGCAGGCCGCGCCCCGCCTCTACGATCTCACCACGCTCCAGCGCGAGGCCAACAATCGCTTCGGACTCCCGGCCCGCCGCACCCTGCAGATCGCGCAGTCGCTCTATGAGCGGCACAAGATGATCACCTATCCGCGCACGGATTCGCGCGCCCTGCCGGAGGATTACCTCCCGACCGTGCGCGAGACGCTGCGCAACCTGCACGGTCCGCTCGCCCCGTTCGCGCAGACCGTGCTGGAGGCCGGTTGGGTGCGGCCCAACCGGCGGATTTTCAACAACGAACAGATCTCCGATCACTTCGCGATCATCCCGACCACCCACGAGGCGAAACACCTCGAGGAGATGGAGGCGAAGATCTTCGACATGATCGCGCGCCGCTTTGTCGCCGCTTTCTTCCCGGCCGCCGAATTCGACGTCACCACCAGGATTTCAACTGTGGCCCCGGGGCACGACTTCAAGACCGAGGGCAAGGTGCTCACTGCCCCGGGCTGGCTGGCGGTTTACGGCCGCACCGCGGTCGACGAAGACACGCCCGACAGCAAGGCCCTCCCGGCGATCTCCGCCGCCGACGGCGCTCCGCCCCGCGCCGCCACCGTCGAGGGCCGCCTGCACGCCGAGTCCACCAAGCCACCGCCGCGTTACACCGAGGCCACGCTGCTCTCCGCCATGGAAGGCGCGGGCAGACTCGTCGACGACGAGGATTTGGCCGAGGCCATGAAGGAACGCGGCCTCGGCACGCCCGCCACCCGCGCCGACATCATCGACGGCCTCATCAATCAGAAGTACATCGATCGCCCGCAGCGCGAGCTGATCCCCACCGCCAAGGCCGAGCAGTTGATCCAGTTTCTCAGCGCCGTGAAGGCCGAGGAGCTCACCAAGCCCGACCTCACGGGCGAGTGGGAGTTCAAACTCCGCCAGATGGAGCACAACAAGTTCGCGCGGGAGAAGTTCATGGCGGAGGTGGTCGCGACGACCAAGGGCATCGTCGAACGCGTCAAGGCCTTCGAAGAGGACGACTCCGTCGCGCGCGAGACCGACATCCCCTCGCCCACCGACGGCAAGCCCCTGCGGGAGACGCTCCGCGGCTACAAGTCGCAGGATGGCGAGTTCATGGTCTACAAGGTCATCGGTGGCCGCCGCATGGAGGAGCACGAGGTGCGCGAACTCGTGACCAAGGGCCAGGTCGGGCCGCTCGATGGATTCATCTCCGCCAAGACCCGCGCCCGCTTCGCCGCCACCTTGAAACTCGTCAAGGACGAGGAGAAGGGAAAGTGGCAGGCGCAGTACGATTTCGGGGAGAAACAGGATCTCGGCGAACTGACGCCTTTCTGGACCGATGCGTCCTCCGGGGCCGAGTTGTGCGAAGCGGGCAGCAGCTACGTGCTGCGCGAGCGCGACGGCGAGGGCTGGAAGCAGTCCTT
The DNA here is from genome assembly GCA_964504885.1 of uncultured Opitutus sp. Classification (GTDB taxonomy): domain Bacteria; phylum Verrucomicrobiota; class Verrucomicrobiia; order Opitutales; family Opitutaceae; genus ER46. The sequence goes on from CAZDGC010000002.1 coordinate 38,677, forward strand.
CCGCGTCGGCCGGCTGATGTGCCAGAAACCGATCCCGCGCGAGGCCGCCATTCAGCTCGTGACGGCCGGCAAGACCGATCTCATCCAGGGATTCGTCTCGAAGAAGGGCCGCCCGTTCGACGCCTTTCTCAAGCGCGAGGACGGCCGGATCTCCTGGGAGTTTCCCCCGCGCAAGCCCAAGGTTGGCCCGGACGGAAAGCCGCTGGCGCGCAAAGCCAAGGCTCCTCCCGACCTCGCGCAGGCAACCGCGCTCGGCCAGAGTAAGCAGCACAAGAACGGCGAGATTCTCTCCACCGCCGACTCCTTTTATGTCCGCCGGCCGGATCAGGACAACCGCATCGTGTTCACGTTGAAACGCCAGCTCTGCGGGCGCGAAGTGCCCGCCGAAGAAGTGCTGCGACTGTGCGATGAGGGCCGCACCGGGCTGATCCCTGGATTCATGTCGAAGCGCGGGCAACCGTTCAGCGCCTACCTCGTCCTCTCGAAGACGGGCGCCAAGGCGGAGTTCGAGTTCCCGCCCCGCTAGCAGCCCGGGAGCGAATCGACCAGAGGGCCAGCCCGCACGGCCACGCCACGGCAGTGTCAAAGTCCGGATCCTGCCTCGTGATCGTTCTCTTTCCTCTTTCTCTTAATCTTTCTCTCCCGCAGCCAAACCCTGACGAAGGAGAAAGATAAAGAGGAAGAGAAAAACTGGTGCACTGACTTTCACATCGCCCCGACCGCCACGCCTTCGCTTCAGCCCCGCGCGATTGCGCCGCCGGCCGGCCGCGTCGGATAACTTTCCCCCGCCCCCTGCGTCAAAGCCCGCTGTGAATGCCCCGGTCCGATTCCTGGCCCTCGGATTCGCCGCCGTGACTCTCGGCCTGGGCTACCTCGCCTGGCGCCAGCACGGGGAACTTGTCGAGCTCCGGGCCGCCGCGCTGAATCGCGACGAACGGGCTGATCTCCAGCGACGCCTCTGGGAGCTGGAACGGCAAAACCGCGACCTGCGCGCGCGCGCCGCCGTCTCCGCCGCGGACCCCACCACCGCCGATCACCCGGGTGCAGTCGCGGGTACGGTCGGCGAACGGCCTGGACGCGGCGGCCCCCGCGGCGGACCGGAAAGCGGCGCCCGTCAATTCAATGCGGTGCGTGAACTGCTCGCCCGCCCCGACGTCCAGGCCATGGTCCAGCAGCAGCAACGGGCCGGCATCGCCAGCCGGTATGCCCCGCTGTTCAAGCACCTCAATCTCTCGGCCGAACAAATCGACCGCCTCAGCGCGCTGCTGGTCGAGCGCGGCACCACGCGGCAGGACGCCTTCATGGCCGCCCGCGAGCAGGGCGTCGACCCGCGCGCCAACCCTGAGGCGATGCGCAAGCTGCTCGCCGACGTGCAGGCGCCGATCGACGCCAGCCTCAAGGCCCTGCTCGGCGACAGCGGCTACGCGCAACTCCAGCACTTCGAGCAAACCCAGCCGCAGCGGGCGGTCGTGGGTGAACTCCAGACTCGCCTCAGTTACACCGGCGCGCCGCTCACGTCGACCCAGGCCGAGCAACTCGTGCAAATCCTGGCCGCCAACACCCCGCTCCGCCCGGTCGCGCCTCCGGCCGGGCCGGCGCCGGCTGCGGGCCCACCACCTCCGGGCGTCCGAGTCCCCGGCCCGCCCGAGTTCGGATTTCTCCCCGGCGGCCCCGGCCCCGGCGACATGCCACTCGGGCTGGACGCCGCCTTGCGCGTCGCCGCCGCCCCCGTGACCGATGGCGCGGTCGCCCAGGCGCAGTCCGTGCTCACCCCTGCGCAACTCGCCGCCCTGCAGGAGCTCCAGCAGCAACAGAAGGCCCAGCAACAGCTCCAGCAGCTCGTGCGCGAGACCCTCGCCCCCGGGACGCCGCCGGGCACTCCCACCGGCACGCCGCCGCCCGCCACTCCCCGCCCCGCCGGGAAGCGTTGATCGGAGCCGCGCCTGTTCCCCGCCGGCGCCTCCGCTTCAGCCCGCAAGCCGCGCGCATCCGTTCGCCAGATCTGCACACAGAATACCCTTGCGACACCTTCCCCCCACCCGGACGCTGACCCTTGATTTCCTTACGCCTATGATCGTTACCACAGCGCAGTTGTTCAAACACGCCTACGGAAAATACGCCGTCGGCGCTTACAACATCAACAACGCCGAGCAGGCGATGGGTCTGTTCCGGGGCTGCATCCAGTCCCAGGCCCCTTTCATCATCCAGATCTCCAAGGGCGCGCGCAAGTACACCGACAAGAAGATGCTCGAGGCGATCATCCGCGCGGCGGATTCGATTTTCCCCGAGGCGATCTTCGCCGTCCACCTGGACCACGGCGACGAGGAGACCTGCTACGACTGCATCAAGTCCGGCTTCTACAGCTCGGTCATGATCGACGCGTCCCATGAACCGTACGACAAAAACGTCGAGATCTCGAAGCGCGTCGTCGACGCGGCCCACAAGCTGGGCATCTCCGTCGAAGCCGAGCTCGGCATGCTCGGCGGTGTCGAAGAGGACGTGAAGGTTGAGGACGGCCACGCCACCCTCACCAACCCCGCCGAAGCCGAGGACTTTGTGAAGAAGACCGGCTGCGACTGCCTCGCCGCCGCCATCGGCACCAGTCACGGCGCCTACAAGTTCAAGGGCAAGCAGTCCCTCCACTTCGATGTGCTGAAGGAGATTCAGCGCCGCATGCCGGGTTTCCCGCTGGTCATGCACGGCTCCTCCTCGGTGCCGCAGGACGAGGTCCAGCGCATCAACGCCGCCGGCGGCACGCTTGGCAGCGCCGTGGGCGTCGATGTCAACGAGTACCTCCCCGCCGCCAAACTCGGCGTCACCAAGATCAACATCGACACCGACGGCCGCCTGGTCTGGACGCGCGTCCACCGCGAGTTCTTCCGCGACAAGTCGGGCGAGTTCGACTTCCGCCCGCCGGGCAAGATCTTCATGGAGGAGTACGCGAAGTTCATCGCCAGCCGCAATCAGCTCCTCGGGAGCGCCGGTCAGCTCGCGGATCTCCGCGCCAGCCTCGGCAAATAAATCGCCCGCGCCAGCCCTGCCGTTCGCACGCCACCGTCGCCTCGCGCGCGGTGGCGTTTCATTTGGCCCCGTCGCCTCACGGCAGCCCGAAAAGCTGCTGTAGGACGAG
>CAZDGC010000002.1:41816-94492 GCA_964504885.1 uncultured Opitutus sp.
ATCCTTGCCCGGCGTCCAGCCACCGCGCCGCGCGACCGCGAGGCTCTTGCTCCGTTGCCGGCGATCCAGCTCAGCGTCGACCTCCAGCAACTGCGGCTGGTTGGGGCGCAGGCCGGCGACCTCGGCCGCCGAGAGCGGCGTCCACGCGAAGGGCAGGCCCGTCCAGTTGAACCGCACCTCCCAGCCCGCCACCGGCCCGAGCGGCAGCGGCTTCGTCAGCAACGCCGGGTAACGCTGGATGAAATCCGGCGTGCGGTACGTCGAGAGCCGCAGCCGCACCGCCGTCTGCATCCGCGCGAAATAGTCGCGCACCTCGCGGACCCGCCCCGCCCGCCACTCGTTGTAGAAGTCGAGTGGATCCACGCCGAGCAGGTTCATGCCGTTCCACATGCCGTGCTCGTTGCGGCCGCCGATCCGGCGCCGGAGATACCAGGCTTGGAAATCGCGGGTGACCGCCACGCCGATCTCGAAATGCAGGTGCGCCCGCACCGCCGGGATGCGGTAGCCGCCCGAACTGTGGCCCATCGTGCCGAGCGTCTGCCCCGCGCGCACCGCCGCGCCCACCCGCACCTCCGGCGCAATCCGGGCCAGGTGCGCGTACAGGGTGTAAACCGCCGGCTCCCGCGCCGGATGCTCGAGCACCACGTAGCGCCCGTAGCCGCTGTTGCCCGCGGCCGCACTCACGTGCCGCACCACCCCGTCCATTGCCGCAAACACCGGGTCAAGCGCGTGGCCGTTCCGATCGCGCGCCACCGGCTTGATGTCGATGCCCTCGTGGAACCGCGTGCCGCCGCTGCGGACACCGCCAAACCCGCCCGTGGCGGGGTCGCCCGACCCGGCGTGCTGCAGCCACTGCGACGGCGGCCGGTTCTGCGCCCACGCCGTGCTCGGGGTCGGCCAGACCAGCGAGAACCGACCGTCCGCCTCCGCTCCCGCGGCCAACGCCGCCGCCAGCGGGATCCACCCGATCAGCAACACTGCCCTCCGCCCGATCATTCTCCGGTGCGCTTGAGCTCGCGTTGCCACGCCTCCGCCGCGCGCTTGAGCCGCGCCACCAGCTCCGGCAGTTCGTCGTCCGGAAGTTCGACAAATACAAACAACACCCCGTTGGCAATCGGCCCGTCCACCCGGCGCGCCCCCACCGCCGTCCCGTTGATAAACAAGACGAGCCGCCGCCCCTGGTTGGAGACGCTGAGCCGGTAGAAGTCGCGGCTCGCCGCCGGCGCGAGCTGGAACATCAGGCAGCGGCCGAGATCCACCTGCACCAGCTCGACGTTGGCGATGTCGCCCTCGGTCAGCACCGGCTTGGGGTTCACCAACAGTCCGACCTGGCTACGCGGCAGCCGCACCGGCGTGCCCTGACCCTGGGCGTTCTCCAGGTAAAAACGCGCCACCAGGTCGGCAGCGGCCGGCTTGTCCGCGGGGTTCGCGCAACCGCCAAGGCCTGCCATCGCGGCCAGGACGGAAACGAGGAAGCGCGGCGCGCGACTCATGCGACGGCAGGTTCGGCGGCAAATGCCGCCATGATTTCCACGCCCACCGCGTCCGCCAGCAACCGGCCCCGCGTGGTGAGCCGCACACCGTCCTCCTCCCGTTCCAGCAGCCCGTCTTCCGCCAGCCGATCCAGCCGGGCGTCGATGGCCGGCCAGGGAGCCTCCGGCACCCGCCGGCGCCAGGAGCCCAGCGGTACGCCCGCGTTCATCCGCAGCCCGAAAACCAGGGCGTCCTCGAGCCGCAGCCGCGGCGTCACCCGCACCCGGTCGCAGTCCGCCCGCACCCCGCGGGCGAGACCTGCCAGCCAGCGCGCGAGATCCGCCGGATTGCTCCCCCGCCAGCCTCCCTGCTGGGAAGCGGCCGACGGCCCGAGCCCGGCCCACTCCGCCATCCGCCAGGTATTCAGATTATGGAGGCAGGCATGCCCCGGCCGCGCGAAATTGGACACCTCGTACTGCCCATATCCGGCCGCCGCAAGCCGCCGCCAGGTGTCCTCGTAAAGCTCCGCCTCGAACTCCGGGTCGAGCTTCACGCGACCCTGCGACAGTTTCAGCCACAGTTTCGCGTCCTCCTCGAAGGTGAGGCAGTAGGTTGAAAGATGATCGGGTGCCAGCGCCACCGCCTCCCGCACGTCGCCGGCCCATTCCCCGGCGGTCTGCCCCGGCAGGGCGAACATCAGATCGAGGTTGACGCTGGCGAAGCCGGCCGCGCGCACCCGCTCGTAGGCACGGTCGATCTGGTGGCGGTTGTGCTGCCGCCCGAGGGCCTCCAGCAACGCGGGTTGAAACGACTGCACCCCGAGCGAGATGCGCGTCACCCCCGCCTCGCGCAGCGCCGCAAGCCGCGCCTCCGTCACCGAACCGGGGGCCAGTTCCACCGTCCACTCCACCGGGGTCCCGCCCAGGCGGGCGCGCCCGATCGCCGCCAGGCGCGCGAGATCCTTCGCGGCGAGCAGACCGGGGGTTCCCCCGCCCCAGAAGACGGTCGTGACGGGACTCGTCCAGTCGACCAGATCCGCCTCGCGGTCGATCCCCTCCAGATAACGCCGCACGTCAGCCGCGTTCGGCGCCTGCTGATAGAAGGCGCAGAAGTCGCAGGTCGAGGCGCAGAACGGCACGTGCACGTAAAGGCCGAGCGGCGTCGTTTCCGCCGCAGGCGGAACCGGCGCCACCTCAGCTTTGGCTTGCTCTGTCGAGGGGCCGATCATTACTAGCGCTTTTCAGTCCGCCTGGTCTTATACCTGAGGATACAATGCACACCAACCGACTTTCTCCCGCGAGAAAAATCATCGCCCGGCTGCTCGCCGGACTCGCGCTTGCGCTGCTCGCCGGCTGCGAAACCGTCACGCTGACGGACCTGACGCCGCGGTCGATGGCGGAGAATCCGTCGCAGATCTACACCTTCAGCCTGCGCGTCACGCCGCGCTCCAACACCGTCTCGAACCTCGTGCCCAACGTCATCATGGACGGCCAGAGCTTTGCGATGAAGGCGAGTCCCCTCGGCGGCGGTCTTTATGAATTTGAGTACCAGTTGCCCGCCGGACGCGACCGGGTCGCGTACTACTACCTCGTCACCTACAACGTTGAGGGCAACAACGTCATCACGCCGCGCGAAGCGTACACGCAGGTCGAAAACGTGCAGATCGTGCGGCGGTACGTCCTTTCGCTGGAAGTCAACCGCGGCCCCGTAGGCGCGCGCATCAGTGTGCTCGGGCGCGGGTTCACGCCCCAGGATGTGATTCACTTCAACGGCGCCCCCGCCCGCACGAACTATGAGTCGCCCAATGCCCTGAGCTTCTTCGTGCCGGCGCTGGAACCGAACCGCAATTACCAGGTGGCGCTGTCCAGCGCCGCCGGCAACTCGCCGGTGGGAACCTTTCGCATCGACGCGAGCAGCATCACCGTGGCTCCCGCCTCGCTGACCCTGCGCACCGGCGATCGCACGACGCTCACCTTCACCCTTCCGAATCCGGCTCCCGCCGGCGGCACCCTCCTGGATGTCGCCACCGACATCCCGGAAAGCGTGATCATGCCCGAGGTCATTGTGCCGCAGGGCCAGACCTATGTCGCGGTGACGGTCGAGGGCGGCAAGCCCGGCGCCGGCAGCCTCTACCTGAAAGGCTTTGGCTCCGGCGAGGTCACCGTTCCGCTCACCGTCACGCCGCGCAAGTAACCGGCCTCGCCTGCTCCGGGCGACCGATGCCGGGCGTTTCCAGAACCGTTCGTTCGTCACCGCCCGGCAATACCGCCTGCCTGCGCCTTCCGATCGGGTTGCCCCGGGAGCGCGCCCGGCGCGGGGTCGCTGCATGAGCCCCCGCCCTCCCGGGAGATGCTCATTTCATGATCGAATAGAGGCTCGCAAAATCGTCGGTCCAAAGCGGGGTGTGACGGTGTTCCGCGGGAGCATCGGCCGCCTCCCGGATGGTCTCATGCGCGAGAAACTCCCGATTGCGGCTCACCAGCATCCAGGTCGTGGCGTAGACCCACCAATTGGGTTCGTCATCGTCCGAAATCGTGACGACACCGAGGTCGAAGGTCTCCGCGAGTTTCTCGACGATCGGCCGCAGGTCGAGGTAGCGGTTTGAAATGTGGATCGCCAGCACGCCGTCGGGCTTCAGGTGCTGCAGGTAGACCGCGAACGCCTCGCGGGTGAGCAGATGCACCGGGATGGCGTCGCTGCTAAAGGCGTCGAGCGCGAGCAGATCAAAGGACTGGGGCTGACCAGCGGCCAGTTCACGTTCCATCATCAGCCGGGCGTCGCCCATCACGATGTCCACCTGACCCTGGCTGTAGTCGAGGTACTTGAAATGTTCCCGCGCCAGTGTCTCCACGGCCGGGTTGATCTCATAAATGCGGAGGACGTCCCCTTTGCGCCCGTACGCGGCGAGCGTCCCGGTGCCGAGGCCAACGAGGCCGAGACGCCGCGGTCCCTGGGGAAGCTGGTTGATCGCCAGGCCGACGCCGCTTGATTCCGAGTAATAGGTGGTCGGAATCACGGACTTCTCGGGTTTCACGAACTGGATGCCATGCGTGGTGGCGCCGTGAAGCAGCAGGTGATAGTGGTCCTCCTCGTCGTCCTCGGAATAGTTCAGCACCTTCAGGGTGCCGTAGAAGTTACGCGACGCACTGAGCGTGTTGCGATCGCGGTCGCTCCAGCCCATCACGAAGACAGCCCCGAGGGCGACGCTGAGCGCCATCACGAAACCCGCCATGCGGGGCTGCCAGTCGACCAGCGGGCGAAGGCGCCGAAGGTCGAACGCGCAGATGACCAACAGGAGCACGCCGCTGATGATGTAAATCGCGCGGTCCTTGAAGAAGGTCAGGTATTCGTCGCCCACGCCGGACGAGTCATCGAAAAACGAGCGGAGCCAGGGAAGCACCAGCGTCACCGCCAGCGCACCGGCGGCGGCGGCGAGGGTGATCTCGCGGCTGCGATGCCGGAAGCAGAGCACCCCGAGCAGGTAACTGAGCAGCCAGAAGCCGAGTTGCAGTTCGCGATAATCCTTGAAGACGGCCGGAGCGACAATCGCGACCAGGAAGCCCCCCAGCGCACCGCCAAAGGAGATGAAAAGGAAGTAGGCGGTCAGCCGCTGCGGCGGCGGCTTCAGGCGGTATAATTCCCCGTGGCAGACCATGCAGGCGAGAAAGAGCGTTGTCGTGTACACGACAATCTGGAGACGCATCGGTACATCCGTGCCCGCCGGGATCACCTGCGCCACCGCCGCCATCCCCAGGATCAGCAACCCGGTGAAAACCCCGCGATGGTACCAACGGGCGTGGTCGAAACAGATGATGAACGACAGCAGGTACAGGCTCAAGGGCAGCACCCAAAGGAACGGAATGACCGCCACCTCCTGGCAGAGCTTGTTGGTGGTCGCCAGGAGCAACACGGAGGCGATCATCGGGAGCGTTACCCAAAGCAGCTTGTCGGTTGGCGTGGTGGCCTCCGCGCCCGGATCGGTCGCCACCGTGGGGGCCACGGCCGAAGCGGACGGCACTTCCTCGTTCGAGGCACCCACGGCGGTGCCGGCCGCGGCCCCAGTCGCTCCGGCCATTCCCTCCCGCCCCGCATGCCGCCAGAGCAGATACGCGCAGTAGGCGCAGAACAGGACAAACAGCAGCAACCCCGCCGACCACAGGTTGGCTTGCACGTGGCGGGCAAACTTCACCTCAAAAAAGGCCGGGTAGCTGAGCAATGCGAGCAGCGAGCCCACATTGGAAAGGGCGTAGAGGCGGTACGGAGAGACGCCCGGGTTGGTCTGGCTAAACCACTGCTGCATCAGGGGTCCGGTCGACGACAGCACAAAATACGGCAGGCCGATGGTCGCCGTCAGCAGCATCAGGATCTGCCAGTTCGGGTCGCCATCGACGCGGATTTTCCAGCTCTCCGACGGCGTGATGGGCAGCAGCGCCGCCGAGAGGCCGAGCAGCACAAGGTGCAGCATCACCTGCCGCCGCGGGGTGAGGCGCGAGGTGGACAAGTGGGCATACGCATAGCCACCGAGCAACAGGGTTTGGAAGAACAGCAGGCAGGTGGTCCACACCCCCGGCCCGCCGCCAAACCACGGCAGAATGTATTTCCCGATCAGGGGTTGCACCTGAAACAGGAGGAACGCGCCTGTGAAAATGGTCAGGGCGAAGGGGAGCATGGAGGAGGTCGGCGGGTTTGGGCGGGCGGCAGGCGCGGAGACGCGCGCCTGCATGACGGACAGGATTGTCATCCGATGCAATGCTGCGTCGGGCGATCGAAACCTGCCGAAGGAGTCCCCGCCCTCCCTTGAGCTGCGCTCCCCCGGGGCGGGGCCGCCGCACCTACAGCGAGGTGAAGCGCTCGCGCACGGCGTACTTGGTGAGGCCGGCGACGGTATGAATGCCCAGCTTGGTCATGAGGTTGGCGCGATGGGATTCGACCGTCTTCGTGCTCAACTCCAGGGCGAACGCGATTTCCTTGGTCGACTGGCCCTCGGCGATGCGTCGCAGGATGTCGATCTCCCGCTGGCTGAGGTGCGCCGCCGCCCCGCCCGCGGCGGACTCCCCCCGCCGGTACTCATGCGCCAGCACGGTGGAGACATGGGAGCAGAAATAAACCTCCCCCGCCGCCGCGGCGCGGATCGCGCGCACCAGTTCATCGGCGGCGCCGGCTTTGAGCAGGAAGCCCGAGACGCCGGCGCGCAGCGCCTCGCGCACCGCCGGGAACTCCGCGTTTCCGGCCAGCATCAGCACCTTGGTGTCGGGACACTCGGCGCGCACGCGGGCCGCAAGTTCGATGCCGTTGAGCCGGGGCATCTCGACGTCGGCGAGCGCGACGTCCGGATGCAGCTCGCGGATCCTGGCGAGAGCGCCTTCGCCGTCGGCCGCCTCGCCGACGATCTCGAAGTCATCCTCACGGGCGAGGACCAGGCGCAGCCCTTCGCGCATGATCTGATGATCGTCGACGAGAACGAGGCGGATTTTTTCCATGGAAAGGGGGCGGCTAGGACGTGGCGGCCGGGCGATCGAGGGCGGCGCGCAAGGCCGCGAGCACGGCGTCGACCGTGAAAGGTTTGGGCAGGAACGCAACCCGCGCGTGGCCACGGGCCACCAGCTCGGGGCCGTAATGGTCGAGGCCGCTGCAGGCGATGATGGGGAGGTGGGGCTCCCGCTCGCGGATCGCGGCGACGAGGGCAAGTCCGTCCATGCCCGGCATCATCATGTCGAGGACGAGCGCGCGGAGTTCCGGGCCCCAGGTGCGCACAAGCGCGAGAGCTTCCGCACCGTCGGCGGCGGTAAGCACGCGGTAGTGGGCGTCCTCCAGGGAGCGGCGCAGGATCTGGCGGATGCTGGCTTCGTCATCGACCACCAGCACGGTCTCGCCCGCCCCACCCCGCGATCGTTCGGTGGCGGCCGGGGGCGGGTTGGCCTCGCCGGGCGGGATGGCCGGCAGGTAAACGCGGAACTCGGTCCCGCGGCCGACCTGGCTCTGCACGGTGATGAAACCGCCGTGGTTGCGGACGATGCCCAGGACGGTTGACAACCCGAGGCCGGAGCCCTGGCCGAGCTCCTTGGTGGTGAAGAACGGATCGAAGATGCGATCGAGATTCTCCAGCGGGATGCCGGAACCGGTGTCGGCCACCCGGAGTTCGACGAAGCGGCCCGGGCGGGCATCGACCTGTTCCCGTACGTCCTCGGGGCCGAGCTCCCGGTTGGCAACCTGGAGCGTGATTCGACCGACCGACGGCATCGCGTCGCGGGCGTTGACGCAGAGGTTGAGCAGAACCTGGTAAATCTGGGTGGCGCGGCCGCGCACGGGCCAGAGCTCGGCGCGCACGTCGCCGGAGATTTCGAGGTGCCGGGGGAAGGTTTCCCGCATCATCCGCACGATTTCCTTCGCCACGTGGGCCACATCGAGCCGCTCGCTGGGGGCCTCACTCCCACGGCCAAAAAGCAGGATCTGGCGCAGGACGTCGGCGCCGCGCCGCGCGGAGTCGCTCATCAAGCGGAGCACGTCCCGGTCCTCCGGGGTGACCGCAAGCGGGCGCAGCAGTTCGACCGCCATCATGATCGGCGAGAGCACGTTGTTGAGATCGTGGGCGATGCCACTGGCGAGCGAGCCGATGCTTTCGAGCCGCTGGGAGCGCAGCAACTGGGCTTCGAGCCGCTTGGCCTCGGTGATGTCGGCGGCGGTGAGGAGGATGGCGCGTGGCATACCCTGCCCATCGCGCATGAGCACGCCGTGGCCGCGCACCGTGACGGTGCGTCCGCTCCGGCTGCGTTGCCGGAGTTCCCCGATCCACTCGCCCTGTTCGCGGATGGCCTGCCGGGCGGCCAGCGGCGGCGGATGGGCGGCGTCGTAGACGAGGCCAAACAGATCCTGGCCCAACGCTTCCGCGGCGGGCCACTCATAGAGGAGCTCCGCGCCGTGATTCCAGTACGTGACCCGGCCGTCGAGGTCGACGACGACGATGGCGTCGCGCGTGACTTCGAGCAGGAGAGACTGTTCACGAAGCTGCTCGAGCGTTGCGCGCCGCCCGGTGATGTCCTCCTTGATCGCGAGGTAGTGGGTCGGCTGGCCGCGTTCGTCCGTAACGGGCGAAATCGTCGCCTCCTCCCAGAAGAGGCTGCCGTCCTTGCGCCGGTTGCAGAGCTCGCCGCGCCACTCGTGGCCGGAGGAGATGGTCTGCCAGAGCTGGCGATAGAACTCGGGCGGGTGGGCGCCGGACTTGAGCACCCGGGGATTTTTTCCGCGGACCTCCTCCAGGGTGTAGCCGGTGGAGCGGGTGAATTGCGGGTTGGCGTATTCGATCGTGCCGGACAAGTCGGTGATGACGATGGTGACCGGGCTCTGCTCAACGGCCCGGAACAGGCGGCGGCGCTCGGCCTCGGCGGCAATGCGCTCGGTGATATCCTGATTCACGCCGCGGGAACCGACGATGCGGCCAGCCTCGTCGGTGACCAGGGTGATGTGCACGAGGAAGTGCCGGATTTCGCCATCGCGCCGGCGGACGCGGTGCTCGAGGCTCCAGGAGGCGCCCGGGGCGCGGGCCGAGAGCACTTTTTCGACCTCGCGGGCGACGAGATCCTGTTCCTCGGGCAGGAGGAACTCGCGGGCGTAGGTCGCGGCGGGCATCCGGTATCCGCCTTCCTGCTCCGCGGTGGTGGCGTAGAGGCGGTAGAGTTGATCGTTGAAGGTGAGTGTGGCGGTGGCGGCGTCGAATTCCCACGCGCCCGCGCGGGCGAGGTCCATGGCGAGCGCCAGGCTGTGTTCGCTCCGCCGCAGGCGCTCGAGCGAGCGCTCGCGTTCGGTGACGTCGACCACGAGGACGGAGCGGGCGTCGTGGCCCTCCCAGGCGATGGCGTGGGAGGAGACCTCGACCCGCAGTTCCTCCCCGGATTTCTTCCGATGAATCCAGATGCCGTCGAAGGTGTAGGCCGCGGGCTCGCCGGCGAGCGCCTGCTGCAGCCGCGCCCGTTCCCCGGGCGGACGGATGTCGAGGGTGGTGAGCTGGAGAAACCCGTCACGCGAGTAGCCATAGAGGCGCAGGGCGGCGTCGTTGACGGCGAGGAAGCGGAAATCGCGGCGGTCGATCACCCACATCGGATTGGGGTTCTGTGCGAACATCGCGCGAAAGGCGGACTCGCTGGCGGAGCGCGCCGCGTCGGCTGCGCGCCGGGCGGCGAGGGACGACTGCAGGCGGCGGTGCCCGAGGAAAAGCCCGGCGAAGCCCGCCCCGCAGAGGGCGAGGTGCAGGGCGATGTTCCCAGCGTGGTGCCGCCGGACGGTGGTGAAATACGGTGCCAGGGGAACGGATACGCTGATGCCGCCGCGGATATCGCCAACGCGGTAGCCCTGCTGGGCGTGGCACTTCAGGCAGCCGGCCTCGGTGATCATCGGGCGCATCAGCCGGATGTGTTCGGCACCGTCCAGGGCGGCCCGGGCGGAGACCTCGGGTGCGCCCGCCGCGATCGACTCCAGCGCGGCGCGTTCCCAGGCGTCGGGAGCGTTGATCGGATTGAGCGGACTGAGGCTGGTGATGCGGGCGCGGCTCACGGCCGGGTCGGTGAGCTCAAAGACCTGGCGGGTCATGTACGCCGGGTTCACCAGCGTGAGGCGGCGACCGTCGGTGGTGACGACGTCGCGGTCCCGCACCATGGTGAGGTAGGGATTGGGCGGGGTGCGTTCGGTCGGTGCCACGTACACGCCGCCATGGCCGGTGGCCCAGCGGCGGTAAAGGACGTCCTTGAAATAACTGGCGCGCGCCTCGGTGTGGGCCAGTTCCAGCGCCTGGGATTCGTCGGTCCAGGCGTGCCAGAGCAGTGACAGCAGCGTGAGCCCGGCCCAGCCGGCGGCGGCGAACCGGACGGTCCGGCGGAGGGCGGTCTCGGATTGGAACAGGGAGGCGGCCGGCTGGCTCATGGCGCCGCGCGCCTTCAGCTCTGCAGGAGCTTGAGGACCGACTGGGGCGAGAGATTGGCCTGGGCCAGCATGGCGGTGCCGGACTGGACCAGAATGTTGTACTTGGCGTACTGGGTGGATTCGTCGGCGACGTCGATGTCGCGGATGCGGGAGATGGCGGAGGAGAGGTTTTCGCGTTCGACGCTGAGCGTGGTGGAGGCGAGTTCGAGGCGTGACTGGGAGGCGCCGAGGGTGGCGCGTTCCGTGGCGACGTCCTGGATGGCGGCGGTGATCTTGGCGATGGCGTCGCCGTCGGTCACCGAGAGGGTGTAGTCGCCGGCGCCGTCCTGCTGGATGATGGCGAGCATGTCGCCGTCGCGCAGGTTGGAGGAACCGACGTTCATATTCTGACCAACGGCCTGGCCGATGGTGACGGTGAGACCGGAGCCGCCGCCGAAGAGCACGATGTCGTTGAAGGCGCCGAGCGGCGTGTCGACGTCGGCGGTGCCGCCGATTTCGGCGGTGGTGCCGCCGATGGTGTCGCGCAACTGGGCCTGGAGGGCGCTGAATTCCTGCTGGTAGAGGGCGATGTCTCCGGAGTTCTTGGTGACGTCCTTGGCGAGGATGGCGAGTTCGCTCAGGCGCGAGAGGATCTTCGTCATCCCGCTCATGAAGCCGTCGGCGGTCTGGACGTAGGAGATCGCGTTCTGGACGTTGGTCATGGCGGCCTGGACGCGGCGCCCCTGGGCGTCGAGTTTTTCGGAGACGGCGAGGCCGGCGGCGTCGTCGGACGGGTTGACGATCTTGGAGCCGGAGGAAAGGCGGGTGAGGGAGCGGCCCAGCATCTCGTGGCTTTGATTGAGATTCCGGGCGGCGACCATCGCCTGCATGTTGGTGTTGATGACGCTCATGGGGAGGACGGAGGGGAGTTAGCGGACGGAGGGAGTGAGGGTCTGGGCGGGAATCGTCGGGAGAGTGGGCAGGCGGACGGGGCTGGGATGGCGGACGGCGGCGGCCTGGTTGCTGGCGGCGATGTCGGCGAGGACTTCCTTGCGGAAGACCGGGATTTCGCGCGGGGCGGAGATGCCGATTTTCACGACGTCGCCATCGATGCGGGTGATGCGGATCTCGATGGAATCGCCGATGACGATCGCCTCGTTGACCTTGCGGGAAAGGACGAGCATGGCGGGTCAGGTTGAGCAGGCGACCGGGGCCGACTGCGGGTTTTCGACGAGGGCGTGATGGGCGCTGTAGCGGGAGTAGTTGGCGATGACCAACTGGCGGCCGAGGCGGGTGCGGCGGTTGACCACGATGGGGCCGATGAGGTTGACGGTGGCCTCGACGGGATCCTGGCGGCGAAGGGTGACGATGTTGAGGATCATGGCCTCGCCGGCGTCGCGCAAGTCGAGGGACTCGGCGTCCTCGTCGAAGAGTTCGGGCTGGTAGGTCGGGATGATGCCGCCGGGTTCGATGACGATGAAGTGGATGGAGTCGTTGGCGCGCTGAAGCTTCATCCAGAGGAAGGGCAGGTGATCGGGGAGGTAGAGGAGTTCGGCGCGCTTGTAGGCGGCGAAGCCGATGATGCCCTGGGGCAGGAGGATTTCGTTGGAGGGCGGCGTGTCGAAATCGGTCGGGAGGAGGTCGGGGAGGACTTTCATTGGCATGGCGGAGAGGGGGTCAATTGATGTAGTCGAGGAGGGAGAGGCGCATGACGTTGGCGGCGGACTGGAGAGCGGCCTGGTAGGCGGTCTGGGTCTGGGTGAGCTGGACGATGGTGGAGGGCAGGTCGGCGTCGATTTCGGAGGAGACGAGCGACTCGATGCTGAGGGCGAGTTCCTCCTGCTGGGTCTGGCTGGCCTCGATGCGGGACTGGATGCCGCCGTGTTCGCCCAGGGCCGAGACGAGGAGGTTTTCGGAATCGATCAGGCTGGTGTGGGCGGCGGCCAGGGCGGCGCGATCGCCGGCCAGGAGGCTGTCGCGGAGGGTGACGAGTTGCGCGATGAAATCGCGGATGCCGGTGTTGGTGGCGCCGTCGGTGCCGGGCTCGAGGACGGAGGTGGCGGAGAGCGGGATGCCGCTGCGGTCGGAGTTGCCGGTGTAGGCGACGGCGGTGATCCGACCGCTGCCGTCGCGGGTGGCGGTGAAGGGGGCGGTATCGACCGCGGTGCCGGCGTAGAGGTGGTCGTTGCCGAGGCGGGTGTTGCCGACCTGGAGCGCCTGTTCAATCAACTGATCGACCTCCGAGGCGTAGGCGCGCATCGCGTCGGCGCTGTTGGCGCCGGTGCCGAGGGTGCCGAGTTCGGTGGCGCGGTCGGAGATGACCTTGAGGCTGCGCAGCCCGGAGAAGGTGGCCTGGCTGATCTCGAGGGCGCGGTCGGCGTTGCGGGCATACTGCGCGAGTTGCCGGGCCTCGGTCTCGAGGCTGAGGACGCGGCTGACGGCGCTGGGGTCGTCCTCCGGCTGGAAGATGCGTTGTCCCGTCGCCACCTGGTTTTGCAGCCGCGACTGCTGCGTGCCCAGGTGCTGAATCTGGCGGACGATGGTGTCCGAGACGGAATGGGTGGCGATGCGCATGGGGCAGGGAGTGAGGGAGGCGGGGCGCGGCGGGCTCAGGTCTTCACTGGTCGGCAGTCCGGCTCGCTCAGTTGCCGAGGCGGTTGACGACGAGGTCGAGGAGTTCGTCGACGGTGTTGAAGACGCGCGAGGAGGCCTGGAACGCGCGCTGGTACTTGAGCAGGTCGGCCATTTCCTCGTCGAGGGAGACGCCGCTGACGGCGTCGCGCTGGTCGCGGACGAGCTGCTCGATGCGACCCTGGTCCTCGACGCGGGCGTTGGCGCCGGAGAGGGCCTGACCGATCCGGCCGACGGCGTGGCTGAAGAACCCGCCGAAGGTGCCGTCGAAGGCGTCGCCGGCGGAGGTGGAGAAGGTGCGGGAGCCGAGCTGAGCGACGGCGAGGGCAACGGTGTTGTCGCCGGCGGCGCCGCCATCGCTGGCCTTGAGGTTCTGCGCGGTGAGGCCGGCGGCGAGCCGGAGGGTGCCGGCGGTGGTGCCGGCGGCGGTGAAAAAGTCGCCGGTGGTACCGGTGGGGTTGTAGGCGGAGTTGACGGCGGTGACGAGCTGGCGGGCGAGGAGGTCGAGGTCGGTGCGCAGGTCGGCCACGGCGCCGTCGCGGGCGGCGAGCGCGCCCTGGAGGGAACCCGAAAGCGGGGCGAGCGCGGCGGCGCCGGCGCCGCCGGTGAGCTGGGTGCCGTCGAAGGCGACCGGGCCGGTGACGGTGGGGCCGTCGACGAGCGCGAGCGGATTGCCGGTGGCGTCGCGGGCCAGGATGCGGATTTGTCCGCCGGAGAGGTCCTCGATCTCGACGGGCAGGAGGGCGGCGAGTTCCTCGAGCCGGGCCTGCCGCTGGTCGCGCAGGTCGACGGCGCTGCCGGGGGCATTGACCTCGAAGCGGCCGATCTGGCCGTTGAGGGAGGCGAGAGTGTCGAGCAGGCGGTTGACGTCGCCGACTTCGTTGCCGATCTGCACGTCGAGGTCCGACTGGACCTGGGCGAGGCGGTTGTCGACGAGGTTGATCCGGTCGACGAGGATGGAGGCGCGCTGGAGCAGGGACTGGCGTTCGCCGGAATCAGTGGGGCGGACGGCGAGGCTCTGGAAAGCGTTGAAGAAGGCGTCGAGGGCCGAGGCCACGCCGGCGCCGTCGGCGCTGGCCACGCCGCCGGCGCGGTCGATGCCCTGCCCGAGGGCGGCCTGGGCGCGCTGGTAGCCCTCCTGCTCGGCGGTAAAGGAGGCGGAGAGCGCGACCTCCCGCATGACCTGGCGATCGAGGAGGGCGTCGCGCAACTGCTGCACGCCGATGGCTTCGAGCCCGAGGCTTTCGGCGCCCTGGGGGGTGGTCACGGTGCCGCGGTCGCCGTAGAGGACGCGCTGGCGGGCGTAGTCGACGTTGTTGACGTTGGCGAGGTTCTTGCCGGCGATCTCCACGGCGCGGCTGTGCGCGGTGAGCGCCATGACGGACGTGTTGAGGCTTTGGAAGAGGCCGGCCATGGGACGGGGCGTCGGGTAACGTGTTTGCGGTTACGCCGGGCGGTTCAGCCGGCGGCCTTGAGGGTGGGGACGAGGCCGGCGGGGGGCGGGGCGACGCGGCCGGCGGCGGAGTAGGTGCGAGGGAAGGCGGTGGGTCGGAGGAGCTGAAGGGTCTCC
The DNA here is from genome assembly GCA_964504885.1 of uncultured Opitutus sp. Lineage (GTDB taxonomy): Bacteria > Verrucomicrobiota > Verrucomicrobiia > Opitutales > Opitutaceae > ER46. The sequence continues at coordinate 56,383 of CAZDGC010000002.1, forward strand.
TGATTCATCTCGATGGCGCGCGCGAGCAGGGTGTGGTTCTGCCGGCTGAGGCGGCGGATGCGGTGGAGGAGCAGGTTGACCTCGCTGATCAGCGCCTCGAGCAGCGGGCGGGCGGCGGGTTCGAACAGGTGGAGGAGCGAACGCAGGGTGCTGGTGGTGGGGAGGCCGCGGGCGTCGGCAAAGGTGGAGACGGCGAGTTCGCGGCGGACGCGGGCTTCGCTGACGGCGCGGGCCTGGGCCTCGATCTCGAAGCCGGTGCTGAGGACGGCGCCGGGGTTGCGGTCGAAAAGCTGCTGCTGCTGCTTTTCGAAGAGGCCGAGGAGGCGGCCGGATTCGGCGAGTTCCTCGCGCAGGGCTTCGGCGATGGGTTGCCAGGGCATGGGAATCAGAGGAGCGGGGTGGCGGGAGCGGTGGAGGCCTCCGCGGCCGGAGCGTCCGCGGGGCGGCCCCGCGGCGTCAGTTGTTGTTCGATCAGGCGGCCGAGGCCGAGGCCCGGGCCGGCGGTGAGCTGGTTGGCGACGACCTCGGTGAGGAGATCGCCGTAGACATTGGCGGAGGCGCCTTCGGAGCCGAGCACCTTGGTCATGGTCGGCCCGAGGAGCTGGCGGACGAGGATGGCCTCGAACTGGGCGGCGACGGCCACGCGTTGCTCGGCGGGCGAGGCGGAGCGGAGCGCGGCGCCCCGGAGCCCGGCGGCGCGGGCGCGATCGACAGCGGCGACGGGATCGCTGGTGAGGGGGGAGACGGCGGAGAGGTCCATGTCAGTTGATGACCAGCTCGGCCTGGAGGGCGCCGGAGCGTTTGAGCGACTGCAGGATCGCCATCATGTCGCGGGTGGAGACGCCGAGAGCGTTGAGGGCGGTGGCGAGGCGCTCGATCGACGGCTGTTCGGTGAGGACGCTGAAGCCTCCCCTCGCCTCGTTGACCGCGGTCTGGGTAGCCTGCACGCCGGCGGTCTGGCCGTTGCTGAAGGCGCCCGGCTGGCTGACGCCCTCCTGGCGGGCGATGGTGATGGTGAGCGCGCCGTGGGAGATGGCGACCTGCGAGAGGCGGACAGAGGAGGTGGCGACGATGGTGCCGGTGCGTTCGTTGATGACGATGCGGGCGAGGGTGTCGGCGCTGGCCTCGACCTGCCCGAGGTCGGCCACGAAGGCGACTTCGCGGCTGCGATAGGCGGCGGGCAGGACGACGCTGACGGTGGCGGCATCGACGGGCGACGAGGCGCCGGGCCAGCGGGCATTGATGGCTTCGGCGATGCGGGCGGCGGAGGAAAAGTCGGGATTGTGGAGGAGGAGGCGCAGGGTGTGGTCGCGGACGAAGGCGGCGGAAATTTCCCGCTCGACGATCGCGCCGTTGCTGATGATGCCGACGGTGGGGTGGTTCTTTTGCACGGTGGCGCCGCCGGGGCCGCCAGCCCCGCCGAGGAAACCGCCGACCGCGACCGGGCCCTGGGCGACGGCGTAAACGCGGCCATCGGCGCCGAGCAGCGGGGTCTGGAGGAGGACGCCGCCCTGGAGGGACTTGGCCTCCGCAAGGGAGGCGACGTTGACGTCGAGGCGGGCGCCGGGCTTGAGAAACGCGCCGATTTCGGCGGTGACCATCACGGCGGCGACATTCTTGGCCTTGATGTCCTGCGGATTGATCGTGACGCCGTAGCGCTGGAGGGCGTTGGCCACCGAACGCAGGGTGGCGGCGGCGTTGCTGTCGCCATCGCCCGCCAGGCCGGCGACCAGGCCGTAGCCGATGAGCTGGTTGTCGCGGCCGCCTTCGAGGTGGGTGAGGTCCTTGACGCGCGCGGCGTGGACGGCGGCGGAGGCGAGGAGCGCGAGGGCGAAGAGACTGGGCAACATCCGTGTCATGGCGGGGGGCCTCCTCAGAACGGCCGGAGTTTCTCGTAAGTCTTGGAGAGCCAGCCGCGTTTCTGGGCCTCGGTGAGAGCGCCCTCGGAATGGAACTCGACGCGGGCCTCGGCGATGTTGGTGGAGACGATGCTGTTGTCGCGGGCGATGTCGTCGGGGCGGACGAGCCCGTGGAGGACGACGTACTGGGTCTCGCCGGAGAAGCGGACGATGCGCACGCCCTCGACGACGAGGTTGCCGTTGGGGAGCACGTCGGAGACGACGACGGCGGCGCGGGCGGAGAGGCTCTGGGAGTTGCTGATGTCACCACCGCCTGAATACGTGGATTTGCCGGCGGCGCTGCTGGACGGGAGTTCGCCGCGGCGTTTGCCGAGCGAGCCGTAGATGAACTGGGAGATGGCGTCGTTGAGGCTGGAGTCGCGGGAGGACTTGGTGTTTTGCGAACTCTGGGCGACGGCGGATTCGGCGACGACGATGGTGAGGATGTCGCCGCGGCGGGCGGCCTTGCGGTCGGCGAACATGCTGGCCTGCGAACCGGCCTCGGCGGACGGCCAGAGGGATTGCGCGGCGGCGTCGCCGGCGGCGGTCGCGGCCAGGGCGGCGAGGACGAGGCTAGAAGCGTACCTGGACACGGTTTTCATCGACGACGGTGGCGGCGAAGTTCTTCTGCGACTCGGGATTGCGGACGGTGACGGTGTCGCCGCGGGCGCCGTTCTCGAGGGCGAGGGCCTTCATCGAGATTTGGAGGAGGCCCTCGGCGGCGGAGACCTCGACGACCTGACCCTTTTTCACGAGCGGGCGGCGGGCGATGTCGCGCCAGGTGAGGAGGCGGCCGGCGGCGAGCGCGCGGGAGAAGACGTAGGTGCGGTCGCCGACGGAGGCCGGCACGGCGTCGCGGTCGCGGAAGAGGTCGACGCGGCGCGTTTCGAGCAGGGTGGCGTCGAACGGGGCGCCAGAGGTGACGGGCTGGAGGGTGATCCAGGCCTCGCGCCAGTGTTGGGCGCGGACGACCAGGGTGGAGTCGGCGGTGTGCTGGCCGTCGGCGAGGATGCGGCAGCGGACGAGCATCGACGAGGATGGCACCTGGGGGAATTCGACGATGGCCACGTTCCACTGGCCGGCGACGCGGGACGGGGGAACCCAGGGGCGAACGAATTCGAGTTGGAGGTCGCCTTCGAGCTTGAAGTGGCCGGCGAGGTCGCGGGTGAGGCTGGCGAGGACCGTGTCGAGGGTCAGCGGGGTCGCCGGGCGGGCCGGGACGGCGACGGAGGTGAGGGCGGCGAAGGCGAGGAGGATCAGGGGGCGCATGGCAACTCAGCGCTTCATCGCGGCGACGCTCTGGAGCATCTCGTCGGAAGTCTGGATCGACTTGGAGTTAATCTCGTAGGCGCGCTGGGCCACGATGAGGGCGACCATCTCCTCGACGATGTTGACGTTGGAGGCTTCGAGGTAGCCCTGGATCACGCTGCCGAAACCCTGCTCGGCGGGCTGGCCGGTCTCGGGCGTGCCGCTGCCGGGAGTCTCTTCGTAGAGATTGCCGCCGAGGGAGCGGAGGCCGGCGGGGTTGGCGAACCGGACGAGGTTGAGGCGGAAGCTCTGGTTGCCGTTGGCGGTCTGCACGGTGACCTGGCCGTTTTCGGCGACGGTGATGCCGGTGGCGCCGGGCGGGATGGGCTGGAAGCCGCTGAGGAGCGGCAGGCCGTCGACCGTCACGACCTGGCCTTGGGCATTGAGCTTGAAGGAGCCATCGCGGGTGTAGCCGATGGTGCCGTCGGCGCGCTGCACCTCGAAGAAGCCGTCGCCCTGGATGGCGAGGTCGAGTTTCTCGCCGGTCTGGTTGAGCTGGCCCTGGGTGAAGACCTTGGCGGTGGCGGCGACGCGGGAGCCGTTGCCCACCTCGGCTCCGGTCGGGACGAGGTTGCCGCCGCCGGAGTCGGTGCCGGCCGCGCGGGTGGGCTTTTGGTAGAGGAGATCCTGGAACTCGATTTTGCTGCGCTTGAACCCCGGGGTGTTCACGTTCGCGAGGTTGTTGGCGATCGTGTTGAGGTTGAGCTGCTGGGCCTCCATGCCGGTGGCGGCCGAATAAAGGGAGAGGTTCATGCGAGGGAGGAGGCGGGGTGAGAATCGCGGGGGACCGGACTAGCGCAGGCGGCGGCAGACAGCGGGCGCGACTGGGGCCGGCCCGGCCCCATACCGGGCGCGGCCATGCAGTCGTGATTGCGGTTGTCTGTCTGGGGAATTCATCGGGACGGGCGGGGTGTTCAGCCGAGGGCGTCCAGCGCCTTCTGCATCTGCTGGTCGACGGTGGAGATCATCTTCTGGTTGGCCTCGTAGGCGCGGGTGATGACGATGATGTCGACCATCTCGCGGAGCGGGGAAACGTTGCTCGCTTCCAGGAAGCCCTGGAGCACCTCGGGTTTTTCCACGAGTTCAGGAGGAGGGGTGCCGGCCGGGGCGCGGAAGAAATCGCCGGCCAGAGCCTCGAGGGCGGACGGATCGGGGAACGACTTTACCGCGAGGCGGCCGAGCTGGGTGTTGCCCTGCATGAGGGTGCCGTCGAGATTGACGGACAATTTGCCGTCATCGGGCTGCAGCACGATGGGCGCGCCCTCGGAGTTGAGGACTTCCTCGCCACTGGCGGTGATGAGGGTGCGGTCAAGCCGCATGCGGAACTCGCCGCTCCGGGTGTAGAGGAGATTGCCGTCGGGCCGGCGAACCTCGAAAAAGCCTTCGCCTTGGAGCGCGAGATCGAACTCACGCCGGGTCGGCTGAACCTCGCCGTGCTTGAAGTTGATGCCGGCGATGAGATGCGGGAACTGCATCGGCACACCACCGGTCGCGGCGCCGCCGGGACGGGTGTCCGTGCGCACCTCGCCGGCCGGGGTGGCCGCAAAGTTGGCGGTCCGCTTCCGATAGCCCGAGGTCTGGCTCGAGGTGATATTCTGCGCGACGGCGTCCTGCCACCGTTCGAGGGCGGAGAGGGCGGAGGCGTTCTGGTAGAAGCCGACATTCATGCGCGTCGACCCTTAAGCGTGACGCATGCCGACGAGAGCGCGGATTCACTAAGAAACAGTCAACGCGTGTTTTAAAGCTAAAGATTTTCACTCCAATGTGCCGCCTCGCTGAAGCGGCGAGGAGTCGGGCGCCGAGCCCGGCAGGAAATGCCCAGCGGTCGAAGCCGATTGAACTGGAGCGCGCGCCGGACGTCTTCAGCTAGGCCTACCCCAGGATGCCGCTCTTCCAATCTGCCTGCCTGCTCGCCGGGGGGACTGAGGAAGCGCCCGCCTCTGAACGTGCGTCGGGGTGCATTAGCAGTCTGGATTCAAAACATAAGTGTCGGCGCGCGCGCAGGATTGTCGAAAATCCTTACAGGATCTTGCAACAGCACGGGGCGCATCAATCAGTGGAAATCTTTAATACGTTGTACTTCAATATACTAATGAAATACTCCAGAAGTTGGCATCACTCCAGCTTAAGGCTTGGCAGCTCGTCCAAATCGTAAATCTGGTTCACCCGTCCAAGACCACTTCCTATGAAAGCAATGAACACCCTCAAGCTCGCCGGCCTCGCGGCCCTCGCCAGCAGCGTCGCGTTTGCGACTAACATCACGATCAACGACCCGTTCACCGACAGCGGTTCGTTCACGACTCCGTACACCGTCAAGCCAGGCGTGCCGGAAGCCGGCCGCGTCGAGGCGGGTGCCACGGCCAACAACAGTTGGGATCTCGCGAGCTTCGAGCTCTCGGGTGGCTCGCTGACGATGAGCGGCGGTTTCAACTTCGCGACCGGTTGGGGCACGGGTGTCGGCGGCAACCCCTTCCCGATCGGTGATATCTTCGTCTACTCGGGCGTGCCCTACTCCGGCACCAGCCCCTTCGCGGGGAAGGACAACTGGACGCATGTCATCCACTTCCAGCGCGGCACCATCGCCCCCGGCGCCAGCAGCAACCCGGTGATCAACGGCAGTGTGATCAACTACCAGATCATCGCCAACGGCAGCCAGAACGGTTACATCTACACCCAGAACCCGCAGGCTCTGATCACCAACCTGCCGTGGATGGTCGGTGACCTTCCCTCCACTCAGACTGGGCCCGCGCTTTGGACTCCTGGTGTGTACGCCTCCTCCGGCGCCGCCCATACCACCACGGTCAACTCCACGACCTTCCAGAACTCCATCACCGTCGACGTCTCCAGCATCCTCACGAGCGACCAGTACTTCAGCGTGACGATGCGCTGCGGCAACGACATCCTCTGGGGTCGCGTTCCGGACGGCGGCTTCACCCTCGTCCTCCTCAGCCTCGGCCTCGGCGCCCTCGCCTTCGTCGCCCGCCGTCGCAAGTAAGCGCTCTTCATTCCAGTTCATTGCTTTCCGAAACGGGGTGGCCCAAAGCCGCCCCGTTTTCTTTTTGATGGAAAGTACCGACCACCACCGAACTTCCTGGGATCAACCACCGAGCAACCAAGTAACGGAGGTGCAGAATGGGGCTCGGGGAAAAGCCTCGCAGGACCTCGCTTCGGTCCTTGGGTGCCTGTTTGCTCCGTGGTGCAACCCAAGGCGGACACTCACGTTCGCCGGCCGTTACGCTGGGGTGACAGAGCGCGGCTGCGGCAGTGCATCCAGTCGCGCGGACCTGCATGCACCTGCAAAGTGGGTCCTCGCCGTCTCTCCACTCACCCCACCGTGGTGTAAAGGCACTCAATCTCGATTCGCTCCCCGCATCGGCAGGTCACGACCATCCGGACCACCTTGTCCCCCTCCTTGATGACCTCGACGCTGGCTTCCCCCGTCGCACAGGTGGCATTGCCCAGGGCGGAGGCTGCCAGCGATTGGGCGGACATCCGGGGTAACGCGGGGCCTCTTGCCTGATCGCCCGCCGCACCAGGGACCGGTGGGCGCAGCGGGGCCACTGACGCCGTTTTCTTGCCGTGCAGGAAGGGCTTCATGAAGTGGGCGAAAGTGCGGACGGTGCGGGCGCTGGGGCGGCGGAGAGGGCCGAGTTGCCCGCCGGGCCCGGTGGCGACTTGCCCCGCGGTCGCGAACCGAGAGAGAGGCTGAGGGTCAGGCGCTGATGGGACTCCGAGTCCGCCGCCTCGCCCTCGAGTGGACGGGTGTCAGCGTAGCCGGTGACGCGTTCGATGAGGTTGGGGGCCACGGCGTAATGCACCAGGCTGCGCCGCGCGGCGTTCGCGCGATCCGCGGAAAGTTCCCAAGCGGTGTACTCTTCAGTACCCATCGCGAGGCCGCCGCGCGTGTGGCCGTCGATCATCACCCGCAACCGGTGCCGATCAATGCTCCAGGCGAGGGATTGGAGCACAAACCTCCCCCACTCCGTGAATTCCGCAGTATCACCCTCAAAGATTCGCCGGTTGGTGCGGTCGAAGAGCGTCACCCGCAAGCCATCGGAGGTGACCTGGATATCGATCGCCTTCTGCTCGAGGTCCTGATCGAGCTGCAGCAGGCGCTTGAAGTCGGAGGCGACGGAATTGAGGAACGCCATTTCGATCGGGCGCGTGGTCTCCTGACCCTTGTCCTTGGTGCCGCCGTCCGAATCGTTGCTTGAACTGTTCTTCTTGCTGTTGAAGGGCAGCACCCCCGACGTGGCATCCATCGGTGAATTGAAGGGGTTCTGAAAGTAACTCGAGGTCGCGAGCAGGATCTGTTCATCCTGGGCGGAGATCCATAGCACCATGAAGAGCGCCATCATCGCGGTGACGAAGTCCGCGTAAGCCACCTTCCATGCACCGCCCGCCATGGTTGCGTCTCCTTACTTGGCCGGGGCGAGGCTCTTGAGCAACGCCTCCAGTTCGTCGCCCCCCGGTTGGACGGCGCTGTCGAGAGAGCGCCGGGCCACCTCGACGGCGGTGAGCGGAGCCAGCCCTTTGGCGAAGCCGGCGATGGCCTGGAGGATGCATTTCAGAAACTGGGCATCGGAGGCGTTGTTGAAGTGGATGCGGTTGGCGAGAGGGTTGACGAAGCCATAGGCAACGAAAATGCCGAGGAGCGTGCCGGTCAGCGCGGCGGCCACCTTTTTGCCGACCATTTCGGGGCCGTCGGCGATGGCGGCCATGGTGTTGATGATACCGAGCACCGCCGCCACGATGCCAATGCCCGGCAGGGAATCGCCCACCAGGTGGAGTACGTGCACGGGGTGGTGCGCCTCCGCGCTCTTCGCCTCGAGCTCCGTCTGCATCAGAGCTTCGAGCTGGTCGGGCTTGATTTTGCCGTCGATGACCGGCTTCAGCCCGTTGCAGATGAACTCCAGCCGCTCGTGGTTGTTCAGCACGGACGGATAGCGCTGGAAGATCGCGCTCTGCTTGGGGTTCATGATGTGCTCCTCCAGCGCGATGAGCCCGTTGCGGCGGCCGACCATGAAGATCTCGTAGAGGAGTTTGAGCAGCTCCGTAAACTCCTTCTCTCCCGCGGCCTTGCCGGAGATACACTGCATCGTCTTGTGCATGATTTCCTTCAGCACATGACCGGGACTGGCGATCACCAGCACGCCGGCTCCCACGCCCAGAATCACCACGAACTCGGAAACATGCAGGAGGACCAGCGGCTGCCCGCCCGCCAGCATGAAGCCGCCGAGGGTCGAGGCGATGACGATCAGGGCGCCGAGGACGATGAGCATGGGAGGGCGTCGCGAACGTCGGCGGGGTCAACGCTCCCGGACGCGTTGCAGGTAGGCGCGCAGGCCGATGATGGTCTGCGCGTGAATCTGGCAGATGCGCGACTCCGTCAGGCCAAAGACGGCCGCGATCTCCGCCAGGCGAAGGTTCTCGAAGTAGTACATCGCAAGGATCTTTTTCGGTATATCGGGCAATTCTGCGATTCGTTGAGTGAGAAGTCCGACCAACTCCTGCTTTTCCATCCGATCGCGTCCGGTCGTGTCCTGTTCGTCCGCCAGGATTTCGTGCAGGGAGGCACCCTCCCCGTCCTCATTCTCGGCATTCTGGTCGATGGCCAGAAACGTGACCGGCCGGGCTTCCTCGGTCCATTTGGCAAACTCCTTCCGGTCGAGGTCGAGAGTGGCGCAAATCTCCTCTTCAGTCGCCGCCCGCCCGAGGCGTTGTTCGACCTCGTTGATCGCGTTCTTGAGTTTGCGGGTTCGCGCCCGGGCCCGGCGCGGGCACCAATCCAACCGCCGCAGCTCGTCCAGGATGGCGCCGCGGATGCGGGTCGTGGCGTAGCTGGCAAACGTGCTTCCCTGCTCGGGATCGAACCGGCGGACGGCCGCCAGCAGGCCAGTGACACCCACGCTGTACAGGTCGTCGGCGTCCACGTGCGCCGGCAGGTTGATCTTGATGCGGTCCACGACGTTGCGAACGAGGGGCAGGTGACGCTCGATCAATTCCTTTTCATCGATGGCGCCCGGGGAGACTCCCTGGTACGCGCGCCAGGCGGTGGCGGGCGAAGCATCCGTGCAAGGGAGCGTGGCGGTGGCGGTGTTCATGAGGGGATACGGTTGAGAAAATTACCGGGCGCGTGGGGGTACGGGCGGCGGGGCGACGGTGGGCTCCGGGCTTGCGGCAACGGCCGCGACCGCGGCCGCATGGCGCTGAATCACCGTCTCCCGGAATCCCCGCACGACGATCGTCCAGAACCAGCGAAAGAGCACCGCCCCGCAGAGACACCCCACGGCGGCATCGAGGAAAACCCGGTCCGCCCCATGGCCGGCAACCTGGCTCGCGATTCCCGCGAGCGCGAATCCGGTGAAACCTCCGAGAAGAAAGACGTAGCGCATGGGAAATCAGGCGTTGGAGGGTTCATCGTGGTCGGGCAGCGTCCGGCGCGTGATCGCCGCCGGCACGTCCTCCTCGCAGTCGCCGGTCAGCGACGGCCCCGTGGCGAGGAACAGCGGCTCCACCTCCTCGTCGAAAAGGAAATCCCAGAGTTTGCCCCACTGCGGCACCTCATCGAGGTGGGTGAACACGAGATGGGTGGCCCCCAGGTCGCGGCCGGCCGCGTAGGATTCGCGCAACGTGGCGCGGTCGTAAGCGGCATTCAACACGAGCACCCGTTCGCGAATCGCCTCGCGCTCGAGCCAGTCGGACAGCGCGTCGTTGTCCCCGGGCCGCATGACTGAAATCGGCGGCAGATCAAAATAGACAAATCCCCCCGGCACGGCAGCTTCGGTCGCGCAGGGGAAATGCGCCAGCGGCACCCCGAGCGCTTCGGCAAACACCGGCAGCGGACCCAGCGGGTTGGGCCGGTCGAACTCCACGCTCACCACGTGCCCGAGCCGCGCCCGCCGGCAGATATCGACCGACATCCACTTGCACAGCGCCGTGGTGCGACCCACCCCCGCGGTGCCAAGAAACGCCGCGCGGGACACCGGCGGCCGCGGTTGCCGCGATCCCGCCTGGGCGCGCAGCAGGCCCGAGGTCTCCGCCAACGCGCGGTGCAGGGGCAGCGACTGGAGCTGCGCCCAGCCGGCCTGCGCCTCGAGTCGGTTGAGCGTGCTTTCGCTGACACCGGAGCGGCGCAACAACCCGCTGAGGCCGAGGGAGCTTTGGGTGCGGACGGCACGCGTCAACCGGTCTGCGCCCCGGCGCGTCGGCACGGCGGGCAACTCCGGGGCCACCCGATCGGCCGCCTCGGCGGGCGCCGCAGGCTCGGCGGAAACGGAGTCCAGGCGGCCGGCGGGAGCGTCGACCTGGGCGACGACCTCCAGGCGCGGGGCGGCGAAGAAGCGACGCCAGCCACGGGCCTCCACCGGCCGCACCGAGAGGACCCGCGCCGCCGGTCCAAGCCGCTCGCGGATGAGCGCGACGGCCTCGGCGGTGGACTTCACCGTGAACTTGTAGGCGCCGGGGCCGAGGGGAGAGGACGGGGCGGACGACATGGGAGGTCAGGCGGCGGCTTTGAGCGGCAGATCCTGCCGCAGCAGATGCGGCGGCGGGGTGATGATGCCGGCGTTCTCCACCTCAGTCGCGGCGGGCAGCTCCTGATAGGCGAGCACGGCAATCCGCGGCAGCGAGGTCTCGAAGAACCGCTTGAGGGGAAGCCGGATCTCGGCGGACACGACCAGGACCCCCGGTTGCCCGGCGGCGACGAGCTCCGCCGTGCGGCGGCCGATCTCATCGAGCAGGTGGCGGGCGGTGGCGGGATCGAGGGCCAGTCCGACCTCGGAGGGCGTGCGGTGAATCTTCTGCGCCAGCCACTGTTCGAGGCGCGGATCGAGCGTCGCGGCCCGCACGACCCCGGGACGGCACTCGTATTCGGGCACAAAGTACAGGCCGAGCCGCCGCCGGACGAGTTCGCTGAGGTCGTCGGGGTTCTTGGACAGCGGGGCGAAGTCGGCGATGCCCTCGAGGATCAGCGTCTGATTGTTGATCGAGACGTTCTCGCGGAGGAGATTCTGCAGGACGCGCTGGATGATGCCGAGGTTGACGAGGTCGGGCAGCAACTCGGCCACGAGCGCGGGCTGCGACGTCTTGAGGTGGTCGACCAGTTGCTGGACCTCCTGGCGCCCCAGCAGGTGATGGGCGTGCTGGTTGAGGGACTCCGAGAGGTGCGTGATGAGCACCGAGGCGGGGTCGACGACGGTGAAGCCGTTGATCTCGGCGGTCTTTTTCTCCGCGGCGTCGATCCAGGTGGCTTCGAGCTGGAAGACGGGCTCGCGCGTCGGCACACCCTTGAGCCGGACCTTGCTGCCGGCGACGTTCATCGCCAGCCAGCGGCCGGGCATGAGCTGGCCGCGGGCGACGAGGCGGCCGCGCAGGAGGAAACGGTAATCGTTGGCCTCGAGCTCGAGGTTGTCGCGCACGGAAATGGGCGGGACGACGAGCCCCTTGTCGCGCGCGAGGGTCTTGCGCACGCCGGTGACCCGCGCCAGCAGTTCGCCGCCCACCTTGACGTCGGCGAGCGGCAGCAGGCCGTAGCCGATCTCGATCGCGAAGATGTCCACGTCGATCAACTTGCGGACGTCCTCGGGGCCGCCGCCCGATGAGGCCGGCGCCACCGGCGCCGCCTCGCCCCTGGCGCCCGGCGCGCCCTTGGCGGCCGCCCGGCTGGCGGCGACCAGGCCGGACCCGCCTGCGCCGCGGGAAACTTCGCCCTCCTGCTGTTCGATCAGGCGGGCGATGAACCAGGCGCAGCCGGCCAGCAGCAGGAAAGGCAGCAGCGGCATGCCTGGCATCACGCCGAACGCCAGCATCATGCCCGCGGCGATGCGGAGCGCGCGCGGATAGCGCAGCAACTGGCCGGCGAGCTGGGCGCCGAGGTTGTTGTTTTCCGACGCCCGGGTGACCAGCAGACCGGCGGCCACCGAAAGGATCAGGGCGGGAACCTGGGAGACCAGGCCGTCGCCGATCGAGAGCAGCGTGAACTTCTGCATCGACTCGGAGAGCGAGAGTCCCATCTGCAGCACGCCGATCGCGAAGCCGCCGATCACGTTGATCAAGGTGATGATGATGCCGGCAATGGCGTCACCGCGCACGAACTTGGAGGCGCCGTCCATCGCGCCGTAGAAATCGGCGTCCTTCTGCACCTTGAGCCGGCGCTCGGTGGCGGTGTGTTCGTCGATGATGCCGGCGTTGAGCTCGGCATCGATCGCCATCTGCTTGCCGGGCAGGGCATCAAGGGTGAAACGGGCGCTGACCTCGGCGATGCGGCCCGCGCCCTTGGTGATCACCACGAAGTTGATCAACACCAGGATCAGGAAGACCACCGCGCCGACGATGTAGTTGCCCTGGATGACAAAGTGCCCGAACGCGTCGATCACGTGTCCGGCGTAGCCGTTGACGAGGATCTGGCGGGTCGAGCTGATGTTGAGCGCGAGCCGGAAGAGCGTCAGGGCGAGCAGCAGCGTGGGGAAGCCGGAGAGCTCGGGCGGATCCTTGACGTAGATCGTCGCGAGCAGCACGAGCAGCGAGATCCCGAGGTTCAACGCGAGCAGGACATCCAGCAGCACCGGCGGCAGCGGCAGGATCAGCAGGATGACCGTCAGGAACAGTCCGCCGGTGAAAACGAGGTCGGCCCGCTTGAACAGCAGGCCCATCGGACCGGAACTGGAGGACGGCGCCACCATGGCTTATGCGGCGACCTCTCCCAGCCGGCGCGCCTTCAGGCGGTGGAAATAGTAACGATGCGTCCGATACACGACGGCCAGGATCTCCGCCACCGCCTGGTACAGCTCCGGCGGAATCGTCTGCCCCACCCGGCCGACTGCAAACAGCAGCCGGGCGACCGGCTTGTTCTCGACCGTCGGCACGCCATGTTCGGCCGCGATCGCCTTGAGGCGTTGCGCGAACCGGTTCTCGCCCTTGGCCAGCACGACCGGCGCCTGGTCGCGCCCGCGCTCGTACTTCAACGCCACGGCAAAGTGCGTGGGATTGGTCACCACCACGTCGGCGGTCGGCACGGCCGAGATCATCTGGCGCTGCAACAGCCGCCGGGCCATCCGCCGCATCGCCGCCTTCGAGTGCAGGTCGCCTTCCGACTGGCGGCGCTCGTCCTTGACCTCCTCGCGCGTCATCATCAGCTCGCGGCCGGTCTTGAATTTTTCCCAACTGTAGGCCACCGCCACAACCACGCCGATCCCGACGATCATGCGGCCAAAAAACTCCAGGGTCGCGCCCGTCAGGAACTGCCCGAGATACGCGACCCCGACCGGCGACGTGAAGAGCGGGTCGGCCAGCAGGCTGCGGGCTCCGATCCAGAGCACGCTGCCGATGACAATCAGCTTGAGCAGATCGATGCCCGTGCGGAGGAAGATCTCCTTGTTGAAGAGCCGCTGGAAACCGGCCACCACGTCGAGTCGGTCGAGATTGAAGGCCGCGGCCTTCGGCGTGAGCCGGAATCCACTTTGAATTCCGCCCGCCAGCAGCACCGCGCCCACGATGGCCACCAGCAACGGCGTGAGCGCCTTCACCACCACCAGCACCGCCTCCGCCAGTTGCACCGTAATGGTGTCCCGCGTCACCGTGATGCCGGCAAAATGGGAAAACATGCCGACCGCGTATTCGCCGATTTCCTGCGACGCCGTGCGGGCGGTGAATCCGAGCACGCCGAGGACCGCAGCGAGAATGAACAGGACGTTGAAGTCGGGCGACCGGGCGAACTGCCCGCGATCATGCGCTTCCGAAAGCCGTTTCTCGGTGGGTTGCTCGGTTTTCTGGTCCTGATCGCGTTTCTCGGCCATCGCTGGGAAGTCCCTCTTGCAACGCCGATGCCAACTGCGGCTTCGCGTGCGTTAGTCGTTGCCGGCAAGGCATATAAAACGCTCAAGTCGCGCGCCGGCCGCGGGGTATCCTGGAGGCCAATACGGCACCCGCCCGGGCGGGCAAATTTTGCCGTGTCTCCATCTGGCGGAAGGGGTCGCCCTGCCCGGCCGCCGCCCCCGGGCCGCGGCATCCCCGCGCGCCAGCCGCCCGCCGGACGTGGAAAACCACACTGATGAGGTGTTCCGCGGGTTGTGGCCCGCCTCGCGCCGCCCCCGCCCCGGGTGGACTCTCAACGCACCGGCAGCAACTGCAGCATGCGCAGCGGCAAATCGCCAAATTCGATGTAGAGGTAATGGACCAGCAGGGTTCCGGCTGCTCCGAGCAAGCTCAGGCCCATCAGGGACCGCGCCGGCAGGCTCACGATGAACACATTCGTCTTCGGCACCGCCCGCGACAGCACGGCAAACGCCAGCGTCACCAGGAAGTTCATCGCGATGAACGGCGCCGCGATCCGCAACCCGAGTTCGATCAGGCCCGCGGTCCCCCGGATCAGCGAATCGGCCGCCAGGGGATCGAGCAGCGCCCGCCCCGCCGGCGCCTGCCGGAAGCTCCGCGCAAAGGCCGTCAGCACCCCGTGGTGCCCACCAAAGAGGAAAAACAGGATCACGGCAAAGGTGCCCAGCGTGGCCGCCAACGGCTCCGACGCCGGCTCCGGTGCGCCCATGCCCGGCATCACGGTCAGCCCGATTTCAGTGGCCACCACGCGGCCGGCCATCTCTACCGCCGCGAAGGCGAACCGCACCACAAAACCCAGCGCGAGGCCGACCACGATCTCGCCCCCGGCCGCCCCGGCCAGACTCCACAGTTCGTAGGGCACCGGCGCCACCGGGACCAGGCCCGCGACCAGATTCGCCAGGCACACCCCGAGACCCAGCCGGGCCACGACCGGAATCGGCCGGCCCGCCACCAAGGGCAACTGCAGTATCACCCCCACCGAGCGGAGAAACACCAGCAGCCAGGCGATCAGCAGGTCAGACGACATGCGAAACGAAGCTCTCCGGGCGCGCGCCCCCGCTCACTGCCCCAGCGTTCCCATCCGCGTCAGGGTCGAGATGGCAAACTCCGACAGCGTGCGCAGGAGCCAGGGCGTCAGCACCATCACCAACCCGGCGAGCGCGACCAGCTTCGGCACAAAGGTCAGCGTCTGCTCCTGCATCGAGGTCACGGACTGGACGATGCTCGCCAGCAGGCCGACGACGAGCGTCAGCCCGAGAAACGGGGCCACCACATACAGGGCAAAGGTCACCGTGGACTTGAACAGGTCGATCGCGAGGTCGGGATTCATGCGGCGAAACTTTGCACCAGCGAACGCACCACCAGGTGCCAGCCGTCGACGAGGACAAACAGCAGCAGCTTGAGCGGCAGCGCCACGGTGATTGGCGGCATCATCATCATGCCCAGGGCCATCAGCACGCTGGCGACGAGGAAATCGATGACCAGGAACGGCAGGAAGAGCAGGAAGCCCATCTGAAACGCCGTCTGCAGTTCACTGATCACGAAGGCCGGGATGACCACGCGCATCGGCAGGTCGCGCACGGCGGTCGGGCCGAAGCCCCCGAGTTCCAGGAAATACTCCAGGTCGCGGGTGCGGGTCTGCTTCAGCATAAACTGTTTCAGCGGCACGGTGGCGCGCTCAAGGGCCTCGCCGGAGGTGAGGGTGCCATCGAGATAGGGCTTCAGCGCCTCCGTGTGCACGCGGTCCATCACCGGCCCCATGAGGAAGAAGGTGAGAAACAGCGAGAGGCCGATCACGATCTGGTTTGAAGGGGCGCTCGGCGTCCCCAAGGCCGAGCGCACGAACCCGAGCACGATCACGATCCGGGTGAAGCTGGTCATCAGCAGCACGATCGAGGGGGCGACCGACAGCAGGGTCATCACCACGACGATCTGCACCGCCACGCTCACATCGCCCGCCGCACCCCGCCCCTCGAGGCCGATGTTCAGGCGCAATGGTGAATTGGACGCGCTGCCCGCGGGCGTGGCCGCCGCGGCTCCAGCCTCGGCCGGCGTAGGCGCGGGCGTCGCGGGCGTGGTCACGGCCGGGGCCCCGACCAAGGGGGCGGCGGCCGGCGCCTGACCGGCGAGGCGGTGCGCCCCGCCGAGGAAGCCGAGCACCCCGACGAGCAGTGCCAGCGCCAGTCTCATGGGCCCGCCTGGTCGTCGTGGAGCCGCGCCAACAGATCGATGCGACCGGGACACACGCCGAGCAGAAATTTCTTGTTCTCGTAGGCGGCGACCACGAGGTACTGGCGGTTGCCGAGCGGCCGGGTTTCGGCGATGGCCAGGGCGCGCGCCTCACCGGACCGCCCGCCGGGCTGGCGCCGGCCGCGCCAGACCAGCCAGCCACCGGCGGCGGCGAGGACCAGCCCGGCGATCAGAGTGATTTGACTCCACGGGCCGGCGTCGACCGGCGCCGGCGCCGGCGCGGCACGCCCTGGATAAAGCACGCGATCGTCCTCGACCGGGGCGGACGCCGCCAGGGCGAGCGGCCCGGCGGCCAGCGCCGCCACCAGGACGAGGGCGCGCACTCCCTTCATGGCTTCGCGCTGCCGACGAGTTCGGTGATCTTGATCCCGAAGTTGTCCTCGACGACCACGACCTCCCCGTAGGCGACGAGCTTGTCGTTCACGAACAGCCCCACCGGATCGGTGGCGTGCTGCGTCAATTGGACAATCGAGCTGGGCGCCAGCTCGAGCACCTCGCGCATCGGCAACTGCACCGAGCCGAGTTGCACGGTGACCTTCAGCTTGACGTCGAGTACGATATCAAGGGCCTTTTCTTCCGTCGAGTTTGGCATGGATGGATTCCTCCGCCGGGATGCGGCGCGTGAGCTGGATGGCGATGCGATCGGAATCGAGCCCGACCGCGCCGACGAACTTGGGGGTGCCGTTGAGCAGCACGTGGGTCTCGTGGCAGATGGACGCCGGCATCTCGATCACGTCGCCGACGCGCAGGCTGGAGATTTCGCGCACGGTGAGTTCCAGGGCCTGCCACTCGGCGCGCACCGGCACCTGGATGCGATCGTAGGCCTTCTGCCATTCGGCGGCCTTCACCGTCGGGGTCACGGCGGTGTCCTTCTGCCGGCGCGCCTGCATCTTTTTCACCAGCGGCTCGATCGTGTAGTAAGGCACGCCGATCTGGATCTGTTCGGAGCAGTCGCCGAAATTCGCCTCCAGGGTGAGGGCCAGGATGATCGCATCCTTGGGCGAGGTCTGGAGGAATCGCCCGTTGTTCTCGTGCCCGATGATGAGCGGCCGGAGTTCCTGCTCCGACTTCCACTGCGCGCACCACTCCTCGAGCAGATCGATCACGACGTCCTCGATCAGGGCGACCTCGATCTCGGTGAGGTAACGCTCGGCCCGCACCGAGTGACCGCGTCCGCCCAGCAGGCGGTCGGCGATGGTGAGGGCGAGCCGCGGGTTGATGTCGAGAATACCCACGCCCACCAGCGGCTCGACCTTGAAGAGCGCCAGATGCGTCGGGCTCGGCAGCGACTCGCAGAACTTGGAGTAGGTGACGGTCGTGAGCGCGGCCATCTTCAGGCCGAATTCCATGCGCAGGAACAGCGAGAGGCGCGCGCTCAGGTAGCGGATGAAATCCTCGTGCAGCAGGCGCAGCCGGCGCAGTTCCCCCTCGGAGAGAAAGACCGGATTGCGAAAGTCATACGGCTCGATCTTGGCCGGCGTGACCGTCTTCGCCGTCGTTCCGAGGACCGCGGGCTTCGTTTCCTCGGTCGCGATCGACTGCGCGATCAGCCGGTCGATTTCGAACTGATCGAGGGTCTCGGACAGAGGAGAAACCTGCGGGTCGTCGGCCATGACGGGGGAACCGGGGTGGCGGCGGGCAGCAGGTTCCTACTGGACCACGAAGTCCGAAAAGTAGACCTGATCCGCGACCTTGCGGCCGAGCGCCTGATTGTAGGCGCTGACGAGTTTTTCGCGGATGATGTTCTTGGCGCCGGGCTCCTCCAGGTCGGCCAGCGAGAGAGAGGAGAGGACGTTCAGGGTGACGTCGGTGAGCCGCGGCTTGGCGCCGTCGAAGACGGACTTGATTTCCGTGCCGGCGGCCGCGGTGACGATGAAGCTGGTCTTGAGGTACCGCGTGCCCATCGTGCCCGCGAGGTTCACGACCACATTCTGGAATTCATAGGTGGCGCCGAGCGCCGCCCCTTTGCCGTCCTTGCCAGCCGCGCCACCTCCGCCGCCGGCGGAGTGCGAGGCCGCCTCGGCCGGTGCGCCGGCGGCCACGAGGGGCGTCGCCGCAATTTTCTTCTGCAGGCGGGGCAGGAGGACGAACTCCACGGTCGCCCAGGTGGCCGCCGGCGCCCCGAGCAGGGCGAGGGCGACGGGCAACCAGGCCCGCAGTCCGCCGCCAGCCGCCGGAGCGGCGGAGGCAGCGGGCGCCGCGTCCTTGGCGGCGGCAGCGGGAGCGGCGGGGGCTTCGGCCTTGGCTGGCATGGCGGGTGATCGGAGGGACAGGGCGCGGCGGTTCCGGCGGCGGGCGCGGCGCGGATCAGTTGCGCTTCAGGTTTACGATGTCCTCCAGCACCGTGTCGGACACGGTGATGAGCCGGGAACCGGCCTGGAAGCTGCGCTGGGTGGTGATGAGGTTGGCGAACTGATCGGTGAGATCGACATTCGAGAGTTCGAGGGTGCCCGACTGGATGTTGCCGAGGCCGTTCGTGCCCGGGGCGTTCACGGTGGCATCCAGCGCGAAACCGCTGGTCGCCCCGATTGGGCCGGCGGCCAGCATGCCGGAATAGAGATTGTTGCCCTCGCGGACGAGTGCGCTCGGGTCGGTGAAGTTCTGGAGCAGGATGCGCCCGGTGGTGGCGGAGGTGCCGTCGGAGTAGAACTCGACGATGTTGCCGAGCTTGTCGATCGAGATGGACTGGCGCTGCGCGCCGTTGGGCGGCGTGCCGAGCTTGATGTCGCCGACAGTGGCGAGGCCGTTGCCGGTGGCGCCCTGGACGCGGTAGCCCATCGAGGTCGTCAGGTTGCCCTGGTCGTCCCAGCGGAAGTCGCCCGCGCGGGTCGCGTAGGTGCTGCCGTCCATCATGTTCTTCACGTGGAAAAAGCCGTTGCCCGAGATGCCCAGGTCGGTGGTCTTGCCCGTGCTGGCCAGGGATCCCTGGTTGAAGTTGGCGTGCACGCCGGCGAGGGTCACGCCGGTGCCGACCCCGAGCGCCGGAGTATTGCCGCCGCCGGCATTCTGCGGGGCGGAGCGCTGCAGGATGTTGCTGAAGCTGTCGGAATATTTCGCCTCCGAGGCCTTGTAGGCGGTCGTATTCACATTGGCGATATTGTCGCCGATGACTTCGAGACCCTTCATGAAAGTCCGCAACGCGCTGACGCCGCTGCCCATGGTGCCGATAAGAGACATGGTATGATCGATTGGTTGAGGTTTAGGCGCCGCCGGAATTGGCCGGCTGCGGGGAAGTGACGAGGCCGGGCTCGACGCGGAGCACGGCGGAAAGGGCATGGGTATCGCCATCCACGACGAGCCGCGGCGCCTCGCCGGACCGGTCGATGGCGCTGACCGTGCCGGTGACGGCGATCCCGTCGGCGGACTCCACCGTCACGCGGTGACCGAGGTAGGAGTTGGCGGTGGCGGTGAGCTGGTCGGCGCGCAGGGCGGCGAGTTCGCGGGCGGTGGCGCCGGACTGTTCGAGCGCGGTGAACTGCGCCATCTGGGCGATGAAGGCGGTGTCCTCCATCGGCTTCATTGGATCCTGCTTTTGGAACTGCGTCGCCAGCAGCTTCAGGAAGTCGTCCTGCCCGAGGGTTTTTTGCGGGACGCGAGCGGCGGTGGTGGTGTCGGTGCCCCCGAGGTAGGGGTTGGTGCCGGTCGACGGGGCAACATCAGAGACGGAAGGCATGGCTCAGGCGAGGGTGTGAAGGTGAACCGAGTGGCGGTGGAAGGCGCTGACGGTGACCGGGGAGTGATCGCGTTCGTCGTGGTTGGTCCGCGTCGCCTGGGCGAGACGGGCCATCTCCGGAGAGGAAGGCGGAGCGTGCGGTTCGCGGCGCGCAAAGGCGGAGTCGCCGGAGAACGGAGCCCCGGCCGGCTGGTCGGCGACGTGGGCGGAGAAACGGAACGCGCGGCCCGAAGAGTCGGCGGCGGCGGCACATTCCTGGCTGAGGGCCGCCCGCAATTCCACCGAGTCCGTTGCGAACGTGGCGCGCACTTCGTCGTCGCGCACCTCCACCCGCACGGAGAGATCCGCGTCGCCCAGCGCAAATCGCAAGGTGACCGAATTGCGGCCGTCGCGTTGCGCGAGCTCCGCCGCCGTAAACACGGCCTCGACCGCCCGCGCCGCCTGGGTGCCCAGTTCAGGCTGGGCCGGTGCCTCCCCCACCCCCGAATCCGCTCCGGCCTGGCCGGAGACCGCAGGGGAAAAGACCGTGGGGGCAACGAGGTCTGGAGGGGGGAACGGCATGGCGGCTTCCGACTTAGCAGCGCCGATGCCAGCGAGAGAGTCACTTTTCTCAACCAACTGTCCTATATTGGCTTCCATCGTTTTTACCGTGCCATAGATCGCTGAGGCCGCGCGTTCCGCCAACCCTCGTGCCCGCCCGGCAATTTTTTCCGTGCGCGCCTCGTCGCGGATTCCGACGCCGGTTGCCGTCGCTATCGCCGGGGTATTCGGCGGCAATTCGACGCCCGATCGAAACGGCGCGCCGGGGAGCGGCACCGTCGCGCCAGCGACCCACTCGCCCGCCGCCTCCGACCGGAGGAAGGTCCGCACCGTCGCCGGCTGCGCGGGCGCAAGCTCGCCCTCCGTTCCAACTGCCACCGCTACCACCACAGGCGCCGCGCGGTCGTGAGATACCGGCGATGCGGTGAGGCTGGCCGTCGTTGCATTGCTGCCCCGCGCGGTTGAAACGGCGGAGCCATCCGCGATCATTCCGCCTCCTTCGCCGCTCGAGCCATCCGTGAGCCCGCGGCCGAACCAAGCCGGGGCGCTGCCGGCGGAAACTCCTGGCGGCCCAACTCCCGGCCCCTCGTTCCTCGGTCCTGCCAATTCGGGGAGCGGATTCGCCTCCCTACCCGCCGCCGCAGGCATCGCCCGCGGCGAATTCATGGCTCCGTTCGTGCTTTCGGCCCGCCCAGGCGCGAGCTCCCCTGAGGCGGGCGCCCGCAACGGTTCCGCGTCTCCCACCCACCCGGTTTGCCCCGGGCCTCCCCCGGTCAACGCCGGTCCGGAGTTTTCCACGTCTGACAGGTAGCCCGTGTCTGCCGGCGGCGCGGCGACCATGGGCGGCGAGAGAGCAATCGCAGGCAGCAAGCCAACCGGGACCGCCACCAGGATGTCCCCGGAGCGCCCCTCCGAACGCGAGCCGCAGCGATCACGCGTCGCGGCCACGCCTGCTTCCGGTCGTCCGCCCCCGAGCATGGACCCGGCGGGCACGCCCTCAGGCCAGGAGTCCATCGCCATCGCCCCCCCGGAACGACTGGCATCCGTCCCGCGACCCACGAGCGAACGAGCCGCCTCGGGATGGCCCGGGACCGTGTAGGAATCTCCGCGCCGGCTGGCCGGGGTGGCAATTTTGGGGCGCGCGTCGCTGCCCCCCTCCGGCTGGCCCGGCATTCCGGATCCCGCACGGGAGGCTCCCCTGCCCTTCGTTTTCACTCCACTCGCGGTCGGCTCACCCGCTTCGAGACCGCCCGGCCCGGTAAACAATGCGGCCGCTGGCGTCGGGGCCGCAGCCGGGGATCCGGCCGGCGCACCGGGGGCAACGCCGGCGGGCGCGGGCGCTAATTGCCCCATCAACCGGAGAAAGTCGGCGGCGCCGGGAGTCGCGGCCGGGGAGGCAGCCGCAGTTTCGGCGGCAGACGCAACGGGAAACGCCGCGAGCAGCGGTTCGGTCTGGGAGGTGGTGGTGGAAGGAATCATGGAGGGTGATGCCTTCCGTGGCCGCTCCGCGCGCCGGTCCGTGGCGCGGGACTTTAAGCACTCAGGAGGCGCCGGGCGTCTGGCGGACGCGGACGAGGCGGAGGCGCTCGGAAAGGGCCGCGGCGCGCCGGGCGAGCGGGCCGTCGGGGCCGGTGGTCTTCGCCATTTCCTCAAAGATGAGTCCGACCGTTTCCGACTTCATCATGGCCAGGATTTTCACGGCGGTGGCATCGTCGATTTCGCGGAGGATGGCGACGGCCGCGCGCGGGGTGAGAGTGGAGTAGGTCTGGGCGAGGGAGCGCACGTTCTTCATCTCGTCGGCCCCCACTTCGGCAACCTTGTCGGAGATCTCCTTGCGCAGGCGCTCGAGGTCCGCGCGCAGCTTGGCAAACTCCTTTTCCTCCGCCGCCAGGCGGGTGGCGCGCTGGTCGAGGAGTTCGGCCTGTTTGCGCAGCCGGGCGCGCTCCTCCCTCAGCTCGTTGGAGAGATTGTCGATCTCGATGGTCCAGAAGTCCCAGCCGCGTTCAACCAGCCCCGGCGGCAATTCCTTCTTTTCGACCACCACGGATTGCACCACGAGGGGGCCGAGAACCTGCGCGCTGAAATAGACGCCGACGCCCACGCTGAGGGCGATACCGGCGGCGGAGGCGAGCAACGGATTCTGGAGACGGGCGATCAGGGCGCTCATGACAGGGTGGTGGCGAGGCGGCGGGCGGCGGCGCGGCTGGAGAACTCGTCGAACTCGGCCTGTTCCTCGCGGTGCGTTTCGGCGCGGTGGCGGGTGCGCGCCTTGGTCTCGAGGCGCCGCACGACCTCGAGTTCGCGGTGAGCCTCGAGGTACTCAGCCCGCCGCCGGTTCATGGCGTCGCGCGCGGCAATCGTCGCCCGCTCGGCCTCCGCCTCGCCCTCGCACTCGCGCCGGTATCCGGCCAGCAACTGCGCCTCGGCGGCGGCATCGAACCGCGCGGCGCGGCCCGCGAACAGGGCGTTGGCGAACTCCTCGACGCGCCGCCGGGTGGCCTGCAGGCGCTCCTCGGATTCGACGTAGAGGTGGACGGCCGAGGCGAAGGCTTCGTGCGCCCGCGACTCGCGATGCGACCGGAGCACGGCCACCGGCTGGAGGGAAAAACGGAAGCGTTTCATGCGAGAATCTGCCGAAGGGTGGCGTAGGCCTGGGCGCGCGGCGTGTGCTCCTGCACCCCCTGGCGCAGGAAGCCGCGCAGCGGATCGTGGAGGGCGATGGCGCGATCGAGGGCGGCGTTCACCCCCTTCTGGTGCGCGCCGATCATGATCAGATCCTCGTTGCGCCGGTAGAGCGCCAGGTGCTCGCGCGCGCGTCCGGCCAGCGCGATCTCCTCCGGCGTGCACACATCGCGCGTCAGGCGCGACACGCTTTCCAGGACGTCGATCGCCGGGTAGTGATTGAAGTGGGCCAGCGCCCGCGACAGCACCAGGTGCCCGTCGAGGATGCCGCGGACGGCGTCGGCCACCGGCTCGTTCATGTCGTCGCCCTCGACCAGCACTGTGTAGAGCGCGGTGATGGCGCCGGTCTCGCCGGCCCCGGCCCGCTCCAGCAGGCGCGGCAGGAGGGCAAACACCGACGGCGTGTAACCGCGGGTCGCCGGAGGTTCGCCGATCGCCAGGCCGATTTCGCGCTGCGCCATGGCGAAACGGGTGACCGAATCCATCATCAGCAGGACATTCCGGCCGGCGTCGCGCCACGCCTCCGCCAGCGCGGTCGCGGTGAAGGCGGCGCGCAGCCGCAGGGGCGCCGGGGTGTCGGAAGTCGCCACCACGACAACCGCGCGGCGCATGCCCTCGGGGCCGAGATCCTTCTCGATGAACTCGCGCACTTCGCGGCCGCGCTCGCCCACCAGCGCGATCACGACGACGTCCGCCTCGGAGGCGCGGGCGATCATGCCCATCAGGGTCGACTTGCCGACGCCGGAGCCGGCGAAGAGGCCGAGGCGCTGCCCGCGCCCGAAGGGGACGAAGGTGTCGATGGCGCGCACCCCGGTCGCAAACGCATCCTTGATGCGCTGGCGGCGCAGCGGATGTGGCGGGGCCGAGTGGGCCCGGGCGTGGCGTTCGACCGGCAGGAGCCCCAATCCGTCGTACGGCCGGCCCAAGGCATCGAGGACGCGCCCGAGCATGGCCGGCGAGGCCACGGGCAGGGGCGGACGATCCACCGCGGCCACCTCGCAGCCGACGTGGAGGCCGGCGGTCTCGCCCAGCGGCATCAACAGGACGCGGTGTTCCCGAAAGCCCACCACCTCGGCCCGCACATTGAAGTCGTCGCGTTGCGACCGCACGACGCACAGCTCACCGAGGCCCACGTTGGGTCCGTCGGATTCGATCACGAGGCCGGCGACGCCGGTGACCGTGCCGAGCCGCTGCACCGGCGGCACATGCCGGATCTGCGTGCGCAGCGCCTCGACCAGCGGGGCGACGATCGCGCCGGAAGTCATCGCAAGGCCTTTCCGGCGCCGCTGCGGCGCGTTGACCGGTCCAGGGCGGGTCGCGCGGGGAAGAGCGGAATCACCGGCGCGAGCGTGAGAACGGCGGCGAGGGAGCCCTCGACGCGGAACGGCCGCCCACCCGGTGCGCACCGGTCCCAGCCGGCGGGCTCCAATTCAGGGAAAGGGATCACGATCGAATTCATGAGGCGGCGAGATGGTGTTCGAGGGCCGAGAGTTTGGTCTGCAGGCGCGCATCGGTCAGGCCGAAGCGGCTCCGCACCTGGCAGTCCCCGGGATGGAGCGACGCCTCGATGGTGAACCGCAGCCCGGGATAACGCCCGAGCCACCCCGGATTCAGATCCTGCAACAATCCCGCGTCGCGGGCGGAGAGCACGAGTTCCAGGTTCTCGCGTTCGGGATAGAGCTCCGCCAGGGCCTCCTCGCAGATCCGACTGATCACCTCGGGCGCCGGCTCGTAGCCGGCGAGCAGCCGCCGCGCAATCTCGACCGCCAGGGCGGGCAGTGCGTCGCGCAACTGCGCCGCGAGGGCGGTCTCCACACCGCCGATACGCTGCAACACGCCATCCGAAAGGGTCTGCAATTCGGCGCGCAGCTCGACAATCTGCTGGTCGGTCTTCGCCCGCGCGGCATCGGCGCCGCGGTGAAACGCCTCGGACTCCCGCGCCGCCAGTTCCGCCTCGGTGACGAAACGGCCCTTCTGCCCGGGCAGCACGGCGCCGGCCAGCGGACGGTCGAAGGGCACGATTTTGGCGAAGGCCATGGCGCTGGGTGAGGGTGAAGGTGAGGCGGCCGGATCAGGCGACGACGCTCTCCGCGCCCTCGGCATCGAGGGTGATCTGGCCTTCCTCCTCGAGGCGCCGCACCACCTGGATGATCGCATCCTGGGCGGATTCGACATCCTTGAGCCGGACGGGGCCGAGCAGTTCGATCTCCTCCTTGAGACTTTCGGCGGCGCGTTTGGAGATGGAGGCGTAGAAGCGGGCCCGCAGAGCCTCGCTGGCGGACTTCATCGAAATGGCGAGGTTGCTCGAATCCACCTCGCGCAGCACGCGCTGGAGGTCGGCCGCCTGCAGGCGGTTGAGATCCTCGAAGCTGAACAGCTTCTTGCGGATGGCCGCCGAGAGGGTCGCGTTGCGCTCCTCCAGCCGGGCGAGGAGGTTCTTGGAGGTCTCCTTGTCGAGCTGGTTGAGCAAATCGGCGACCGCGCGCACGCCGCCGCTGTGGTGGAAGGACGGGCGGGCCTTGGTGTCGTAGTGTTTCCCCAGCGAGCGGGCGATCTTGCCGACCAGTTCGAGCGAGGTGCTCTCGATGGTGCCGAGGCGCTCGACCACTTCCTCCCGGAGTTCGGGACCGAGCAAACCGAAGACCTCCGCGGCCTTGCCGCTGTCGAGGTAGGACAGCAGGAAGGAAATGGTCTGCGGTTGCTCCTGCTTGATCAGGTTGTAGATCTGCCGGCCCTCCATCTCGGAGATGTCCTTGATGACATCGACCGAGGTGCCGACCGGGCCGACGCGGCCGAGGATGGTCGAGGCCTTGTAATCGCCCTTCGCGATTTCGAGGGTCCGCTGGGCGTAGCCGAGGCCGCCGAGCGCCGCGCCGGCGCCGTGCGCGACCAGCGCGGAGAACTCCTCCAGCGTCTGCTTCTGGGCAGAGGCCGGGATGAAGGTGAACGTCGACATCTCCCGACAGAGGAGTTCGATCTCCGCGTCCTCGAAGTGCCGCAGCACGTCGGCGGCCGCCTCGGGCCCGATCACAATCAGGAAGACGGCGAGCTTCTGCGGTCGGTTGAGCTTGTGGTAGTCGAAGTCGACCATGGCGGGAAATCGGGCGGGAGGCGGCGGGCGGACGGCGCGTTCAGTTCTTGCTCGCGCCGGCCCCGGAGCCGGCGGCGACCCAGTCGCGCAGGGCCACGCCGACATTGGCGGGCTTCTGCCGGATGAGCTCGTTGAGCAGTTCCGGGGTCACGGAATTGGGGGAGTTGAGGGCGCGGGATTGCGCGTCGGCCGGCAGCGACAGGATCTCGACCGGCACCGCCTCCGGCTTCTCGCGGGCGAGCATCCGCCAGAAGATGAGGATCACGAGCAGGCCGGCGGCCAGCGCGAGCCAGTTCCGGCCGAGGTCGATCCAACCCTGGAGGCGGCTGTCCTGGGCGGCGGCGACGACGGCTTCGGGAAGTTTCTCCGCCCCCTGGAACGGAAGCTCCTGCAGCGACACCAGCGCCTCGAGCGACTGCCCGGCGGCCGGCTTGAGTCCGAGGGCGTTGACCACGATCTGCCGGAGGGCGTCAAGTTCCTGCGGGGTGCGTTTCGGCACGACCGGTTCCGCCGCCTTGCCGTCGGCGGCGGGTGCGGCGGCGGCGGCCGGACGCGGCGCGATGAAGACCGCGGCGGTGAGGCTGCGCACTGCGCCGGGGGCGCGGGTGGTGTTCGTGGTGGTCTTGTTGATCTCGTAAGTGGTGGTCTTGTTCTTGCGATTCTGCTCGGAGACGTTGACCGGCCGCGATTCGGCCGCGAGCCCGGCGGCCTTCTCCGGCACGTTGGCCGTCACGCCGGCGGCGCCGCCGGTGCGGGCCTCGGAGGAATTGGTGATGTCGTCCGTCTGCGTCTGGCTGCGCACCACCGCGCTTTCGGGATCGAATTTCTCGGACACCTGGGTGCTGGCCTCGACTTCGATTTCGGCCGAGACGCGGACCACGGCGTTGCCCGGGCCGATCACGGCCGCGAGCATGGATTCAACCTTGCGCGAGAAGTACTCCTCGACCTGCTGGCGGTAGCGCATCTGCGAGGTGGCGCTGCCGAGCAGCGGATCCTGTTTCAGATCCTCGGAGAGCGTGCGTCCCCGGTTGTCGACCACGGCGACATGGTCGGGGCCGAGCCCCTGGACGGCGTTGGCCACCAGGTGGCGGATGGCGTTGACCTGATCGGCATCGAGGCGGCCGCCGCCGACGTCGACGAAGACCGACGCGGTGGACTTCACGCCCTGGTCGGTGAGCAGGAGCCGGCTTTCCGGCTGCACGATCATGACGCGGGCGCTGCGCACGCCCTGGAGCTGCATGATGGTGCGGGAAAGTTCGCCCTGGACGGCGCGCAGGTAGTTGGTGCGCTGCATGAAGTCGGAGAGGCCGAACTGGCTCTTGTCGAAGATCTCGAAGCCCACGCCCTCGCCGCTGGGCACGCCTTTGCCGGCCAGTTCCATCCGCAGCTTGTAGACGGAGTGCGACGGCACCAAGACGGCGGTGCCGCCGGCGGTGACCTGGTGGGGGATGTTCTGTGCCTGCAGGTGGCTGACGACGGCGGCGGTATCCTTGTCGCCGAGACGGGCGTAAAGCAGTTGCAGATCGGGGCGCTGGGACCAGAGGACGACCCCGATCAGGCCCCCGGCAACGGCGATCGCGGCGACGACCAGCGAGACACGCTGGTTGAGGCCGAGTTGTTTCCAGAGGGCGACGAGCGAGGCGGCGAAAGTCTTCACGAGGGAGAGAAAAATTCAGGCGGAAGGAGGCGGCTCAGACCTGCATGCGCATCAGCTCCTGGTAGGATTCCACGAGCTTGTTGCGCATCTCGACCATGAGGGAAAACGCGACCCCGGCCTCCTGCATGGCGATGACGCTCTGGTGCATCTGGTCGCTCTCGCCGAGGAGCACCTGGCGGGTCAGCGCCGCCGCATCCTGCTGCTTCGCGTGCACGGTGGAGACGACGCCGTCGAGCAGCTCTCCGAACGCGGTGGCCGGGG
This sequence comes from uncultured Opitutus sp., assembly GCA_964504885.1. Classification (GTDB taxonomy): domain Bacteria; phylum Verrucomicrobiota; class Verrucomicrobiia; order Opitutales; family Opitutaceae; genus ER46. The sequence continues at coordinate 84,576 of CAZDGC010000002.1, forward strand.
CGCCCCCGGCGGGAGTGGCGCCGCCGGTGAGCGGAGGCAGCGCAATCTTTGGCAGGGGCGCGTCGGGGCGGTGCAGCAGTCCGGAGGCGATCGGAGCGAGGGAGCCGAGGGGGGACATGGTGGGTGACGGCGGACGGCGTTACTTGCCGATCTCGAGCGTCTTCATCGCGAGCTGGCGCGCGCTCTTCACGACCGAAAGATTGGCCTCGTAGGCGCGCGAGGCGGTGATGAGGTCGACCATCTCGAAGGAGAGATTGACGTTCGGCATCGTCACCAGCCCGTCGGGTCCGGCGTCGGGATGCTGGGGATTGAAAATGCGCTGGCCGGGCGAGCGGTCGACGCCGATGGACCCGACGCGCACGGTCTGGAGCGCGGGGCCGCCCGGTCCGGTGCGCCGGACCAGCTCGCTGTCGAACGAGACGATTTTCCGCTGGTAGGCCCCACCGGAGACCGTGCGGGTGGTCTGGGCGTTGGCGATGTTCTGGGCGATGACGTCGAGGCGGGTCTTGGTGGCGTGCAGCGCGCCCGAACTGAGGTCGATGCCGGCGATGAGATTCATGGGGTCGGAGGAAGGGCGGAAAGGGGCGGCAGAGGGCGGGGCGGGCTCAGACGACGCGGCCGGTGATGGCGGTCTTGAGCTGTTTGAGGTTGGAGGAGACGATGTCGGTGAGGAAGTGGTACTCGACCGCGTTGCGGTTGAGCGCGAGCAGTTCGCGCTCGATTTCCACGGTGTTGCCGTCGGGGCGCGTGCTGCGGGCCGAAACGTCCTCCACCACACGTGGCGCCGGCAGCACCGGACGGTTGGTGGGGGAAGCCGATCCACTGGCGATCTGGGCGCGCAGTTGCGCGGCAAAGTCGGGGTTGAGGTCCAGCCGGCGGAAACCCGGGGTTTCCGCGTTGGCGACGTTGGTGGCGATGGCCTCCTGCCGCAGCGCCGCCGCATCAAGCAGCCGCCGGGCGAGGTGATAATTTTGGGCCTGAAAGATCGGATCGACCACGGCGCCACCCTTAGCAAAGCCGGTGCCACCGGCCCGGACAGAGACACAAGCGACTCCACCACTGAAAATTACAATTTCCGGCCCTGGGGCAACACCCGTCGCCCCGGCCGGCCGCCGCCCGGGCGGGCAATTTTTGCCGTGTCGCCCGCCGGGGTCTCCGCAAAACCGCCGGCAGGCGCAGTTGGAGCTTCATTCGGCGGGGCGGCGTGCCGATGAGCCCTCGATAATCCACGCATGAGGGACAGCGAGTACGATTTCATCCGCGGCCTGGTCTACGAACACAGCCGCATCAGCCTCGGGCCGGACAAGCGCGAGCTGGTCTCGGCGCGGCTGGGGAAACGGCTGCGCGCGACCAACCTGCCGAACCTCTCCGAATACTGCCGCCTGCTGCAGTCGCCCGGAGCCGACGAGGAGGTCGGCCACCTCATCGACGCCATCTCCACCAATCACACGTTCTTCTTCCGCGAGCACACGCACTTCGACTTCCTGCGCGACACCATCGTGCCCGAGCTGGTCACCCGCGCCCGGTCGGAACGCTGGCCGGAGCTGCGGATCTGGAGCGCCGCCTGCTCGTCCGGTGAGGAACCCTACTCGATCGCCATGACGCTCGCCCGCTGCGGCCTCACCTGGCCCTGGCGGATCGAGGCCACGGACATTTCGCGGCGCGTGCTGGCGCGGGCCGAGGCCGCCATCTACCCGCGCGAATCGGTGGAACGCCTCCCGCCCGACCAGATCCGGGCGTTCTTCCAGCGCGGATACGGCCCCCAGGAGGGTTTCTACCGCGTGAAGCCCGTGCTGCGCGAGCGCCTGTCGTTTCACCGCCTGAACCTCCTGGAGGGCGAACCTCCCTTCGCCGAACCTTTCCAGACGATTTTCTGCCGCAACGTGATGATCTATTTCGATCGACCAACCCAGGAGCAGCTTGTCGCCCGCCTCACCCGGCGGCTCGTCCCCGGCGGTTACCTCCTGGTGGGGCACTCGGAGAGCCTCTCCCACATCCGCCATTCGCTGCGGATGCTGCACCCCGCGACTTACCAGAAACCGTTCTCCTCCTGACCCGGCATGCCCCTCCGACCCATCCGCGTTCTCGTTGTCGACGACTCCGCCGTCGTGCGCCGGCTCGTCACCGACGCGCTCCGGACCGATCCGGCGATCGAGGTCGTCGGGACCGCCGTCGATCCGTACGCCGCCCGCGACAAGATCAACCAGCTCAATCCCGATGTCCTGACGCTGGACCTCGAGATGCCGCGGATGGACGGCCTCACGTTCCTGAAGATCCTCATGGAGCAGCGCCCACTGCCCGTGATCATCATGAGCTCGCTCACGCAGCGCGGCTCGGAGTACGCGCTCGATGCCCTGCGCCTCGGGGCCTGGGACGTCCTCGCCAAGCCCGCCGGCGCCTACTCGTTCGGCGATCTCGGTCCGCGGCTCATCGCCTGCATCAAGGCCGCCGCCGGCACGCGGCCGCGCCGCGCCCCCTCCCCTGCCCCCGCCTCCGCGCCGCGCCCCCCCGCCCTGCCCCGCCCCGCCGGAATTGGCGCCCGACAGGTCATCCTGCTCGGCGCCTCGACCGGCGGGACCGAGGCTTTGCGCGAGGTTCTCACCGCCCTGCCCGACGGGCTGCCCGGCATCGCCATCGTCCAGCACATCCCGCCCGTCTTCTCCCGCAGTTTCGCGGAACGCCTGGACCAGCTTTGCGCCTTCGAGGTGCGCGAGGCCGTCGACGGCGACCGGCTCACGCCGGGCCTCGCCCTCGTCGCCCCCGGCAATTTCCACCTCTTGCTGACCCGCCAGGCCGGCGGCTACGGCGTGCGCGTGGTCTCCGGCCCCCCCGTGTGGCACCAGCGGCCCGCGGTCGACCTCCTGTTCAAGTCCGCCGCCGATTGCGGCGCCGCCCCCCACTGCGTCGCCGGCGTATTCACCGGCATGGGACGCGATGGCGCCGACGGCCTCCTGCGCCTGCGCCAGCTCGGGGCGCGCACCTTTGCGCAGGATGAAGCCACGTCGGTCGTCTACGGCATGCCCCGCGCCGCCTGGGAAAACGGCGCCGCCCAGAGCCAGGTGCCGCTCGACCGCGCCGCTGGGCACGTCCTGCGCCTCCTGGCCGTTTCCACCGCCCAACCCACTCCCGCCCCGGCATGAAGCCACCTTCGCCCCCCGCTCCGCCGGTTGCGTCCGCGCCGCCCCCGGAAATCCTCGTCGTCGACGACGAGCAACTCGTGCTCAGCGCGCTCAAGCTCCACCTCGAGCGGGAGGGTTTTCACGTCGTCACCTGCCCCAGCCCATTGCGCGCCCTCACGCTGGTTGAGGATCGCGAATTCGCCGTCATCCTCTCCGACCAGAACATGCCGGACATGCTCGGCATGGAGTTCCTGGTCGAGTGCCGCCGGATCCGCCCGACCGCCACGCGGGTGTTGATCACCGCCGCCCTCGGCCTCCAGGCCGTGATTGAGGCGATCAATCGAGAGGAAATCTTCCGCTTTATCGCCAAGCCCTGGCTGCGCGAGGAGCTCATCGCCACGGTGCGCAATGCCGTGCAGCAGCACTACCTCGTCACCCGCAACCAGGCCCTGCAGGGCGAAACCCAGGCCCTCAACCGCCAGCTCCGCGAGGCCAACCTCGCCCTCGAGGTCAAGGTGCAGGATCTCGAACAGCAGCACCTCCGTCTCGACGCCGCCAATCGCGACCTCGCCGCCAGTTACCGCAACACGATCGAGCTCTGCCTGCGCATCCTCACCACCTACGACCCCATCCTCGGCGGGCAGTCCAAGGCCCTGGTCGAATTCGCCTCCCGCATGGCCGACATCGAGGCCGGCGTGTTCACCGACGAGGAGCGCCACGCCCTGCGTTCCGCCGCCTGGCTCTGCGACCTCGGCCTGATCGGCGTGCCGCGTGAAATGCTCCGCATCTTCCGCTCCGACCCCACCCGCCTCACCACCCGCGACCTCGAGGTTCTCCATCACCACCCCGTCTACAGCCAGACGCTCGCCGCCCTCGTCGACTCCCGCACCGACGTCGGCGAAGTCGTGCGCGCCCACCATGAACGCTACGACGGCCGCGGCTACCCCGACGGCCTCACCGGCGAGGCAATTCCCTGGCCCGCCCGCTGCCTCGCCGTCGCCGTCGACTTCGTCGAATCCGGACTGCCCCGCCCGGCCGCGATCGAGGCGATTCTCCGCGGTTCCGGCTCCGCCTACGACCCCGAGGCGGTGCGACTCTTCCTCAAGGTCAGCAATCTCGTCCAACTGCCGCGCAAGGTCCGCGAAATCATGATGCACGAGCTCGAGCCCGGGATGATTCTCGCCCACGGCATCTACAGCCCCCACGGTCTGCTCCTGATCGGCGAGGGCCAGGTGCTCAACCCCGGCATCATTCTCAAAATTCGCAACCACAACGAAGTCACACCCATCAACCAGCGGTTGCTCGTCTACGCCTGAGCCCTTCTCCTCCCGCCACCCACCGCCATGCCGTCACTCCCTCCCCGCCCACGCGCTCCCGCCGGCCTCGACTTCCCGACCTGAACCCATGCCCGGTGCCCCCACCATTGCCGCCGTCTTCGCCCAGCGCCTGGTCGTGGGGGTCGGCGACCTGACGGTCTCGAACAACCCCGCCATCACCCTCAGCACCTACGCGCTCGGCTCGTGCGTTGGCGTTGTGGCCTACGACTCGGTTGCCCGCGTCGGCGGACTCCTCCATCTCATGCTGCCGGAGTCCTCCGTCTCGCCGCAAAAGGCCGTCACCCAGCCGGCAATGTTCGCCGACACCGGGCTGCCCCTCTTCTTTCGTTCCCTCTTCAGCCTGCACGCCGAACGCACCCAGCTCCGCCTCTACATCGCCGGCGGCGCCAATGTGCTCCTCACCGCCAACGACAGCTTCCGCATCGGTGAGCGCAACCTTCAGGCCACGGCGGACTTCATCAGCCGCCACGGGTTCCGCGTCGTGCGCAGCGATGTCGGGGGCACCGTCAACCGGACCGTGCACCTCGAGATGAGCACCGGCTGCGTAAAGGTGAAGACCCCGCTCGGCCAGGAATCGTACTCGCTCGCCCCCTGACCGTCCCGCCCGCGGGACTTCCGACTCCCGACTTGCGCAGTCGCCGGCACCAGTTTGGCTCGGGCCTCCCGTGCCGTCCTCCGACTCGAAGTTCGTCCACCTCCACGTCCACACCGACTACAGCCTGCTCGACGGCTGCTGCCGCATCGACCGCCTGATGACCCGCGCCGCCGAGCTCGGCATGGGCGCCCTCGCCCTCACCGACCACGGCAACCTCTACGGCGCGATCGAGTTCTACCAGCAGGCCAAGGCCAAGGGCATCAAACCGCTCATCGGCTGCGAACTTTACCTGGTCGAGGGCTCCCGCCTGGACCGCCAGGGCCGCTCCGACGACGAGGGCAAGACCATCTTTCACCTCGGCCTGCTCGCCCGCAACCTCACCGGCTACCAGAACCTCCTCAAGCTCGTCTCCGACGCCCACCTCAAGGGCTTCTACTACAAGCCGCGCACCGACTACGCCACCCTCGCGCGTCACTCCGCCGGGTTGATCGGCTTCACCGGCTGCCTCGCTTCCGTCGTTCCGCAGCACCTCCTCTACGACCGCGAGGAGGAGGCCCGACGGGCCTGCGGTCGCTTCGTCGAGATCTTCGGCCGCGAAAACTACTTCGTCGAGCTCCAGGATCACGGTCTGCCCGAGCAGCGGAAGATCATCCCCGGACTGCTCCGGCTCGCCGCCGAATTCAACCTGAAGGTGATCTGCTCGAACGACGTCCACTACGTTCGCAGCAGCGACGCCGGACCGCACGACGCGATGCTCTGCATCCAGACCGGCGCCAAGATCGAGGACGAAAAACGCCTGCGCTTCACGGGCCAGGAGTTCTACCTCAAATCCGCCGACGAGATGGGGCGGGTATTCCACGAGGTGCCGGACTCGCTGCCCAACACGCAACTGGTGGCCGACATGTGCGACCTCGCCATCCCGTTCCCAAAGGGCAGCGAGCGTTACCCGCGCTACCCGTTGCCCCCGGAGGTCAAGGTCGACCGCCCCGCCTACTTGCGCGAACTGTGCCTCGCCGGCCTCCGGAGCCGGTACGGCTTCGATCACGCCGCCGTCGCCACCCACCCGGTCGTCGCCGAACGCGCCGCCCGGCTGCAAAACCTCCCCGCCGGCCAGAAACCCCAGGCCCCCGATTACAGCGGGCTCACCCGCGAGGAGGAACTCGTCCTCCGCCTCGAATTCGAACTCGCCATCATCAACGTCACCGGCTTCGTCGACTATTTCCTCGTGGTCTGGGACTTCATCGCCTGGGCGAAACAACGCGGCATCCCCGTCGGCCCCGGCCGCGGCTCCGGCGCCGGCTGCCTCGTCGCCTACCTCCTCGGCATCACCAACCTCGACCCGATCCGCTTCAAGCTCCTCTTCGAACGCTTCCTCAACCCCGAGCGCGTCTCTCCGCCCGACTTCGACATCGACTTCTGCATGCGCCGCCGCGGCGAAGTGATTGACTACGTCCGCCGGAAGTACGGCGAGCAGTGCGTGGCCAACATCATCACCTACGGCACCCTGGGGGCCAAGATGGTCATCCGCGACGTCTCCCGCGTGCACAACCTGCCCTTCGCCGAGGCCGACCGGCTCGCCAAGATGGTGCCCGACGAGCTCAACATCACCCTCGAGGACTCGATCACCCGGAGCGCCGAGCTCCGCGACGAGGTGAACCGCAACCCCGTCGCCAAACGCATCATCGACCAGGCGCGCGTCCTCGAGGGCATGGTCCGCAACACCGGCAAACATGCCGCCGGCATCATCATCACCGATCAGCCCCTCGACGAATTCGTGCCGCTTACCCTGCAGGAGGACGACGTCACGGTGCAGTTCGACATGAACGCCGTCGGCAAGCTCGGCCTGCTGAAGATGGATTTCCTCGGCCTGAAGACGCTCACCGTCATCGCCGACGCCGTGGAAAACGTGCGCCGCACCGTTCACCCGCAGTTCGACATCGAGGCCATCCCGCTCGACGACCCCCGCACCTACGCCCTGCTCAACGCCGGCCGCACGGTCGGGGTGTTCCAACTCGAATCCCCCGGCATGCAGAACGCCTGCAAGCAGGTCGGGGTCTCAAACATCGACGACATCAACGCCATCTGCGCGCTCTACCGCCCGGGCCCGATGCAGTTCATCCCCGACTACGCGCGCGGCAAGAAGGACCCCTCCACCGTCCAGTACCCCCACCCCCTGCTGGAACAGTCGCTGCAGGAGACCTACGGCATCATCGTCTATCAGGAGCAGGTGATGGAGTGCGCCAAGCTCATCGCCGGCTACACCCTCGGCGGCGCCGACATGCTCCGCCGCGCCATGGGCAAGAAGGACGCCGAGGCCATGGCCAAGGAGCGCGTCAAATTCGTCGCGGGCGCGAAGCGCGTGAACAACCTCGACGAGCGCAAGGCCAATGAGATCTTCGACCTGCTCAACAAGTTTGCCAGCTACGGCTTCAACAAGTCGCACTCCGCCGCCTACGCGCTCATCAGCTACCAGACGGCGTATCTGAAAGCCAACTACCCGGTCCAGTTCATGGCCGCCGTGCTCACCGCCGAGCTCGGCAACGCCGAAAAGGTCGCGCACTTCGTCGCCGAGGCCGAGGCCATGGGCCTCACCGTGCTCGGCCCCGACATCAACGAGTCGCGCGGCACTTTCACCCCGGTGGGCGACAAGATCCGCTTCGGGCTCGCCGGCATCAAGGGGGTCGGCGAACTCGCCGCCCAGCAGATCATCGCCGAGCGGGAGGCGCGCGGCCCGTTCGCCGACTTCGCCGACTTCGCCCGCCGGATCGACGGCCGCGCCATCAACAAGCGCGTGCTCGAGCACCTGGTGAAGACCGGCGCCTTCGACTGCAGCGGCGCGCCACGCAAGGCGCTCTTCGACGGGATCGACGCCGCTCTCGCCGGCGCCGCCGCCGCCGCCCGCGACCGCGCCGCCGGCCAGCACAGCTTCCTCGACCTGCTGGCCGAACCCGAGCCCCCGGCGCCCACGCGCCCCCCCTCCGGCCGCCCGCCCGCCCCCGCCGCCGCCGCCGATTTTGCCCCCGCCGAGAAACTCGCCTTCGAAAAGGAGCTGCTCGGCTTCTACGTCTCCGGCCACCCGATGAACACCTACGCCGGGCTCGCCGAGGCCATCGACACTTTTCCGATCGATCAACTGCTGCAGCAGCCCGACCGCACCGAATTCCGCCTTTGCGGCATCGCCGGCAACCTCACCAAGAAACTCTCCAAAAAGGACAATCGCCCCTGGGTCGCCTTCACCCTCGCCAACCGCCAGGGTTCGCTCGCCCTCAACCTGTTTGCCGACGCCTTCGCCAGCTACGGCCACCACCTCGGCGAAAACGCCCTCGTGCTCGTGCAGGGGAACGTCCTCGTCAACCAGGAAGGCGCCCGCCTCAACGTCAAGGAATGCTACCCCCTCGACGCCCAGGTCGCGGCCCTCGTGAAGAAGGTCATCTGGCTGCTCGCCCCGCAGCACCGCGACACCACCGGCTTCCTGCAGCAGCTCCGCGACACGTTGAACCGCGAGGTTGGCGACACCCGGGTGGAGTTCGCCTTCGTCTTCGAGGATCGCGTCGCTCCAATTGCCGAGGCCAGCAACGCCCTCACCTGGAAGCTTTCCGCCCCCAGCTTCCAGCGCCTCCGCGCCCACCCGGCCGCCGTCGGTGCCCTGATTGAGACCCGGCGGCTCGAACTGAAGAACGATCGCCCCTGGAAAAAGCGCGGCTGATCCCAGCGCGGCTCAAGGCCGCCACCCAGGGAGTTGCCCGGTTCACGCCGCGCTGGGAGGGAGGAGGGAAAGTGAAAGGGAGTGAGGGAGAAAGCCGACGCGAGACACGGACGGACCGTGCCCGAGGTGCCGCCGCGACATCGTCGCGGAAAAAAGACGATCCGGAGAAATGGTGGCGCACACCGGCCGCGCCGGTCACTCACAACCGCCCGCCGGGCCGCACGCCGCGGCCGCGGTAGGTCAGCAGAAACCATGTGGTGATCGCCGCCATCGCCACCGCCAGCCCGCCCCAGAACACCGGCCAGCGCGTCGCCCCCTCCCGCGTGCTCGCCACGAACCACGCGCCGGTGCCCAGATAACCGAGCAGGCTGCCCGCGCCGCTGTAGAGCACCGACATCAGCGCCTGCCCGCGCGCCCGCCACGCCGGGTCCACCCGCTGGTCGAGGTAGATCTGTGCCGTGATCAGCACCAGCGTGAACGAACACCCGTGCAGCACCACCCCCGCCAGCAACGCCGTCCGGGTGTCGAGCGCGCACAGCGCGAAACGCGCGGCCCCAAACCCCAGCCCCAGCCCGATAATCCACTTCAACCGCCAGCGCAGCAGCAGCGGCCCGAGCGCAAACATCGCCAGAACCTCCGTCACCTGCCCCACGCTCATCCAGGCGCTCGTCCGCTCCAGCCCGACCTCCTGCAGGTGGGGCGGCGTGTACGGGTAAAAGCCCGCCAGGGGAATCGTGAACAGCGCCGTAGTCAGGAACACCACCCGATGATCGCGCTCGCGGAGCAGCGTGAGCGCATCGAGCCCCAGCCGCTGCGCCCACGTGAGGTTCTCCGCCGACTTCGGCGTCGCCAGCTCCGGCAGCCACCAGGTGAACGCCGCCACCACCAGCCACATCACCGCCCCGCCGTAGCCCGCCACCGTTGAACGATCCGCCCCGAGCAGGCTCACCAGCACGCAGCCGCTCATCCACCCCGCTGTCGCCATCGCGCGAATGGGCCCGAACTCCCGCTTCGCATCCGCCAGCCGCGCGAAGACGATCGTCGAACTGATGCTCCAGGTGGGCGACGAACACAACGCATGCATCTGGATCAACACCAGCACCCAGCCCGCCCGCCACCCGGCCCGGGGGGGGGGGGGGGGCCGCGCCCGCGCGGCGGCG
>CAZDGC010000002.1:94502-152312 GCA_964504885.1 uncultured Opitutus sp.
GGTGCTCGCCAGCGCCATCGCGACGGCCGTCGCCACCGCCAGCCCCCGCAGCACCCGCACCGGGGAAAAATGCCGGTCCGCCATCGCGCCGAACAGCAGCGGCGAGACAAACGCCGCCACCGCCGAGGCTCCGAACGCCAGCGGCCGGATGCCCGCCAGCCCATGCGCCTCCAGCACCCCGCTCAAGGGCACAAACCACATCGCCAGGGCCGCTCCCTGGAGGAAAAACAGCCCAATCAGCTCCGCATACTCGGCCCGCCGCAGTGTCGTCAGCACCCGCGCAGCACACACCGCCGCCGCCGGAACTCAAGATCGGCACTTGCCGCCGGCCAGCCGCAACCGCCGCTCACCACGGCACTCGTTACCCGCCCTCAATCTCGTCAAGCCAGAGCGAGGCATCGGAGGGCGGCATGGTGAACCCGCGGATGCGCCGCCGCCCCGCCGCCCGCCGCCGACGGGGCTCCGTTCCCACCCGCCACCCGCCCTGGGCCTCGAGCCAGTTGGCGATGTCCTGATCCGAAATCCGCCCTCCCTGCTCATACAGGTGGGCGGCGTAGGCGCGGATTTCCTCCTTCTCCTGCCAGTCCGGCGCGTGCTGGCGCGGCGATTTGGTCTTCATGCGACTTCCGGGGTTGGACGTTGCGACGCTCTCCCCGCACTGTCCCACCGGCACCGCAAAATGCACTGCAGTTATTGGCCGCCCTGCCGCATCGCTTGCCTCTGCCCCCGCCCGCTCCCCGTCAACCCGCCCCCCGCCGGAACCGCGCCCGGCCGGCCGACGATCGGCGAAATCGACGGCCTGATTCAGCCCACCCCGCACTGGCCAAACGATGCCCACGAAATACCAATAAAGGAGGGGCAAACGCCGCCACGGGGAGCATAGTAGCGATACAAATCCGTTAACCCAACGGCCAGGCCAGGAAAGGAAACTCATGAAGCAGAGCGCATCCTCCAGCCCCGAAAAGAAACCCCGCACCGCCTCGCCCAAGGCAAAACCCGCCCGGCGTCCGGCCACTGCCCCCAAGGCTCCGAACGCCGGCCAGGCCGCGCCACCTCCGGCTCCGGTCGCAGCCACCGCCGCCCTCGATCTGCACACGGTGCGGATCGGGATCTTCCAGCCGGAGGCCCGCGAGGTTTATGTTGCCGGCACCTTCAACGACTGGGATACCCGCGAGACCCCGCTCCGGCGCGACTCGCTTGGCGACTGGTCGATTGAACTGTCGCTGCCCCCGGGCGAACACCGCTACCGCCTGATCATCGACGGGCAATGGACCGACGACCCCTCGGCCCAGCGCATGGAGGCCAATCCGTTCGGCGGATTCGACGCGGTCATTCTCGTCTGACAACCATGCCGACCACCACCCCAACGCAAGGAGGCCATCATGAGAGTGCCCCTCATCATCGTCCTCGCGTCACTCCTCGGGGCGGTCGGTTGCACCGATGGCCGGAAGTCCATGCGAAACTTCCGGCTGCCCGAGGGTGACGCGACGCGCGGGCAGGCAGCCTTCGTGGCCTTGAAATGCCACGTCTGCCACCCCGTTTCGGGAGTCGATCTCCCCGCCCCCACCGCCGATCCCGCCAACATCCTGGCGCTCGGCGGCGAGGTCATCCAGTTGCGCACCTACGGCGACCTGCTCACCGCAATCATCCACCCCGCCTACGAACTGAGCGACAAGCTCACCCTGGAGGAGCGGCGGCGATTGCGCACCTCGCCGATGACCCCGGTCAACCAGGTCATGACTGTCTCCCAACTCGTCGATCTGGTGGCGTTCCTGCAGCCGCGGTACCGGCCGCTGCAGCCGCTCTACGGGTCGCAGTACCAACTGGTGCCGTAAGCGCGCCCGCGCCGCCACCCGCCGCCCTTCCGGACGCCGGCGCCCGGCGGCCGCCGCGTCCGGACGGTCCGCGTGCGCCGGCGTCCCCGTCCGGAGCCTCCCTCGTCGCTCACCTCGCCACCAGCGTCGGCCGCCCGGCCCGGAGATGGGCCTTCACCTCGCCACGCAGGCGCCGCACATACTGCTGCAACTGCCGCCGCGCCGCCGCAAAACTGTCGCGGATCGCCACCTGCACGTCCTTGTGCGCCGCGTCGAGTTCATCCCGTTTGGTCGCGGCCGGCGCCGCCGCGCGGACCGCCCGCACCGGTGGCTGGTGCGTGATGACCAGGCGCTCCCGCGGCACGGCCAGTTCGATGTGCAGCGCGTACCGCCGACCGCTGCGATGATGGCGGTGCGGCGCGACGATCACCACGCGGCAGCGCGTGATGCCGTCGAAGTACCGGCGCAGCTTCCCTGCCTCCGCCTCGATGCGGGCCACCAGATCCGGAGACGGCGGGAGATTGCGAAACGAGGTCTGCACGGCCAGGGCGGGAGCCGGGGGCTCGGGCGCGCCGGGCTCCGCAAAGGCGGGCCGGCGCCGCACAGACGAAGACCTGCGGGGTGACGGTTTCGTTTTCATGGGTTCACGTCGACAACGACGGGGGGCACGCGGGAAGCGGGACCGATCACTCCCCACTCTACACCCGCGGCCCGCGAACTCCGCGCACGTCTTGCGATTCGCTGCGCAGTTCTTGGGCCGTCCCCGCCTCGCCATCACCGCACCACCCGGCCGCCAATAGCCGCCCGACGTTGGCCAATTAATGCCGAGCGCCGGCCCGGCGCCGCCTTATGTTTCGTCGGCAGCCGGGGAAATGGAATCCCCCGCTGCACCCCCGGAAAGGAGGACGTTACCATGCTCACCCAATACTCCGTCGAATACAGTTCGACCGCCCGCCGACACTCCCCGCCCCCCCGCGAGTTCTACTACACCGACGATCCCCTCGCCTGCCAGCAGTTCCTCCAGGAGGCGCTCCTCCAGGGCCACGCCCTGTATTCAATCCGTCACGACGGAAGCGAGCTCCCCCGCCCCGAGTTCGACCGCCTGATCCGGCAGGCCGCCCAGGCGATTGCCTCCCGCCTCATCTGCACGTCCCTCAACATCAAGATCGACGAGGAGCGGTACCGCTTCGGCTTCGCGGCGTGAGGCCGCCCGCTCGCCGGATTCACCCTGCCCGCGGGAGCATCTCCCCCGCGGGGGAGGAGCGGGTTTGTCCCGCGAAGAAACCGAACCGAACCCGATCCGGCCTTTCGCGGCAGGAAGCCGCTCCTGCCTCGACGCCGGGATCCGTGCAACCTCCCGCTACGCCTCGTAGAGCGCGGTGATCTCCGCGTCGGCGCGCCGCAACCGGAGCGCAAGCACGCGGGCGAGTTGTTCGCACAGCCGCGCCGCCACGCCGGGTGCGGTCCGCGCGGCCTCCTCGAAACGCGCCCGTGAAATCACCCACAGGTCGGTGTCGGCCAGCGCCACGGCGTCGGCGGAGCGCCGCCCCGCGTCGAGGAACGCGATCTCACCGAAAAAACCTCCCCGCCCGAAAGACGCGAGAGTGTGGTGCCCGCCGTCCGCCAGCGGCAGCACGATGCGCACGATCCCCCGGCGGATCAGGTACAGTTCGTCTCCCGGCTCGCCGGCCCGAAACACCGCCGCTCCCGCCGGCACGGTGCGCGGCACCGCCACCGCCGCCAGCAGCGTGCGCAGCGCGTCGTCGCCCCGCCCCTGCAACAGCGGGCACTCCCCCAGCGCCAGCGGCGCCTCCACCGCCGGGCCGGCCGGCCTCGCCTCCGCCAGCAGCCGATCCTCCACCCATTGCAGCGCATCGTCGAGCGACTCGAACACCCGCACCCGCCGCCGCCCCCGGGTCATGCCGGTCTCCTCGAAATACCGCGCCAGATCCAGGCCCGCCGCCAGCCGGTGCGGCAACCGCGAAAAAACTAGAAAACCGTCCCGCTCGGCCAGCCGCCCTTCGAACTGCTCCAGCAGGTGCGCCGCCGTGAAATCAAACGACCGCACCCGCCGCAGATCCAGCACCAGGTAGCGGCAGCGCTGCAGATCCGCCTCCAATTCGGTGAAGAGCTGATCGGTGGTCCCGAAGAACAGCGTGCCCTGCAGCTCGCAGATCGTGGTCTCGTCCCCGCGCCGTTCCAGCACGGCCTGCTCCTCCGGCAGCCGGTGCTGCCGCGACGACAGCCTCGCCCCGGAGATCTTCCGGCGGATCACCGGCGCGCGAATCTGATCGCGGATGAACAGCAGCGTCGCCAGCGCCACCCCCGCCCCGGCCGCCGCCATCAGGTTCACCGTCACCGCCACGATCACCACCGCCGCAATCACCGCGAAATCCAGCCGCGTTGCCCGCTGGCGCAGCAGCGCGAAATCCCGCCACGACACCATCCGCGCCGCCACCACCATCAGGATGCCCGCCAGCGCCGGCACCGGGATCCAGGCCAGCCAGCCGCCGGGCGCCAGGCCGGCCGCCAGCGCCAGCGCCCCGGCCACCACGCCGGAGAGTCGCGTGCGCCCCCCGCTCTCCACGTTCACCAGCGTGGCCCCCAGCGTCCCGGCCCCGGGCATCCCGCCGGCCAGCGCCGCGCCCAGGTTGCCCGCCCCCTGCCCAATCAACACGCGATTCGCGTCGTGCCGCCGCCGCGTGAGCGCATCGAGCACCACCCCGGTCTTCAGCGTGTCGATTGCCAGCAGCACCGCCAGGGTCAGCGCCGGAATCCAGACCACGGATACGTCCGCCGGTCGCAAGCCCGCCAGCGCCCGGAAATGCGCCGCCAGCGCGGCGCCGGGCCCGAGGTCGCCCGTCCCCGCCCGCCCCACCACCAGGCGGTTGTCCGCCAGGCTGCGCAGCGCCGGCTCGCCCGCGGCGATCGCCCAGTACGCCGCCAGCCCCGCCGCCAGCCCGATCAGGGGCGCCGGCACCCGCCGCGTGAGGCGCGACCCGCAGAGCACCCCGAGGATCGCCGCCCCGCCGGTAAACAGCCCGGCCCGCGACCAGTCCGCCGGGCGGCACCACGCCTCCCACCCCTCCGCCCCCGGCGGCAGCCCGAGTACGCGCGGGATCTGGCCGGCAAAGATCAGCACCGCCACGCCGCTCAGGTAACCGGACACCACCGGATACGGGATGAACTTGATCAGGCGGCCCACCCCGAGCGCACCCAGCGCCATCTGCAGCAGCCCGGCCAACGCCGCCACCAACGCGAGCAGCGCCACCAGTCGCTCCGCCGTTCCACCCGCCGCCCCCGTCAGCAATTCCGCGCCAAGCGCCGCCAGCACCGCGGCGGCCGGCGCGCACGGCGCCGAGATCAGGGACGGCGCCCCGCCCACCAGCGACGCGATCAGCCCGAGCACCGCCGCCCCCAGCAGGCCCGCCCGGGCTCCGTAACCCACGTAGTCCGGTCCCGCTGCGCCAAACACGGCGATGCCGTAAGCCATCGCCGCGGGCAGCGCGACCAGCACCGCCGCCAGGCCGCCCCAGAGGTCGCCCGGCTGCGCCGGTCCGGCCGGCGCCGGGCGGGAGTTCGGGGCCGCCGTCGGTTGCATCGGGCTGTCTCCGGCGCCCGCCGCGGGGCGCGTCACCCGGCCGCCCGCAGGCGGCCCACCACCGTCTTCAAGATTTGGATGCGCGCGTGCCGCTTGTCGTCGCCCGCCACCAGGGTCCACGGGGCGAACTCGGTGCTGCAGCGCGCGACCATCTCGTCCACCGCCCGGCGGTAGTCCGGCCACTTCTTCCGGTTGCGCCAGTCCTCGTCCGTGATCTTGTGCCGCTTGTAGGCCACCGTCTGGCGCTCCTTGAAGCGGCGGAGCTGCTCCGCGGGGCTGAGGTGCAGCCAGAACTTGGCGAGCAGGATGCCGTGACCGACGAGTTGCTCCTCGAAGGCGTTGATTTCGTGGTAGGCCCGCTGCCATTCATCCGGGCGCGCAAAACCCTCCACCCGCTCGACCAGCACTCGGCCGTACCACGAGCGGTCGAAGATCGTCACGAAGCCCGCACGCGGCAGGTGCCGCCAGAACCGCCACAGGTAATGCTGCGCGCGTTCCTCGTCGGTCGGCGCCGCGATGCCCACCACGCGATAGAGCCGCGGGTCGAGCGCCTGGGTCACCCGCCGGATCGCGCTGCCCTTGCCCGCGGCATCCCAACCCTCGAAAACCAGCACCAGCGAACGCCTCCGCGCGTGGGCCTCCCAGGCGAGCCGGCTCAGGGTCGCCTGCTGCCGGGCGAGCTGCCGCTCGTACTCCGCCTCCGCGAGCCGCGCCGAGAGATCCACCCGGTCCAGCACGGAGACGCGCCGCGCGCGCAGCAGGGGCCGCGGGGCGGGGGCGGGCGCGGTGGCCGGCGGGGCGACAGGACGATCGAGCCGCGCTCGCAACGCCTGGCAGAGCAGGGTGCCCGCGGTCAGCTCGCGGTGCCGCCGGTCAGTCGCCTCGATGACGTGCCAGGGCGCCGCTCCCGTGTCGGTGCGCCGCACCGCGCGTTCCGAGACGCGCACGAAACGCTCGTAAAGCTGGTAGTGCTTCCAGTCGTCCGGCCCGAGGCGTCCCTCCTTTTCCAGCTTCCGGAGCCGCTTCTTCTGGTCCCGTTTCGCCAGATGCAGCCAGAACTTCACGATCAACGCGCCATCGGCGGCCAGCATCTGCTCGAAGTCCGCGATCCGCTCCAGCGCGAGATCAAAGCCGGCCCGCTTCATCCGCCCCCCCACCCGCGCCAGGATCGGCTCCGTGTACCACGACCCGAACAGAATCCCGATCCGACCGCGGCCCGGCAGCGCCCGCCAGAACCGCCAGTACGGCGGCCGCTCCCGCTCCTCATCGCTGCAACCCCAGAAGGCATGCGTTTCCACCCCGCGCGGATCGAGCCACTCGTTGAGGCGGTGCACCAGCTCCCCCTTGCCCGCACCATCCGCCCCGGAGACGATCACGATCACCGGGAACTTCCCGCCGCGCAGCTCGAGCTGCGCCTGCAGCAGCCGCGCACGGAGTTCCGGCAGCGCGGCATCGTACTGCTCGCGGGAAAGCGACTGACCCAGTTCGGCCGAGGCAAACATGTGAAATCCTCCGGTGCGGGTTGAAAGGACGGGCGCCGGCTTCGGCCACCCATGGCGCAAACCTGCCCTTCCCATCCCGCCTTGGCAACCGCGCGCTGCTCCCGCCCCGCCCGCCGGGCGCCGCGACTCGGATCGTGCCAGCTCCCGCTTGAGTCCGATCCGGTCGCTCCCTACCGTGCCCCGCGCTTGAAGAAACTCCTCTCCGCCCTGCTCGCGCTCGTCCCCTTCGGGGCGGACGCCTCCACCGAGCCCGCCCCCTCGTCCCCGCCCCTCACCGCCCGGGAAATCGCCCAGGGATTTCGCGACGGCGTCGTCCTCGCCAAACCCCGCGTCAGCCACCGCGCCACCACCGGTGATGCCGAACGTCGCGAGGGCCTCCGCGTCCGGCGCCGCTGGGACCGCCTCGACGGCCTGCGCGTGCTCGAGCTCCCCGCCGGCGAATCGACCGCCCGCGCCATCGAACGCCTGCTCGCCACCGGGCGCTACGAGTATGTCCACCGCGACACGATCCGCCACGCCACCGTCCTGCCCAACGATCCTGATTTCGCCTCCCGCCAGTGGCCGCACGCCAACGGCGGCGCCGACAACGGCATCGCCGGCGCCGACATCGGATCGACCCGCGCCTGGGATCTCCGCACCGACGCCCCGGAAATCGTCGTCGCCGTGATCGACTCGGGCGTGCGCACCGACCACCCCGATCTCGCCGCCAACCTGTGGGTCAATTCCCGCGAGATCCCCGGCAATGGCCGCGACGACGACGGCAACGGCTACATCGACGACGTCCACGGCATCAATGCCATCACCAACAGCGGCAACCCCGCCGACGATCTCGGCCACGGAACCCACGTCGCCGGCATCATCGGCGCGGTCGGGAACAACGGCACCGGCATCGCCGGCGTCGCCTGGCGCGTCCGGCTGATGGCGCTGAAGTTCCTCCGTGGCGGCACCGGCACCACCGCCGGCCGCGGTTCCACCTCCGACGGCATCGAGTGCATCGACTACGCCATTCGTCACGGCGCCCAGATCATCAACGCCAGCTACGGCGCCGCCGCCGGACCTGTCACCCAGTTCGACCCGGCCGAGCGCGACGCCATCCTGCGGGCCCGCGCCGCCGGCATCCTTTTCGTCGCCGCCGCCGGCAACGACGCCGCCAACATGGAACTGCTCGCCCACTACCCCGCGAGCTACCGCCTCGAAAACGTCGTCGCCGTCGCCAACTCCACCAACCGCGACGACGCCTCGATCAGCACCAACTTCGGCGCCGGCTCCGTCGAACTCTTCGCCCCGGGCAGCGACATCTGGTCGACCTGGTACACGGGCAACCCGCCCTACACCCTGCGCTCCGGCACCTCGATGGCCGCTCCCCACGTGTCCGGCGCCCTCGCGCTGCTCAAGGCCCACTTTCCGGGCGACACCTACCGCCAGTTGATCAACCGGCTGCTGCGCCACGTCGACCCCATCCCCGCCTTCCGCGGACGCGTCCAGACTGGCGGCCGCCTCAACCTCGACCGCGCCCTGCGCTCGATCGACAACCGGCCGTTCAACGACAGCTTCGAGGAACGCTCCCGCCTCGCCGGCACGAACGCCTCCGTCCGCAACGTCAACACCGGCGCCACCAGCGAAAACGACCCCGCCATCGCCGGCCAGACCGGCGTCGCCTCCCTCTGGTGGGAGTGGACGCCCGCCGCCACCGGCCAGGTCCGCCTCTCCACCGCCGGCAGCAGTTACGACACCCTCCTCGGCATCTTCACCGGCGACGCCCTCGCCGCGCTGACCCCCGTCGCCGCCAGCGACGACGACGGCGGCCTCGCCACGTCGCGCCTCGAGTTCACCGCCATCGCCGGGACCACCTACCAGATCGTCGTCGCCGGCAAGGCCGGCGCGCCCGGCGGTTCCGACGGCCTGACACTCCTCGATCTCGGCGCCATCCCGCCCAACGACAACTTCGCCGCCAGCCAGGTTCTCACCGGCCGCTCCGCCCTCGTCGAGGCCGCCAACGCCCAGGCCACCGTCGAGCCGGGTGAACCGCGCATCCTCGGCTTCACCGGCGGCAAGTCGCTCTGGTACCGCTGGACCGCCCCGGCCAGCGGTCGCTGGCAGGTCGGACTCCAGAGCGAAGGCTTCGATCCCCTCCTCGCCGTCTATACCGGCAGCGCCGTCGACGCCCTCACCCTGGTCGCGGCCAACGACAACCACGACCCCCAGACCGGCGGCACCGATCCCTCCACCGCCGCCCTCGTCTCCTTCGACGCCCGCGCCGGCACCACGTATCACTTTCAGGCCGACGGCAAGGCCCTGGGCGGCACCCCGCCCACCAACGCTCCCTTCGTCCTCACCCTCAACGACTCGCTCTGGCAGGGCCTCGCCGGCGGCAGCATCACCAGCGCCCCGACGGTCGGCCCCGACGGTGCGGTCTATGTCGGCAGCACCGACGGCGTGCTCCACGGCTTCAACGCCGACGGCACCCGCCGCTGGCCCGCGATTCGCCTCGAGGGCATGCTCGACACCTCCGCCGCCGCCCTCGCCCCCGATGGCACCCTTTATTTCGGCGCCGGCCCCACCACCTCCGCCCTGAACGACGCCCGCCTCTACGCCTACGACAGCGCCACCGGCCGGAAAAAGTGGGACGTTGTCGTCGGCTCCGGCTACAACGCCAACAACGCGGTCGCACTCGGTGCCGACGGCACCGTCTACCTCCACGCCGAGGCCGCCAACCCCGCCGCCAGCCGCCTCCACGCCTTCACCGACGACGGCACTCGCGCCGTCCAGAAATGGTCGACCGTCATCCCCGGGGTCTCCTACGCCTCCGTCGTCGTCGCCCCCGACGGCACGCTCTACCTCGGCTCCGACGACGCCGCCAACGGCCACCGCCTCTTCGCCCTCAATCCCGCCGACGGCTCCGTCAAGTGGACCGTCGCCAACGACAACGCGGTTTACACCGCGGCCGCGCTGGACGCCGCCGGCAACCTCTACTACGGCACGCTCACCTCGGGGCGCCTCTACTCCGTGACTCCCACCGGCGCCCTCCGCTGGACCTACCGCGGCGCCTCGGTCGGCACCTCCTCGTCGCCCGCCCTCAGCCCGGACGGCGGCACCGTTTACTTCGCCGGTTACGACTCCCGGCTCCACGCCGTGAACACCGCCACCGGCGCCGCCCGCTGGACCTTCCCGCTCGGCAAGGAAGTGCGCGCCTCGTCACCTGCCGTCGACGCCACCGGCGTCGTCTATGTCGGCTGCTACGACGGCCTGGTCTACGCGCTCAATCCCGACGGCACCCTCCGGCACACCTGGGCCACCGGCGATCTCGTGCGCTCCTCGCCAGCCATTGCGGGCTCCACGCTCTACATCGGCAGCAACGATCGCCGCCTCTACGCCTTCCCACTCGACGCCGGCGTCTCCGGCCCCTGGCCGCAGTACCGCCACAACGCGCGGCGCACCGGCCGCGCCGTCACCGAGAGCTTCGGCATCCTCACGCAGCCGCAGTCCCAGGCCGCCGTCCTCGGCCTGCCGTTCTCCCTGTCCGTGGTCGCCACCGGGCCCGGGCCCCTCACGTATCAATGGTTCAAGGACGGCGTGCCGCTCGCGGGCGCCACCAGCCCCGCCTACGCCGGCGGCGCCGCCACCTTCGCCACCGGCGGCACCTACACCGTCCGCATCACCGGCCCGCAGGGCACCCTCACCAGCCATCCCGCCGTGGTCGCGGTCGAGCCGCTCCGTCCGGGCCGGCTGGTCAACCTCTCCGTCCGCACCACCGCCGGCACGGGCGCGCAGACGCTGATCGTCGGCTTCAGCGTTTCCGGCGCCTCCGCGGCCGGCAAACCCCTGCTGATCCGTGCGGTCGGCCCTACCCTCGGAACCTTTGGCATCGACGACCACCTCGCGGATCCGCAGCTCACCGTGTTTGCCGGTTCCTCCCCGCTCGCCGACAACGACAACTGGAACGGCGCCGCCGCCATCGCCGTCGCCGCCGGCCGCCTCGGCGCCTTCGCCCTCGACCCGGCCAGCCGCGATGCCGCCCTCCTGCAGGAACTGCCCGCCGGCGGCTACACCGTGCAAATCACCAGTCCGGCCGCCACCGGGGTTGCCCTCGCTGAGATCTACGACGCCGACACCGACGGCGCCGCCGCGGCGATCGGCCGGCTCGCCAATCTCTCCGCCCGCGCCCAGGTCGGGACCGGTGGCAACCTGCTCATCGCCGGCTTCGCCTTGAGCGGCAACGTGCCCCGCCAGATCCTCGTGCGCGGCATCGGCCCCGCCCTGTCCGGTTTCGGCCTCACCGGGGTGCTCGCCAATCCCCGGCTCGAACTCTATCGCGGCACCACCCTGGCCCACGCCAACGACGACTGGGGCGGAGCCAGCGCACTCGCCAACGTGTTCTCCCAGGTCGGCGCCTTCGCCCTCGGCTCGCCCAACTCGCGCGACGCCGCCCTGCTGGTCACCCTCGCGCCCGGCACCTACACCGCCCAGATCAGCGGCGCCAACAACTCCACCGGCGTCGCCCTCGTCGAAGTCTATGAAGTGCCGTAGCCACACTATGGTCCACGCGCTGGCGTCCCGGTGAGGCCGTCGCGGCGCCGGGAGCGGGCGCAAAAAACCCCGCCTTGCGGCGGGGTAAAGTGGTGGACCCTACCAGGTTCGAACTGGTGACCTCCTCAATGCCATTGAGGCGCTCTACCAACTGAGCTAAGAGCCCTTCTCCCAAACGAGGGGATGCAAAATCAAACTTTCGAACGCGAACGCAAGGACTTTTTCACCCGTCGCCCGTTTCGCGCATCGTGAAGACAAACTCGATCATCTCCGCCTTCCGGCTCTCGGGTCGCGGCGGCATCCGTACCCGCCCAATCGCCTCGATCACCGCCCGATCGAACTCGCGACTCCCGGACGAACGGACGATGCGCGTCTGCGTGAGCGAACCATCGGCATTGCTTTGCACCGCCACCGTGGCCTTCAGCGAGTCGCTCAACCCGGGCGGCGGCTCGAATTCCGTGCGAAGCTTCTGCTTGAACAACGCATAGTAGCCTTCGAGCACGTCGTCCACATTGCTCTGGAGCGCCTTGCCCCCGGCACCGCCGATCTTGTTGTTCGTCGAGCCGCCGATCACCCCCTTGGCAATCCCCTCGCTGTCGATCCGCGCCACCTTGGTCGGCGGCGTCTTGCCACCGGCCGCCGCAGGCGCGGCTTGGTTCTTCTGTGCGCGATCAAACTCCTCCTTGCTGATTCGCTTGCGCTCCGCCGCGAGGCGCCGCGCCTCCGCCTCGCGCTCCCGCTTGAGTTGCAGCTTCGCCCGCGAGTCGCCGCGGACAATCTCGTACTGAATCTTCCGCTTGAAGTTCGGAATCGCCTCGTTCGCCGCGGGCGCCGACTTCGACGCCGGAGCCGGCGCGGGAGCGACCGGGGGCGGCGCCGGAGTCACCGGGGCCGGCTCCACCACCGGCGGTGGGGCGGGACGAGGCGGGGGCGCCTCCGGCAGCTTGAGCTTCACCCCTCCCTCGACCCCCAGGGCGGGAGCCTCGCGCGCCGCGTAGTTGTCGCCCTCCCCCGCCACCAGCTCGATAATCCTGGGCGCCTCCGCATCGTCGCGGGAGGCCGCGAAACTCAACAGCAACGCCAGCGCGACCGCGGTTCCGTGCAGCAGCACGGACAGCAGGAACGCACTGGGGGAGGTCGACGTCATCGCAGTGGGCGACTCACGTTATCGCCGGGAGTCGGGCCGGCAATCTCACGGCTCGGTTTTGGAGTCAAAGGTGACGCGGGTGAGACCTGCCTTCTGCACCTCGGTGATCAGATCGGCCACGCGCTGGTAGGGGACGGACGCGTCGCCGCGGATGCGAATCACCGGCTGCTTGGTTTCCGCGGCGTAGGCGGCGAGCCGGCTGCGGAGTTGCGCGAGGGTCAGCGGCGCGGGCTGGTTTTCGACGTAGAAGCCGCGGCTGTCGACCGCGACCGCCACAAAGCGCTCATCGGGTTTCACCTTGGCCTGCGGAGCCTGGGCGACGGTGGGCAGATTCACGCCGACCGTCTGCTCCTGCTGGATCAGGGGCGTCGCGATCATGAAAATCACGAGCAACATGAACCCGAGATCGATCAGGTTTGTCACATTGAGGTCCGCGATGGCGTGGACGCTGCGCTGGCGACGGAAATTGCGGGCCATGGCGAGGGCGGGCGGGCGCGGGTTCAGCTCGATTCGAGCTCGATCCGATCGGCCAGGGCGCTCGCGTAGTTCTCGAGCTCCGTGGTCATGCGCCGCGTGTGGCCGAGCAGAAGGTTGTAACCGAAGACCGATGGAATCGCGACGACCAGGCCCGCGATGGTCGCAAGCATGGCGCCGGAGACGCCCGGGGCGAGTTGCTGGATGCCCGCGGTCTGTTGCGTGGCGACCGCGCTGAAGGCCTCCATCACCCCCCAGACCGTGCCCAGCAGGCCGATAAACGGCGCCCCGGAGACGATCGAGGCGAGAAAGATCATGTTCGATTCGTAGCGGAGCGTCTGGCGCGCGATGGCGCGCTGGATGGCATTTTCCGCCTGTTCCAGGCGCGCGCGGGGATTGTCGCGGCCCCGCTCCCGATCCAACTCGGCGGCGCGGCGGTAACTCTGGATCGCGTCGGCAAAAAGGTCCGCGTACGGGATCGAGCGCGGACTGCGAAAGGTCTCCGGCAGGTCGAGCAGCGTGCGCTGGTCGCGAAGGTGGAGCTCGAAGGAGTGGTTGAGCCCGTGGAGCCGCCTGAGTTCGAAATGCTTGCCAAACATGATCGTCCAGGCGACCAGGCTGAAAACACCCAGGCCAAGCACGATGACCTTGTCGACGGTGCCGCACATTTCGAAGATCTCGACGATGTTGGCCGCAAGCACGGGGGAGGCGAAGAGCTGCGCGAGCATGGGAGGCCGCAAGAGTTGGCCGGTTTGATTCACCCCTTCAACGAAAACCCGGGGCCAGAATGTGTTTGCGACCTGCGACCGGAGATTTTTGCTCGGCGGTTCCTCCTTTTCCCGATGTTCCGCCAACGCACGCTCCAGCAGCTCGCCGCCCGCCGCGATCCCGCTCCCCGCCACGCCCTCGTCGGTTTCGACGGTTTCGTCGACACCATCGTCACCCCCGTCGGCCTTCGCCGCGGCCCGGGCGAGAATTTCACGCCGATTTCGACCCTCGGCGAGTTCGGCCAGCGCATTGTGGCCGCGGCGGGCAAGAGCACCAACATCGAACTCTACCCGCGCATCGACAAGCTCGGCGGCAACGGCCCGATCATGGCCAACGCCCTGCTCGCCGCCGGCACGCGCGTGACCTACGTCGGCGCCCTCGGCACTCCAGCCGTGCATCCCGTGTTTGCCGGCATGGCGGCCCGCGCCAAGGCCATCTCCCTCTGCGACGCCGCCCACACCACCGCCGTCGAATGCGACGACGCCAAGCTGATGCTCGGCATCATGCGCAGTCTCGACGAGGTGACCTACGACCGCATCTGCGCCGTGATGGGCGAGGCCAGCTTCCAGGCCGAGGTCGCCGCCGCCGGCCTGCTCGCCTTCGTGAACTGGACGATGATCCCGAACATGACGTCCATTTTCGAAGCCATCGTCGAACGCGTGCTGCCCAAGCTGCCGCCCGCCCCCGGACGGATCTTCTTTTTCGACCTCGCCGATCCCGAAAAGCGCTCCGTCGAGGACCTGCGCGGCGCCCTCGCCGCCATCGGTCGCTTCCAGCCGTTCGGGCGCGTCACCCTCGGCCTCAATCTCAAGGAGGCCCAGCAGGTCGCCGCCGCCCTCGGCGTGGCAGTGCCGGCGGAGGACGAATCCACGCTGCGTGCCGCCGCCACCGCCATTCGCGATCGCCTCGCCCTCCACACCGTGGTCATTCACCCGCGCGAATCCGCCGCCTGCGCCACCCCCGCCGGCAACGCCTGGGTGCCCGGACCGTTCACCGAAAAGCCGCTCATCACCACCGGCGCCGGCGACCACTTCAACGCGGGCTTCACCACCGGCCAGTTGCTCGACCTCGATCCCGAGGCCTGCCTCACCCTCGGCGTCTGCACCAGCGGCCACTACGTGCGCACCGGCGAGAGCCCTTCGCTCGCGACACTCGAATCGTTCCTCGCCAACTGGCGCTGAGTCTCCTACCCTCCGGGCATGCCATTGAATCAGACACCCGCCGGCAAACTGATCTCCTTCGAGGGCTCGGAAGGCTCCGGCAAGTCGACGCAGATCGCGCGGCTTGCCGCCCACTTCCAGAAAACCCACCGCGACGTCGTCACCACCCGCGAGCCGGGAGGCACCGAAATCGGCGAGCAGATCCGCAACATCATCGTCCATAACTCCCGCGGCGACGAAATGTGCGCCGAGACCGAACTGCTGCTCTTTGCGGCCGCCCGCGCCCAGCTCGTCCGCGAAGTCATCGCCCCCGCCCTGCTCCGCGGCGCCATCGTGCTCAGCGACCGGTTCCTGGACTCCTCCACCGTCTATCAGGGCATCGGTCGCAACCTCGCCGCCGACCCCGTCAATCAGATCAACCGCTTCGCCGTCGGCAACGTGATGCCCGATCTCACGATTGTGATCGACGTGCCCGAAGAGGTCAGCCTCGCCCGGCTGAAGCAGCGCGCCTCCGACCTGCCCGACCGGATGGAGCGCGAAAACATCGATTTCTACAAGAAGGTGCGCGAGGGCTACCTCGTCCTCGCCCGCAGCATGCCGGAACGGTTCATCGTCGTCGATGGCACCAAGGGCGAAGACGCGGTGGAAAAGAAGATTTGGGCCGAACTGCAGTCGCGCCTGACCTGAGCCCGGCCGCGCCGACGGGCCACCGCCGATGACAGCCCCCGTACCGTGGCCGGCCGCCCTCGCCGGGACTCCCTCCGTCGCGGTCATCGAACAGGCGATCGAACGCCGCCGACTGTCGCACAGCCTCCTCCTGCATGGCGACGATCCCGATACCCTGGTGGCCGTCGCGCGCGCCATTGCCGATCGCCTGCTCCGCGGCCCCGAGGGCCACACCCCCTTCCCACCCGAGCGCCATCCGGACTGTTTTGCCCTGCGCCCGGCCGGAAAGATGCGGCAGATTTCGGCGGACGCCACCCGCGCCTTGATCGGCAAGGTGCAGGTCTCCCCGGTCGTCGCGCCCCGCAAGGTGGCCATCCTGCACGAGGTCGACCGGATGAACCTCGCCGCGGCCAATATCTTCCTCAAGACCCTCGAGGAGCCGCCCGCCAACACCACCCTGCTGTTGCTCACCACCCGGCCGTACGCGCTGCTCCCGACCATCCGCAGCCGCGTCCTGCTCTTCCGGTTTCCCTCCGCCGGCACCGCGATGCAGGCCGACGGCTGGGGCGCCTGGCTCGCCGACTACCAAGCCTGGCTGGGGCGGCTCGCGGAAGGCGTCGGAACTGATCGGAAGGCGATCGCCGATCACGTCTTCACCCTTTACGGGCTGGTCGCACGCTTCGGCGCCGTGCTCGACTTCGCCACCGTCGAAGCCTGGAAGCAGCAGAAAGAGCACCTCCCGCCCGAACTCGAGAACGACGAACAGGTCGCGATCGAGACCGGCATCGCCAATGGCCTGCGGCTGCGACTCTTCGCCGCCATCGAGCAGGCGACCCGCGACTTCGCCCTGCCCCGCCTCACCGCGGGCGACGAGGTCGCGCGCCGCGCCCTCATCGGCGCCGTGACCCAGCTCGAACGCGACGTCGGCCTCCTGCGCCTCAATCTCAACGAATCCGCTGCGTTGGAGGGATTTCTGCTCGCCTCCTTGCGCCTCTGGGCGAAGCGCTGAGAGGCGGCTCGTGGCCAGACTCCAGCCCGGGGCGAGGTCACCCCGGCGACAAGGGCGCAACAAGGCAGAGTCAGGCCGACCCGTCCCGTTCGACCTGCCGACGCAACGCCTGAAGATCCTGCTCGATCCGGCCGAGCGCCTCGGCCAGCTCCCGTTTCGACACTCCGGCCTCCGGTACCGTGCTCAGTTCCTGCATCGTGGAAACAATGATGCCAATGAAGAGGTTCAGGATCGTGAAGGTCGCGATGACGATGAACGGCACAAAGAAGGCCCAGGCCCACGGGTGCGATTCCATCAGCGGACGCACGATCCCCATCGACCAGCTCTCCAGGGTCATCACTTGGAAGAGCGAATAGAGGCTGCCGCCGAGCGTCCCGAACCACTGCGGATGGGTGCCCCCGAAGAGATTCGTGGCGAGCACGCCGGCGGTGTAGAAGAAGATGAGCATCACGGCCACGACCCCGAACAACCCCGGGATGGCATGCAGGAAGGCCGCCACGACCCGGCGCAATTGCGGAACCACCGTGAGCAGCCGCAGCACGCGCAAGACCCGCAATCCGCGCAACACCGCCCACACCCCGGCCCCAGGGACCAGCGCCACCGCCACGACCAGGAAATCAAAGACGTTCCAGGGGTTCCGCCAGAAGAGCAGCCGATAGGCCAGGATCTTGGCCATCAGTTCCGCCACGAACACCGCCAGGCAGAGCGCATCCGCCAGTCGCAGCCAGCCGCCGGCTGCGGCCCGCGCCGACGCGCTCGTCTCCAAACCGAGGATCGCCGCATTGACGAGGATGACGCCGACGATCCAGCGCTGGACGCCGGGAGCCTCCACCCGCCGGGCCAGGGCAACCCGCCAGCCGGACCGCGAGTGCCGCTCAAGATGCTCCATCATCTGGTGTTCGCTCATGAAGGAAATGGGGAGCTCGTGGAGGTAGCCACGATTGCCCGATTGGCAAGAGCGGCAGCCGCAAACGCGGTGGCGCCTGAGCCGATTGGCGGCGGCAGCTTCAGAAAACCCCTCTGGAGTGCTGCGTTCCGTTGCAGCCGCGTTTCGCGAGAGGCCCCGTCCCACCTTCCCGGCGCCGACGAAGCGGCGCCCTCCAGGGCTGCAACCGCCAAGCTGGCAAACACGCCCAACCCCTCCCCATCTCCGAAAGCCGGCTTGCCAGTCGCGCGCCCGGCGCGCCATCGTGATCGTTTTGCCATGCCCACCCTCAAGTTTGCCGTCCTGGCTGGAGACTACATCGGACCCGAGGTCATGACCGAGGCCCTGCGCGTGCTCCGGCACGTCGCACAGCAGGAGAACCTCTCCCTCGACTACACCGAAGCCGACGTCGGCGGTGCCGGCATCGACCGCCACGGCAAGGCCCTGCCCGACTCCACCCTCCAGGTCTGTTCCGCCGCCGACGCCATCCTCTTCGGCTCGGTCGGCGGACCGAAGTGGGAAAAGCTCCCGCCCAAGGAGCAGCCCGAGCGCGCCGCCCTGCTCCCGCTGCGCAAGCACTTCACCCTGTTCGCCAACATCCGCCCCGGCCTGCTCTACCGGGAACTCACCGACGCCTCGCCGCTCAAGACCGAGCGCATCCCCGACGGCATCGACATCGTCTGCATCCGCGAACTCACCGGCGGCGTGTACTTCGGCCAGCCGAAGGTCACGACCACCCTGCCCGACGGCGATATCCAGGCCGTCGATACGATGGTCTACCGCAAGTCGGAGATCGAACGCATCCTCCAGGTCGCCATCACGACGGCGCGGGCCCGCAAACGGAAGCTCTGCTCCGTCGACAAGGCCAACGTGCTTGAGACGTCCGTCCTGTGGCGCAAGACCGTCACCGACTACGTCGCGCAGCACGCCCCCGACCTCGCGCTCTCGCACATGTACGTCGACAACGCCGCCATGCAGCTCGCGCGCGATCCGAACCAGTTCGACGTGTTCGTGACCGAAAACATGTTCGGCGACATCCTCTCCGACGAGATGGCCGTGATCTGCGGCTCGCTCGGCATGCTGTCGTCGGCCTCGCTCGGCGCCGGGAAGAACTCGCTCGGCCTGCCGTTCGGCCTCTACGAACCCGCCGGCGGCACCGCTCCCGACATCGCCGGCAAGGGCCTCGCCAATCCCTGCGCCCAGATCCTCTCGGTCGCCCTCATGCTGCGCTTCAGCTTCGGCCTGGACGCCGTGGCCAAACGCATCGAGAGCGCCGTGCGGAAGGCCGTGACTGGCGGCACCCGCACCGGCGACATCGCCTTCGGCAAACCCTCCGTCGGCACCAAGGCGATGACCGAGGCAATCATCGCGCGGCTCTGATTTTCCGCCCACGGAACACACAGAAAACACGGAAGCCTGCGAAAGCGGCGGCCGTTCCGTGTTTTCCGTGTATTCCGTGGGCCATCTCTTCTCTCCATGACCTCCGCTGAGATCCGTCAGTCGTTCCTCGATTTCTTCGCCCGCCAGGGGCACACCATCGTGCCGTCGGCCTCGCTGCTGCCGGACTCGCCCGGTCTGCTCTTCACCAACGCCGGCATGAACCAGTTCGTGCCCATCTTCCTCGGCGATCGCGCCCCCGACGTCTCCCGCTGGGCCGGCGTCCGCCCGGCCAAGGACACCCGCGCCGCCGACACCCAGAAATGCATCCGCGCCGGCGGCAAACACAACGACCTCGAGGACGTCGGCTTCGATACCTACCACCACACGCTGTTCGAGATGCTGGGGAACTGGTCCTTCGGCGACTACTTCAAGCGCGAATCGATCGAGTGGGGCTGGGAACTGATCACCAAAATCTGGGGCATTCCCGCCAAGCGCCTCTTCGCCACCGTTTACGCCCCCGACAAGGCCAAGGGCGACCCCTCCGACTTTGACCAGGAGGCCTACGACATCTGGGCCGCCCTCTTCCGGAAGGAGGGCCTCGACCCCACCGTGCACATCGTCAACGGCAACAAGAAGGATAACTTCTGGATGATGGGCGACACCGGCCCCTGCGGCCCGTGCTCGGAAATCCACTTCAACCTGCTGCCCTCCGACGACGAGGCGGCCGGCCGCGCCCTCGTCAACGCCGGCAGCCCGCGCTGCATCGAAATCTGGAACCACGTCTTCATCCAGTTCAACGCCAACTCCGACGGCACCTTCTCCCCGCTCGCCGCCAAACACGTCGACACCGGCATGGGTTTCGAACGCGTCGCCGGCATCCATGCCACGACGAACGGCTTCAAGGACTTCACCCGGGATCCGTCTAACTACGCCGCGGATGTCTTCGCGCCGCTCCTCGCCAAGGTGGCCGAGCTTTCCGGCAAAACCTATCGCGCCACCGTGCCCGCCGCGCGCGAGGGGTTGAGCGAGCAGGAGAAAACCGACGTCGCCTTCCGCGTCCTCGCCGATCACGCGCGCTGCGTGAGCTGCGCCATCGCGGACGGCATTCTGCCGGGCAACGAGGGCCGCAACTACGTCATCCGCCGCATCCTTCGCCGCGGGATCCTCTACGGCAAGAAACTCGGCCTGCACACCGGCTTCTTCGAGCAACTCGTCGCCCCGGTGGTCGAGTCCCTCGGCGCCGTCTTCCCCGAATTGACGCAGCAGCAGGACATCGTCCGGCGGGTGATCCGCGCCGAGGAGGAGAGTTTTGGGCGGACGCTGGACAAGGGCCTGAGCCTCTTCCAATCCGCCCTTGGGCAAACCGGGGTGAACAAGGTTTTCCCGGGGCACGAAGCGTTTGTCCTCTACGACACCTACGGCTTCCCGCTCGACATGACTCAGCTCCTCGCGACCGAGCGTGGCCTCACGGTCGACGTGGCCGGCTTCAACGCCGAGATGGAGAAACAGCGCGAACGTGGCCGCGCCTCTCTCAAGAAGGAAATCCTCGTCGCCGCCACCGAGGGCGACACCCCCGCCGACCTCGAGCCGACGAAGTTCCTCGGCTACGGTCACCTCACCGCCGAGGCCACGCTCGTCGACGTCGTCAAGACGGGCAAGAACACCTTCCTCGTGTTCGACCAGTCGCCGTTTTACGCCGAGATGGGCGGTCAGGCCGGCGATCATGGCGCGGCCAAGATCGGCGATCAGAACTTCGCCATCCTCGACACGGTGAAGGACAAGTACGGCCGCCACCTGCACCAGCTCGCGCCCGCCTGCGCCAGCGACATTGCCAAGCTCTCCCTCGTCGGCCAGCGCGCCCAGCTCGGCGTCTCGCCGCTCACGCGCCGCGCGATCTCGCGCCACCACAGCGCCGCCCACCTCATCCACTGGGCCCTGCGCAAAGTCGTCGGCACCCACGTCCGCCAGGCCGGCACCTCGAAGACCAAGGAGCGCCTGCGGTTCGATTTCTCGCACTTCGAGCAGCTCAAGCCCGAGCAGCTCCGCGAGATCGAGCACCTCGTCAACGAACGCGTGATCGAGAACGCCCGCGTCGAAACCTACGAGACCGAGTTCGATAAAAAGCCCGCCGACACCCTCGCCTTTTTTGGCGAGAAGTACGGCAAGGTCGTCCGCGTCGTCGACATCGGCGGCTACAGCCGCGAACTCTGCGGCGGCACTCACGTTGCCACCACCGGCGAGATCGGCCTCATCCGCATCGTCGCCGAGATGGCCATCGCCGCTGGCACGCGGCGGATCGAAGCCGTCGCCGGCGAGTCGGCCTACGCATTAATGACGGAACGCGAGGCCGCCCTCGCGGCCGTCAACGCCCGCCTCAATGCCGGCGCCCACGACGTCCTACAAAAACTCGACGCCCTCCTCGCCCACCAGAAGGAACTGGAAAAGAAACTCCGCGCCCACGAACAGCGTGCCGCCGCCGGCCTCGCCGACGAGCTGGCCGCGAAGGCCATCGCGCGCGACGGGCTCAAGTTCGTCTCGGCCGTTGTGCCCGCCGACAATCAGGAGGCCCTGCGCTCCCTCGGTTCGCAGGTGCTGGCCAAGCTGGGCGACGGCGTCGTGCAGCTCGGCGCGGTGCTCGGCGACAAGGCGAGCCTCGTCGCCTTCTGCTCGCCCGCGGCCATCAAGGCGGGCTTCCAGGCCGGCAAGATCGTCGGCGAACTCTCGCAGAAGATTGGCGGCAAGGGCGGCGGGAAGCCCGACTTCGCCATGGGCGGCGGCAAGGAGCCCGGCAAACTGGCCGACGCGCTGAAATGAGCCGCGGCGGAGCGCCATGCCTCACAACGAAATGCAGGAATATCGGAGCGGCTTTACGCCGCGAAGAATCGGAACGAGTTCGGTTTCGTGCGTTCGCGGCGTAAAGCCGCTTGTGTCTCCTACACCCGGGGAGTAATTCTCCAGCGGACAGGCGATTTTCGGGTTAGACGGTTCCTTGCGATCGCACTCCCGTCGCTTCGTCTGGCCCGGACAAAGGGAGACAGCAGGTGGAAAGAGAGCGCGCGCTGTGCCGACTCCCGCGGGCGATCGCCGGTGGCGATCCGTCCGCGCCCCGTCTTGCCTCCACCGGCCCGTCTTTCCATCCTGCCCCCATGAAAGCGGACCTCGCTCCCCTGATCGAAGAACTCGCGAACCGGGCCGACGATGTCCTGAGCGGCGTGCGCAACCGCGCCGAGGCCCGCACCAGTCTCCGCGAACTGCTGGAGACGGATTATCCGACCCTCTCCGACTCCCAGCGCACCGGCGTGATCGACGGCGTGATGCGCATCCTCGAGGACGAGGACTTCTTCGGCATCGAATTCGTGGGC
The DNA here is from genome assembly GCA_964504885.1 of uncultured Opitutus sp. Lineage (GTDB taxonomy): Bacteria > Verrucomicrobiota > Verrucomicrobiia > Opitutales > Opitutaceae > ER46. The sequence continues at coordinate 116,838 of CAZDGC010000002.1, forward strand.
GATCCCTTCGCGGAGCCGGAGCCCGAGGACAAGGACTGAACCTTCCGCCGGTCCGCCGCGTGGCCCGCTTCCCCAGGCGGATCGGGTGGCTCGCCTCGTCGGAGGAGGGACCGACCACGGGAGCGGCCGCCCCCCCGGCCGGCCCGGCTGCCCGGTGTGCTGTATCGTACTTTTCCTTACACACCGCATCGGTGCAGGAGCGCGTTAAGCGCGGGTCGAAGGAATCCGCCATGCCCGGTCGATGGGGGGGGATCTCGGTCCCTCGGCGCCGCCGGTACGTTCCCGGCGGCGACAGAACGCCGCCCTCCACTGATCGGACATCTTCCTAGCCCGCGAAAGCGCGGGACCTTTCCCGTCATCGCGGCCGAAAGCCGCTCCTGCACGCCGTAGGTCCGTAAAGGAATTTCGGAGACACCGCACTAGCGCCTTGCCTCGCGCGCGATTCAGCGCTGACTCGCCAGGCCCCGTCATGGACCCCTTCCTTCTGCTCGCGATCGGAGTTGTCATCGTCGTCGGCGGAATCGTCTGGCTGCGGCTGCATGCCTTTCTCGCCCTGTTCTCCGCGGCGATCGTCGTGTCGGCGCTCACGCCAAAGGAGAACATCGAGCAGGCGCTGCTGGCGCAGCAACGCCCCGCCACCGAGGCGGCCGCCCGCGCAAACGAACCACTGGGCATCAAGCTGGCGGCCAGATTTGGCAACACCTGCACCAGCCTGGGCGTGCTGATCGCCATGGCCTCAATTGTCGGCGCCGGCCTGCTGCAGAGTGGTGGCGCGGACCGCATCGTGCGGACCACCCTGCGCCTCTTCGGCGAAAAACGGGCGCCGGCCGTCTTCGCCACCAGCGGCCTCGTGCTGGGAGTGCCGGTCTTCTTCGACACCGTCTTTCTGCTGCTGATCCCGCTCGCACGCGCGATGGCGGCGCGCACCGCCCGCAATTACCTGCTTTACGTGCTCGCGATCGCCGTCGGCACCACGATGACGCACTCGCTGGTGCCGCCGACACCCGGCCCGCTCTTCGCCGCCAACGCCCTCGGCGTCGATCTCGGCGTGATGATGCTCGCCGGCCTGCTGCTGAGCGCGGTGACCGCCAGCGGCGGCCTGCTCTACGCCTGGTGGGCCAACGCCCGCTGGCCCACGCCGCTGCGGGAAATCTCCGGCGAAGCCGCCGCCAGTCCGGGCACCTCCCACCAACCGGACTCCGAATTGCCGCCCTTCTGGCTCGCCGTCGCGCCCATCGTGCTGCCCGTCGTGCTCATCTCCACACGCACCTTCGGTGAGATCGCGGCGTTTCCCCCCGCTGTCGCGTCCGTCGTCCAGACGCTCGGTCATCCCAACCTCGCCCTGACCCTCGCCGCGGCCATCGCGCTGGTGATGGTCGCCACCCGACGCGCGGCCGACCGGACGCAGTTGCGGCAAACGGTGCAGGCCGCCCTCGCCGACGCCGGCACGATCATCCTCATCACAGCCGCCGGCGGGGTCTTCGGTGGCGTGCTCCAGGAGACGGGGATTGGCGAACGCATCCAGGGGCTCGCCCGCGAATACCAACTCGGCGTGCTGCCACTCGCGTTTGTCGTCACCGCGCTGATCCGCACCGCCCAGGGTTCCGCCACCGTGGCGATGGTGACCAGCGTGGGCATCCTGAGCGGGCTCGCCGCGCCGCAGAGCCTGGGCTTCCACCCCGTGTACCTCGCGCTGACGATCGGTTGCGCCTCCAAGCTGGTGCCGTGGATGAACGACAGCGGCTTCTGGGTGCTGTCGCGCACCGCCGGTCTCAGCGAGCGCGAAACGCTGCGCACGATGTCGGTGATGTTCACCCTCATGGGCACTCTCGGTTTCCTCGTCGTGCTCCTCGCCGCCACGCTCTTTCCGCTGGTGTGAGCGGGAGGCACTCACTTTCCCGCGGGCGGGCGGGGATCCAAGGAGCCCCCGGGGGGGACACGGACACCTGGGCCTCGCGCAGACGCCTTCGCGCCGCGACAGCACGGAGCCACCGAACCACGCCGGGCGGGCAATTCCGACCGAACCGCGAATCCGCAGCCTCCGCGGCGCACCAGGATCGGAGTCCCCCTGCGAATTACGCCGCTCAGCGCGGATCGCCGGGGTCCGTGGTCCACGCAATTTCAGGCGTGAATTTCCCGCCGCCGCCCGCGATGTTTGGCGCGACCACTGGAGGCCCGCGTACGTCAGGCCACCGTAATCGCCCACCCTTAAACTCATGAGCTCACCTCGTCCTGCCCCCTCCCGCGTCCTCCCACTGTTTGCGCTTACCGGCGCCCTTTCGTTTGCCACCCTGGCCTTTGCGGCCGACGGGTGGGTGGCACTCTTCAACGGCAAGAACCTCGACGGCTGGGAGCAACGCAGCGGCACCGCCAAGTACCGCGTCGAGGACGGCGCCATCGTCGGCACCACCGTGCTCAAGACCGGCAACAGCTTCCTCTGCACGAAAAAGACCTACGGCGACTTCATCCTCGAATTCGAGTTCAAGGTCGCGAAGGGCATGAACTCGGGCGTCCAGTTCCGCAGCGAATACTACACCAAGGACACCGAGGCGGAGATTAACGGTAAGAAGAAGAAATTCCCCGCCGATCGCGTCTTCGGCTACCAGTACGAGATCGACCCCTCCGACCGCGCCTGGACCGGCGGCGTGTACGACGAGGCCCGCCGCGGCTGGCTGGCCGACCTCAAGAACAACCCGGCCGCCGGCAAGGCGTTCAAGAACGGGGAGTGGAACAAAGCCCGCATCGAGTGCCGCGGCGACCACATCCAGACCTGGATCAACGGCGTGAAGGCGGCCGACTTCAAGGACGGCATGACCCGCCGCGGCCTGATCGCGCTGCAGGTGCACGGCATCGGCGACGGCAAGAAAAACAAGCCCGGCGAGGAAATCCGCTGGCGCAACCTCCGGCTGAAGGAACTCTGACGCGCCCGGGCCGGGCGGTGGGCACCACGAAACCCAACGCGGCTCGAGGCCGCAACCCAAGGATCCGCCCGCCTGACATCGTTCCTCGTTCTCGTAAACGTTCCTCGTTCTCGACCCGAGAACGAGAAAGAGAACGAGGAACGAGAACGATGAAATCGTCGCGGATTGGTGCGAAGTGGATCGATAGCAGCACACCAAACACAACAAATGCAGCCCATGAATCCCCATCGCTTTCGGACGAACTGCCTCCCGCCCGGCTTGAGAGCCGGCATCTTCGGCCGGCCGCCGCTCGCGGTCCTTTCTGTGTGTTTGGTGCATTTCGTGGTGACAGCCTGCACCGTCGCCGCCACCGCCGCCTCCCGCCCGAACGTCGTGTACCTGATGGCGGACGAACTCGGGTACTTTGAGCCCGGATACGCGGGCAATCCGCATATCCGCACGCCCCACCTCGACCGCATGGCCGCCGAGGGGCTGCGGTTCACCCGGGGCCTCGCGGGTTCGGCGGTCTGCGCCCCGACGCGCGCCTGTTTTCTCACCGGCAAACACAGCGGCCATACCTCCGTGCGGCTCAACGGCGGCGGCACGCCCCTGCGCGCCGGGGAGGCCACGATTGCGTCGATGCTCAAACCGCTCGGGTACGCCACGGGCGGGTTTGGCAAGTGGGGCGCGGGCGGGCGCGGCTCGACCGGGGTGCCCGAGGAACACGGTTTCGACGTGTTTTTCGGCTACTACGACCAGGTCCACGCGCACTCGTACTACCCGCCCTACCTGATTCGCAACAGCGCCGAGGTGCCGCTGCCCGGCAACCGCGGCCTGAGCGACGGCGCGACCTACGCGCACTACGAGATTTTCGCCGAGGCCGTTAAGTTCATCCGCGCGAATCGTGACCGGCCCTTCCTCGCCTACCTGCCCTTCACGCCCCCGCACGGACTCTTCGACATTCCCGACAGCGACCCCGCCTGGGCGCTCTACCGCGACCGACCGTGGCCGCTGGAGGCGCGGAGGTACGCGGCGATGGTCACGATGCTCGACCGCCAGCTCGGCGCGGTCCTCGCGTTGCTGAAGGAACTCGGCCTCGAGGAGCGCACGCTGGTGATGTTCAGCGGCGACAACGGCGGCGCCGACTACTTCGTCACGCCGGAGTTCCCGCGCGGTGTGCACAGCGCCAACAGAGATCCCCGCACCGGGGTCGAGTTTCGCGGCCGCAAGGGCCAGCTCTACGAGGGCGGCCTGCGCGTCCCCGTGGTCGCGCGCTGGCCCGGCCGCATCGCGCCCGGTCGGGTGAGCCACCACCTGTGGTACTTCCCGGACATCCTGCCGACGATTGCGGAGCTCTGCGGGGCGAAGGCGCCGGCTGACATCGACGGCATCAGCCTCGTGCCGGAACTGCTCGGCGAAGCCGCCGCCGGGCGCCGCCAGGCACAACACGAGTACCTCTATTGGGAATTCGTGGGCCAGGTCGCCGTGCGCAGCGGCGAGTGGAAGGCCATCCAGCCGAAGGCCAACGCGCCGTGGGAGCTGTACGACCTCGCCACCGACGTGAGCGAAACGCGAAACCTCGCCGCCGCGCGCCCCGAGATCCTCGCCCGCCTGCAGGGGTACGCGAAGGCCGCCCACACGCCCGTGGTCGAAGGTACCTTTGCGCGCACGGACCTGCACGAGCGCGACCGCGCCGCCAAGTTCGGCGGCAAACCACCCCCGCCGAAAGCGAAGAGTTCCGGCAAGAAGGCCAAGGCCGGCGGCGGATAGGCGCCTGCGCTTCAGCACACCTGGTAGCCGCGCTTGAGCCTTCCAGGCGAAAGCGTGGTTAACCTCGTTCGGCGCCGCCGACCACGTTGTCGCTCCGCTCCAACGCGGCCACACGATCGGAAATGTCGTCGCAAAACCGAGCGAAGTGCCTCGCAATCATCGCGTCGTTTTCCCGCAATCGGCTGCGGGCGCATCGCTCTCGCCTCCTCGCTTTTTCCCTGTCGATGAAATCCGCCACCCTGCTCTTCCTCGTCCTGGGCATCGCTGTCGTCGCGTTGCCCGCCGCCGAAACGAAAGCCAAGCGTCCGCCCGCCCCTGCCAAGGCCACGGCGCCGAATCCGCCCGACACCGATTTCTCCAAATACCCCGTCAAGGGTCCCTGGGTGCTGTCCGAAGAGTTCCTCGCCGCCGCCGCCGCCCGCCGCAAGGAATCGAATTTCTACGAGGCGAAGATCGCCTCCTACACGCTCCCGGCCGTCCTGCAGTTCGCGGATGGGCGTCCGGTCGCCACGGCGGCCGAGTGGGAGTCGCGGCGCCGGCCCGAGCTGCTCGCACTCTTCCGCGAACATGTCTACGGCGTGTCGCCTCCGCGCCCAGATAACCTCACCTTCCGCGCGGTGGAAATCGACCGGCAGGCGCTGGCCGGAGCGGCCACCCTGAAACGCACCGCGATCGAGTTTCCGCTCGGCGGTGAGACGTTCCGGTTTCACCTGACGCTCTTCGTTCCCAATCGCCGCACCGGCCCTGCCCCGGTCTTTCTTCTCCTCAATCATCGCAACCCGGACAACACGGATCCCACGCGGCGGATTCAGTCCGAATTCTGGCCGGTCGAATACGCCGTGTCGCGCGGCTACGCCCTGGCCGCCATCAACGTCGCCGATGAGGTCGATCCCGATCGGAAGGGCGCCACCACCGGCGTGCGCGCGTTCTACCGCCGCCTGCACCCCAAAGCCGCCGCCTTCACCTGGGCGACGATCGGTGCCTGGGCCTGGTCCGGCTCGCGCGGCGTCGATTATCTCGAGACCGACCCCGACCTCGACCCGCGTCGCATCGCGGTCATCGGGCACTCGCGGACGGGCAAGACTTCCCTCTGGGCGGCGGCGCAGGACACCCGCTTCGCCCTCGCCTGCGTCAACAACGCCGGCGAGAGCGGCCCGTCGCTCGCGCGGCGCAACTTCGGGGAAACGGTCGAGATGATCACGCGCAACTTCCCGTACTGGTTCACGCCCAAGTACGCCACGTACGCAAAGGATCCCTCCACGCTGCCCGTCGATCAGCACCAACTCGTGGCGCTGGTGGCGCCGCGCGGCTACCACGGCGCCGACGCCACCGAGGATCTCCACGCCGACCCGCGCGGTTCCTGGCTCGCCCTGATCGAGGCCTCCCGGGTCTGGGCGCTGTACGGACGCGCCTCGGCCTGGCGCGACGAGATGCCGTTCGTCAACGAACTCCGCGTCGACGGTCCGCTCGCGTATCACCTCCGCGAGGGCGGCCACGCCCTGACGACCTTCGATTGGAAACGTTACTTCGACCACGCCGACCTTCTCTTCCGCCCATGAATTTCCCCCTTGTCCGTTTCCTCGCGAACTGGTGCCGGCCGCGGCAGCTTGCGCTCCTCCCCGCACTCGCCGCGACCGTTGGCGCCGCCACTCCGGCACCCCGGCCCAACGTCATCATGCTGCTCGCCGACGACCTCGGTTACGCCGATCTCGGCTGCTACGGCGCGAAGGACATCCGCACCCCCCACGTCGACCGGCTCGCGCGCGACGGCGTGCGCTTCACCCACTTCTACTCCAACGGCCAGGAGTGCTCGCCGACGCGCACGGCCTTTCTCACCGGCCGTTACCAGCAGCGCGTCGGCGGACTCGAGTGCGCCATCGGCATCGGCAGCGTCGGCCGCTACGACGACGCCATCCGCCTTGCCGCCCAGGGTGAACTCGGCCTGCCGGCGAGCGAAACCAGCCTGGCGCAGTACCTCAAGGACGCCGGCTATGCCACGGCGATCTCGGGCAAGTGGCACCTCGGCTACCAGGACAAGTTCGCGCCGATGCGCCACGGTTTCGATCACGCTTTCTATGCGCTCGGCGGTGGCATGGACTATTTCCACCACGTCGAGGATCCGCCAGCCTACGCTCACGTCCTCCGCCTGAACGGCCGACCGGAGAAGCGGCGCGGCTATGCGACGGATCTCTTTGTCGAGGAAGCCGACCGCTGGGTGCGCGCCCAGGTGGCTCGATCGCCGCGGCAGCCGTTTTTCCTCTACCTACCATTTACCGTGCCGCACTCACCGTTCCAGGGTCCCGACGAGGAACAACCGGCGCCCCTGCCGGCCGACTCCCCGCGGTGGAACCAGGGCAAGGCGCCGCCGGAGGTCTACGCCGCGATGATCGAGCGCATGGACACCGTGATCGGTCGATTGCTGGCGACGGTCGAGGAGCTCCGCCTGGCGTCCACTACGCTGGTCATCTTCACCAGCGACAACGGCGGCACCCGCAGCGCGCGCCCGTTCGGCCTGCGCGAGTACAAGGGCACCACCTTCGAAGGCGGCATCCGCGTGCCGGCCATTCTGCGCTGGCCCGGCGTGCTCCCGGCCGGACGAACCATCTCCGATCCCGCGCTCACCTTCGATTTGACCGCCGCGATCGTCCACGCCGCCGGGGCCAACGTGCCAGCCGCCCGCGCCCTCGACGGGATCGACATTGTCAGTCCGCTCGCCCGCGGAGAGCGCCTGCCGACGCGCGACCTCTTCTGGCGCGGCCGCCGTGGCGAGCGCACCTGGCGCTCCGCCCGCGAAGGCGACGTGAAGCTCGTCATCCGCGCCGACGGCGCCAAACGCGAGGAGTTCCTCTTCGACCTCGCCCGCGATCAGGCGGAGCAGCACAACCTGCTCGCCGATCGCCCCGCCGACGCCGCCCGCCTGCGCGACAAACTCGCCGCGTGGGAGACGAAGGTGAAACCGGTGCGATAGCCGGGGCAGGGTCGGAGGCTGGAGGACTGAACTCGGAGATCTCCTCCCGATTTCACCGGCCTTCCTGTTCCCGCTGCCTCCAGATCACCCGCACCCGCCTTCCGTCTGGCTCGGTTGCTTGGTTGCTCCGTGGTTCGCTTGCCCCATCCGGCTCGCACGAAGCAGCGGAGGAGCGAAGGAGCGGATCTGCTGGGCGCGCCTTGCTGCACCGGATTCGCGCCGCGTCCCTTCGCCAAAGCTCCCTTCCGGCGGTTGGAGATGAAAACCCTCCGCACGTGTCGGGTTGTAGCTTGTGATCAGGCCACCTCATGCGAATTTCTCGCCCGACGCCGTCTGCGACCGATGAAACCACGATCCTCTTCCCCCGCCTTTCTCTCCAGTTTTCTTCTCCTGGCGATCTCAGCCGTCAGTCGTGCCGCCGCGCCCGCGGCGCCACCCAACATCGTCTTCATCATGGCCGACGACCTCGGCTGGGCGGACGTCGCCTTCCACGGTGGCAATGCGCCCACGCCCCACCTTGATCGCCTCGCCCGCGAAGGCCTCGAGTTGCGCGCCCATTATGTCGCGCCCGTCTGCAGCCCCACCCGCGCCGGACTGATGACCGGACGCGTCTGGAGCCGCTTTGGCGTCGTCAATCCCCAGGCGGAACGCGCGCTGCCCTGGGATACCGTCACCCTGCCCCGCCTGCTGAAGACCCGCGGTTACGACACCGCGATGACCGGCAAGTGGCACCTCGGATCGCTCCCCGAGCACGGCCCGCAGCGCTTCGGGTTTGATCACTCGCACGGCTCGCTCGGAGGGGGCGTGACGCCCTACAGCCATAAGTACAAGAAGGGCAAATACACCGACACCTGGCACCGCCACGGCAAGCTGATCGAGGAAACCGGCTACGTGACCGACCTGATCGCGCGCGAGGCGGTGCAGTGGATCGAGGGCCGCGGCGCCTCGCCGTTCTTTCTCTACGTGCCGCTGACCGCCGTGCACCTGCCGATCAAGGAGCCGGACGCGTGGCTCGCCCGGGTTCCGGCGGCGATCACCGGCGAAGTCGCGCGTCACTACGCCGCCTGTGTGATGCACCTCGACGACGCGGTCGGGCAAATCGTCGCCGCTCTCGAACGCAAGGGGAAGCGCGCCAACACCCTGCTCGTCTTCACCAGCGACAACGGCGGCAGCACGGCCGAAAACAACGACCGCGCGTATCCGGATGACCAATGCCCGAGCGGCCGCCTCCCGGGGAACAACCTGCCCTGGCGCGGCAAGAAGGGCGACCTCTACGACGGCGGCACCCGCGTGCCGACCATCGTCTCGTGGCCGGGTCGGGCGCGTCCCGGCAAGGTTGAGGCGCCGGTGCAGATCACCGACTGGGTGCCGACCTTCGCCGCGCTGGCCGGCTACCGCCCGGAGCGGGAGCTGAATTGGGACGGCACCAATCTCCTGCCCCTGCTCACCACGCACGCCGCCCCGCCCGAGCGCCCGCTGTACGCGGTGGCCCCCGGTTGGCGCGCGCGTTCGCTGCGGTTCGGTGATTGGAAGCTGATCGCCATGGGTGACGGCGCCGCCCGGAAGTACGAATTGTACCACCTCGCCGCGGAGCAGCGGAACCTGGCCGCGATCGAACCTGGTCGCCTGCGGGAGCTGCAGGCCCGGCTGGAGGAGGCTGCCCGCCGCGATCGCGACGCCCTGCCCAGGGACTGAGGTTCCCGCGAACCGCCGCTGGCCGCCGCTCAAGCCAAAACCCGCAGGTTTGAAGTGAGCACTCGGGATCGAACCGGGGTCTCCGCATCCTCCGGTGGCGGCCGGAGCGCCGGCAGCGCCTGACGGAGCGCAACCCGCGTGAGGCTCGAGGTTCGCGGTCGGCTAGAAGGTTCCGCGGAGTCCGAAGGAGCCAAGGGCGCCGTAGGAGTTGGTGGAACTGCGCCGCGCGTAGGCCGGAGTGTCGGCCTGAAAGCGCGACTGCGTGAAGTGAACGTTGGCGACGTTGCGGCAGTTGGCGAAAAGGGAGATGCGCCGTGAGAGCTGGTACGAGAGGTTGAGGTCGAGTGTGGTGCGGGCGTTCTGATAGACCGAAGCAAGCGGCCCCTGGGCGGCGGACGGCCCGCGGCGCTGTTCCCCGCGGTGGTGCCACTTTGCCATGAACGTGATCGGGTTGCGCGTGAGGGTGACGCCCCAGTTCATGCTGCGCGGGATGAAGCGGTTGAAGTCGGCGGTGCGGCTGCCCTCCAGCCGCAGGCGGGTCGCATTGGCGAACACCGTGAAGTGGCGGCCGTACTTTCCGAGCGGCGCGAGCGACTGGCGGACGTTGAACTCGACTCCGGAGACACGGGCGTCCCCGGAGTTGATCGTCGAGTTCAGGAGCCAGCCCTCGTAACGCTCATCGAGGCCGAACTGGTCGAGTTCCTCGAGGGTGGCGAAGGTCTGGTAGGTGCCGAAGAAGTCGCGGATGTCCTTGCGAAAAGCGCCGGCGGTGATGAGGCCGCCGCTGTCGGTGTAGTACTCGGCAGAGAGATCAAAGTTGCGTGCCGTCCAGGGCTTGAGGCCCGTGTTGCGGACGGTGATGTTGCCGCGGATGGCGGTGGGATCGGCGTTCTCATCGAGGTCGGCCTCGTTGATCGTCGCGTTGGGCACGATGTTGGTGAAGTCGGGCCGGCCGTAGGTCTTGGCGTAGGCGGCGCGCAGGAGGAAATTGGAGGTCGCGTTGTAAGTGAGGTGGACGCTCGGGTAGAAACCGTCATACGAACGGTTGGCCAGGTTGGCGCGCTCCTGGCGGACGAGCCGGAGTTCCTCCATCGAACCGACCGCGCCGGCTTCGGGCTTGCGGATGCGCTGGCCGGCGGCAGTGCGCAGGAAGGTACCGCTGGCCGTGCGCTGCCAGACCGCGGCCGGGTCGTTGACCGGGCCGGCGCCCTTGTCGTGGGTCTTTTCATACCGCAGGCCGCCGAGCAGGATCAGCCGGTTGCCGAAGGGGCGCACTTCCGCCTGGGCGTAACCTGCCGTGACGCTCTCGCGCAGCCATTCGGAACCGACGATCCGGCTCTGCTCGTGGGCGACGAGCTGCGCCGGCGTCTGCCGGAAGAGGTCGGGGTTCCGGCGCCACGCGTCGACCGCGCGGTTGTTCGACATCCAGGGCAGATGATCGAAGCCGAAGTGATTGGGCCGGTTCCGGTAGATCTGCGCCCGGAAAGGCTCCGGGGAGAGATTCCCGTCGGGCGGGTTGTAGGTCCATTGCTGATTGTAGGATCGGCGGTCGCGATCCTGGGCCCGGTAGAGTCCGCCGACCTGCACTGCCGCGGGCACCCGCAGCACGCTGAAGCTGCGTCGGAGGTTCAGGTCGCCGCCGAACACGTTCTCCTTGTGGTCCCGGAAATCATTGGAGGTGGCCGTATTCAACCGATAGTTGCCCAGATCGAGCAGGTCGATCTCGCGGTGGTTGTTGTCGAAGGCGCGAATGTGCGTCGGGCGCTCCGGCGTGATGCCCTCGAACGATACCCGCACGGGAGTGTTCAGCGCGAGGTTCAAGGCCTGGAAGCTGCCCTTGGTGTGGTAGCGGCGCCAGGTCTTGGAATTCGACACGTGGGCACCCGTGTCCAGCCGCCAGGTGCCGTTGTCGTAGCGGTAGCGCCCGCTGGTGCCGATGGTGCGGGCGTCGATGTGCAGGAAGTTGCCGCCGAAGGTGACGCCGCCACGGCCGGTGGCGCCGTGCGTCTCGTCGTCGTCGTAGGTAAGCCGTGAACCGGTGGCGGGCGTGGGCGCGGGATTCGTGCCCGTGGTGGCGGTGCGGCTGAGGTTGCCGTTCTTGTCGCGATAGTAGGTGGCCTGGCCGCTGAGCGAGAGGACGGAGTTTGGGGTGATGCGCCAGTCGGCCTTCAGGCTGGCGGAGTCGCGCGTGTACCACTTGGGCGCGTCGATGATCTGGTGGGTCTGCAGGAACGGTCGCGACGGCGAGGCACCGGTGTTGGCCGCGGTGGCATTCCAGGTCATCACCGAGATGTTCTGCTCGTTCCACTGTTTCGAGGAGAGCCCGGTGAGAACGAGGCCGAAATCCTTCGTGAGCGGGAGGGTGTAGTCGAAGTCAAAGCCGGGCTTGATCCGGCTCACGTAGGTGTCGAAGGGAAACGGCTGCCGCTTGATCTGCAGACCGTCGCCGGAGGCCGTCAGGGTGACGCGGTAGTTCAACTGCGCCTTGCTGCGCTCGAAGGCGCTCTTGCTGACCATGTTCACGTTGCCGGAGATGCCGTCGGCGGGGTTGGCCGGCGTGGGCACCTTGGTCACCTCGATGCGGGAGGTGTTGTTGATGGAGACCTGGGTGAAGAGAAAGGCCCGGTTGGCGGCGCTGCCGGAGGCATTGGCGAGCTGGGCGCCATCCATGCTGACGGCGGTGAGATTGGGATCGAAGCCGCGGATGGCGACCGCGTTGGGCGAGGCATCGGAGTACTCGATGGTCACTCCGGGGAGGAACTTCATGAACTCCGCGACGTTGCCCTCGGCGACATCGCCGAAGGCATCGGCGGCGACGACGTTTTTGATATTGGACGCGAAGCGCTGCTCGTTGGTGGCGAGGGCCTCGCCCTCGTTGAGCTTCGAGGCTGCCAGCACGAACGCGTCGAGCTTCACCACCCCGGCGCGATCACCCAGGGCAGCCTTGCTGGTAAGGCTCAGATCATGCTGCACGATCTGACCGGCGCGGGCCTCGACCGTCACGCGCAGCGGATCCAGTCCGGAATAGAAGGCCTCGAGGGTGACCGGCCCGGAGGCGACGCCGTTGAGGCGGTAGGTGCCCGTCTCATCGGTGAACACCTCGAAGGTGGTGCCGCGCACGGTGACACGGGCGTTGTTGAGGTACTGGCCGGAGATTTCGCTTTGGACGCGGCCGGTGATGGCGGCAGTGCCGGCCGGGATCTGGGCGCGAGCCGCGGACAGGAGGATTGCCGGCGGCACGAGGAAGGAAACGCAGCAGCGCAGCGCAGACGCCGCGAAGGCGCGAGGGAAGGCGGAGCTCTTCATGGTGGGTGGGGTGAGGGGTAAGCGCGGCGAAAACTGCGGCGCGCGACGCCGGACGTCGAGACGGATTTCGGAGCGAGCCGCGCCGGAGACCGGACGGCGGCCGGTGGTGCGGGCGTCCCGCCGGGCCGCTGGTTCCCGGGCGACGGCCGGAGGTCGCGCGGCGAGACCGCGGGCGCTACGGATCCACCGCGACCCCCTCGGCGCGCAGACGCTGCAGCTTGTAAGTGAGCGCGCGCCGGCTGATCGCGAGTTCGCGGGCGGTCTCGGTCCGATTGTAGTGATTCTTGCGCAGGGCGTTCAAGATCGCCTCGCGCTCGATTTCCTCCAGACGCTGGGCGTCTCGCGGCGGGTAAGCCGCGCCGGTGGCGGCGGGCGCCGCGGCCGAGGTGAGTCGCGCCGGGAGGTGTTCGGGCAGCACGATTTCGCCGCGGGAAAGCAGCGCGGCGCGCTCCATGGCGTTGCGTAATTCGCGCACGTTTCCGGGCCAGCGATAACGCAGCAGGCTCGCCGACACCGAGGCGGAGAATCGGGACTTCTGACGTGAAAAGAGGCCGATGAAGTGCGTGGCCAGCGGCAAAATGTCCTCGGGCCGCTCGCGCAACGGCGGCACATGCACTTCCATGACGTTGAGCCGGTAGTAGAGATCCTCGCGGAAACGGCCGGCGGCGATCAACTCCTCGAGATCGCGGTTGGTGGCGGCGAGCAGACGCGCATTGGTGCGGAGGTCGCGATTTGATCCGACGCGCCGGAAAGTGCCGTCGTTGATCACGCGCAACAGCCGGGCTTGGAGCGCCGGCGGCAGTTCGCCCACTTCATCCAGAAAGATGCTGCCGCCGTCCGCCTCCTCGAACCGACCGATCCGCACTGCGCCGGCCGTCGGGGATTCCTGTCCGAACAGTTCGGCTTCGAGCGCCGCCTCGGGCACGGCCACACAACCCACTTTCACCAGCGGTCCGGCCGTGCGCCGGCTCCAGCGATGCAGCAGGTCGGCCACCACCTCCTTCCCCACCCCGCTTTCGCCGGACAGCAGTACCCGGGAGTCGGAGGGCGCGATGATCGCCACGTCGCGAAACACCGCCCGCATCAGCGGGCTCTCAGCGATGACACCCGCCGGCAACTCCCACTTCGTTCCGTCCGTGAGCGACGCCGCTTCCTCCGGCTCCACCGCCAGGCGTACCGAGGCCATCAGTTCGTCGAGATCGATGGGCTTGGCGAGGTAATTGACGGCGCCATCGCGCATAGCCGCGACCGCGCTGCGGATGTCGGCGAACGCCGTGACCAGCAGCACCGGCAGGGCCGGGGATTTTTCGCGCACGCGCCGGAGGGTTTCGATGCCCGAGATCCCGGGCATCCGCACATCGCAGATGAGGAGGGCGAACGACTCCTGGGCGAGCAACTGGAGCGCCGTTTCGCCCGAAGGGGCCGTCTGGGTGCGGTAGCCTCTGGCGCGGAGGAAGGTTTCGAGCAGGCTGCGCTGACCGGGATCGTCGTCGACCACCAGAATCCGCGGCGGCTTCGTCGCGTCAGGCTTCATGGCGCGGCGCAGCGAGCCGGAGGTGGCTCAGGCGAAAGACCGCGCCGCGTGGCTCGTGGGCGAGGCAGGCGATCTCCCAGCGATGCGCGGCCACGATCTGTTTCACGATGGCGAGCCCGAGGCCCACGCCCTGCGGTCGCTTGGTCACGTACGGCTTGAAAATTTCGGCCCGATCGGCCTCCGGAACTCCGGGTCCGTCGTCGCGCACTTCCAGCAGGGCCTCTCCTGCCTCCACGGTGCGCCAGCGCACCTCCACCTGCCCGCCCGGCTCCACCGCCTGCACCGCATTCAGCAGCAGGTTGAACAACGCCTGCCGGAAAAGCTGTTCGTCGGCCTCCACCGTCAGCGGAGCCGTATCGGCGGTGAGAGCGACCTGTTTGTCCTCCATGTCGGGGAGGAGCGTGCGGGCGACGTCCGCCACCAGCCGCGGCACCTCGACGGGGGCGAGATGGGCCTGCCGCGGCTTGGAGTAGTCGATGAACTGGTTGAGCTGCACGGTCACCCGGTCGGCCTCCTCGACGATCGACGCGGCGTGTTCGCGCAGCTTCTCCGGTTCGAGGGACTGCATCGCGATCATCTGGGCGTGTCCGCGGATCAGGTTCAGAGGGTTGCGCGTCTCGTGGGCGAGTCCGGCCGCGGCGAGGTTCATCTGTGCCAGGTGGCTGTTCATCTCGCCGGCCCGCACCAGTCGAATCTGGAGTTCGTTGTTGCGCGTGAGATTCCGCCAGGCGAGCGCCGAGAGCAGCGCGGCTCCACAGGCCAGGACGCTGACGAGGGAACGCAGAACAAAATCGCCGCGCACCGCGCGCCGCAGGTCCGAAGTGGAGAGAGAGATCAAAAGGCTGTGAACGCCCTGGGTGCGGATCAACGCGTCGTATTCCTCCGGTTCCATCCACGGGGGGCGGCTGTAGGGGAACCGGCCCGGTGGCGCGCCTTCGGGACCGGCGGCGGCGCCCGGCGGTCGGGCCCCGCCACGTCCGCCCGGAGGTCGCAATGCCTTCGTCATCCGATGACCGCTCACGACCACGGCGGCCGGCAGGGACTTGTCTTCGGAGGCGCCGGACGTCAGGCCGAGGTCCATCAGGTTCATGAGGGTGAGATCGGTCTCGCGCCAGCGCACGCCCCCGCCGCGAAGCATTTCGGCGCTCACCTCCAGCGGCCGGCCGGCGCTGGCGATCGTCTCGCCGGTGGAGCCGAGGATCGCGATCGATTCGAGCTCGCCGGGGTGGATGAGCGCTTGGAGCGCGGATTCGATCCGGTCCTTGGCGACCAGATTGCCGAAACGCCGCTGCGAGCTCACGACGATGCCGAGCGTCGTGGTGATGTCGCGCCCCCGGTTGATCAGCGCCTGCGCCGAAGCTTCCTGAAACCGGCGGTGTTCACCCCATTGCCAGCCACACACCCCGAGCGCGCCACCGACAAGGGCGAGGTAAATGCCAATGCTGCTCTTGGTTAACGGCCAGCGCATGGTGGGCGCGGGCAGGTTAGCGCCGGGCTCCCGCAGTTTCCAAGTCTCAACTCAGGGTTTGCCCAGGTAACGCTGCATTTCATCGGAAAGCGTGGATTTCGGCGCCAGCTCCAGCCGCGCACGCTCCACGTCGGAGGTTTTCGCGAGATCGTCCGCGGTGGGCACGACATGGGGAGTGAGGAAGATCAGCAATTCGGTTTTCACATCCTCCTTCTGACGCCGCTTGAAGGCGTAGCCGAGCAAGGGGATGTCGCCGAGGATCGGCACCTTGCTGTCCCGGTCGATCGACTGCGTCGAGATGAGTCCGCCGATCACGACGGTGCGGTCACTGGGCGTGACCACCACGGTGTCGGCCGAACGCTTGTCGATCACCGGCACATTGACGTTGTTGGAGATCGGCACGGTGGTGGCGCTCAGTCCGGAGATTTCGGGCGACACGATCATTTCGACCAGGCCCTCCGCGGTGATGAAGGGCGTGACGCGCAGGATGATGCCGATGTCCTGATACTGCACGGTGTTGATGGTGCTGTTGGTCTGATCGACGACGCGCGAATTCGTGATGATGGGCACTGACTGGCCGACCATGATGGTCGCCTGCTGGTTGTTGCGCGTGAGAATGGAGGGTCGCGAGAGGATCTCGGTCTTGCTGACCTCCGAGAGGGCGCGAAGGGTGGCGTTCACGTCGCGGCCGAGCACGCGGTAGAATGCGCCGTACTGCGTGGCGTCGGCCAGGGCATCGGCGAGGCCGAAGCGGGTCGAGGCGACGTCCGGGGCGCGATTGCCGGGCTCGCCGTTGATCTGAATGCTCCCCGCCCGGGAAATCTCGGCACCGAGGTCGAGCCCCTTGTCGTGGGTCACCTGCACGAAGACGACGTTGATGAGCACCTGTGGCTTCGGCTTGTCGAGGCTGGAGATGATCGTGCGGATGTTCTCGTTGGTGTCGTCGTCGGTGACGATGATCAGCCGGCGGGTCTCGAGGTCGCTGGTGATGATGGCGTCGCCCACCAGCGTGGCGTTGGGGTACTGTCGGTTGACACCGGCGCCGCTGCCGCCCCCACCGCCGGTCGGGCTGCGGGTCGCGGTGCTGATCGTGGTGCCCGGCCGCGCCTGCGAGGTGGTGCGCGGCGCGGAGGAACTGCGGCCCGCGGAGGATCCGGTGGTGGCGGCGTGCAACGGCGCGAGGAGGAGGAGCGCGGCCGCCAGCAGGCGGGCGGCGGGAGGGAGGAAAGGCGTCATGACGGAAGAGGGTCGGGATGACGGTGCGGATGCGGTTCAGCGCACGCCCCGGGTGCCGAGAGTGATGTTGGTGCTGGTCGCCTGGGTGTTGCTGGAGGCGCGGGTGGTGAGCGGATCGACCTGCTGCGACGTGGTCGTGCGGGCGTTGGAGCTCTGGAACAGGTTGCGCAGGATGGCCTCGACCTGCTTCACGTCGCCGTTCTCAAGCGTGTAGACAAAGACCTTTTGTTTTCGCGCCGAGTTGGAATCGAGCTGGCTGATGATGGCCTCGACATCGTCGAGCGTTTCCCGGGAGGCACTCACAATGATCGAAAAGGTGCGGGGATCGGCCACGGCAACGACCGGGGTGCCGCGGGAGGCGCCGCCCCGGCTGCTGCTGCTGCTGCGGCTGGAGCTCGGCCCCCGGCCGCGGGCCGCGGCCGCGGCCATCATGGCCGCCGCTCCGGGCGGCATGCCGCCGAAGGCGCCGAATTGGGGCGATGACGAGCCGCCGCGGCTGGAGCTCGAGGTGCCGCCGCCGAAGATGTTGTTGATCAACTGGGCCATTTCGTTCGGGTCGGCGTTCTTGAGCTGGAAGACCTTCATCGAGGCGACGGAGCCGGCGGAGCTGTCGAGTTGGGAGACCAATTCGACGATATGGCGCACGTTGCTTTGCGTGTCGGTGACGATCAGGGAATTGCTGTCGACGTTGGCGGTGATCGTCGCGCTGCTCGGCAGCAGGGTGGCCAGGTCGGTGGCAGCCTGGGTCGCGTCGATGCGCTCGAGCGGGATAATCTGCATCACCATTTCGGCATTGTCGGGGATCTGTCGCGGATCATTGCCCGTGCGGATCGGAATGGAGCGTTTGCGCGCCTCCTCCTTGGTGGCGACGACCAGGTTGCGCCCCTTGAGAGTGGCGGTGTAGCCATGCTTGTTGATCGCAAGGTTGAGCAACTGCACCGCCTCGATTCGGCTCACCGGCTGGGCGCTCCACATGTCGATCGTGCCCTTGACCGGGGTATCGAGCACAATCACAAAGCCGGCCGCCTCGCTGAGGTAATTGAGTACGGTCTCGAGGGGCGCCCCGCGAAAATTGAACCGGAGTCCGTCGGCCGGCTCCGGCGGGCGCGAGCGGCGCGACGGACCGGGTTGGTCGAGCAGCGCGCGCGCCATGGCGTCGTAATCGGGAGCCGGGGCGGGGGTGGCTGCCTCCTCGGCGCCAAAGGTGACGGGGCCGGCAAGGCCCAGCCCGAGGCAAAACAGGGATAAGGCGGTGGTCGTTTTCATTTCTTCAATTGTTTCTCCCGTTTCTGCATGAGACGCTTCAGGACTTCGGAGGCATCGGACGGAATCCCGACTGGGGCGGGTTCCGCCGCGCGGCCTGACGTCACGGAGCCGTTGGCGGCCCCGGCCCGCGGATCGACGCGGGCGGACTGGTTGGCGGTCACCTTCCAGTCGCCGCCCTCGATGCGGCGGAGTTGCTGGGCGACTTTGAGCGGGATTTTCCGGCTGTCCTGGACGAGTTGGATGCCATCGGCCGTAATGCCGGCGATGCGAAAGTCGGCGACGGTCTCGCCCTCCCGGTAGCCTTTGCGAAACGCGGGCTCCGAACCATCGAAGACTGCAATCTTCTCCTGACCATACTGGACGACGCCGACGAGAGACAGCTCGTCGGTGCGCACCGCCTTCTCCTCCGGGGCGGCCCGGGAACGGCCGGAGCGGTTCGGGTTGAAGATATTCCGCTCGATCACGATCTGGAAGGCGTCAAAGCCGACGTTGGGCGCGACCTTGCCGGCCGGTGCCGGCGTGGCCGGCGGCGCGCCGTTCTTGACCTTGCGCTTGTCGGCGCCGACCGCGTGGGTCCCAATTGCTCCGGCGATGAGCAGGGTCGCGGCGGCGGCGGCCACGAGGCGGTAAACAGGATGGCGCTTCATTTCCTCGCCTCCAGTGGGACCAGGCGCAGCCCGCTGACCAGCAGGCCCAGCGACAAACGGCTGCCGGAGTCGTCCCGGGCATTGAGTTCGACCGCGTCCACCTTGAGGGCGAGCGCGGATTTTTCGACTTCGTAAAGGAAACGCGTGAGGGCCGCGAGGGAACCGGTGGCATCGACGCGACACTCGATCTGCGAGTAGCGGTTGCTGGTCCCGCGCTTCCATTGGGGCTTGATGGAGCCGAGCTCGACTCCGGTGGCGCGCCCCCAGCGGTCGAAGGCGGTGATCAGATCCTGCTCCGCCTTGGCGGGGTCGGCCGGCATCGCCTGACCCTGCATCTCGGCCCACAGGCTGCGCGTACGGCTGGCGCGTTCGATCACGCCGCGCCCCTCGGTGACGGATTTCTGCAGCCGTACGATTTCCGCGCGGCGGTTCTGCCAGGCCTTGGTCAGCGGGGTGAGCACCACGCTGTCGAGCAGGAGGAGGCCGATGCTGACGCCGGCCAGAATGATCAGCAGTCGCTGGCGATTTACGGGGGTCTTGCTCATGAGCCGGGGATTCCGCTCCATCGGAACGTGAAGGTGAACTGGGCGGGCGTCTTGCCCCGGATCTGTTCGATCTTGAGCCCCTGGACCTGCTTGGTCTGGCGCAACTGATCGAGTGTGCGCAGCAGCGACGTGTTGTCACGGGCGCTGCCGGAGACACTGACCGTCGCGGGGCTGTGAATCTCGAGCGATTTGGCGCTGACGACCCCGGTCTCCGGGAAGCAGTCCACCACCTTCTTCATGATGGAGAGGTTGCGGAAGGAAGTGTCGTACCAAGGCCGGAACTCCCGGATGCGAGCCTGCACCTGCTCCAGTTCCGCCACCTGCGCCGACATGCCGCGCCACTCCGAGCGCAGCGACCACAGGCGGTACTCCTGCCAACCGAAGGCAGCGGCCGCCACAAGGACCGCCGCGGCCGCACCCATGCCGACGGTGGCGAGGCGCCGTGAGTTGTAACGGGCCATGAGCAGCGCCCATCGGCTTGGATGCGGCGGCATGAATTCAAGCTTCGGTGCGACTGCCTGCAGGTACTGTTCGCCGAGGCGCTCCAACTCCTCCTCCGCCGCCGGTTTTCGATCGGCTGCCGCCACCTCGACCGCCAGGCCGAGTTCCCGCGCCCAATCGCCGAGACCACCGGCCAACTGGCCCGCCAGTCGAGGGTCACCACAGATCGCGAGCCGGCGGATTTCGCCGCGCAGGGAACCCGGAATTTGCTCGAAGGTGATGCGCAATTCGCGCGCGAGGGCCGCCCCGTTGGCGACACTCTCGCCGGCTTCGGATTCGATCGCCGCCTCGAGGGTGCGCCACGCGGCGATCCCTCCGCCGGCGGTTACCAGGAGGGTGGCGCCCTTCGGTTCGACCTGGAGCGTGATTACCCCCTCCCCTTTGGCCGCCAGTGCCCCGGGCAGGGCGGCGAGTCCCAGTGAATAGCCGAGCGGGCGCAGCCCGGCCTGTTTCAGCACTTCCCCAAGTTGGTTGAGCTGCTCCTTCCGCACCGCCAGTTGCGTGACGCAGCGCTCGGTCGCGGAGCGATGTTCGGAGTGCGCCATCTGGAGTTCCTCTGGGCTGCAGGGGAATCCCTTTTCCGCTTCGATCTGCAGCAGACTGGCGGTGTCCTCCGGCGAAAGCTCCGGCAGGGTTACATGCTGGCTCATCACCCAGGCCGGCGGCAGGGACACCACGCAGTGGCGCTCTCGAATCTGGGCGGCTTCGAGGTGGTTGCGCAGTTCGCGGCCGACCAGTTCGGGTTCGGGATGCAGGAGCTCGAGCGCCATCGGCGCGGTGGTGCTGCGCAGCACCGCGAACGCGTTCTTGGCCCGCGCCACCTGGGCCGCACGCAGGCGCCCGTCGACGATGGATAAACAGAGGACGGACTGGGGCCGTCGTTTGGCGGTCCATTTCATAGGCGATTCTCCCGTGCTTCCCGGAGCGCCAGCCGGGTCTGGGCGCCCAGCGCCCATCCGTACGACGACAGATCCTGGTGATAAATGATGCGCGGAGTGCTTCTGCTCATGTCGAAAACCGTCCTGGTGCGGGTGTAACCGCGGCCGTTGCGACCCACCGCGACCACATCCGCAGTGAACTGGTAGGAGCGATCGGTGAGGTAGGGACCGGCCCGCACGATCGCAGTGCGGTTCAGCACCTCGGTGAGCCAGGTGAACGACGTACGCTGCCCGGGGTTGGCAAGCCGGTACGCCACGAGGGCGGCGGCATTCTCCGGCCCGATGCCGGGGATGCAGGCCAGCACCGTCTCGCTGGCAGTGTTAACGTTGATCAACCCCTGCACGGTGCTGCCGCTGCTGGTGGTGATTTCGCCGCGGATCTGCCCGAACTCCTCGGGGGTCATCCGGCTCTGCACCATGAACTCAGCCACGCTGCGGATCTCCCCGCCGCCGACCGCCACCAGAATCTGTTGCGCCCGCCCGCCGCCGAAGAGCCGCTGCAGCGTCGGCAGCAACTGCTGCCGCCCCTGGGCGGTGGTGATGTTGACGCGGCGCCCCCCGCCGCTGCGCGTGTTGGGTTCGCGGCTGTGCACCGTCACATATTCCAGGATACCTGGATCAATCAGGCCGTCGAGGTTGTCGCGCGGGGCCGACTGCTCGCCGTCATTCTCGTTGTCGTCGAGGGCGCCGTTGCGGTTGGTGTCCTCTCCGAAGAGCACGTCAAGGGTGGCCCCGTAGACCAGGCGCAGCTCATCGACGGACTCGAAAGGCCCGCCCTTGTTCACCCGCGGCGGATCGAGCCGGCCGTAGGTCGTGTCACCCAGGCCGCTCTGGCTGCGCGCCCGCCAGGCCACGATGGCCTCGACCAGTTCGGGGGTCATGCCCGGCAGCGCCTCAAGCATGCCGCGCGAGGCGGTGTTGAGATTGAGCTTGGACGCCTCGTCGACCAGGCCGAACACCGGATCCTGTGTGGGGCGCTGGTCGGGATCGCGTCCGATGAACCAGAAACTGGCATCGCCGACCGGCACATCCTCCGCGAGGTAGTCGTCGTAATAAGGCACGGTGCCGTTGGTGGCGTACTGGCTGAGGATGAAGGCGGCGTAGCGCGTGCCGCCGGCAGCGGCCTGGCGGGCGGCCACCTCCTGCACCCGGTTGTCGGCGGCGCGCAGTTCGGAGCTCATCTCGTCTGCGAAGTAAACCGTCAGCGCCGTCAGGCCGAGGCACACCCACATCACGATGATCATCACCGAGCCGCGGGGCCGGCGGCGCGGTCCGGAGGCGTGGGACTGGTCGCTCCGCAGCGTCACAGCGCCGCCTCCTCTTCCGCCAGGGTCTGGCTTGTGGTGGTGGTCGCAAATACCGGCACCACCAGCTCGATCGGATCGTTCGCCGCCGTCGCTCCCTCGCGCGGGGTCAGCACCAGGCTGAACCGAATGCCCGACGGCAGGGTCGAGGTCACCTCGGAGTCCCACGTGTCGACCCACGCGTAACCATCGTAGAAGAGAATCGACGCGGATTCCACGCCGCTCAGCACGACCTGCTCTTCGGGCATCTCCTCCTGCACTGGCAGCAGGTTGCGCGTGACCGCCCGCACCAGATTGAGGCCGCTTTCGCCGGCGGCGGCGGGAGCCAGGTAATAGGCCACGCGCTGCGCCTCGGAAAACGGCGTCCAGCCATCGATGCGCCCGGAGTTGGTGACGAAGTCCGGTGTGATGCGTTCGCCGGCCGGTGCCGCGAGCGTGGAGGAGAAGTTGTCGCTCTGGAGCTGGCCCGCGAGAAGCCCCCCCGGAAGCATCAGGCCGGCGAAGTCCCGGCGGAGAATGGTCAGGGCGCGTTCCACCACCTGCTCCTCCGCGAGCCGATCGTGCGTCGTGCGATGCAGGCGCAGCGCGCTGAAGTAGGTGGTCTGAATCACCAACAGGACGACCGCGCCCACGGCCGTC
Source organism: uncultured Opitutus sp. (assembly GCA_964504885.1). Taxonomy (GTDB): domain Bacteria; phylum Verrucomicrobiota; class Verrucomicrobiia; order Opitutales; family Opitutaceae; genus ER46. The sequence goes on from CAZDGC010000002.1 coordinate 139,555, forward strand.
GCGATCAGCAGCTCCAGCAGCGTGAAGCCGCTCGCCGCACCCGCCCGGGAGAATGGCTGCACCCGTGTCATTGCTGAATGGCCGCATTCATCGCGGCCTCCTCTTCCGTGGTGCCGCTGGCCGGCAGGAGAGTGGTGACCGCGACCTCGTAGGGATTGCCCTGCACCTGGAAGGTCACCGCCACCGTCATCTGCAGCATCGAGTCCTCAGGCCAGTTTTCGATCCGCATCGTCCACGGATAGGACTGGCCGCCGTCGATCGCCGTGCCACTGGCCGTGTTCTGCATCGTCTGGCTCTCGATCAGCAGTTCGTTCAGCACGCGCTCCGCCACCCGCATCGCGGTCGCCTTGCGCTGGCCGAGCACGCCGGCCCGGCTGGCAATGCTCATCCCTTCCATTGCCACCGGGATGACGATCGCCATCAGCAACAGCGAAGCCAGGATCTCGATCAGAGTCATCCCGCGGCGCCGCCGGGACCGGGAGCCGGCTTCAGGGTGCAGGGGCTGCCGGGCGGATCTCATAAGCAAGCCGGTTGGCGGTCGGTGCGATTTCCAGCGCACCTTCTTCACCCTGCCGGATGACAATCTTCTGCACCCCGCCCTCGTCGAAGAAGCCATCGGGGTTGAAGCGGATCGCGGGCACACCCTCCGGCAGCCCCAGGAGTTCATCCTCCTGCTCCGAGATCAGGGTCTCAGTCGCCGTCACCGCCTCGAGCGTGAGCGTGGGCTCCGCGGTGAAAACGCGCGGCGGCAGATCCTCGCCGGTGTGGCCCGTCTGTACCTCGATCCCATACGTCGACGCGGTCGGATCGATCCAGAGCAGGACGGGCACGCCCTCGGCCACCGCCCGGCTCTGGGCATAGTGGAGAAGGGAAAGCAGGCGCTGCGCCTCGGAGCTGAGGGCGCGGCCGCGAAAGAACGAGGACATGCGCGGCGCGACCAGGGAGGCGACGATGAGCAGCAGCACCATGACGACGATGAGCTCGACGAGCGTGAACGCCCGCCGGCCGCGCGCCGTCCGGTCAACGCGTCGAGACTCGGGCGTTGACGATGTCATCTTCCGAGTTCGCCTGGCCATCCGGGCCCATCGAACGGATGTCGTAACCGCTCGGATTGATGCGGCCCGGGAATTCGTAGATGTAGGGCCGGCCCCATGGGTCGAGCGGGATGTCGCTCTTCAGGTACGGCCCGCGCCAGTTGGGCACGTCTGCCGGCTGGACGACGAGCTGGTTGAGGCCATCCTGCCCCCGCGGGTAGCTGCCGGTGTCGACTTCGAACGCATCGAGGGCGGTGCCGAAGGTGGAGATCTGCGTCTGCGCGGCCGTCACCCGGGCCTGCTCGGTGCGACCCGTGAATTTCGGGAGCACGAGAGCAGCCAGGATGCCGAGAATCACGAGTACGAGCAGAAGTTCGACCAAGGTGAACCCGGCCTGGCGCGGGCCGCGCCGGGTCCGGAGGCGGTGGGGATGCCGCCGGGCGTACCCAGGGCGGCGTGCAGAGCGGGGATGAGGTTTCATGGAGGGAGTCATTTGATGTGGTCCTGCAGGGAGAAGATGGGAATGACCATGCCGATGAAGATGGTGCCGACCAGGGCCGCGATGACGAAGAGCATGACCGGTTCCGCGAGCGCGACGACCGCCTTGAGCTGCCGGTCGAGGTCCCCCTCCGTGACGGTCGCGATGCGCAGCAACTCCTGATCGAGCTTCCCGCTCTCCTCGGCGACGGAGATCATCTCCACGATGGCGCCAGGAAAGAGCTCGCGGTTCTGCGCCAGGCTCTTGCCGAGAGCCTTGCCCTCCTTGACGCGGTCGATCGACTCCGACACCGCATCGACCAGCACCTGATTGCCGATCGAACGGCGGGCGACGTTCAATGCATTGATCAGGGGGACGCCAGCGGCCAGCAGGGTGCCGAGCATGCGGCAGAACCGCGCCATCGCAAACTGGGCGAGCAGCGGGCCGACGGTCGGGATGCGCAGCACATAGCCTTCCCAGGCCCGCCGCCCCCGTTCCGACCGGAACCAGTTGCGGAGAGAGATCCCGGCCACGGCGATCCCGGCCCCGATGAACAGGCCATAGTGACGCACGGCCTCGCTGATTCCGACAATCACCTGGGTCAGCAGCGGCAATTCCGCATTGAAACCCTGGAACACGAGCTGGAAACGCGGGATGAAGAAGACGAGCAGGAAGATCAACACGCCGATCGCGAGCAGGAGCAGGATCGCGGGATACATCAGGGCGGTAAGCACCTTGCCCTGCAGTTCCTTCTCGCGGGCCTGGAAATCGGCGATCTGTGCCAGCACGACGTCGAGAAAGCCGCCGGTCTCCCCGGCTTCGACCATCGCGACGTAAACGCGTGGAAACGTCTCCGGCGAACGGGCCATCGCCTCCGAGAGTGACATGCCGTCGATCACCAGATCGTGAATCTCCTTCCATTTTGCCTTGGCCACCGGCGTGGCGGCCTCGCGGTGAATGATCACCAGGGCCCGGCTGAACGGGACCCCCGCCGCCAGCAGGCTCGAAAGCAGCCGGGTGAAGTTTTCCAGGATTCGCGGGGTGATCTTGCGGGGCTGGCCGAACTGCAGGCGAAACCCACCGGTGCCACCTGCGCCATCCTCCCCGGCGGCCCCGGCCGCGGCTTTCGACGCGGGTGCGCCCCCCTTGGACTCTGCCATCCGGATCGGTTTCAGGCCCCGGCCCTCAACCTGCCGCATGGCCTCCTGACGGTTGCTGGCATCGATTCTACCTTCAACGAGCACCCCGTCGAGTTGCAGGGCCTTGTAGGCGAATTGGGGCATGGCAGTTCGGGGGCGCGCGAAACTCAGGAGGAGGTCTGCGCCGCCGCCACTTGCCGCGGATCCTCCTCATGCACGGTGGTGACGCTCAGGACTTCCTCGATGGTCGTGAGCCCCTCCTGCACCAAACGCCGGCCGTCCTCCGCCAGGGTCGTCATGCCGGCCCGGCGCGCGGCATCGCGGATGTGGTCGGTGGAGGCGTTCTTCAGGATGAGCTGCCGGATCTCGTTGTTGGTATCCATCCACTCGAAAATCGCCTGGCGGCCATGGAAGCCGGTGTGGCGGCACTCGCGGCAGCCGACGGAACGGTAGATCTTTGCCTCGGGCGAAATGCCAATGCGCGATCGGTAGGTGCGGGCGGCGGGCGAATCGTCGATCGCCTTGCAGTGCGGACAGAGCAGGCGAACCAGCCGTTGCGCCAGCACCGCCTCGAGCGAGGAGGCCACGAGGTAAGGTTCGACTCCCATGTCGACCAACCGGGTGAGGGCGCCCGGGGCGTCGTTCGTGTGCAGCGTGGAGAAGACCAGGTGGCCGGTGAGCGAGGCCTGCACGGCGATCTGGGCCGTTTCGTGGTCGCGGATTTCACCGATCAGGATCACGTCGGGGTCGTGGCGGAGGATGGAGCGCAGTCCCCGCGCGAAAGTGAGGCCGGATTTCTCCGAAACCTGGATCTGATTCACGCCCTTGAGCTGGTACTCGATGGGATCCTCAATCGTGACGATCTTGCGCTCGGAGTCGTTGATTTCCTGCAGGGCGGTGTAGAGGGTCGAGGTCTTGCCGCTGCCCGTCGGGCCGGTGACCAGCACGATGCCATGCGGAAGCTGCAGCACGCGCTGCAAACAGGCGTATTCACGCTCGTGCATGCCGAGCTCGCGCACGCCGCGAAGGGCGGCATTCTGCCGCAGCAGGCGCATCACCACCGCCTCGCCGTGCAGCATCGGAATGATGGATACACGAATGTCGACCTCGGCGGCTTCGATGCGGACCTTGATGCGCCCGTCCTGCGGCAGCCGCTTTTCGGCGATGTTGAGGTGACTGAGGATCTTCACGCGGGCCACAATGGCCGGCTGGAATTTCTTGATCTGGGCCGGCACCGGCACCTCCTGGAGCACACCGTCGATCCGGTAGCGGATCCGCAGTTCGTCCTCGAAGGGTTCGAGGTGGATGTCCGAAGCCCGGAGCTCGATGGCGTCCTTCAGCACCTGGTTGACGAAGCGGATGATCGAGGCGTCCTCCGCCGCCTCGTCGAGATTCGTCCCCCCCCCGGCGGCGTTTTCGTCGACCACCTGGAGATCCGTCTCCTCGTCCAGCGTGTCGATGGTGTCGGCACCGACGCCGAGCCGCTTCTTCAGCTCGCGCTGGATCGCCTCGGCGGGGGCCAGCACCGGGCGAAGTCGGAGCCCTGTCAGCGTCTTGAGGCCGTCGATCCCCTGGGTGGAGAAGAGCCGGCTGGTGGCCAGCTCGATTTGATTGTCGAGGCGGCGCAGCGGCAGCAGTTCGTCGCGCAGCAGCAGGCGCGCGGGAAAGAGCGAGAGGATCTGCTTGTCCGGTTCGAGTTCATCGAGCTTGGCGAAGGAGACTCCGTACTCCCGGGCCAGCCAGCGCAGCACTCTTTCCTCGGTGAGTGCTTCGGTCCCGGCGTGTTGCTTGAGGAAGGCGTGGGCGTCGGTGGCCGTGAGCTGCCGCCCCGCAATCATGCGTTGCAGCAGCTCGGGAAGGGCCGGCGTCGCCGCCGCCGGGGAGGGAGCGTCGGTTAACACGGCAGGGCTCAAGGCAGCAGACCAAAAACCACCGCCACGGCCTCCTGGCGGATGCTGAGGACCGCACGCAGTTCCTCCTGCGCCTTGGTGAGTTTGGCCTCGTTTTCCTTGCGGACCTCGCGCAACCGATCGAGGCGGGACTTGATTTCGGCATCCGGAAGCTTGTCGCGGACGGCGGTCGACAGCGCAGCGAGTTCCCCGGAACCGCCACCTGGGCGCGGACCGCGCGTGGCGCCGCGGTCTCCGCCACCGGGCGGCCCGCCCCGACCAGGCATCATACCCAAGGGTCCGCCGGCGGACGCACGCCGCAACTCGGCGACCTTGGCCACGCGCTCGGCGATCACCTTCCACTCTTCATCGTCGGTCACTTCCAGACGATCGCGCAAGGCGGTGAGCATCCTTGCCTGCATGTCCTGTGGGTTGAAACTGCCGCGCTCACCCCGTTCGCCCGGCGGACCGTCGCCGCGGCGTCGCCGATCATCGGCGCCCGGAGCCTGGGCGAAAACGGAGGAGGTGGCACCCACCAACACGGCGGCCGCACCGAGCAGGATAACACTCCGGCTCAGCCGGCGGAGGGGAAAGATGCTGGAGAGCATCACGGCAGACAGGGAAGGCGTATTCATGGGACTGTCTGCGGTGGTGACGCAGCGTAAACCCCGCAAGTTGCGACCAACTGCAGGGACGCGACATGCACTCTGTTTTCGCGCAAGCGTTGCGCGCCTCCGGCGGCCCGTTGCGCAAGACTTGCCCACCCCGGCCAACTGGCAGCGGACGCTTCGCGATCAAAGCAGGCAGGCCCGCGGAGAAACGGGCCGGCCGCAACCCTCAGTTGCGACTGCTTGAGAAGCAGCCGCCGATCGCCGGCGCTTCAGGGCACCTCGTAAACTTCCACCAGAGCCTCGCCAGTCGCGCCGCCGATGCCTGAAATCTGGGCGGAATACGCACCTGGCTGGAGGGTAAGCTGCAGCACCGCGTCCCGCGAATTCGCGGGCAAGGCGAAGGCCCCCACCCGGGCGAATGCGGCGCTCAAGGCGGCGGCGCCACCCCAGTTGTCATTCGTCTGCAGGACCGTGGTCCCGCGATAGACATCCAGCCGCGGATCAACGAGGAAACCGGTGACACCAAACGCTGCGAGACCGGGGCCGATTGCCCGCACGAGCACCGTGCGCGCCCCTTCGCCGCCCACCACAAAGCCAGCGATCAAGACGTCTCCTCCGGTGCCCACCTGCGCCCGGGCGGAAAGGTTGCTCAGCCGGGTGGCAGGGTTGGCCCCGACTTCGTAGGCTTCCACCAACGCCACCCCGCTGCCACCTTCCACCTGGACGGTGTAAGCACCCGCGCCGAGGGCCTGCAACAGCGCCGAGTCGCGGCTGTTGTCGGGGAGCTGGAAGGCACCGACAGCCGTGGCCGCCGCTCGCAAGGTCCCTCCCGCGCCCCAGTTGTCGTTTTCCGCCAGGAGCGTGGAGCCCGCATAAACCTTCAGGGTCGGGTCGGCCGATGCTCCGGGCACTCCGAGCGCGCTCAAGGTTGGGCCCACGCCACGGAGCAAAAACTGCTTCGCCCCGGTGCCCACGGCCACAAATCCAACGATAATGGTCGGTGCATCCGCGGACATGGTGGAGCGGATGGACAGATTGACCAGCCGGCCTCCGGTGACGGCCACCGGCACACCGTCCGTCCACGCGGCTCGGAGGGTATACGCCGTGATCGTGCCGTTGTTACCCAATTCGGTGATGCGCACGTGGTAGGTGCCCGGTCCAAGCGCGTTCAATCCCAACCGGGCAAATCCGCCCCACGCCGCGCCGCTGTCGTAGGCGACGAGCGTCGTCGAGGAGTCCGGTCCATACAGCCACATTTCGGTATCGCCACTGCCACCGGCCGTCTCCAGCCGCACGCCTGATGCGCCGTTGGGTCCAATCACGAACGTCACCCAGTCGACGTCACCGGCGACATGAATCGAGCGATTCTGCGTCTGGCCGTTGGCGATGGCCTTGGCCGCAGCCGGTGTGTCGTCGCTCTCGTAATTGTCTCCCTGCGGCACGGGAGCGCTCTCGGTCCAGCTCGCCGTCAGGGTGTAGGCGGGAATAATTCGATCGTTTCCAAACTCGCCGACCCGGATGTAGTAGGTGCCGGGCGGCACACTGGCGCGAACGACCTGGGAAAAGGTGCTGCCGCCGGCGTCATCGTTGTAGTCGAGCTGCTGGGTCGTGCTGTTGGGGCCATACAACCACATCTCGGTGTCGCCCGAGATGCCCGCGGTCTGGATGCGCAGGTTGGTGGCGCCATTCGCTCCCACGGTGAAACGAGCCCAGTCGGCATCTCCGATCACGTGAATTGAGCGGTTCTGGGTCTGCCCGTTGGCGATCGCCTTCGCGGAGGCCGCGGAGTCATCCGGTTCGAAACTGTCGCCCGGTTGCGACACGCTTCCTTCCGTCCACGCGACGCGCAGCGTGTATCCGCTGATCGTGCTGCTCTGACCAAAGGAGATGGCCCGGACGAAGTAGGTGCCGGCGGCGAGCGAGGACAGGCTGATGCGGGAAAACTTGCTGGCGCCGAAGTCATCGTTGGTCGCAAGCTGGTTGGTGGCATTGTTCGGCCCGAAGAGGAAGAGGACGGTATCGCCCCCCACCCCGGTGGTTTCGACCCGCACGTCGACCGCGCCGTCGCTCCCCACGGTGAACACCGCCCAGTCCTCGTCATTCGCAACGTGGATCGAGCGCTCCTGCGCCTCGCCATTCGCGATCACTCGGGCGGTCGCCGGCGTGTTGTCGGATTCAAAGCTGTCCGCCCGATCGACCCAGGTCGCCCGCAACACATAGCTGGGAACAAGACTCCCGGAGACCCCGGCCACTCTGATGTAATAGGTGCCCGGAGCGACGGTCGCCAACGTGATGAGCGAAAACCGGCCGGTCGCTCCATCGTCGGCATACGCGATTTCCTTGGTGAGATTCTCCGCGCTATAGAGCCAAATCTCGGTGTCGCCGACCAATCCGGCGGTCTCGATGCGCAGGTTGGTCGCCCCGGCCGGGCCGATGGAAAATGTCGCCCAATCCTCGTCGCGAAACGGCAGGGAGCGATTCTGATTCACCCCGTTGACGATGGCTTTGGCCGTAGCGGGAGCATTGTCCTCCTCGAACGAGTCCTGGGCTTGTGACGCCGCTGCCAGGCCCAGGCTGCACCCGGCCGCAAGAACGCGCGCGGAACGGGCCCAGCGCGGAAGAATGACGGTAAGAGTCTTCATGGCAGTGGTGAAATCAGCGAATCTCGTAGGCTTCGATCAGCACGACGCCGCCGAGGTTCTCGGGGTCGCTGACTTGTGCCGTATACGCTCCCGGGGGAAGAGTCACGAGCATCACTGAGTCCCTGCTGCCGCCCGCGGGCAGGGCGAAGGCGCCCACCGCACCCGCCAGGGCTGCAACCTGCGGCTCACCGTCCCAGTCGTCGTTCTCGTTCAGCAAGGTCGTTCCGGAGTAAAGTTGCAGCCGGGGATTGGCGACGACGTCTTCGACGCCGAATGCCGCAAGCGCCGGACCGGCCGCGCGAATCAAAACGGTGGCCGGCGTGGTTCCTCCCACCACGAAACCGGCGGTGAGGATGCCTCCTTCCGGTTCCACGCGGGCTCGGGCCGAAAGATTCACGAGCCGGGGCGTGCGTTCGCCCACCTGGGCCGCCGGCGAGGCGTCGTAGACCTCCGCCAGCACTGTGCCGGTCGCGGCGTTGCGATCGCGCAGGAGAACCGTATAGGAGCCAACCGCAGACGTGAGGGCGGTGGCGGAATCGAGCGAGAGTGGCCCCGTGAGGGCAAAGGCTCCGACCTGGGCCGTGCGGGTCGCGATCTCCGCGTCGCCCTGCCAGTTGTCGTTCTGCCCAATCAGATCGGAGCCGCGATAGACCTCCAGCACGGGATCCGGAAGGCCGGTGCGCACGCCGAACTGACTGAGCGAAGGACCGATGCCCCGAACCAGGAGCGGCTTGCTGCCGGTGGTGCGACTGTCGCCCACCGCAAAGCCCAGAATCAGCGCCTCATCGAGGGCACTGGTGTCAGTTCGGATTGCCAGATTCACCAACCGCCCGGTCTCGATCGGTGCTGCGGGCACGACCGTGACTGACGCGGGAAGACTGACGGTGGGCCCAATCGCGTTGGTGGCCCGGCAGGTGTATTCGCCGGCGTCGGCCGCCGACACCCCACGCAGTATCAGGTAACGACTCGAGGGCGCCGCCACCGGCAGGCCATTCCGGTACCACTGGTAGGTCAGCGGGAAAAGGTTGGTGTCGCCACCGGTGGCGGCAGCATTGAGGACGACGGTGCCGCCGAGGGCAACGGTCTGCCCCACCGGATGCGCCGTGAAGACCGGGGCCAGCAGGGACTCCGCCGGCACGTTGACGGTGAACGTCGTCGGCAGCGAGGCATTGCCGTTGGAGTCGACCGCGCGCACCGTCACACTCACGGCTCCGACCGCGAGCGGAGTCAGCGTGAGGGTCGAGCCGGACACGGTCGTCGTGATGATGCCGGAGGCGGCGGGCGGCGTCACGGCAAAGGCCAGGACGGCGGTGGGATCCCCGGCGCTGGGGGGATAGATCGGCACCACGCGCACGGAGTTTACTGCGACCAAGTTAGCCGACGTAAGCTGCGTGAGGGTCGCGGAAAAATTCCGCACCGGAAAGCGGGTGAACGGCGTTCCGCTGATGGAAAACGCCGGTACCTGGGCGATTTGTTCGACCACTGACAGGCCGGTGCCGATGATGCGGCCGAAAACCGTGTAACCACCGTCGGTGGTCGGCCCGAGCGTCGCGGAATTGTCGAGCACATTGAAGAACCACTCGCTCGTCGCGCCATCGGGCTCGTTCGGGGCGTGGTAGGCCGCCAGCGTGCCGCGGCTCAGCGGCACTCGGTACTCCAGTGGCACCGGCGGATTCCGCAGGATGGGGGCCGGCGCCGGGGGCAACGGATTCGCCGGATAACCGCCGCCATGTACGATGGCCGCCACCACGCCGTTCAGGGGATCGACGCGATGAATGAGCGTGTTGTCATAGGCCGTCTTGGCTACGTAGCTGAGAAAGTTGGACACGTTGCGCGGCGCGTCGGTCGCCAGCATTTCGACGTTAATCCGGCCCAGCGAGGTGTTGAACTGCACAATCTGTCCGGTCACGCCGGGCACGCCGAAGTGATTGCGCAAATCAATCTGCACGGGGCCGCGATTGAGCACCTGCGGGCCAATCGGACGCGAGAGCAGCGGCAGCCCAGTCTGCGCACTCGCGACCACGGCTGAGCAAATCGCTACGAACAGAAGTCCGGCATTACGAACGCAATTCATGTCGGATGACATGCACCGAAGGGTATCGATTGCCAATCTAATACTCCGGCAAATTCGGCGCTCGACCCTTGGACGGGACGCCAGAAACCGGCTCGGCGCCGTCCGGACGCGCCGTTCCGGACCCGGCCTGGCAAGACCATCCCGGGCACCCGGCGAACACGGTGGCGAGCCTTGCTGGCAGTCCGGAAATCGCCGACCTTCGCCGGGGCAATCGCGGTTCCGGATCGCGGCAGGTTTATCTCCACCGATCGATCCCGTCCCCCGCATGCCGCCCGGGACAACTCGCGCGCTCGCTGCCGTCCTACCGTGCCAGGGCCGCCACGAATTCCGCGAGCGCGGACTCCACTTTCGCCGTCGAGACCCGCAGCCGTTCCTCCGCGCCCTGCGCCCGGTATGCCTGCCGCACCAGGTCCGGATCCGACTTTTCGCCCGCCAGCCACACGGCCTGCGGCGCCCCCAGCGCCAGCAGACCCGGTACGTCGAGGAACTTCGCCCCGCCCGGCAGGAATCGCGGATCGCGATAATCCCGCAACTGCGCGAAACGGAAGCCCTGCGTGTCGATCAGCGCCCGGGCGATCGCGTCACCCGCGACCGCCCGCGCCGCCGCTACCACGGGCCCCGCGTCGTCCAGCCCGACCACGGCCACCGCTCCCGGTCGCCCGCCCTGGGCGAGTTCGTGGCGCACCCAGCGCACGAGCGTGAGCACATCGTGCGCCCGCTGCGCCGGCAGCGCATGGTTGTATCCGTAGGTATAACACGGCGCCTCGCGCGGGTTCGCCACCACCCGCGCCCGCGCCGGCGCCGGACCGCCCGCCAGAAACTCCCCCTGGTACAGCAGATCCGCCCCGATCACCGCCATCCCCGCGGCGAGCAGGCGCTGCACCTCGGCGCGCAACATCCCGTCCCCGCCGCGCAGCGCCGCCCGGCCCGCACCGCCCAGCCAGATCACCGCCCGCCCTGCCGCCCGTCGCGGCTGCAGCCACGTCACCGGCAGTTCCTCGCCGTGGGTCGTGTTGCGCACGCGGCCGGAAACTTCGCGGTGCGTCTCGCGCTCCTCGCTGCGAACCGGCTTCCACGACACGTCGCCGCTGCGCGCGAACGTCCGCCCCACCACCACCTCGACGCCCCCACCCACCACCTCCCGAAAGCGCGCCGGCTGGTCGACCAGCGCCCGCAGTTGCGCGTCCGCATCCTCCTTCCACCAGCGCAGCAGCCGGCGCTCGAAAGCGGAGTCGTCGGCCGGCGGCGCCGGGTGTGCGGCGTCCCAGACGGTCAGTTGCTCCCGACGCAGCGGCGTGAAGTCGCGCTCGATCACCGGCTCCACCTGGCCGAGGCGGAAGTGGCGGTTCAGCCAGGTGTAGAACGCCGAGCGGGACACCGCGTTGTAGTTGTGCGGGAAATGCTCGCCGCGATGCAGCATCACATTCCCGGGCGCGCCCAGCAGTCCGTAGAGCTGCTGGAGGTCCGGAAATCCCTTGGTCGCCATCTCCTTCGTCCAGTCGTTGGCGGTCGTCATGCCCTGCGGACCGGGCGCAAAGAGCGCCGCGAACTCGACGTTCCCCGTGTTCACGCGCAGCAGGGAGGCGTTCTCACAGGTGCAACCGCCCTGCATCGCCGTGCTGACCATCACCGCGGGAAACGAGAGCTTCACTCGCGGATCGATCGCCGCCAGCAGCATCGTCTGCGTGCCGCCGCCGCTCGCCCCGGTGATGGCCACGCGCTCCGGGTCGACCTCGGGGAGGGTCAGCACGAAGTCGAGCGAGCGGACCGCGTTCCAGGTCTGCAGCCCGAGCACACTCTGCAGGTTGGCCTCGGCCTGCGGGCTGAACAGGCCCCAGTCCGTCAGGGTGTTCATCTCCGGCCGCTGTTTCGCAAACCGGTGAATCACCGCCGCCGAAAACTGGGTGGCGTCGGAATCGCTCAACATGTCCCACTGCCAGACCACGCAACCCATCCGCGCGAGCTGTACGCACATCGACTGGAAGCGGCTCCGCCCGCCCTGCTCGAACCGCTCCTGCCCGGTCGCGATCTCCTGCCGCAGCTTCGCCTCGGTCTCCTCCGAGAGGCGCGCATCCTTCCAGTGCCCGTGCGCGAACAGCACCACCGGCACCCGGCCCCGCGGCTGCTTCGGCCGGTACAGGTTGCCCGTCACAAACAACCCGGGCGCACTCTCAAAATACGCCTTTTCGATCACGTAATCCTCGCGCTCGATCCGGCCGTGGATCACCGCGTTGAGCGGCGGCCGCGTCGGCATCGGCCAGAGCCCCTGCGACACCAGAATCTGGCGGCGCACGTACGCGGCGCGCTCCGCCCAGGCCTCGCGCGACGCCGGTGGCGTGAACGGGAAGTAGCCGTTGAGATCCTTCAGCGGCCCGAGCCGCACATCCGCGGGCGGCGCGTCGGCCGCGGCGAGCCGGGCCGGCAGCGCGAGCAAGCCGGCGGCCACGGCCAGGAGTGAGGTGACGAACACGGGGATCAGGGGACGGCGGAAGTGCATCGGGGAAGGGCAGCGTCCGAAGCTTGTGCGACGCGCTCCGGCCGGCGTCAACCTCGCCACCCGACGAGTAACGCCTTCCGCCGGCGTGCACAAACACGCTTGTCCCGGCCGCGAATCGCACCACCAAATCTGCGGTTCACGTTCCATGACCGCCGCCGCCACACCTCCGCCCGCCTCACCCGCCAGCCTCGGCTTCCGCCTGCCCGCCGAATGGGAACCACACGCCGCCACCTGGCTCGGCTGGCCCCACCATCCCACCGACTGGCCGGACAAGCTCAGCACAATCCACTGGGTCTACGGCGAGTTGGTCCGCAAGCTCAGCCAGGGGGAACTCGTGCGCATCCTGGTGAACGACCGCCGCGAGGAGCAGCAGGCGCGCCGCACGCTCGCCCGC
>CAZDGC010000002.1:152322-157133 GCA_964504885.1 uncultured Opitutus sp.
CGCGGTGTTTGCCCCCCCCCCCCCCCCCCGGGGCGGGCCGCCCCCCCGCGCCCAAATCTGGGGGCCGCGCGGGGCCGCCCCCTCCCGCGAGACGGCGATCGTGCATTTTCACTTCAATGCCTGGGCCAAGTACCGCGACTGGCAGCACGATCGTCGCGTGCCCGAAACCGCCGCCCGCCTCCTCGACCGGCCGCTTTTCCGCGCCACCCGCGAGGACGGCACGCCGTTCGTGCTGGAGGGCGGCGGTATCGAAGTGAACGGACGCGGCACCCTGCTCACCACCGAGGAGTGCTACCTGCACCCGAAGATCCAGGTGCGCAACCCCGGCGTCGGCCGGGCCGAGTTCGAGCGCGTCGTGCAGGCAAACCTTGGCGTGACCAACGTCTTCTGGCTCGGCGACGGCTTGGTCGGCGACGACACCCACGGCCACGTCGACGACCTGTGCCGCTTCGTCAACCCGCACACGGTCGTCCTGATCCGGGAGACCAACCGTCGCGACGCCAACTACCGCCCCCTCGCCGAAAATTGGGAACGCATCCAGGATCTGCGGCTCGAGGACGGCTCGAAACCGGACGTGATTCCGCTGCCGATGCCGGGCCCGCAGGTGTTCGACGGGATGCGCCTGCCGGCCAGCTACGCCAACTTCTACATCGGCAACTCCGCCGTGCTGGTGCCGACGTTCAACGATCCCAACGACCGCCTCGCCCTCGGCACGCTGGCCGAGCTTTTCCGCGATCGCCCGGTCATCGGTATCCACGCCGTGGATCTCGTGCTCGGCTTCGGCACGCTGCACTGCCTGACGCAGCAGCAGCCGCGCTGACCCCGGGGACGCGCCGCGGCGGCAATCGGGAGGGGTACCCGCTCCGCTCCCCCTTCCCTTGCTCCGCGCGCACCGCGGCGGTGCGGCGGTGCGGCGCCGCCGCGCCCGGCGGAAACACCACCGGCACGCACTACCGCACTTCGTAGATTTCGGCGATCACCGCGCCGGTCGCGCCACCCTCCGCGTCGATCCGCACGGTGTAGGCACCCGGGGACAGCGTGGCGAGAACGGCGGCGTCAAGCGAAGCCGCGGGCACCGCAAACGCCCCCACCCGCGCCATCGCCTCGGCGAGGGCGGGCGCGCCGCCCCAGTTGTCGTTCTCCTCGATCGCCGTGCCGCCGGCAAAGAGCGTCAGCCGCGGGTCGCGCAGAAAACCGTCGCTCACACCCACCGCCGCCAGCCCCGGTCCGACCGCGCGGATCAGCACCGTCGGCGCCAGTTCGCCGCCAATCACGAAGCCGAGCGTGAAGCCGCCCCCGACCTCCTTCAGCACCGAGACGTTGATCAGCCGCGGCGTGGTGAGCGCATAGGCGGGTGCCGGCGTCGCCTCGTAGAGCTCCGCGATCACCGGTCCGGTGGCCCCGCCGACCCCCGAGATGCGCAGCGAATTGTTCCCCCGCGCCACCGCCGGGTCGTAAATCGCCGCGTCGCGCGATCCCGGGGCAAAACCGAACGCCCCCACCTGGGCGAACGCCGCCACCAGCGCCGCCCCGCCGCCCCAATTGTCGTTCTCGCCCACCTTCGCGGCGCCAAAAAACGCCTCCAGCCGCGGGTCCGCCAGCGGCTCCATCACCCCGAGGGCCGCCAGCGCCGGGCCGGCGGCGCGCACCAGCAGCGGCTTGGTCCCCGTTGTGCCCGCCCCTCCCACCACCGTGCCAAGGCTGAACGAGTCATCCGAGGCGGGCAGCTCGGTGAGGATCGAAAGATTCACCAGCCGGCCGGGGTTGTAGGGGGCGACCGCCAGGGCGGCCGGCGGCGTTGAGACGCTGCCGGCGGGGTTGGTGATCACGCACGTGTACTCGGCGGCGTCGGCCGTCCGCGCCGCAGCAATGCGGTAAGCCGCGGTGGTTGCGCCCGGCAGATCGCGCCCGTCCTTTCGCCACTGATACGAGAGCGGCGCTCCCCGGGCCTCCACCGCCAGCGTCACCGCCGCGCCCGCCACCGCGGACTGCGCCCGGGGCGGCTCGGCAATCACCGGAGGGCCCACCGCGTCGACCGCCGTGCCCGCCACCACCACCGCCGCCCCGCCCTCGGGCGCCACGGTGCCGGCCACGGCACCGCCGCCTGCCACCGTGCCGGAAATGCTCACGCGATCCTCCGTGAGCACCGCGAAGGCACCGTTGCCGCCGACCGTGCCCAGGCCGCCGCTGACCAGCGCCGCGCCGACCGTCAGCGCCGCCACCGTGCGATTGCCGCCGACCACGGCATACGTCGTCGTGCCACCGGCGCCCGTCGCCTGGTAGACGCCGCTGATCGCCGCGGTCTCGCCACCCGCCGCCTCGGCGGCGCCACTGAACGGCACATCGGGTCCTTCCAGCGTCCCGCTGACCCCGCCCGGACCGATGGCGCCCGCCACGGTCACTGGCGCGCCCGCCGCCGCCACCGGAGGCCGGCCCGCTGACCCCGAACCACCGACCGCCTGCAGGAGAAAGGTCCCCACGCGGAAGGCGCCGTTCCCGGCGACCCTCACCGGCGCCACCACGCCGGCCCGGGGATTGTTCAGGTACATGATGATCGTCCCGGTCCCGTCCGGGAGGATGAACATGCCCCAGTGGCCCCGACGGCCACCGATCTCCCCAAAGTACGCTCCGGCGAAATTCCGCGTCACGGTCAGCGACGCCGGCGCCGACACCACGCGCCCGACCGCATTGGCGACGACGCACGTGTACGCCCCCGCGTCCTCCGGCCGCGCCTCCGCGAGGCCGTGGGCGGCATCGGTCGCGCCCGGAATCGCCACCCCGTCCTTGCGCCACTGATACGAGAGCGGCGCCGTGCCGGCCGCGGTCACCTGAAATCCCGCCCGCCGGCCCGCCGGCACCGCCAGGTCCGCCGGTTGCGCCACAATCGACGGCAGTTGCAGCGTCACCGGCCGCACCCGCGGCACCCTGGTCTCCGGTCCGCCGCCCTCGCGCACCCGCGCCCCGTCGGCCGCCGGTTGCACCCGCAGCGGCGCGGTGGCATGCGACAGCCCCCATTCGCCGTTGGTGTCGAGCCCCACCGCCACCGTCAGCACTCCGGTGGTTGGGTCCCACTGGTAGGTCCCGCGCTCGATCCCGTCCCGCCCGCGGGGATCGCCGCCGGTGGCGGCGTCGGGATTGCCGTCCTGCGCGTGGTAGAAATGGCCGGACGGGAGGAACACCGTCACCGCCGATCCGTCGTGCATGTTGGCGACCCCAAAGGCCCCGACGATCGGGCTCGCGCCGGCGACGCGGGTCAGGATGACCTCCTGGTCGGGCGCCCGGAAACGCAGGGTGTCGCCGACCACGGTCACCGCACCCACGACGCCGCCCGGCGAGAGGCCGAGGTCGCCGTTCTGGTCGAGCAGCGGTCGCGCGTGCAGCGCGCCGGTCGCGGGATCCCAGGTGAACTGCCCGCGTTCGAAACCATCGGCGCCCCCGCGGGACTTCTCCTCGGCCGCCGCCTCCTGGAGATGAAAGTAATACCCGTTCGGAAAAAACACGACCAGTGCCGCTCCGGGCGCGCCGGGAGTACCCGCCAGCCACGCGCCGACGAGGTCGCGTCCGGGGGAACTGAAGGTCGCCGGCTCGGCAAAGCTGGCGAGGTATCCGGCCGGAAACTCCAACACCCAGCCCTCGCGGCTGCCCAGGTGCGTGCCGGTGCCCCAGACGAGCGCGCCGTCGGGAGAAATGCCCGTCGGCGTGTCGAGTTGCCAGCCGGTGAGGTTGGCCCCGGCCTGCCGGGCAATCGACTGCAGGTCATGCCAGCCGTGGCGGTTCCAGACGTAACCGTACGACTGCTGCGGCCCCGCGTTCAGGTTCGCCACCAGCACGGTGCCGTCCGCCGTCACGCCTGCCAGGATATTGGTCGTGCAGGAACCGTTCGGTGAGCCCGGCCGCGTGATCGCACCGCTTGTGGCGTGATGCAGGTAGTATTCGCCCTGCGGCGATCCCTCGGCATCGCCCCGCAGGACCGTCCGCAGTCCGTCCGGGGTGACGGCCACCGCTCCGTTCCAGGTGCCGCCGGGTGCCAGCGGCAGCGCCGCAGTGCCCTGCCCGTGCACGTAACGCAGCGCCCGCGCCGACCGCGGGTCCGCCTGCACACTGCTCTCCCCCACCATCACCGCGCCATCGGCCGAAGCGCCGCGCCCCGCCGGAGCCCCGGTATCGTGTCCGGGCAGGGCAAAGGGCAGCGGGGTGATCGAGCGATCGCTCACCCCGAAACGCACCGGCCGCTGCAAGCCGCCGGCTGCGTACTGAGCAAAGCCATACAGGACCGATCCGTCGCTGGCGATCGCATTGGCCGCACTCACGGTGAAGCCGGGCAGCGTCCCGAGATCAAGGAGCGCCCCGCTGCCCGTCGACACGCGCACCGCACTGCGGGCGTTGGTCGTGGCGGAGGTGCGGGCCCGCGCGGCGATCCAGGCGCCGTCGGGCGTGACGGCCGACGCCGTGAGGAAGGGGCCGGCACCCGTCGCGCCCACGAGGTTGGGCAGCGCCCGCATGCCGCCGGTCGATGTCCAGACCACCGCGGTGTCGCCAATCGGCGTCGCGGCGAAGGCCGTCGAGGTCCCCACGGCAGTGATCACCCCGCCGACCTTGGTGGCATCGCGCACCTCGCTGTACACGGCGCCGCCCGGCAGGTCGCCGACACCGTAAAACCGCACCTGGGCGGATAGGACGGTGGCGCCGGCGAGTGCGAAAAGCGCGCACGGTGCGGTGAATCGCAGCCGGGGCCATTCCCCGAAGCTTGCTTCGCACTTTGCTGCGATTCCACGAGCCCGGTCCGCGAAGCGGTCGCTTGGCCTTGATGC
>CAZDGC010000003.1:0-83404 GCA_964504885.1 uncultured Opitutus sp.
CCCCAAGGCCGTATTGGCTATCGAAAAAAGCTCCGTATAAGGTGTAGGCTCCGTCAGCGCCGCTCGCAGGACCACGGCGGCGACGGAGCGCCGCCCTCCAAGAATCCGGCTTATTAGACGCGCTCTCAGCCACCTGCGCCCTTCGGCTGCTGCCAGACGATCGACGAGGCGTCTCGCCTCGTGGATGTTAAGAAACTGGGATACGCCCTTTCCTGGCCATTCCGCAATTCCCTCCGTGACCCCGCGCCCGCAATCCCTCATGCTCACCGAGCCGCTTTCGCTTTCCACCATGAAATCCTCCCGCCGTGAGTTCCTCCGGACCGGCGCCGCTGCCGGCGCGCTGCTCATTCTGCCCGGGCGCGGCCGCGCCCAGGGTACCGCCTCGCCCAACTCCCGCCTGCAGCTCGCGCTGGTCGGCGTCGCCGGCCGGGGATTGGCCGCGCTCAGCGCGCTCGCGGCCGAGCATTTCGTCGCATTCTGCGATGTCGACCACGGCCGCAGCCGCGAACAGCTTTCGGCCGTGCCGCGGACGCGCGCCCTGCTCGAAAAGCACACCGGCGCACGGTGGTTCCACGACTACCGGGTGATGTTCGATCAGATGGCCGACGAAATCGACGCCGTCGTCGTGTGCGTCCCGGATCACATGCACTACGCCATCGGCCTGGCGGCGCTGCGGCATCGGAAGCATCTGTTTGTCGAGAAGCCGCTCTGCCGCTGCATCACCGAGGTGCGCGCCCTGCACGCCGAGGCGAGGAAGGCCGGTGTAGTCACGCAGATGGGCAACCAGGGGCGCGCCGCCGAGGGCATCCGCCTCGCCCGCGAATGGATCGCCGCCGGTCTGATCGGCCGCGTCCACACGGTGCACGCCTGGAACGCCACCCAGAGCAAGTCGTACTCGCACGATGCCGCCGCCGCCGCCAACGCCCCGGCAATCGCCGAGATCCCGGAGCTCCCTCCGGCGAGCTTGCACTACGATTTGTGGCTGGGCGTCGCGCCGGAGCGCCCCTACCGGCGCGTCCGCAGCCACGGGTCCTGGCGCGGCTTTCCCGATTACGGCACCGGCCGCATCGGGGACTGGGTCTGTCATCAGGTCGACGCCGCCAAGTTCGCGCTCGATCTTGATGCCCCCGTCAGCATCGAAGCCGCCAGCACGGAGCCCCGCAAGGACACCTTTCCGGCGGTCAACACCGTCACCTGGCGTTTCGCCGCCCGCGGCCCGCGGCCTCCCGTCGAAGTACGCTGGTTCGACGGCGGCCTGCTCCCCCCCGAGCCGGAGCCCGGTTTCAAGTTCGGCGCTCCCGGCGGCAGCATTTTCTACGGCGACCGGGGCATCCTCCACGTTGGCTCGCACAGCAGCACGGCCCGCCTGCTCCCGGAGTCGCGCATGAAGGAAATGCGCGACCGCCTGCCGGCAAAGACCATCCCGCGCGTGGTCGGCGGCCCGCACGTCGAATGGGTCGAGGCCATCCGCCGCGGCGCGCGCTGCGGTTCCGACTTCGACTACTCCGCCCCGCTCACGGAAATCGCCCTCCTCGGCCTCGCCGCCATCCGCGCCCGCACCCGCCTCGATTGGGACGCCACCGCCGGCCGCGTGACCAATCTCGAGTCCGCCAACCAGTTCATCGGCCCCGGCTACGCCTACCGGCCGGGCTGGGGCGTCTGACCATGGCCGCCCCCTCCGCCCTCTGTTGCGGGGAAATCCTCTGGGACTTTCTGCCCGACGGTCTCTACGCCGGCGGCGCGCCATTCAACGTCGGCTACCACCTGCACCGCCACGGCGTCGCCACGCGCATCGTGTCCGCCGTCGGCTGCGACGTGCTCGGCGACGAACTCCTCCGCCGTCTCGCGCTGTGGGGCATGGATGCGCGCCTGATTGCACGGCACGAGCACCTGCGCACGGGCTTCGTGCGCGCGACGGTCGGGCCGCACGGCGACGCCCGCTACGAAATCGTTGCGAACGTCGCCTGGGACTGCATCCCTGCCACCCCCGCCGCCCTCGCCGCCGCAGCGGAGGCCGACGCCCTCATCTACGGCTCGCTTGCGCAACGCAGCGCCGCCAATCGCACCGCCCTCACCAGTCTGCTCGGCGCGCTTCGGCCGCAGGCGCTGCGCGTGCTCGATGTCAACCGCCGCCCGCCGTTCGACGACTTCGCCCTCGTGCGTTCGCTCACGCGTGGCGCCACCGTGCTCAAGCTCAACCACGAGGAGGCGGCGTGGCTCGTCGGCGAGGATGTCCAGCCCGGCGCCGAGGAGGCGCACGCCCGCCAGCTCGCCGCCGACAGCCACGCGGCGTTCGTCGTCGTGACCGCGGGCGCCCGCGGGGCCGGCCTCTGGCACGACGGCCGGTGGCACTGGGAGGCCGGGCAGCCGGTCGCCGTCGCCGACACCGTGGGCGCCGGCGACGCGTTTCTCGCCGCCTTCGTCGCGCACCTGCTCGCGGGCCAACTGCCTCCCGCCGCCTGCCTCGAACACGCCTGCCGCCGCGGCGAATGGGTCGCCACCCAACGCGGGGCCACCCCCGCCTATGCCGACGCCGCGCCCGCCGCGCCGGCCGAAGCGTGAGGGGTTCCCCGCCCGGCAGGACGCGCCGGCTACTTCCCTTTCCCGAAGTACTTCACGCCCGGCAGCCCGCGAAAGTGCTCGTCCTGCGTCCAGAGCGTCGCGGTGCGCAGGTGTGCTGTGGCGTAGATCAGCGAATCCGCCAGGGGAAGCCGGTGCGCCAAGCCGAGACGCGCAGCCGCCACCGCCAGCGTGGCGTCAACCGCAATGACTTCGCCCTGCTGCATGATCGCCACGGCGCGCAGGGCGGAGGTCTCATCCCGTTGCTGAAGGATACGCTTGAACACTTCCGCGATCGTGATCGCGGGCACCACCAGTCGCCGGGTGTCCTCAATGGCCGCGGCAAACGGGTTCGCCGCCGGCGTACCGGCGAAGTACTCGAGCCAGGCGGAGGAATCGACGACGTTCACAACCGGTCGGGGTCACGCGGCACGGAGGTGTCGAGCCCGGCCAGGAATCCGCGCAGCTTCTTCGGGACCTCCTGCGGCACGAACTGAATGCGCGGGCCGTCCCGCACGATCGCGAGCTTCTGGCCGGGCTTCAGCGCCAGCTCCTCCCGGATCGACCGGGGGATGACGACCTGGAATTTTGGCGAAAGGGTGACGGTTTCCATATCGATAGGTGCCACGTAATACGAGCGGTGCCTCGATGCAAGCGATGATTCCCACGCCCGGCCCCGCCCGGTCGGAGAGGCCAAAGTCGGTGCAGCAGTTCTTCTCTTCCTCTTTCGTCAGGATTGGGCTCCCGGAGAGAAGGTTTAGGAGAAAGAGGAAACAGAACGATCACCAGGCAGGATCCGGACGTCGCCACTGCCCTGCCCGCTGGGCCTCTCCGCCGAAAGGCCTTTTCTTTCCGGTCAGGCCTGACCCGCGGGCCGCGCGGCAGGCCATGGCGCGCCGCCGCCCTGCGGCAGCACGTAGATCTCGAGCAGGACCGCGCCGCTCCCGCCGCTCCGGCTGCCCGCCCGGACTCGGGCAGATTGGGGTGGAGATAGCCCGTGTCGTGGCGCAGGGAGAGCGACGAAAAGCGGTCGCCTTCGTAAACCTTGAGCAGGGGCGACGCATCCTTCGAGCTGCACTCGAAGATCGCGATCGTCTCGTGCGAGGGCCGCCAACGAAACCAGACGCTGGTGAAGACGCGGGAGCCCGGGAGCTTGTCCTCCCCTGGTTCCTGGCTGGCGCCGAAATTCGTCGCCGTAACCGACCCGGAGCCGCCGGCGAGTCGGATAGCCTCCGCGAAATCGTCGTTGAGCACCAGAATCCGGGCGATCGCGCGGCACCGGCGATGGTCGTGACCACACCGCCCGGGGTGACGCGCCGGAGCGTGCAATTGAACGCGTCGGCCACGTAGAGATTGCCCGCGCGGTCGGCGGGCGGGCGTGGCGCGAACGGGCGGGCTTGTCGCCTGCGCGGGATTCCGGTAGCCACGGGTTGCCCCGCGCGCGAATCCCTGATTGAAAAACGCAACGTTTCCGGGCGCCGCGCGCCCTGCTCAACCATGATGTCCCCCTCGATTCGCGCTTCCGCCCGGCTCCTCCTCGCGGGTGTTCTCCTCGCCCTGGCAAACGGTCTGGCCAACGCCGCCGCCGCCGCGCCCGCCCGGCCCAACGTGCTGTTCATCGCGGTCGACGACCTGAACCACTGGGTCGGCCATCTCGGGCGCAATCCGCAGACGCGCACGCCAAACATCGATCGCCTCGCCCGGATGGGCACCGCCTTCACCCGCGCCTATTGCGCGGTGCCGGCCTGCGAACCGGCCCGCGGCGCCCTGATGGGCGGGCAGCGCCCTTGGACCACCGGGCTCTATTACAACGGCGACCAGTGGAAGAAGTATCTGCCGGAGGGCCAGGGACTGAGCGCCCAGTTCCTCCGCGCCGGCTACAAGGTCTCGGGCGCGGGCAAGATCTACCACAGCGACCAGTATCACGCGTCCGAGTGGAGCGAATACATGGACTCGCAGGGCCTCTCGGCCCACGGCCGCGGCGTGGGCAAGAACGACGGCTTCCACCTGCCGATGAAGCACGATCTCAAGGACGAGGATCTGATGGACTGGCACACCGTGAACTACTGCATCGACCGCCTGAGCCGGCCCGCCTCGCAACCGTGGTTCATCGCGTGCGGCCTCCACAAGCCGCACCTGCCCTTCGCCGTCCCGCGCAAGTATTACGACGCGTTCCCGCTCGCGGCGATCCAGTTGCCACCCTACCTCAAGGACGACCTCGCCGACGTGCCCCCGGCCGGGGTGCGCATGGCCAAGCCGGAGGGTGACCACGCGCAGTTCGTGCGCGACGGCAACTGGAAGGACGCCATCCAGTCCTACCTCGCCTCGATCGCCTACACCGACATGAACCTCGGCCGCCTGCTGGACGCGCTCGAGCGCAGCCCCCACCGCGACAACACCATCATCGTCTTCTGGGGCGATCATGGCTGGTCGTTCGGTGAGAAGGATCACTGGCGGAAATTCGCGCTCTGGGAGGAGCCGACGCGCGCGCCCCTGATCTGGGTGGCCCCCGGCGTGACCCGACCGGGCACCCTCTGCGATCGGCCGGTGGACTTCATGGCGATTTACCCGACGCTCTGCGAACTCGCGGGGCTCCCGGTGCCGCGCCACGCCGAGGGCCGGAGCCTCGCGCCCCTTCTGCGCGACCCGCGGGCCGCCTGGGAGCACCCGGCCCTCACCACGCACGGTTACCAGAACCACACCGTCCGTACCGCCGACTGGCGCTACATCCGCTACGCCGACGGCAGCGAGGAACTCTACGACCACCGCGCCGACCCGTACGAGTGGACCAACCTCGCCCTGCGCCCCGAACACGCCGCCACCAAGGCCGCCCTCGCGCGATGGTTGCCGGCGAACAACGCCCCCCACCGCGGTCGCGGCACCGCCGCCACCGGCGACGAGCCCGCGCCGAAAAAAGCCGCCAAGAAAAAGCAGGCCGCCCGCTGACTTCGTCCCCGCGTGGCCCGCCTCGGGAGAGGCGGGAACCTTCCCGCACGACACCCCTGTCATCCTTTCTCATGAACTTTCGCTCCGCCCTGCTCTCCCTCCTGCTCGCAACCGCCGCGATCGCCACCGCCGCCGCGCCGAAACGCCCGAACTTCCTCTGGCTGATCGCCGAGGACACGGGCCCCTCCGCCTACAGTTGCTACCGGGAACAGCCCGCGGCCCACACGCCCGCCATCGATGCCCTCGCCGCCGCCGGCGTCCGCTTCGACCGCTTCTATACGACAGCGCCCGTCTGCTCCGCCTCCCGCTCGGCGTTCAACACCGGCATGTACCAGACCACGATCGGTGCGCATCAGCACCGTACGCCGAACAAGCAGCGCCTGCCGGAAGGCGTGCGCACCCTGCCCGAGTGGTTCCGCGCCGCCGGCTACTACACCGTCAACCTCCGCGCGTTTCCCGCCGGCCTGGGCGTGCAGGGCGCCGGCAAGACGGACTGGAACTTCGTCCCCGCCGAGACGCCGCTCTACCAGAGCGATCGTTGGGCCGATCTCGCCTCACACCAACCCTTCTATGCCCAGGTCAATTTCCAGGAGACGCACCGCGATTTCCGGGCGGAAGGCATCACCGACCCCGCCAAGGTCGTCCTCCCACCGTACTACCCGGATCACCCCATCATCCGGAAGGACTACGCCGACTACCTCGACTCCGCCCGCCGCCTCGACGGCAAGATCGGCCGCATCCTCGCGCAACTCGAAAAGGACGGCCTCGCCGACACCACCGTGGTGCTCTTCATGGGCGACAACGGCGAGGCGCACATCCGCGGCAAGCAGTTCTGCTACGAAGAGGGCCTGCGCGTGCCCTTCATCGTGCGCTGGCCGAAGGGCATCCCCGCCCCGACGCACTTTCGACCCGGCTCCGTCGACCGCCGCCTGCTCGAGGCCATCGACGTGCCCGCCACCCTGCTCAGTCTCGCCGGCGCGGCCGTGCCGCCGAAGATGCAGGGCGCACCGTTCCTCGGCGACCGGACCGGCGCGCCAAAGCAATACGTCTTTGGCGCCCGCGATCGTTGCGACGAAACCGCCATGCGGCTCCGCACGGTGCGCGACGAACGCTACCGCTACATCCGCACCTTCACCCCGGAGATTCCGTTCCTCTCCCCCAACGCGTACAAGGCTCGCCAATACCCCGCCTGGACCCTCGTTCCCAAGCTGTATGCCGAGGGGAAGCTCGCACCCGCGCAGGCCTTCCTCTGCCAGCCCACCCAGCCCGCCGAACAACTCTACGACCTCGTCGCCGACCCGCATGAGGTCCGCAACCTCGTCACATCCCCCGCCCCCGAGCACGCCGCCGCCCTCCGGCGCCTCCGCGCCGAACTCGAATCGTGGATCAACCGCACCGACGATCAGGGGCGCTTCCCGGAGAAACTGAGCCCCGCGGCGGCCGACGCCGCCGTGCGCGCCCAGCAGGGCGCCGCGAAGAAGAAGAAACGGTTGTAACCGGCGAGCCGCCGCCCGCGGGTTCGGCGACCCGGCATCCTTCCGCCGGACTGCGGGCTTTCCCCCAGCCGCAGTCCGCATCCTTGCTACTCGGCCGGACAAGCTGGGGTTATATCTCCCGTCGCGAGCCCGAACGGCCGGTTGGTCCGCTCCGCGCACAACCCGCTGCCTTGCGCCGCCTTGCCCGGGGGATGAACCCCTGCTGCACCGCTCCGCAGGCCTCCCGGCACTTCGCCCGTACCGAATCTCCGTTCAAGAAGTGCGCACCGCGGGCCGACTTCGACCGCGTCGGCTGCCCTGACCGCGCCCGACGCTCCCTCCATGTCACACGCCAATTCCACCTCGCCTCGCTCCGGCCTCTCCCTTGGGGCGCGGATCACGCTCCTCGCGGTCCTGCCCCTGCTGGCGGTGCTCCTCGCGAGCGTGACCACCCTCCTGCTCGAGCAACGCACTCTCGACGACGCCGTCACCACCTCGGTCCACCACCAAGGGCAGAGTGAGGCCTCCAAGATCGCCCGCAATGTCCTCCTGCTCTGCACCGCCACCGAGACGCGCAACCGCCGCGAACTTGACGCCTCGCTCGCCCTCGCCCGCGAAGCCCTCGCCCGCATCGGTGGCGTCCGCCTCGCCAGTGAGTCCGTGAACTGGTCCGCCGTGAACCAGTTCAACCAGTCGGCCAGCGAATTCCGGCTGCCCAAACTTCTCGTGGGCGACACCTGGCTCGGGCAAACCACCTCCGCCCGGGAGCCCGTGCCGGTCGTCGACGAAATCCGCCACGTCACCGGCGAGTTCTGCACCGTGTTCCAGCGGATGAATGACGCCGGCGACATGCTGCGGGTCGGCACCAGCGTGCTGAAAGCCGACGGCACGCGTGCGATCGGCACCTACCTTCCAGCCGTCCAGCCCGACGGCGCCGCCAATCCCGTCGTCCAGGCCGTCCTCCGCGGCGAAACCTACCGGGGGCGCGCCTTCGTCGTCACCGACTGGCACGCCACCGCGTATGAACCGATCTGGGACGCCACCCGCCAGCGGGTGATTGGGATGCTCTACGTCGGGCTCGATCTCGCCACCATCAACCGCGAGCTCCACGAGGCCATCGTCAGGATGGTCGTGGGCAAGTCCGGATACGTCTTTGTCCTTGGCGGCAAAGGGGAACAGCGCGGCCGTTACCTCATCTCGCAGCAAGGTAAGCGCAACGGGGAGAACATCTGGGACGCCCGGGACGCAAACGGACGGCAGTTTATTCAAGCCCTGATCGGCAAGGCCGTGGGCGCCCGAGAAGACGAGATCGTGTTCGAGGAATACCCCTGGAAGAATCCGGGCGAGGACCAGGCCCGGCTGAAGTTCGCCGCCGCCGCCTACTTTGCACCGTGGGACTGGGTCATCGGCGCCGGAACCTATTTCGAGGACTTCGCGGAAATCCGTGCCGGAACCGCCGCGGTGCTGCGCTCCACCTTGCTCTGGGTGATCGGACTCTCCGTCGCCGTCGCGGTGGCGGCCGGCGCGATCGGATGGCTCGCCTCGCGTTCGATCTCACGCTCCCTCGGCCGCGTCATCTCCGGCCTGCGGCAGGGCTCCGAGGAAATCACCGCCGCCGCCCGCCAGGTGTCCGACGCCAGTCAGCGCCTGGCCGAGGGCGCGAGTGAACAGGCGGCCTCCCTCGAGGAGACGGGCGCTTCGCTCGAGGAGATGACCGGCATGACGAACCGCAATGCCGAGAACGCCGCCCAGGCCAGCCAGCTCACCCGTTCCACCCGCGAAGTGGCCGACCACAGCGCCTCCGATATCCAGGCCATGAGATCCGCGATGCAGGAGATCAAGGCTTCCTCGGATGACATCGCGAAGATCATCCGGACGATCGATGAGATCGCGTTCCAGACGAACATCCTCGCCCTCAACGCCGCGGTCGAAGCCGCGCGCGCCGGCGAGGCCGGGTTGGGGTTCGCCGTCGTCGCCGACGAAGTCCGCAGCCTCGCCCAGCGGTCGGCCCAGGCCGCCCGCGAGACCGCCGCCAAAATCGAGGGCGCGATCGGCCGGACCAGCCACGGCGTCACCATCAGCCAGCGCGTGGCCCAGCGCCTCGGCGAGATTGTCGCAAAAATCCGCGAGGTTGATCAGCTCGTCGGCGAGGTCGCCACCGCCTCCCGGGAGCAGAGCCAGGGGGTGACCCAGATTAACACCGCGGTCGGCGAGATGGACAAGGTGACCCAGGCCAACGCTGCCAGCGCCGAGGAAAGCGCCGCCGCCGCCGAAGAACTCAACGCCCAGGCTCTCGCGCTCAACCAGGCAATCGCGGAACTTTCCGCCCTGACCCGCGGCGAGGCCGAACTGTCCACCACCGGCGAACCGGCCAGCGACGAACACTCCGCCGCGCCAGCCTACCGGCCTGCCCGGCCGGCGCCCGCGGCCGATCCCGGGCGCGCCAGCGCCTTGCTGGCTGCGCGTTCCGCCCCGCCGCCCAGGGGCCGCCACCGCCCCGCACCCGCCGCCACCTCAGCGTGATCCTGCCGTGCAGCCCCCGCCGCAGCGCCGTTCCGCCGCCGCTCCGCGCCCGTCTTCGTCGCCCTCGCCGCCCCCGCCAACTCCGCCCCCGCGGCCGCAACCGCACCGGCCGGTGAGCCGGATCCCGGCACCGCACCGGGATGGAGAGTTTCCTCCCGTGGCGCCCCGCGCACCCCGACCGCACGGCTCAGACCTCCTCCGGGGATGAAACGGCCGGCCCTGCCCGCGGCCGGGTGGTCGCCCCGTCGACCCAGATTCCCCGGATCAGCACCACCCGCGGGTCCGCAGGAAGGCCACGTTCGCCGCGCTGGAGCTGACCGACGATCAAATCGACCGCCGCCGCCGCCACCTCAGGGTAGTTCTGCTGGATTCCGGAGCAGTCGCGATCCGAGTGCGGGTCAATGTCCAGATCCGCGACTCCGCAGTCGGCCGGCACCGCCACGCCGAGTTCCTGCAGCCAGCCGGTCACAATCGGGACCGGCGGCGACTGGGAGATGACCACATCGGGGCGCTGCCGGCGGTACCACGGCCCGAATACTTCCGCCGAGAGCCGGGGGGCGATCAGGGGCGGTAGGTGCTGCGAGGCGGGCAACCGGGACTGATAGGACAGGAAGGCCGCCGACCAGTGGTACATCGTCCGCGCATCCGCATCCTCGGTCAGCGCCAGTCCCGGGCGCCGGTAACCGAGCGCCTCCAGCCGGCGCAGCGCCAGGAACATCTCCTGGTACTGGTGCTGGCAGACGCGGTGGAGCTCGTCGCGCACACTGTATCCGGTCGCGGCACAGGCAAAGCGGGAGAAGTCGAACTCCAGCCGCTCGGTCCAGCGGGGAGTCCCCAGTAGCAGCAACCCTTCGATGCCCCGGGCGAGCAGAACCTCCCGCAGGCGGGTCGGGGTCATCCCGGGTTCGGCCAGCCAGTATTCCTCCAAACCATAACCGTGCTGCCCGGCGCGTGCGACCGCCGCGGTGTACAGAACCTCGAGATGCGGGATGGTCCGCCAGGGTGACGGTTGCGGGAACAGGGTGATGAGCCCAAGCGTGCCCCGCCGGCGCGCCACGCGGGACCGCCGGAGGTACGCCATCAGCTTCGCAACCTCCGGGTCGCGCTGGTAACCGAGACGTTCCGCGGCTCGCTGCACCCGCTGGCAGGTGCTCCGGGGAATCGACGGATGGTTGCGCAGCGCCAGCGAAACGGCCGCGACCGACAGCCCGGTGCGTCGGGCGATGGACTTCAAGGTGGGGCGTTCGGGAGGCGGCTTCACTCAACGTTTAAGTAGGGACGCGATTGCGCCAGTTCCAGTTTCGATCTTCCGTTGATCGGGTCCGCCCCCTTCGGATCGGAAGCTCCGGGACCACGGCCTCGTCCGGCCCGCCGGACCAGCCCCCGGCTCTCCCCGTCCCCAGCGGGCAGGAAACCACCACCTCTGAGCACCCATCCGCCATGAAACTCCCCGTCGCCACCCTCCCCTTCCTCCTTGCGCTCCCGGCCACGCCGCTCCTCGCCGCCCAACCCGCCGCCCCGGCCTCCGGCGACCAGCCCGTCATCCTTTCCGAGTTCCGCGTCGATACCACCAAGGACCGCGGCTACGTCGCCACCAACGCCACCACCGGCACGCGCCTGAACCTCGAAATCAAGGCCGTCCCCCTCCCCATCGAGGTCATCACCCGCGAATTCATCGACGACATCGGCGCCGTGGACATCAAGGAGGCCCTGGAGTACTCCGCCGGCATCATCCAGGACCAGGTCGCCACCTCGAACAACTTCCTTTTCAGCCCCTCCGGCACCGGCGCCGCCGGCTCGATCTCGCGCGACACCACCACCATCAATATCCGTGGCCTGAATACCCGCTCCTTCCTCCGCAACGGCTTCCGCCAGGACACCGTGACCGACGTCATCAACGTCGACCGCCTCGAGGTCGCCCGCGGCCCGCAGTCCCTGCTCTACGGCGTCGCCTCGCTTGGCGGCGTCGTCGCCCTCACCCCGAAGTATCCGCGCGCCACCCCGCAGACCGACCTCCGGGTGGGCACCGGCAGCAACGACTTTTACCGCGCCGAACTCTACCACACCGGGCCACTCTGGAAGGCGGAAACCGGCAACCGGTTCCTCAATTATGGCGCCGGCCTGGTCTACCAGGGTCTGAGCAGCCGCTCCGATTTCGACGACCGCACCCGGCTGCTGTTCACCCCGGCCGTCGAGTTCCGCCCGTTCCGCGACACCACCGTCTTCGTCGATGTCGAATACGGCCGCTTCAAGAGCGAAGGCACCGGCTTCCAGGATCTCAACGATTCCAACGCCGGCAACGTCCGCCATCCCAGCACGCGCCAGTTGATCGCGGAAAACCTCAACGAGTGGAACGAGACCCGCACCGTGGCCAAGGATGTCTTCGGCCGTGACCGCCTCTTCCGCTGGAGCGGACCGGACACGTATTCAACCGACGACTACTTCAGCGGCACCGTCGAGGTGACCCAGAAGCTGCTCCCCGGCCTCACCGCGGTGTTGGGCGGCAACTACTCCGATCGCCGCAACGAGCGTCGCACGATCAGCGGCACCATCCAGCGCACCACGACGGCCAGCCCCACCACCGCCCCCACGGCCCCGGGCCGGTGGACCGCGATGGGGCCCGACCCGGTCAACCCGGCGCTCACCCAGTGGAAGACCGTCGGCTACGGCTGGGGCTTCGCCGGCACCCACAAGTACATCCGCCAGGCGCGCCTCGACCTCAACTACGAGTTCTCCCTCTTCGGCAACCGGCAGAGCCTCCTGCTCGGGCGCACCGATCAGACGGTGAAACAAAGCGACCGCTCCAACACCCAGGTCACCAGCAACACGCCCGGCAGTCCCACGCAGGGCTTCCTGCCGTTCGCCGCCCCGGACTACATCCGCTACGCCGGCGAGCAGTTCCGCCCCTTCCGCGACTCCGTCTTCACCGAATGGGACACCGGCCACTATGCCGTCTACCAGGGCCGCTGGTGGAAGGACCGCATCACCACCATCGGCGGCTGGCGCAACGAGCGCTACCTGGTGCGCAGCTACTACACCTCGTTCGTCAAACAGGATCGGACCCAACCCGACACCAACCTCGAGAACTGGATCCTGCCCCCAACCCCGGATCCCGCGAGCCTGGTCAACGCCGCCGGCCAGGCCCGCATCGTGAACGGTTACCGCTTCGGCGCCGTGCCCCAGCGGGACGACACCTTCACGCTCGGCGTGAACGCCGCCGTCACCCGCGACCTCAATTTCTATGTCGTCAGCGCCGGCGGCCTCTTCCCCAACACCGGGCAGCGCGACGGCGCGGCCAATCCCTTCAAGCCGGAGCGCACCCAGAGCCGCGAACTGGGCGCCAAGTTCGATGTCTGGAAAAACTCCGGCGGCCGCTCCCGGATTTCCGCCACCGTGGCCTACTTCGAGGTCGATCGGGAGAACGCGATCTACAACTTCGCCTTCGCCCCGCAGCCCCGTTCGAACAACCAGTCCACGCTCCGCGCGGGTTTCACCGGCAACACGGTCGCCCGGGGCAGCGGTCCCAACGCCTACGCGGTGCACAACTCCGGCTACACCTCCTTCCAGACCGACCAGCCGGTCACCTATCTGCTGCCGATCAGTTACGTCGCCGCCGCCGACTTGAATCATCCGCGCGTGACCGGCGCGCCCCAGCAAAACAACTTCCTGCTCGTCGACTACGCCTCGCTCGGCACCGCCGCCAACGACCCGCTCCGCCGCGCGCTGGAGGCCGCCGCCGGCGATCCCGCCACCAACACCGCGCTGCAGGGCGCCACCACCGGCACCGGCGCCGCCGCCCTCAACGCCAACAACGGCTACGCCCTCAACCGCAACTCCGACGTCGCCTACGACGATCGCTCCAAGGGCATCGACGCCCAGCTCTACCTCAACTTCACCGAAAACCTCAGCACCGTCATCACCTACACCCACCTCATCCAGGCGGTCACCGGCGGCTTCGAGATCGTCGACCAGCCGTCCAGCACCGAATACGACTCGTGGTGGCGCTACCTTCGCTACACGACGGAGGACGCCCGCGCTGTCTCGCTCGACGAGTCCAAGGCCACGGTGAGCAAGGTGGGCGCGATCGGCCGGCGCACCAGCGACGTGCCCCGCAATGTCTGGGCGGTGTGGAACAACTACAAGTTCACCACCGGCCGGCTCCGCGGCTTCGAGGCCAGCCTGGGCGTCACGATCAACGGTCCGCGCCAGGGCGAGCAGGTGATCGACAACGGCCTCCGCGATCGCTCCAACGACGAAAACCGCCGCTATCGCCCCCAGATCCCGATGGAGTACAAGCTCAACACCGCCCTCGCCTACCGCGGCGATCTCTTCGGGCGGCGCTGGAACATCCGGCTCAACATCACCAACCTCCTCGACGACCAAAAGATGGTGAGCACGAACACCACCACGCTGTTCATGAACCCGGCCACCGGGGCTCTCGTGCCTTCCACCACCGCCGGCGCCGAGCGAATCACCGTCTCGAATCGCGCCATCCGTTACTTCGAGCCGCGCTCCTTCCGCCTCAGCATCAGCACGCGCCTGTGAACGGACGGAGCTCGGGCCGCCCGGTGGCCGGCTTGCTGCTGGTTCTGGGATTCGGCGCCGCCGCCGCCGGCGCCGAAGTATCACGCCGCGAGCACTCCGTGCCGCTGGCCGAGGGTGTCACGCTGCGGTTTGTCTGGATCCCGCCCGGATCCTACGGGCGCGGCAGCGAACCGGGCGAGGCGGGACGCGACGTCGACGAAGGCCCCCGCCACGAGGTCACCCTCAGCCGCGGCTTCTACCTCGGCATCCACGAAGTCACCCAGGCGCAGTGGACCGCGGTGATGGGCGCCAACCCCGCCGTCTTCCGGCGGGGCGCGGAGGCGCCGCAGCGCCCCGTCGAATCGGTTTCCTGGGAGGACTGCCAGCGTTTCCTCGCGCGGCTCGCCCAGCGCGGCAGCGGGCGCTTCCGGCTGCCCACCGAGGCCGAGTGGGAATACGCCGCCCGGGCGGGCAGCACGGCACGTTTTCCGTGGGGCGACGATCCGCGGGAGTTCGAGACCCACTCCCATGCGTGGGCCAACAGCCGCTCCTACGCCATCACCCACCCGGTCGGCACCAAACCGCCCAACGCCTGGGGACTGCACGACCTGCACGGTAACGTCTGGGAATGGTGCAGCGATTGGTACGCCCCCTACGCCGCCGGCCCGCAGCGCGATCCCGCCGGGCCGCCGACCGGCCGGGAAAGGGTCTTCCGCGGTGGAAGCTGGTACGACTTTCCCGTCAGCCTGCGCTCCGCCAACCGGCACCGCCACCGGCCGGATGGCCGCTACACCGCCGTCGGCCTGCGGCTGGTCTGGGAACCGGAGGAGCCGCGTTGAACGGACACCTTCCCCTCACCGGCGCGTTGCTCGCGGCCATCGCCGTCGCGGCCGGGGCCGCACCCGCGGCGCCCTTGCGCGAACGCCTCGTCACCCTCGCCGACGGCACCCCGTTCACCTTCGTCGAGATCCCGGCGGGCCGCTTCGTCATGGGCAGCGCGGACGACGAAGCGGGGCGGGCGCGGGACGAGGGACCGCGGCGGGAGGTCACGCTTTCGCGCCCGTACTGGCTGGGCAAGTACGAGACCACGCAGGCGCAGTGGCGGGCGGTGATGCCGGAAAACCCCGCAACCTTCCAGGACTACGCCACCTCGGCGGCGCATCCCGTCGAGGGTGTCTCCTGGCCGGACGTGCAGCAGTACCTGGCCCGCCTGAACGCGCGCGGGGTGGGTCGCTTCCGGCTGCCCACCGAAGCCGAGTGGGAATACGCGGCCCGGGCCGGGACGTCGGGACGTTTCCCGTGGGGCAACGACGCCAGCTACCGCGAACTGCCGCAGCACGCCTGGTTCTACTCGCGGGCGGAGGGCCGGAGCCATCCGGTCGGCGGCAAGAAACCCAATCCCTGGGGCCTGTATGACCTGTTCGGCGGCGTCTGGGAGTGGTGCGAGGACTGGTACGGCCCCTACCCGCCCGGCCCGGCCGTCGACCCGCGCGGCCCGGCGGAGGGCATCGCCCGCTGCATCCGCGGCGGAAGCTGGTTCAACGAACCCGAGGCCCTGCGCCCCGCCAACCGGCACCGCCACCCGCCGGACTCGCGACAGACCAATCTCGGCTTTCGCCTCGTCTGGGAGCCGCCCGCGAACTTCGCCGGAGCGGTCGTCGAGCGGCGCCCCGACGGCTCGGTGCCCTACGGCTACCGCGCGATGCCGCCCGCGAGCGCGGGACCGTGGTTCGTGCCGGTGTCCGGGCACGTGCCAGTGGCGGCGGGCGAACATCCGCGACTGCTCTTCCGCCGCACGGACTTGCCGGCGCTCCGCGCGAAGGCGGCCACCCCGGAGGGACGGGCCCTGCTGCAACGGCTGCGGCAACTGCTCAACGGCGGCGACGGCGAGGGGCCGCCGGCCCACTTCAGCCGGGCCACCCGGGCCTACCCCAAGGACGCCCAAGAGGTGCCGCCGCCCGGAACCTTCACGATCGGCCACGCCGCGGGCTACGGACTCTTGTATCAGCTCACCGGCGACACCCGCTACGCCGCGTGGGGGCGGGAGTGTTTCGAGCAGGCGCTGGCGGGAGTGCGGGATCGCGATCCGCGGTACAGTTTCCGGCGGCCGGGCGGCGCGCTCCGTGCCGGCCCCACGCTCGGCTGGCTGGCCGTGGGATATGATCTCTGTTACGATGGCTGGGACGCCGCCACCCGCGAACGGCTCGGGCGCGCGCTGGCAGACTACCGCGAAGAGCCCGACGAACCCAGACCGCGGGGGGCCGTCACCCTCGAACGCCTCGCCCGCGGCACCATGCCACCCTACAGCAATCATTTCTCGATGCAGGTCGGCGGGGCCGCCCTCGTGCTGCTCGCCCTCCGCGGCGAACCGGGAATCGATCCGGCGCCGATCGAGGATCTGCTGGCCGCCGCCGCCCATGGCATGGTGCGCAACCTCGACGAGGGTTTCGGCGACGGCGGCTTCTTCGCCGAGGGCGACGGCACGGGCTCGATGGCCTCGCAGATCGTGTTTCTGAGCGCGCTGCAGGCGTGGCGGAACGCCGCCGGCCGCGATTATTTCGCCAGCCCGCGACCCAACGCCCGCCTGCTCACGCTGAAATGGATCTACCAGACGGTCTTCCGGGAGGGCCGCCCGGACTTCTGGCCCATCCGCGGCGGTTACCCGCATAACGTCTGGTCGCGCCCCGGCATGAGCGGCGCGGCGTATTTCGCGCTGGGCCTGGGCAGCCTGCCGCCCGCGGAACGGGGCGCGCTGGCGTGGTGTTATGAACGCTTCCTCGCCGCCGCCGATGCCCGCGCCGGGACGCCGTTCGACACGGCCAGCCTTTACCCGCACTACACGGTCAGCGCCTTCGTGAGTTGGCCGATCGGCGCACCCACGATCGATCCGCGCCTCGCGCTGCCCCATGCGTACCGCGACTCGGTGGCCGGTTTCTTTTGCTGGCGCGACCGCTGGCAGGACGAAAACGACACCGTCATCACCGTGCTCACGAATCCGGTGCGCGGGTACATGGGCGCGCCGGCGGACCGCGCGTTCGCCGTAAACTCCCGCGGCCGCCGTTTGCACTGGGGCTCGGTCGCCGAAGGCCCCGTGCGCCACTGGGCGGCGTCGCCCCGCGGCGAATCGAGCACCCTCACGCTGGCCGACGGCACCGCCTTCGCGGTCGATTTCACCGGCGCCAGCGGGGCGGACATCATGCTCGCGACCACCGGCCCCGCCGCGGGGCAGACCGTGCGTCTGGGAGCCACGCCACTCACGTTCTGGTTCCCGACCACCGAATCTCCTCCGCTGGCACAGGTCGAAAGCGACGCCGTCGCCGTCGGCCGCCAGCGGGTGACACTGCGCGACGGCAACCTGATGCTCCAGCACAACGCCCGGTGAACTTCCCCTCCGGGTCCGGGTGCGCCCGAGGCACTCCGGGCCGGGACGGCGACTCCAGTGGCATCCGCGCCCCGCCATTTCGCGGTCCGACAGCCGGCGTCAGTTCTAAGTCCGACCGGCTGCCAGGTGGCTGCGGCGCATCACCGGGTGCGGCGCGAAGATGCGTTGCGTCGCCGGCGTCGTGTCCCCCGCCAGTCGCGCCCGCGCCAGCTCCACCACGCCTTCCGCCACCCGCTCCCACGGAAACGCGATCGTCGTGATGTCGAGCGCTTCGGCCACCGGTGCGTCGTCGAACCCCACCACCGCCGGCCGCGGCAATTGCAGCTCCCCGCATGCCTGCAGCAGCGCCGCCGCCAGCCGGTCGTTGCAACAGAACACCGCCGCGGGCGCGCGTCGCGCCAGCCTCCGCGCCGCCGCCCCCGCCTCCTCCCCATACCAGCTTCCCGCCGACACCACCTCGCACTTCGGCGCATGATCGCAAAAGCCCTCCACCCGCTGCTGGCTCCGCGCGTCCCTCACCGGACCCGCCAGCACCGCCCACCCCCGCCTCCGTCGGCCGGCGCCCCCCGCCAGAAGCTGCGCCGCCGCCGCCCCACCGGAATAATCGTCCACCGCCAGACTGTCGATCACCGTCGCCGCCAGCCCCGGCGGCGGGCGGTCGTTGAGCAGCACCGCAAATCGCCCCGGCCCCGGGCTTGCGGCGGGCACCGGCGGACACTCCCAGATCACCGGCAGCCGGTCCGCCGCCACCTCCACCGCCCCTTCCGCGTACCCGACGTCACACGCCAGCCCCGCCCCCCGCAGCGCCTCCTGCACCGCGGCCAGCAGTTGCGCCCCGAAACTCCCCTCCCGGCGCGCCCGGGGATGAAACACCAGCGTCACTCCCCGCAGGCGGTGCGGCGCCCCCGGCACAAAACTCCCCGAACCCGGCGCCCGCGCCAGCCAGCCCTCCGCCTGCAACTCCGCCATCAACCGGTGCGCCGTCTGGTAGCTCAGCCCGTAGGCCTGCGCCACCGCCCGGTTCGACAGGAAGCGCTGCCCGGGCCGGTGAAACCCGTCGCGCAGCCGCGCAACGATGCGTTCCTTGGCGACGATCACCTGCGGGCTGCGGGGGCGGGGCATGACGGCGTTATCATATCGGTTTTTGATAAAAGCGATTGAAAACCGTTTGCCGCGTTCCGCGCGCCGGCCAAGCCTCCCCGGCATGAGCGGCCAGAACGCGCCCCTCGCGGGCAGGGTCATCGTCGTCATCGGCGGCACCACCGGCCTCGGCCTGTCGGCCGCGCAGGCCTGCGTGCGCGCCGGCGCCCGGGTCGTGGTCACCGGCCGCAGCTCCGTCAGCGCCGCCACCGCGGCCCTCGCGCTCGGCGACGCCGGCGCCACCCTCGCGGGCGACGCCACCGAGCCCGCCCACGCCCCCGCGGCCATCGCCCTCGCCCGCGAACGCTTCGGCGGCTTCCACGGGCTCTACCACGTCGCCGGCGGCAGTGGGCGCCGCCTGGGGGACGGTCCACTGCACGAGATCACCGACGAGGGCCTGCGCGCCACCCTCGAGCTCAACCTCCACTCCGTCATCCTCTCCAACCGCGCCGCGGTCCGCCAGTTCCTCGCCCAGGGAGGCGGCGGAGCCGTGCTCAACATGGGCTCCGTGCTCGGCTGGTCCCCGTCCCCCGCCTTCTTCGCCACCCACACCTACGCCGCCGCCAAGTCCGCCCTCCTGGGTTTCACCAAGGCCGCCGCCGCGTATTATGCGAAGCACGACATCCGCTTCAACGTCCTCGCCCCCGCCCTCGTCGACACCCCGATGGCCCGGCGCGCCGCCGGCGACGAAACCATCCTCCGCTTCACCGCCACCAAACAACCCCTCGACGGAGGCCGCATCGGCCGGCCCGAGGACTGCGACGCCGCCGCGGTGTACTTCCTCTCCGACGCCGCCCGCTTCGTCACCGGCCAGGTCCTCGCCATCGACGGCGGCTGGTGCGTCAGCGAAGGCCAGCTTCCAACTGGGGACTGACGGACCAAGGGACAAACGGACAAACTGACCAAGGGTCCAAAGGGCCAATAGACCAAAGGACCTAAGGACCAATATACCAAGGGACACAAAGACCGCGGTACCACTCCACATCCCATCTGCCACCTCCCCTTCCCTCACTCCCTCAGTCCCTTAGTCCCTTACTCCCTCACTCCCTATCCTCATGTCCGCCGCCCTCGACTATTTTGATCGCACCCAGCAACTCCTCGCCCGGCTGCGCGAGACGCAACTCCCGGCGATCGAGCGCGCTGCCGATCTCTGCGCCGACCGCATCGCCCGCGGCGGGCTGATCTTCCTCTTCGGCGCCGGCCACTCGCGGATGATGTGCGAGGAAATGACACCCCGCCAGGGCTGCTTCGTCGGCTTCTACGCCTGGGCCGAAGCCGCCGTCTCCCAACATTGCGCCACCCTTGGCATGAACGGCCTGCGCGGCCCGCTCTTCCTCGAAAAGGTCGAGGGCTACGCCGAACAGCTCCTCTCCGGCTTCAAGTTCGGCCCGCACGACGCTTTCATTCTCATCTCCACCTCCGGCATCCGCCCGCTCATCGTCGAGATGGCGATGGGCGCCCGCGCCCGCGGCCTGCCCGTGATCGGCGTCGTGTCCGTCGCCCACTGCTCGCAGTCGAAACCCAACCACTCGTCCGGGAAAAAGCTCCTCGATGTCGCCGACGTGGTCCTCGACAACCAGTGCCCGCCCGGCGACTGCGTGGTCGAACTGCCCGGGCTCGCCTGGCGCACCGGTCCCACCTCGACCGTCACCGGCGCCATGCTGATCAACATGCTGCGCTGCGAGACCGCCGCCCGCCTCCTCCAGCGAGGCCACCCCCCCGTGATGCTGCCGAGTCACCAGTTTGTGGGTACACCCACCGCCCAAGCCGCCGAGGAGCAACTCGAAGCCTATTACGAGGGCTACCGCCGCAGCCTCGCGCACCTCTACCAATGACCTGGGCGGCCGGCATCGACCTCGGCGGCACCCACGTCAAGGCCGTGGCCGCCTCCACGGCCGACGGGGCAGTGCTCGATCGCCTGACCTTTCCCACCGCCGACGGCACCGCCACCCCCGCCGATTGGATCGACCGCGCCCACGAGGCACTGAAGTCCTTTTCCGCCCGGCGCGGCACCCCGCCCGCCGCCGTGGGCGTCTGCGCACCCGGGCTGGCGGCGGCCGACGAGCGGTGCATCGCGCACCTGCCCGGCAAACTCGCCGGCCTCGCCGGCCTCGACTGGACCACCGCCCTCGGCCGCACCGCCCTCGTGCCGGTGCTCAACGACGCCCATGCCGCCCTCCTCGGGGAAGTCTGGGCCGGGGCCGCCCGCGGCCGCCGTCACGTGGTGATGCTCACCCTCGGCACCGGCGTGGGCGGGGCCGTGCTCTGCGACGGCCACCTCCTCCGAGGCGCCATCGGCCGCGCCGGCCATCTCGGCCACATGTCGCTTCAGGTCGACGGCCCGGTGAGCATCGTCGGCACGCCCGGCGCCGTGGAGATGATGATCGGCGACTGCAGCGTCGCGGCCCGCAGCGGCGGCCGCTTCACCCGCACCGCAGATCTCGTCGCCGCCCACCGCGCCGGCGATCCGACCGCGACCGCCGTGTGGCATCAGGCGGTGCGGGCCCTCGGCCACGCCCTCGCGTCCTACATCAACCTTTTCGATCCCGAACTCATCGTGCTCGGCGGCGGCATCGCACGGGCGGGCGACACTCTCTTCCACCCGCTGGCCGCGGAACTCGATCGCCTCGAATGGCGCCCCGGCGGCCACCGCGTGCCGATCGTCCCTGCGACCCTCGGCGAATGGGCCGGCGCCCTCGGCGCCGCCGCCCACGCGTTGCAACGCTGACCCTCCGCCCGCCCGCGCGCCCCCTCCCGCCGCCATGACCTCCCGCGAACGCGTCCTCGCCTCCCTCGCCCGCGAACCGGTCGATCGCGTGCCCATCGACTTCGGCGGCACGCGTCAAAGCGGCATCTCCATCTTCGCCTACGCCCGCCTGCGCGAGCACCTGCGCGCCCGCAGCCACGAGCGGAAGCAAGTGGCCCCCTCCCCTTCGATTCTTCCTCCCAGCCGCGAGTGTGAGCGAGTGGCCGACTCCCCCCCGCGCATCTTCGACCTCTTCCAGCTCCTCGCCGAGATCGAGCCCGATCTCGCCGCCCGCTTCGGCGCCGACTGCGTCGGCCTCCACCGCCGCGCCGTCGCCTTCGGCCTGCCCAACGAAAACTGGAAACCCTGGCGCCTCCGCGACGGCACCGAGGTCGAGGTGCCCGGCGGATTCGCCCCCGAAACGCTGCCCGACGGCGACCTCGTGCTCCGCCGCGGCGGCGAAATCATCGCCCAGATGCCCGCGCGCGGCTTCTATTTCGATCGCCTGGAGAAATACCCCGGCGCCCTCCACCCGGACCTCGACACCTGGGAGCCGCCCCGCCTCTCCGCCGCCGACCTCGCCCACTTCCGCACCGAGGCCGACCGCCTGCACCGCACCACCGACCAGGCCGTGGTCGCCGCCCTGGGCCCGCCCTTCGAGCTGTTCAACGGGATCGGCCAGGGCGGATTCGAGGACTGGATGGTCACCTTTGCCAGCGAGCCCGATTACGTCGCGCGCCTGTATCGAAAACTCACCGACGCCTGGCTGGAGAACCTCGAGGCCTTCCACGGCGCGGTCGGCGACCGCGTCCACGTGCTGCAGATCGCCGACGACTTCGGCACGCAGGCGGCGCCCTTCCTTTCGGTGCGCGCGTTTCGCGAGCTGCTCCTGCCCGCCTACCAGCGCGGCCTCGACTGGGTGCACGCCCGCACGCCGTGGCAGGTGCTGCTCCACTCCGACGGCGCCCTCGTGCCGCTGCTGCCCTCGATCATCGAGATGGGCGTCGACATCCTCAACCCGGTGCAGACCACCGCCGCCGGCATGGACCCGCGCCGCCTCAAGGCCGACTTCGGCGACCGCCTCGCGTTCTGGGGCGGCAGTTGCGACTGCCAGGGCACGCTGGTCCGCGGCACCCCCGCCCAGGTCGCCGCCGAGGCCCGCGCCCACCTCGCGGCCCTCGCGCCCGGCGGCGGCTTCGTCTTCGCCTCCGTGCACAACCTTCAGGCCGACGTGCCGCCGGAAAACATCGTCGCCCTTTTCGAGACCGCCCTTTCCCACCCGCCCTCATGACGCCCGCCGAAACCTACTTCCAGCGCGCCCGCGCGCTCCTCGAAACCGCCGCCGCCCAGCTCCCGGCCCTCGCCACCGCCGCCGACTGGTTCGCCGACACCATTCTCTCCGGCCGCATGGTGCACGTCTTCGGCAGCGGCCATTCCCGCATCATGGTCGAGGAAATGTGGCCGCGCTACGGCTCGTTTCCCGGCTTCAACCCCATCGTCGAACTCTCGCTCTCCTTCCACAACCTCGTCGTCGGCGCCAACGGCCAGCGCCAGGCCATGTTCCTCGAAAACGTCCCCGGCCTCGCCGAACGCATCCTGCGCAACTACGCCCTCGACGCCCGCGACACCGCGCTCGTGATCTCCTCCAGCGGCTGCAACGTCGTCCCGATCGAAATGGCCGAGCAGTTCCAGCGCCGCGGCCTCCGCGTCGTCGCCCTCGTCAGCCGCGCCCACGCCGCCGCCTCAACCTCGCGCCGGCCCGACGGCCGCAAGCTCACCGACTTCGCCGACCTCATCCTCGACACCGGCGCCCCGGTCGGCGACGCCCTGGTTCGCATCGAAGGCCTGGATACGCCCGTCTCCCCCGGTTCCACCGTCGGCGGCTGCCTCGTGGTCAATGCGATCAAGGCCGAGGTCGCCGCCCGCCTCACCGCCGCCGGCCATCCGCCCAAGGTGCTCACCGCCGGCGTCCTGGTCGGCTCCGCCCGCGCCAACGCCCTCTTCGAATCCGCCTACGACGAACACGCCCACCGCCTCGCCCGCCTCTACGAAAACGTGGGCCCGGGCGACCCGGCTCCCGCCGCATGACCCCGCCCCTCCTGCTCGAACGCGTGCCCGTCCTCGCCGCGGCCGACGTGCTCGTCGTCGGCGCTGGCAGCGCCGGGTGCTGCGCCGCCCTCGCCGCCCGCGCGGCCGGCGCCGGGCGCGTGCTCCTCGTCGAGCGTTACGGCTTCGCCGGCGGGACCTCGACGCAGATGCTCGACACCTTCTACGGTTTTTTCACGCCCGGACCGGCCCCACGCAAGGTGGTCGGCGGCCTGCCCGATCGCGTCGTCGACCGCCTCGACGCCGCCGGCGCCGTCTTCCTCCGCCCCAACACCTACGGCGCCGGCACCGGCGTGAACTACCACCCGGAACGCCTCAAGCTGGTCTGGGACGAACTGCTCGCCGCGGCCGGCGTCGACCTGCTGTTGCACACCACGCTTGTCGGCGCCGACCTCGCACCCGACGGCCGCCTCGCGGGCGCGGTGTGTTTCGCCAAGCAGGGTTTCTTCCGCCTTCGCGCCCACCGCTTCATCGACGCCTCCGGCGATGCCGACCTCTGCCACTGGGCCGGCGTGCCCTGCGAGCAGGCCGGCGAGTCCGAACCCGCCCAGACCCTCACCACCACCTTCCGCCTCGCCCACGTCGACCTCGCCCGCTTCGCCGCCGCCGGCGGCTCCCGCCTCTTGCGGGAGCGCATGGCCGAAGCGGTCGACGCCGGCACCCATCCGTTGCCCCGCCGCCACGGCAGCCTGCACGAAATGAACATCCGCGGCTGCGTCTCCACCGTGGCAGTACGCGTTGCCGGCTGCGACCCCACCGACGCCCGCGACCTCACCCGCGCCGAACAGGAGGGCCGGCGCCAGGCCTTCGTCTACGAACGTTTCCTGCGCGACTGCATCCCGGGCTTTGCCGACGCCGGCCTGATCGGCCTCTCCCACCAGATCGGCGTCCGCGAGACGCGCCGGGTCTGGGGCGAATACCGTCTCACCCGGCAGGACTGCCTCGCTGTCGCCCGCTTCGAGGACCGGGTGCTGCTCTGCGGCGCGCCCATCGAGGACCACCGGCCCGCTCCCGGCGGCGGCGGGGAAACCGCCTGGGCCTATGTTCCCGATGGCGCCGCCTACGACGTGCCCTACCGCACCCTCGTGCCCCGCGGCCGCGACGAACTGTGGGTCGCCGGACGCTGCTTCAGCGCCACCCACGATGCCCACGCCTCCTGCCGCTCGATGGCACAGACCATGGCCATGGGCGAGGCCGCCGGCACCGCCGCCGCCCTCTCCCTCGCCCGGTCGTGCGGCGCCCGCGAGATTCCGATCCCCACGCTGCAGGATCGCTTGCGCGCCACGGGCGCCATCCTGGAAACCCCAACCCAGCCCGCCGCCACCGGCCGCGACGACTGGCCCCGAAACCGACTTCCGTTATCGCCCCAGCCATCCAGACACGTAGACTGAATCCCGCTGCTCCGTCCGCCTTCTTTCCTCGCATGCAAACTCCAAACGCCCCCTCCCGCCGCCAGTTCCTCGCCCAGGCCGGCCTCGGCCTCGCCTCCGTCGCCACCCTCAGCCGCGCGACCGCCCAGGGCTCCGCCGCCAACTCCCGCCTCCGCCTCGGCATCGTCGGCTGCGGCGGTCGCGGCACCTGGATCACCGACCTCTTCCGCGTCCACGGCGGCTACGAGGTCGTCGCCCTCGCCGACTACTTTGAGACCCGCGTCCAGGACAACATCAAGAAGAACAAACTCGAGGGCGTCCGCACCTACACCGGTTTGAAGTGCGGCGAGAAACTCGTCGCCGCCGGCGGCCTCGACGCCGTCGCCATCATCAGCCCGCCCTATTTCCACCCGGCGCAGGTAAAGGCCGCGGTCGCCGCCAAACTCCACGTCTACCTCGCCAAACCCGCCGCGGTCGACGTGCCCGGCGTCCAGTCGATCGCCGCCGACGGCCGCACTGCCGGCAAGCAAAAGCGCGTCTTCCTCGTCGATTTCCAGACCCGCGCCAACGAATTCTACCTCGAAGCCATCCGCCGCGTCCACGCCGGCGCCATGGGCGAACTGTGCTTCGGCGAAGCCCTCTACCACGCCAACCGCCTCGCCATCAAGGCCCCCCCCGGCACCGCCGAGGCCCGCCTGCACAACTGGGTCTTCGACCAGGTGCTCTCTGGCGACATCATCGTCGAGCAGAACATCCACACCCTCGACGTCATGAGCTGGATCATGAAGGACTCACCCCCGCTGCGCTGCACCGGCACTGGCGGCCGCCGCGTCCGCGTCGATGTCGGCGACTGCTGGGAT
Source organism: uncultured Opitutus sp. (assembly GCA_964504885.1). Classification (GTDB taxonomy): domain Bacteria; phylum Verrucomicrobiota; class Verrucomicrobiia; order Opitutales; family Opitutaceae; genus ER46. The sequence goes on from CAZDGC010000003.1 coordinate 25,632, forward strand.
CACTTCGCCCTCGTGTACGAGTACCCGAACAATGTCGGCATCACTTTCAGCTCGCGCCAGTTCAACGCCCACGGCGAACAGGGCGGCATCATCAACCGCATGTTCGGCACCAACGGCGTCCTCCTCACCAAATATGGCGGCGACGTCATGATCCGCGGCCCCAAGGAAACCTTTTACCGCGGCGGCGCCACCACCGCGATCTACAAGGAGGGCGCCATCGCCAACATCAAGGCGTTCCACGAGCAGATCCTCGCCGGCGACACCCGCAATCCCACCCTCGAACCCAGCATCACCTCCAACCTCGTCGCCATCATGGGCCGCACGGCCGCCTACGAGAAACGCACCGTCACCTGGCAGGACGTCATCGGCTCCAAACAGAAACTCCAGGCCGACCTCGCCGGCCTCCAGGCCTGACCCAACTCGCAGCAGGGGCCTCCAAACGCTGACTCGAAACCAGGTGGCAGAGCCGTCCCGGCTCTGCGCTCGCCGCGGCGGGATGCCGCGGCCACTCCCGCAACCAGCTCCGAGCCCGTGCGCCTCAGGACCAGCCCCGCCCACTGTTCACCGTGCCCCCATCCTCATGACCCTCCTCACCCGCCGCTCCTTTCTCCGTACTTCCCTCCTGGCCTCGACCGCCGCGGCCGCCTGGCGGCCGCTCGGGGCGGCGCCCAAGGCGCCGCCCCCCGGCTTCCGGATCTTCGCCTGCGACTGGACGCTGCGCCAGACCTGTGAACCCGCCTCCTTCGAGGTTGCGAAACGCATCGGCCTCGACGGCGTACAGGTCGACTTCGGACGCCTCAAGCCGGGCGAAACCCGCCTCCCGCTCTTCGACGAAGCGCACCAGGACAAGATCCTCGCCGCCTCCGCCGCATCGAAGGTCGCCATCGCGTCCCTCGCCATGGGTGTGCTCAACACCGTGCCCTACAAAAGCGACCCGGCCACCGAACAGTGGGTGCTCGACAGCATCCGGGTGATGCAGCGCCTCAAGCAGCGTGTCACGCTGCTCGCTTTCTTCTCCAAGGGCGATTTGAAGAACGACGAACCCGGCATCGCCGAGGTCATCCGCCGCCTCAAGATCCTCGCCCCGCGCGCCGAGGCTGCCGGGGTCGTCTACGGCATCGAGTCCTGGCTCAAGGCCCCCGTCCTCGAACGCATCCTCGACGCCGTCAACTCGCCCGCCGTGCGCGTCTACTACGACGTCGGCAACATGCAGAAGGAGGGCGAGGACGTCGGCGCCGCCATTCGCCGCCTCGGCAAGGAGCGCATCTGCGAGGTGCACCTGAAGGACTACGACGATCTCTACGGCAAGGGCTCGATGAACTTCCCCACTGTCCGCACCGCCCTCGACGCCGCCGGCTACCGCGGCTGGCTCGGCATCGAGGGCGTCAAGACCCCGCTCGGCGTCGAACCCAGCATCAAGTACGACCTCGACTACCTGCGTCCAATCTTCCCTGCGAAGGTGTGAAGGAGGGAAGAGGGAGTGAGGGAATGAGGGGGTGAGGGTCCTGACCGTTCACGCTCACGCCCACGCGCCGTCACCACACCGCTCCACTCCTCCCTTTCGGGAAACTACTCCTCCTTCCCCTCATTCCCTCACTCCCTCAGTCCCTCACTCCCTCATGCAATCCTGCCCCCTCCGCGCCTCCGTCATCGGCAGCTACCCGTTTCCGAGCTGGCTGGAATTCGCTTCGCAGCACCTCGGCGTCTTCGGCCACGCCGACCTCGCCGAGATCCAGAACGACGCCGTCATCGCGGCCGTGCACGATCAGGTTGAGGCCGGCCTCGATGTGATCACCGATGGCGAACAGACGCGCCTCGACTTCAACCTCTCGTTCTACGGCTTCATCGAGGGCATCGAGCTCGAGTCGGCCTCGCCGCGCCGCTTCGGACCGCCCGCGCACGATCAGCGCGGCAAACACGCCATCACCGGCGAACTCCGCGCCCCCCGCGGCCTCGGTGCGGTCGAGGAATTCAAGCGCCTGCAGCGCCTCGCCCCCGCCGGCCCCACCCTCAAGGCCAGCGTGCCCGGGCCCTACACGCTCAGCGGCCGCCTGTTGCCCAACGCCCAGTATCCCGACCGCTGGGCGATCACCGAGGCGCTGCTCCCGATCGTGCGCCGCGAACTGGAGGCTCTCGTCGCCGCCGGCTGCCGCGAGATCAGCGTCGATGAACCCTCGATGAGCTGCTACGCCTACCGCGAAGATCCGCGCCGCTTCGTCGACATCTTCAACCGCACTGTCGAACCCGTCGTCGGCCGCACCCGGCTCTGCACCCACCTCTGCTTCGGCAACTACAAGGCCCGCGCCGTCGGCCCGCGCAAGCTTGCCCCGATGTTTCCGGCCTTTCTCGACTTCAAGGCCGACGAAATGCACGTCGAGATGGCCAGCCGCGAATTCGCCGAAATCGAGATCCTCGCGGCGATCGCCCGGCGCATGGACGCCGCCGTGGGCATCATCGACGTGAAGAGCTACTACCTCGAAACCCCGGCCGACGTCGCCGATCGCGTGCGCCTCTGCCTCCAGCATGCTCCGGCCGACCGCCTCGTCTTCGCCCCCGACTGCGGCCTCAGCCAGACCGCCCGCTGGGCCGCCCAACCCAAGCTGAAAAACCTGGTCGCCGGCCTCCGGCAGGTCCGCCAGGAAATCGGCCTGGCCTGATCGCCCCATGATCCCACCCGTCCTTGCTGACGACGCCCTGCTCGCCGACGTCGCCTCCGTCCGAGCCGCGCCCGCCCGTGATCGGCTCGATCTCTGGTGGCTCGGCCAGAGCGGCTTCCTCGTCTGCCACGCCGGCGAGTGCCTTGTTTTTGATCCCTACCTGAGCGATTCCCTCACCAAAAAATACGCCGCCACCGACAAACCCCACGTCCGCCTGACCGCCCGGGTTGTCGATCCCGCCCGCCTCACCGGCCTCATCGCGGTGACGTCCTCGCACAACCATACCGATCACCTCGACGCAGACACACTGCTCCCGCTCTTCGCCGCCAACCCCGCGGCCCGCCTGGTGTTGCCCGCGGCCAACGTCGACTTCGCCGCCCAGCGCCTCGGCGAAACCCACCGCCCGCGCTTCGTGCCGCTCGCCGACGGCGCCAGCACCAGCGTCGGCCCGTTCGCCTTCACCGCCGTGCCGGCCGCGCACGAGGAACTCTCGCCCGCCTACGCCGGCTTCGTGGTCCGCGCCGGCCCGTTCACCGTCTACCACAGTGGCGACACCGTGCTCTATCCCGGCATGTCCGCCCGGCTGCGCGCCTTTGCCGTCGATCTCGCCCTGCTCCCCATCAACGGCCGCGCGAAAAGCCGCCGCGTTGCCGGAAACCTCGACGGAATCGAAGCCGCCCGCCTCGCCCGCGCGGTCGGTGCGCGCTGCGCGATTCCCTGCCACTACGAAATGTTCGCCTTCAACACCGCCCCCCCCACCCCTTTCGCCGCCGAATGCGCCCGCATCGGCCAGGCGTGCCGCGTGCCGCGCGCCGGCGAGCGCGTCACCCTTTCCGCCCGCCCATGAGTTTCGTCCGCACCGTGCTCGGCGACATCCCCGCGGCCGACCTCGGACGCTGCTACGCCCACGAACACGTCATCATCGACCCCAGCTTCACCACCCAGGTCACCCCCGACTTCCTGCTCGACGACGTCGACCGCGCCACGCAGGAACTGACCGCCTTCCGCGCGGCCGGCGGCGGGGCGATGATCGACTCCATGCCCTGCGACAGCGGCCGCAACGTCCGCAAGCTCGCGGAGGTTTCCCGCCGCACCGGCGTGCACCTCGTCTGTCCCACCGGCCTCCATCTCGCCAAATACTACCCGCCCGGCCACTGGAGCGAAACGTTCGACGAGGAGGAGCTCGCCGCCCTCTTCCACGCCGACATCGTCGAAGGCGTCGACGCCCTCGACTATGGCGCCCCGGTCGTCCGGCGTACGCCGCACCGCGCCGGTGTGATCAAGATCGCGACCGGGGAAACCATCGGCGCTCGCGAGGAACGCCTCTTCGCCGCCGCCGCCCGTGCCCACGCCCGCACCGGCTGCCCGGTGCTCACCCACACCGAACAGGGCACCCTCGCCCTCGAACAGGTCCAACGCCTCCGCGCCCTTGGCATCGATCTGCGCCACGTCTGCCTGTCGCACACCGACCGCCGACCCGATCCCGCCTACCATCGCGAGATCCTGTCCACCGGTGTGCGGCTCGAGTACGACAGCGCCTTCCGCTGGCCCCCCGGCAGCCGCAACCCCACCCGCGACCTGCTCGTCACCCTCCTCCCCGAATTCCCGGATCAGATCATGCTCGGCATGGACGCCGCCCGCCGCGGCTACTGGCGCAGCTACGGCGGCCGCCCCGGCCTCACCTTCCTGCTCGGCGACTTCGCGGCTTCCCTCCGCGCCGCCGGCCTCGACGACTCCTGCCTGCACCGCGTGTTCGTCTCCACGCCCGCCACCACCTACGCCTTCGCCTCCCCTTCCTCCCCGCCATGAAAAAGCTCCGCGTTGTCGGCCTCAACTTCGACCACATGCACATGGGCGACCTGCTGCGCCAGTGCCACGAACACCCCGACGTCGAAATCGCCGGGATCTGCGACGACGATCCCGCGCGCATGGCCGCCGCGATCGCCCACTTCGCGATTCCGCGCGACCGCGTGTTCACCGATCCGCACCGGTGTCTGGCCACGACCGCGCCCGACTTCGTGATTCTCTGCCCCGCCACCGCCCGCCACGCGGAGTACGTCGAACTGGCCGCCCCCTACGGCGCGCACCTCTTCGTGGAAAAGCCGTTCGCCGCCACGCTCGCCGAGGCCGACCGCATGATCGCCGCCGCGAAGAGGGCGAAACGCCTCCTCGCCATCAACTGGCCGCTCCGCTGGGTGCCCAGCCACATCACCGCCCACCGCCTCGTTCGCGAGGGCCGCATCGGCGCGCTCCAGGAAGTCCACTACTACGATGGCAACCGCGGCCCGCTCTGGCACACCGCCGACAAGCTCGAGACCACGCCCACCCCCGCGATGAAGCGACGGAGCTGGTTTTACCGGAAGAAGCGCGGCGGCGGCTCCCTCCTCGATTACCTCGGCTACGGCACCACCCTCGGCACCTGGTACCACGACGGCCGGAAACCGCTCGAGGTCACCGCCGTCGTCGACCGCCCGCGCGGCCTCGAGGTCGACGAACACAGCGTCACCCTCGCCCGCTACGCCTGCGGCCTGTCGAAGTTCGAAACGCGCTGGGGCACCTTCACCGACCCCTGGATCGCCCAGCCCCAGCCCAAATGCGGCTTCGTGCTCAAGGGCGAGGACGGCACCCTCGCCTCCTACGACTACGAGCCGACCATCCGGCTCCAGACCCGCGCGAATCCCCGCGGCGAGGATCTGCCCGTCGATGCCATCGCCCCGCCGTTCCAGAACGCCATCCAGTACTTCGTGCACTGCCTGCGCACCGGCACGCCCCTCGAAGGCCCCCTCTCGCCGAAGATCGCCCGCATCGGCCAGCAGATCGTCGATTCCGCCGTCCTCAGCGCCCGTCTCGGCCGCACCGTCAAACTCGTCTCCTGACCCGTCCCCGACCCCGCTCCGCCCACTCCGCCCGGCCCCGCCGTCGCCCCGGCCCTTCGTCACGTATTACGTGACAAACCGCGGAGCCCGGCCACGGCGCGCCGCCCCCCGCCCCCTTCGTATCCAACCATGAGTGACAAGTTCGCCGCCTCCTCCGGTTACGGCCTCGCGCAGGCGGGCAGCAGCGGCGCGGCCGCGGTGCCCGACCTGCCCTACCTGCCGCCGCGGCCCCGTGCGTACCGTCCCCGCATCGCCCTCATCGGCTGCGGTGGCATCTCCGAGTATCACTTGCGCGCGTACCGCGCCCTCGGCCTCGACGTCGCCGCGCTCTGCGACGTCGACCGCACCCGCGCCGAGAAACGTCGCGCCGAGTTCTATCCGGCCGCCGACGTTTTTTCCGATTACACCGCGGTGCTGCGTCGCGATGACATCGCGGTCATCGACCTCGCCCTGCACCCCGCCGAGCGCGTCGCCGCGATCGAGGCGGCCCTGCGCGCCCGCAAGCACGTGCTCAGCCAGAAACCCTTCGTGCTCGACCTTGACCTCGGCGCCCGGCTCGCCGACCTCGCCGAGGCCCAGGGAGTGCGCCTCGCCGTCAACCAGAACGGGCGCTGGGCGCCGCATTTCGCGTGGATGATCGCGGCGATCCGCGCCGGCCTGGTGGGTCAGGTCGCCAGCGTCGACTGCACGCTCCAGTGGGATCACACCTGGACCGCCGGCACCCCCTTCGAAGCGATCCACCACCTCGTGCTCTACGACTTCGGCATCCACTGGTTCGACCTGGCCGCGCAGTTCACCGCCGGCCGGACGGCCGAGCGCGTCTGGGCCAGCGTGCGCCGCACCGGCGGCCAGCGGATGCGTCCGCCGATGCTCGCGCACGTCGGCATCGATTTCGCCGGCGCCCAGGTGCGCCTCAATTTCAACGGCCATGTGCGCGAGGGGCAGGAGGATCGCACGGTGGTCTGCGGCGCCGCCGCCACCCTGCGCAGCGCGGGGCCGAGCCTGTCCGAGCAGACGGTCGTGCTGCACACCGCGGCCGGTCGCGCGCAACCGGCGCTCGCCGGCACGTGGTTCACCAGCGGCTTCGAGGGCGCGATGGGGGAACTGCTCTGCGCCATCGAGGAAAACCGCGTCCCGGGCCACGACGCGCGCAACAACCTCGACAGCCTCGCCCTGTGCTTCGCCGCGCTCGCCAGCGCCAACACCGGCCAGCCGCAGGTGCCCGGCACCGTGCGGCGCCTGCCCGGCGGAGACTGATCTCCGCTGGCGCCGCGCCGGCGCGCGCCGCCCACTTCCGCGTTCGCCTTGCGGCCGCCGCCCCGTTTTCGTGGGGGCGATGTTCGATCCCTCCACCCTCAGTCACGCCGCCCGCGTCCTCGCCACGGTCGCTCCCGATCTGCCGGCCGACGCCGCGTTGCGTCGCTACCTTTACGGTGCCCGCCGGCTCGGGCCCCGGGAGAAACGCGCCATCAGCCGCGCCGTGTTCACTTTCTTCCGCTGGTGCCAATGGTGCGATCCCAAGGAAGCGGCCCCGCAGCAGCTCGCCCGGGCCGCCAGCCTGCAGGATCGTTTCGATCGGGACGAAAAATCCCTCAAGGCCGAAGCCCTTGCCGCGCTGGCCGTGCCCGCCTGGCTGCGCGAAGAGATGGATCTCCCCGCCGGCTTTCTCCGCCAAATTCAGCGCGAACCGGCTCTCTGGCTCCGCGCCCGCCCGGGCACGGCCGGCGCCCTCGCCCGCGAACTCGGCAACTGCACCCCCACCCCGCGGGCCCCCGATGCCCTCCATTTCGCGGGCCCGCAGGACCTGTTTCTCACCCCGGCCTTCCATCGCGGCGCCTTCGAAATCCAGGATCTCGCTTCGCAGCTCGTCGGCCTCGCCTGTGCCCCGCAGCCCGGCGAAACCTGGTGGGACGCCTGCACCGGTGAGGGCGGCAAGCTTCTCCACCTCGCCGACCTGATGGCCAACAAGGGCCTGATCTGGGCCACCGATCGCAGTGAGCGCCGCCTCGCCGCCCTGCGCCGCCGCGCCGCCCGCGCCCGGATCTTCAATTTTCGCACCGCCCCCTGGGACGGCTCCTCCCGCCTGCCGACGCGCACCCGTTTCGACGGCATTCTGGTCGACGCCCCATGCAGCGGCATCGGCACCTGGCAGCGCAACCCGCACGCCCGGTGGACCGCCACCCCCGGGGATGTGCGGGAACTGGCCGTCACCCAGCGCGCCCTGCTGGAACACGTCCTCCCGGCACTCAAGCCCGGCGGCCGTCTCGTCTACGCCGTCTGCACGCTCACCCACCGCGAAACCACCGCGCTCGCTGCCGAATTCACCGCCGCCCACCCCGAGTTGGAACCGTGCCCCCCCTTCCCACCACCCGCGCCCGCCGCCCCCCTCCGGCCGCCCGCCGCCGAGCCGACGCCAGCCAACGCCGCACCGGCTGCGCCCGCCGCGACCGCCGCGGCCGCCCCGGCGGCAACCCTTTCCCTCTGGCCGCAGGAACTGAACGCCAATGGCATGTTTCTCGCCGCCTGGCGTCGCCGCTGAACCCACTCGCACCCGTCACGCCGACCTGCCCGTTGTGGAAAAGATCACCGCCGAAACCGTCCGCGCCGACTTCAACGATCTTCAGGCTGTCGTGCACTACACGCGCGCCGCCCACGACCTCGGGCTCTGGGCTTCGGAGCGGCTGATGATCGCCCGCTGCTTTCCCGACCACTCCGCCCGGCTCCTCGAAGCCGGTTGCGGCGCGGGCCGCGTGACTCTCGGCCTGTGGGAACTCGGCTACCGCCGGCTCACCGCCTTCGACTTCGCGTCCGAACTCCTGGACCAGGCCCGCAGCCTCGCGCTCCAGCGCGGCGCCGGCGCCATCACCTTCCTCCACGCCGACGCCACCGGCCTCCACACCGCCCGCCCGCTCGCCGGCGTCGCGCCCGCCTGTCATCCATTGGATGACAAAGCCCGGTCGCCGCGGCGGGGTTCCGCCCGGGGCCGCCATCGCCTGGGTGACCGCGCCTTCGGCGGGGCGCTGTTCATGTTCAACGGGCTGATGCAGATTCCGGGGCGGGAGAACCGGCGCGCGGCGCTGCGCGAGTTGCACCGCGTCTGTCGGCCGGGAGCGCCGCTGTTGTTCACCACCCACGACCGCGACTCCTCGGCGGAGGAGCGGGCGCTGTGGCGGCTCGAGACGATTCGCTGGGTGAAGGGCCGGCAGAATCCGCGACTGGTCGAGTTTGGCGATCGTTACTTCACGGACGAGGCGGGCCGCACCTTCATGCACCTGCCCGATCGCCGCGAGGTGCTCGAGGATCTCGCCGCCACCGGCTGGCGGCACAGTTTCGACGCGCTGCGCCGCGAACTCGCCCGCGAACGTCCCGCGGTGCGCGAGTTCTCCGACGAGTGCCGCTTCTGGGCCGCGCACCGCGAGCCGGCGCGTCGGCCGCAGAAGCGAATTGCCTGATCTCCACCGATGGACGCCCGGCCCCTTGCCGCCCCCCGGAACCTGCCCGGCCCCCGGCGGCCGGCGTCACGCGCTCAACGCGGCCGCTTGAGATCGAACCGCTCCCGCGTGCGCACGTAGCCTTCACCGCCGAGGCGGCCGACCAGATCGAGGGCGGCCGAATCCGGCCGGCCGTCGGCCCCCAGCACAGTGTCGCTCACGTGCGCGAGCTGGATGAGGCCGAACACCACGTTCGCCGCCAGCGGCCCCTCGCCGATCGGGAGAATGCGCTCGAGCGTGCACTCGAACGCCACCGGCGCCGCCGCCACCCGCGGCGGGCGCACGCGCTCGCTCGCGGCCGCCGCGATGCCGTACTTTTCGAATTCGCTTTCGCCGTACGGCAGTGACGCCGCGGTCGCGTTCATCTGCTCCGCCAGGGGATAAGACACCAGATTCACCACAAACTCCGGCACCGCCTCGAGGTTGCGCACGGTGTCCTTCTTGGTGCCATCGCGAGTGTTGACAGGCACGAACATCAACAGCGGCGGATTGGCCGTCACCCCCTGGAAGAAGGAGAAGGGAGCGAGATTGGTCCGGCCATCGGCGGCCATCGTCGAGACCCACGCGATCGGACGCGGCAGGATCGTCGAGACCATCCAGGCATAGGCGTCGCGGGGGGAGAGTTGGGTGAATTCAAGTTTCATGCCGGCGCCTGACTCTCGCGCGTCCGCCCGCCGGGAGCAAGCTGCAGCAATCGCGCGCGCGACCGCAGGTCGTCATTGTCAACCCTGCCGCGTTCGTTTCAGTACCGCGACCTCAATGCCGTCCGCCCTGCCCTTCCCCCACTTCCTGCGACCGTGATGCTCCGCCTTCCTTCCTCCCCTCAGGTGGCGCGGCGCGGCGCCTGGCTGCTCGGCGCGACCTCGATGGCGGCCCTGTTCGTCGGCGTCTTCGGCGGCTGCAGCCGCGACCGCGCCAAACAGGCCGCGCTCGCCCAAGCGGAGACGCCCGTGCCGGCCAAGTCGGGAGAGTGCCGGCTGTGCCATGAGGACATCTACAAGGCGTGGTCCGGATCCCACCACGCCCATGCCCACCGCCCGGTCGAAGCCCAGGCGGACGCCGACGCCGTGGGCACGCCTCAACGCGTGTCGTTGCACGGCATCGAGTACACCGCCGAGTGGAAGGACGGGAAGCCGCACTTCACCGAAAAGCGCGGCGACGCCCCGGCCGAGTCCTTCACCGCCGACTTCGCCCTCGGGTTCGACCCCCTGCGACAGTACATGGTGCCGGTGGGCGGCGGCCGCTATCAGGCCGCGGAGCTCGCCTTCGATCCGCACCGCAAGGAGTGGTTCAACGTCTTCGGCGACGAAGGCCGCCGCCCCGGCGAATGGGGCCACTGGCGCGGCCGCGGCATGAACTGGAACTCGATGTGCGCGCACTGCCACATGACGGAGTTCCGCAAGAACTACAACCCCGTCACCGATACCTACGCGACCACCTGGCGCGAGCACGGCGTCGGCTGCCATCAGTGCCACGGCGACTTCCCGGCGAAACACCTCGATCCGGCCCGCGCCGGTCCCGCCCCCGCCGGCCCCGGGCTGACGGCCGCCCAGATCAAGCTCGCCCAGGAGACCTGCGCCCCCTGCCACGCCCGCAACGAGCTGCTCACCGGGCAGTTGCATCCGGGCGGCGAATACAACGACTACTACCGCCTCACCCTGCCGACCGACGCCAACGTGTTCTACCCCGACGGCCAGGTGCGCGACGAGGATTTCAACTACACCTCGCTCCTCACCAGCCGGATGGGGGGCAAGGCCGGCGTCACCTGCCTCGACTGCCACGATCCCCACAGCGGCAAGACGCGCCTGCCGGTGCAGGACAACTCGATCTGCCTGCAGTGCCACGGGCCTTCGCCGCGCAACAACGCGCCCATCATCGATCCGGTGAAACACTCCTTCCACCAGGCCGACAGCACCGGCAACCGTTGCGTCGAGTGCCACATGCCGCGCACCACCTACATGCAGCGCGATCCGCGGCATGACCACGGTTTCCTCAAGCCCGACCCCCTCCTCACCAAGGAGCTCGGCATCCCCAACGCCTGCAACCGCTGCCACACCGACAAGTCGGTCGACTGGGCGATCGAACACGCGGAGAAATGGTACGGACCGAAGCTCGAGTCGCGCCAGCGGCAGCGCACCCGCGCGGTCGTGGCCGCGCAATCCGGCAACCCCGACTCGGTGCCGCGCCTGCTCGAGTTCATCGCCAGCGAAGACGTGCCCGCCTGGCGGGCCACGCTGCTGCTGCTCGCCCGGCCCTTCGCCGCCGGCAATCCGCGGGTGGTCGCCGCCGCGCGGGAAAACCTGTCCCACGCCGATGCAATGGTGCGCTCCGCCGCCGTGCAGGTGCTGGCCGGCCTGCCCGGCGAGGCCGCCACGCTGCGGCCGATGTTGCAGGATCCCTCCCGCCTGGTGCGGCTCGACGCCGCCTGGCCGCTCTCCGCCGAGTTGCCCGCGGACTCCCCTGTCCGCCGCGAACTCGACACCTACCTCGCCGCCAGCGCCGACCAACCCGCCGGCCGCATGCGCATCGGCCAGGATCTCTTCAACCGCGGCCGCCCCGCCGAGGCCTTGAACGAGCTGCGCAAGGCGACCGAGTGGGATCCGTATTCACCCGGCCTGCACGACGCCCTGGGCCTGGTGCTGAACGAACTCGGCCGCCCCGCCGAGGCCGCCGCCTCGTTGTGGCGCGCCGCGCAGCTCAACCCCACCGATCCCGACTCCGCCTTCAACGCCGCCCTCGCCTTCGCCGCCGCCCGCCAGTTCCGCGACACCGAGCTGGCCCTGCGCGAGGCCACGCGCCGCAACCCCCGCTTCGACCGCGCTTGGTACAACCTCGGCCTGCTGCTCGCCCAGACCGGCCGCGCCGAGGAGGCCATCCAGGCGCTCGAAACCGCGGAGAAATTTGCCCCGGCGGTGGCGGATTACCCGTATGCGCGGGCGACCATTCTCTGGCAGCGCGGCGACCGCGCCGGCGCCGCCGCGGCCGCCCGCCGCACCCTCGAGCTGAATCCGCAGCACCCGCAGGCCCGCAACCTGCTCCCACCCTGAGCGAGGGCAGCGGACAGGATCCGGCGGCGGTCCGATGGAACGGGTGCGCCCGGGAACGGCAGGACCGTCGAGGCGAGAGAGGCACCCCACCCGGCAACTTCGGGAACTTCGCGGGTGACAGACGCGTCCGCACCGGGCAGGCTGCGCCTCCCGATGCGATCCTCCCCCATGAAACGCCGCGACTTCCTCCGCACCACCTCCTCCGCCGCCGCCACGGCCTTCGCCTTTCAGATCCTGCCCGCCACCGCGCGCGGCGCCAACAGCCGCATCCAGGTCGGCTGCATCGGCGTCGGCGGCAAGGGAAACTCGGATACGCTGCAAACCGCCGCTGCCGGGGCGCAGATCGTGGCGCTGTGCGATGTCGCCAACCCGCGCCAGCCCGGCCTCGGCCGCAACAAGCAGAAGAAATCCAAGGAGGGCGCCGAGACCATCCTCGACAAGTTCCCCGGCGCAAAATTCTTCACCGACTACCGCGAGATGATCGCCAGCCATCCGGGCGTCGACGCGGTCACCGTTTCCACCCCCGACCACCACCACTTTCACGCGTCGATGCTGGCGATGCGCAAGGGCAAACACGTCTACTGCCAGAAGCCCATCTCCCATTCGGTCTGGGAAGCACGCCGCCTGGCCGAGGCGGCCGCCCAGTACAAGGTGCAAACCCAGATGGGCAATCAGGCCCACGCCGGCGAACCCATCCGCCGCGCCGTCGAACTCGTGCGCGCCGGGGTGCTCGGCGTGGTCAAGGAGGTCCACGCCTGGACCAACCGGCCCATCTGGCCCCAGGGCATGACCGCCTGGCCGAAGGCGGAACCCGTCCCGAAGGGACTCGACTGGGATCTCTGGATCGGGCCCGCGCCCTTCCGCGACTACAGCCGCGCGATCGCTCCGTTCGCCTGGCGCGGCTGGTGGGACTTCGGCGCCGGCGCCCTCGGCGACATGGGCTGCCACATCATGGACATGCCGTATTGGGCCCTCGGGCTGACCGCCCCGTCCTCGGTCGAGGCGAAGCATGCGGACGGCACGCCGATCGCCGCCCCGAACTGGTCGACGGTCACCTACCAGTTTCCGACCAGCTTTTTCGGAACTCCGGTGAAGTTCGTGTGGTACGACGGCGTCGCATCGAAGGAGGGCGTCTACCAGCACACGCCGCCAGAGAATCTCTGGAAGTCCGACTTTCCGACCGCCGACCATGTGTTCCGCCGCTTTGATCTGCTGCTCGTCGGCGAAAAGGGCCGCATGTTCTTCGGCCGCTCGCGGCAGGACTGGGTGTTCAAGCCGGAGACGATTACGACGAACTTCACCGCTCCGCCCAAGACCATTCCGCGCGTGCCGGGTGGCACCCAGGACGGCAAGGGCGAAGACGGCGGCGGGCCCTACGTCGAGTGGCTGACGGCCATCAAGACCGGCACCCCGGCGCTGTCGAACTTCGCCCAGTCGGGTCCGTTCAGCGAAACCGTGTTGCTGGGCAACCTGGCCCTGCGCCTCGGCAAGCGAATCGAGTGGGACGCGAAAAACCTCAAGGCGAAGAACGCCCCGGAGGCCGCCGCGATCGTGCGCCGCCCGTATCGCCGGGGTTGGGAATTGGCGTAATCAGGCGGACCGGTCCCGGCGCCCCTCGTGGCCAAACCCCCGACCTGCAGGCGGGGCGCCCCCCCCATCGGCGCAAACTTAAGCCGATGGGGCAGAGCCGTCCCGGCTCTGCACCCTGCCGGCCCGCAGCGGCAGGATGCCGCTGCCACTCTGGATATCAGGCTTAGGTTAGCGCTGATGCGGGCGCCCTGGCGCTCGCGTCGGCCGGCGGCGTCCGGAGGGGCGTGGTGCGGAGGCCGCGCGCCCGGTCGAGATTTTTGATGCCCGCTTCGCGCGGCCCTCCTACCTTCGAACGGATGAAACGCCACGCCCTCCTCTGCCTCGCAATCAGCCTCCTCCTGGGCCTCGCCGCAACCGCGGCTCCGTCGCTCCGTCCGAACATCCTCTGGCTGGTCGGCGAAAACCTCACCCACGACCTTGGTTGCTACGGCGCCACCCAGGTGCACACCCCGCACCTCGACGCCCTCGCCGCCCAGGGCATGCGTTTCACCCGCGTCTTCGCCACGAACCCGACCTGCGCGCCGAGCCGCTCCGCGTTCTTCACCGGCCATTATCAGACTTCCACCGACACCCACCACATGCGGTCGCACCGGGACGACAATTTCCGGCTCCCGCCCGGCGTGCGTCCCATCACCCACTGGCTGCGCGACGCCGGCTATTACACCGCCAACCTCAAGACCATCGGCCCGCTCGCCGTCGGCACCGGCAAGCTCGATCTGAATTTCGTCAACGAAGGCCCCATCTACCACGCCGGTTCGGAGGACTGGTCCGCCCTCGCCGGACGGCGCCCGTTCTTCGCCGTCGTCAACTCGCACGAAATCGAGTACGACATCTACGACCGCCAGAGCGCGAAAAAGCCGCGCGTCAAGTGGGTCGGTGAGGAGGAGCACGTCCAACACGCGACGCCCGCCAACGTCACCCCGCCGCCCTACTACCCCGATCACCCCATCGTCCGCGAAGAGTGGGCGCGTTACCTGAACTCGGTGTCCGGAATGGATGTGCGCATCGGTTGGGTGCTCGATCGCCTGCGCCGTGACGGCCTCGAGGACGACACGATCGTGATTTTCTTTGGCGACAACGGCCGGCTCGAACCGCGCGGGATCCACTGGTGCTACGACAGCGGACTGCGCGTCCCGCTGATCATCCGCTGGCCCAAAAACTTCCCCCCGCCTCCCCACTACCGCGCCGGTGCGGTCAGCGATCAAATCATCAGCCTGATCGACCTCACCGCCACGACGCTGGGATTCGCCGGCCTGCCCCGCCCGCCGTTGATGCAGAGCCGCCTCTTCCTTGGCGAGCGAACGGATCCGCCGCGCCGCTACGCGTTTGCCGCGCGCGACCGCATCGACGAGACGGTGCAGCGGGTGCGTTCCGTGCATGACGAACGCTACCATTACCTCCGGAACTACACCCCCGGTCCGACCTTCGCCTCGCTCAACCGGTACAAGGAAAAGTGTTTCCTGATCTACCCACTGATGCGGGAACTCCACGCCGCCGGCCAACTCCGCGGCCCGCCCCGGGACTTGATGGAGCGGCAGGGCCCCGGTGAGGAGCTCTACGATACCGCCGCGGATCCGCACGAGATCCGCAACCTCGCCGATTCGCCGCAGCCCGAACACCGCGAGGCCCTGGCCCGCCTGCGCGCCGCCCTCGACACCTGGATCAGCGACACCGGCGACCGCGGCGCCGTCCCCGAGCCGCCCGAAATCGTCGCGCCCTTCGCGAAGGAAATGCACGACTGGTTCGGCACCCCGGCCTGGGCGCGCTGATTCACTCACGCGCGCTGAGCCGCTCCCGGCGACCGGGCGGTGTCAGAGTCACCGGGCCGCTCTTTCCCTTTACTCTTGATCTTCCTTTTCCGTCAGGTGTTGGGCCCCCGGAGGGAAAGAGGAGAGAGAAAGATCGCGAGAAACGAGGCCACATTTGACCGCGCCGTTCCCCCGGGGCGGGGGGTGGATTCGCACTCGCGCCCGCACCCCGACCGGTTCAGAAACGTCCCGTGCGACGCCCCGTCGCCGGTCGACCGGCTCCCCGCCAGTCGTTTAACGAGAACCTCCGTCATCCCCAGCTCATGAAGAACAAACTTCTCGCGGAATTCCTCGGCACGTTCTGGCTCACCTTCGGCGGCTGCGGCAGCGCCGTCCTGGCCGCCAAGTTCATCGCCACCGAAGGCGCCACCCCGCTCAACCTCGGCATCGGCCTGGTCGGCGTCTCGCTGGCTTTCGGCCTCACGGTGCTGACGATGGCGTACGCGATCGGTCACATTTCGGGCTGCCACCTCAATCCGGCGGTTTCCCTCGGGCTGTGCCTCGGCGGCCGCTTCAAGGGCTCCGAACTGCCCGGTTACGTCCTCGCCCAGGTCCTGGGCGCGGCGGCCGGCGCCGGGGTGCTGTACGTGATCGCCAGCGGCCAGTCGGGGTTCTCGGTCGCGGGCGGTTTTGCCTCCAATGGCTTCGGCACGCATTCGCCAGGCGGATACAGCATGGCCGCGGCACTCGTCGCCGAGGTCGTGCTCACCTTCTTTTTCCTGCTGATCATCCTCGGCGCCACCGACTCCCGCGCCCCGCAGGGCTTCGCCCCGATCGCCATCGGGCTCGGCCTGACCCTGATCCACCTCATCGGCATCCCGGTCACCAACCTCTCCGTCAACCCCGCCCGCAGCACGGGTCCCGCCCTCTTCGTCGGCGGCTGGGCGCTGCAGCAGCTCTGGCTCTTCTGGGTGGCCCCGCTCGCCGGCGCCGCCCTCGCCGGAGTCGTCTACCCACTCATGGCCGGCGCGCCGAAGTCGGCTCCGACCTCCTGAGCCCGGCCGCCCGGCCGGCGCTCCGTCGGTGGATGCAACGGAGGGTGCGCGGCACTGCCGGCCCTGCCCAGCGCCGCCACCTTCGCGACCGGGAACGTGGTCGAGTCTCGCCCTCGCACCGCGGCCCGGACAGGCTCCGGCGCGCATGACTCCGCCCCGCCCGCTCCGGTTCCGTTCCCCGGCCCTGCTGACCGCGGCTACCCTCGCGGCCTTCCTTCCCGCCCTCCCCGCTGCCGCAACCGCGCCGCGCCCCAATGTCGTCCTCATTCTTGCCGACGACATGGGGTTTTCGAACCTCGGCTGTTACGGTGGCGAAATCCCGACACCGCACCTCGACGCGCTGGCGCGCGGTGGCGTCCGCTTCACCCAGTTCTACAACACCGCCCGCTGCTGCCCGACGCGGGCTTCGCTGCTGACCGGACTCTATCCTCATCAGGCCGGAATCGGATACATGACAACGCCGCGCCCCGGCGCCGACGGCCGGCCGCTCCCCGGTTATCTCGGGCAGCTCAACGATCGCTGCGTGACGATCGCCGAGGTGCTGCGCGACGCCGGGTACTTCACTGCGATGACGGGCAAGTGGCATGTGGGCCAGGTGCTGGGCACCACGCCCTGGGGCCGTGGCTTCGAACGCAGCCTCAACGCCGCCGCCGGCGGGTTTTATTTCCCCACCGGCGGCAAGAGTGTGAACCTCTTCCTCAACGGCCGCAGCGTCGGCCGCGGCGGCACCGACGGCGTGCCGCCCGAGTGGTACTCGACCGATCTCTGGACGGATTTCGGCCTGCGCTTCATCGACGAAGCCCGCGCGGCCGGAAAGCCGTTTTTTCTCTACCTCGCCCACAACGCGCCGCATTTCCCGCTGCAGGCTCCCGCCGCGGACATCGAACGCTTCCGCGGCCGGTTCAAGGCCGGCTGGGATCGGTTGCGCGAGGAGCGCCTCCGCCGGCAGGTTGCCCTGGGTCTGGTCGATCCCCGCTGGACCGCCGCCCCCCGCCCCGCCCACATCCCCGCCTGGGACAGCCTCCCGGCGGCGGAGCAGGATCGCTACGACCATCTCATGGCCATCTACGCCGCGGTTCTCTGGCGGATGGATCAGGCCATCGGTCGCCTCGTGGAAGGTTTGCGCGCCCGCGGTGAGCTCGATCGCACGCTGCTGCTCTTCCTGAGCGACAACGGCGGCAATGCCGAGTCCGGCGTACCCGGGCGCCTCACGGGCGACCGTCCCGGCGATGCGCACTCCAGCGTGTTCGTGGGCGAATGCTGGGCGCTGCTCGAAAACACGCCGTTCCGTCGCTACAAACACTTCACCCACGAGGGCGGCATCGCGACACCACTCATCGCGCACTGGCCCTCCGACATCCCGGCAGACCCGCGGGCCGGCGGCGGCGCCGGTCGCCTGATCCGTGAACCCGGCCACCTGATCGACGTGATGGCCACGTGCGTGGATCTCGCCGGCGCCACCTACCCCGCGTCGTTCCGGGGCCAACCCATCACCCCGCCGGAGGGACGCAGCCTGCGGCCCCTGCTGGTCTCCCCCGCGGCCTCCGTCGCCGACGGCACCGGCATACCCCGCGCGTTGTTCTGGGAACACGAAGGGAACGCGGCCGTGCGCCGGGGCGACTGGAAGCTGGTGCGTTTCGAATTTCGCGGCCCCTGGGAGCTCTATGACCTCGCGAGCGATCGCACCGAGCAGCACGATCGGGCGTCCGACCACCCCGCCCTCGTCGCGGAACTCGCCGCCCTCTGGGAAGCCTGGGCCGCACGCGCCCAGGTGCTTCCGGTGCAACGCTTCGCCCTCGAGCCTCACGGCGCTCCGCGACCAGTCGACACGCCGGCCGCCACCAAGGCCAAGGGCGGAAAGAAGAAAAAGAAGCGGGACTGAGGCGTTAGCGCCTCCGTCCACCGTCCGCCGCCCTGCCTGCGCTCCGCCCAAGAAGCTGTCCACTCAGTGGAGGGCGGCGCTCGGTCGCCCCCGCGAATGCACCTGCGGCTCCGACGAACCCGCGCCCTCCACCGACCGGGCCTCGTGGAATTTCTCGATGCCCTCTGACCGGACGCGCTCAGTGCCTGGCCGCTTCCAACCGCGCGGCCTTGTCGTCGAAGGTCAACGCGCCGGTCGGGCAATGGTAGACGACTTCCTCCGCCACCCTCCGCAGTCCGTCATCGATCGTGCCCTCGAGCGGCGTGCCGATGCGGACGTCAAAGCCGCGGCCGATGAACGTCAGACCGAGCGGCTCGCGCGCCAGCTCCGTGAGTTTCACGCAGATGCCGCACAGGATGCACTTGCCCGGTTCAAAGATCACCCCGCCCGGCTTCCGCTCCTGCTCAAAGGTGCGTCGCTTCGAGCGGAAGCGCCCG
The DNA here is from genome assembly GCA_964504885.1 of uncultured Opitutus sp. GTDB lineage: Bacteria > Verrucomicrobiota > Verrucomicrobiia > Opitutales > Opitutaceae > ER46. Next base: position 44,454 of record CAZDGC010000003.1, read on the forward strand.
GCATCGGCCTGGTAAACCTGGGCGTAGTGCTGCAGGACGCAGTTGCCCGAGGAGCGGCAGTCGCAATGCAGGCAGCGCGAAGCCTCGCCCTCCGCATCGCGCCGCGACAACCCCGCCGCACACGCGCTGCACGGACCGGTCCGCGGCACCAGGCTTGACGTCTGCAGGAACGACTTCAATTCGCCGGGCTCCAGCCGGCCCATCAGGCTGCTGAACGGTTTGTCCGGCCGCCGTACCGCGCCGCCCGCAAGGTGCTGCCGCACGCACTCCGCTGCCATCCGCCCCTCGCTCATCGCCCGCACGAGCTGCTTCACCGGCTTCACCGCCGCCCCGGCGGCAAACACGCCCGGCAGATCGGTGCGGCAGGTGTTTGGATCCGCCTTGATGCCGCTGTCGGCCATCCGCACCCCGAGTTGCTCCGCCTCGTTGATCGCCGTGCCGCCGATGGTGAGAATCACGGCGTCGTGGCTCTCCCGCAGACCGCCCAGCGTGACGTCACGCCCCAGCTCGGCCAGCCCGTGGTAACGCATCCCCAGTGAAACGAGCAGCGCGACCTCGCGCTCCAGCGCCTCCGCGGGCAGTTCGCCCCGCGCCACGCTGCCGTGCAACGAGCCCCCCGCCTTCTCCTGCCGATCGAACACGTCCACCGCGTGGCCTTCTCGCAACAGGAAGTAAGCCGCCGCCAGGCCGGTCGGCCCCGCTCCGACGATGGCGACCGAGCGGCCCGTTGCCGGCTTGACCGGCGGGCGGTGCGGCGCGGCCGACGCCAGATCCTCGTCCGCCACGAACCGCTCCATCTCCCGAATCGCGGCCGGGTCGTCGTGGGCGCCGCGGCGGCAGCCTTTTTCACACGGGTGATGGCAGAGCCGGCCGAGCACCGCGGGCAGCGGCAGCGCGTGGCGCACGGTCGCCGCCGCGTCGGCGAGCTGCCCGGACTCAATCTGCCGGATCATCACCGGGATGTTGAGCAGCAGCGGGCACAGCAGGTTGCAGGGCGACAGGCAGTCGCCCACGTGGTCGCTGAAGAGCAGCTCCAGCGCGGTGCGGCGCGCCGCATGCACCACCTCGGTCTCGCTCTCGACCACCATGCCGGGCTCCGCCACCGTGCCGCAGGAAGGCACCAGCCGCCCGTTGATCCGCACCAGGCAGACGAGGCAGGAATTCAGCGGCCCGCATTTCTCGAGGTGGCACAGCGTCGGGATGTCGATTCCCGCCTGCCGCGCGGCGGCGAGCACGCTCTGGCCGGGTTCGATCTCGACCGGCTGGCCGTCGATGGTGAGCGCCACCCGGCTCATGCGACCTCCACCGCCCCGTGCGGGCAGACCTTGCGGCACGCGTCGCAGCGCGTGCACTTGTCGGTGTCGATCACATGCCGCTGGTACGGGGCGAGCGGGATGGCGTCCACCGGACAACGCTGGGCGCAGAGCGTGCAACCCGTGCAGTGGGCGTTGATGTGGTACTTGATCAGGGCGGTGCAGCGCCCGGCCGGGCAGCGGCCCTGCAGGTGCGCCTCGTATTCGTCGTGAAAGTACCGCAGCGTCGTCAGCACCGGGTTCGGCGCGGTCTTGCCCAGCCCGCAGAGGCTTCCCGCCCCGACCTGGTGCGCGAGCCGCTCCAGTTCGTGCAGGTCGTGGCGCTGCGCCTTCCCCGTGCAGAGGCGATCGAGGATGTCCAGCATGCGCTTCGTGCCGATCCGGCAGAAGGTGCACTTGCCGCACGACTGCGCCTGCGTGAACTGCAGAAAGTAGCGCGCGATATCGACCATGCAGGTCGAGTCGTCCAGCACCACCAGCCCGCCCGATCCCATGATCGCGCCGACGCTGCGCAGCGACTCGAAGTCCACCGGCGTATCGGCCAGCCGCGCCGGCACGCAGCCGCCGGACGGGCCGCCGATCTGCACGGCCTTGAAGCGCCGCCCCTCCGGCGCGCCGCCGCCGATCTCCTCGACGATTTCGCGGATGGTCGTGCCCATCGGGATCTCGATCAACCCGCCGCGCCGCACGTGCCCCGCCAGCGCAAACACCTTCGTGCCCTTGCTCTTCTCCGTGCCGATGCTGGCGAACTTCTGCGGACCGTGGCGCAGAATCCACGGCACCATCGCCAGCGTCTCCACATTGTTGATCAGCGTCGGCCGGCCGCGGTAGCCCGACTGGGCGGGGAACGGCGGCCGCAGCCGCGGCATGCCCCGCCGCCCCTCGAGTGACTCGATCAGCGCCGTCTCCTCGCCGCAGATGAAGGCGCCCGCGCCCTCCATCACCGACAGCTTCAGCGCGTAGTCCGCCCCGCACAGTTTCGCCCCCAGCCAGCCGCGCGCCTCCAGCGCCGCGATCGCCGCCCGCACGCGCTTCACCGCCAGCGGGTACTCGTGCCGGATGTAAAAGACGCCCTCATGCGCGCCGATCGCCACCGCGGCGATCGCCAGCCCCTCGATGACGCGATACGGGAACGACTCCAGGATCATTCGATCCATGAACGCGCCCGGATCCCCCTCGTCGCCGTTGCAGATGACATACTTTTCCCCCTCCGCCTGCTCGCGGGCGACCCGCCACTTCTGTCCGGTGGGGAACCCCGCGCCGCCGCGCCCCCGCAAGCCGGATTGCTCGATTGCCGCCACCACCGCCGCCGGCTGACCGTCCGTCAGCATCTGGCGCAGCGCCAGGAAGCCGCCGTGCAGCAGGTATTCGTTGAGATCGAGCGGATCGACGCGCCCGTAGTTGGCCGTCGCCAGGTGCACCTGGCGACCGAGAAACGCCTGCACGCCGGGATCGCGCCGATCCATCTCGCGGCGCGCCACCTCCGCCTCGGGTGGCGGATCGTCGGCCAGCATCCGGTCGAGGACCTGGTCCCAGCCACGGCGCATCCGCCGCCACCATTCGCGGGGCCGGATGTGCGCCTGCACCAGCGCGCCCGCCTGCTCGGGACGCAGATCCGCAAAGTACCGCCCCGCGCCGTTGGCCGGCACCACCTCGATCATCGGCGTGCGGTGGCACATGCCCACGCAGCCCACGCGCTTCACGTGGACGCCCCCGCCCGCCGCCGCCGCCGACTCCCGCAGCGCCTGAAAAAGCTGATCGCTGCCCTTCGCCATGCAGCACGAGCCGAGGCCGACGTGGATCGTGGCCGTCGCACGCTCGGCCGCCGGCAGCGCCTCCTCGGTCGAAGGCGCCGCCGCCCCGTTGGCCCGCCCGGCGACGATCTCGCGCACCCGGCTGGTCGCGGTCTCGGGGGTCGAATGGCCGATCGTGTGCCCGTCGACCTGCACCACCGGCGCCAGGGTGCAGCAACCCAGGCACGCCACCGGCTCGACCGTGAACTCCCGCGCCGCATCCGTGTCACCCCCGGCCGGAATGTGCAACTCCCGGCGCAACGCGTCCTCGATCCGCTCCGCCCCGGAGACGTGGCAGGCCGTGCCACGGCAGACCCGCACCCGGTGGCGGCCCACCGGCGTATGGCGGAACATGTCGTAGAACGTGGATACACCCGTCACCGCCGACGGCCGGATGTCGGTCAGTGCGCACACCCGTTCCAGGGCCTCGCGGGGCAGATAGCCATGGTGGTCCTGCAGGTGCTGAAGAATGGGGATCAACGCCTCCGGGCGGCGGCCGATTCGCGCCACGGTTTCCTCGGTGAAGTGGAGGTCGATCGCGGACATGGTCGTCAGGGCGCAGCGGCGGGCGCCGCGGTGGCGCCGAGACAGTAAAGATGCTCCAGGCCGCGCACAAAAATCCGCCCGCGCACGAACGCCGGGCTCGCCACGAATTTCTCCGCGCCCAGGGCGTTCCGGGCCAGCTCCTTGAAGGCACGGCCAACCTCGGCGACGATCGTCGTGCCGTCGGTGCAGAGGACGTAGAGCCGCCGGCCCGCGATCGCCGGCGTGGCCTGCACCTCGGTCTTCAGATCCTGCTCCCAGAGCTTTTCGCCGGTCTTCAGGTCAAAACACATCAGCGCGCCGCCGCTCGTGATGGTGAAGACCAGCTCGCCGTCGCTCACCGGGCCCGTGACGTCGGGGATGTTGTCCTCCGCCTTCCACTTCACGTGCGTCTCGGTGACGTCACCGGAGCCGTCCGGCGCCAGCGCCAGGAGCCGGTTGTAAGGGTTGATCACCAGGAGCAGTCCGCCGGCGAACGCCGGCGAGGGCGTGACCTCCCCCTCCAGCACGTGCGCCTTCCAGAGTTCGCGTCCATCCGCCCAATCGTAGGCGATGACATTGGGCTCGCCGAGCAGGATGACCTGCGTCTTCCCGGCCGCCTCGATCACGATGGGCGAGGCCCAGGTGGCGGCAAAGTCGCGGGCCTTCTCCCAGACCACGCGCCCGGTGGCGCCGTCGAAGGCGAACAACTTTGAATTCGCCGGTGCACTTTCGCCCTGGTCGTACTGCACGAACAGCCGGCCCTGCCAGACCGCGAGCGAGGTCGAATGGCCGTACAGGTTCTTCGGCACGCCGAGGTGCCGGGCCCACGCCACCGTTCCCTCGAAAGTCACCGCCGCAAGATCGCCGGTCGGAAAGATCACAAAGGCGTGGCGGCCGTCGGTGGCCATCGTCGGCGCCGCGTAACCGGTCTGATCGGAAATTTCCGGCGCCCGCGGGGGGCTGCCCGGCACCTTCTCGATCGCGCGCTGCCAGAGCAGGCGTCCGTTCGTGGTGTCGTAGCAGAGCACCTCCCGCTTCTCACGGGTGCCGCCCGAAATGAACAGCCGGTCACCCCACACGATTGGCGAATTGAAGCCCTGGACCGGCACCGGCACCTTCCAGACCACGCCCGCGCCCGAGGGACCGTCCCACTTCAGGGGCGCATCCGCGAAAGCGGCCACGCTGCTCCCCGTCGGACCGAGAAACCGCGGCCAGTTGGCCAGGAACTCCGCCCGCGGCGGCACCGGGGGCGCCGCGGGGGCCGGAGCAGTTTCACCTTTGCCCCCGTCCGCCGCCTTCGCGGGCGCGTCGCCCAGCAAGGTGCGCACGGTCGCCGCCACCAGGAACATTGCGCCGAGCGCGATTCCACCCGTCACCGCCACGGCCAGCCGCGAGCGGGCCGCTTCCCGCTGCGCCCGGTCGCCCGCCTCCGGGTCCGGCAGCGGCAGCGGCAGGCGGCGCCGGGTGCCGAACGCGGTGGTCAACGCCGCCACGAGCACGACCGAACCGCCCAACAGCAGCCAGCCACCGGTGTGGACCATGGTGAGCCGGCGCACGTAGCGCTGGCGGAATTTCAGATCGAGCTCGCGAATGCGCTCCTTGATCCGCTCGTCCCGCGGCGCGGCACGCAACTGCTCCTTCAATTCCAGGAGTTGCGGGGACTTCCAGGGATCGCTGGACGCCGCCGTGAACCGCTGATACAACATGGTCCCGCAGACGCCGACGACAAAGACCCCGGCGATCCAAGCCGTGGTGATCGCGGCGCGGTAGACCTGGCTGACGGCGGGCGGGGTCATGCGACACCCGCTCCTGTCGGGGCTGGCACCGCCGGCCGACCCGCCCGGGTGGACGGCGCGGCTGGAGCCGCCGCTCCGGGTGCCGCCGGCGGCGGGGCGATCGCCTCGGGCGGCAGCAGGCCACGACGCACCCGCTCGTTCGGGCAGGATTCAAAGCAGCGCGCGCAGGCGAAACAGGTGCCACGGTCGGGTTCGTAATCGGTCCGCGCCGGACGGAGCGCCAGGGCGATCAGCTTGAACCCGACCACCAGCCCCGCCCAACCCCCGAACAGCCAGCCCGCCAGGATGAATCGCTGCCGCAGTTCCCGCGCCGCCGCCTCGAGGGCGGCCGGATTCTGCTCCGCCCGTTCCAGCGACAGCGACTCGAAGGTCATCGGCGCGAGCGGTTGCGGGGCACGCTGCTGTTCCGCGCGCCGCTCCGCCAGTTCGACCGTCGGGTGCAGGCGCGAGGCCGGCACGCCGAGCCGCGAGCCCGCCAGCGCGCCCACGGTGATCAAGGCCGGCAGCGCAAGCAACAGCAGCGCCAGCCGGCGCCGCTGGCGGGCCGCGCTCTCCGGACGGGTCGGCGCCGCCACGGGCTCGCGCATCGCCCCGTAGGGGCAAGAATGTTCGCAGAGGCGGCACTGCGTGCAGTAGTCCGGCGTCACGCGTACCCGCCACTTCGAGACGACCGACGCCATCCGCAGGAGGGCGCCGTACGGGCAGAGGAAGCGACAGTAGGGCCGGCCCACGAACACGCCCACCAGCAGGAAGGCCGCCCCGAGCGTGAGCAGCGGCAGCGACCCCGACAACCGGAAGAGCGGCACGAACGGATCGTAGCGGCAGATGATGAAGGCGCTGCCGGTCGCGGCAAAGGCCACCCCGGCCCCGAGAAAGAGGAACGGCACCAGCCCGAGGCTGTGCTCCAGCCAGCCCGGCACCTTCACCGGCTTGAGCAGCACCAGATCCTGCAGCGCGCCATGCGGGCACACCCCGGCGCAGAAGGCGCGACCGCCGAACAGCGCCACCACCAGCGGCGCGAGGAAGAACACCAGCACCGTGATCGGAATCGCGTAGCCGCGATCGAAGATGCCCAGCGCCAGGTTCTGGATCGTGCCAATCGCGCAGATGCAGCCCTCGCGATAGAAGCCGAAGTAGGCCAGCGAGAAGATCGACAGCGCCAGGAGGCCCCGCCGCGAGCGCCGACGGTAAATCAACCAGAGCGCGACGCCCAGCGCGGCCAGCAGCACCGCCACGTCGAGGTACTGCAGCAGCAGCGCCCGCGCCTCCGGGGTCGTCGTGCCCGGCAGCTTGTGCCCGCCCTCGAACTCCGGCGGCGGGAACCGGTGCTCCGCCGCGCCGGCCCACGCCGCCGCCGCCAACCATCCGGTGAACTGCTGGCGGAGCGCACGCATGCTCAGTGGGTGTCCGTCTTCAGCAGATACGGATGGCTGACCGGCACGCGCCGGAAGGCGTCGCCCGCACAGTGCCGGGCGATCGCGCACTCGTTGCAGTTGAGGCAGCGGTCGTGGCGAATCTGCAGGTAGAGCGAGCCGTTGCCGAACTTGGTGCAGCCCTCGACACACTTGGCGCACCCGATGCAGAGGTTCTCGTCGATCTCGTATTCGTAATACGGATCCTCGATGAATGTGCGCTTGATCGCGGCCGTCGGACACTGCTGGTTCTCCGCCGCCGTGGTGAGCTCGTTGGGCTCCGGCTCGAAGTAGCCGGTGCAGAGCTGGCAGTAGCCGCAGATGTCGAAGGTGTGCACGCACTTCACCGCCGACTGCTCGAGCACACACTCGGTCGCGCAGTTGCCGCAGCGCACGCATTTCGCCGGGTCAATCTGCCACACCGTCGTCTCCGCCTGGCTGCGGCCGCCCAGGGCGCCAACCATCACGCCCGATCCCGCCACCGCCGCGAGGCGGACGCCGTCGCGCAGAAACTGCCGGCGGCTCGTCGGTGCGTTGCCCGGACGCGGGTTCATGCGCGGCCCGGCTTCGGCCGGAAGCAGATCACCTCGGCCGTCACGCGGTCGAGCACGTGCAGGTGGCCGCGGGAATCGACCGCGACATCGAGCCCCGCCCGGGTGCTGTTGCCCGGATCCGCGGCGAGCTTGAGGTTGGCCGCAAACGACTCCGGGCCCGCCACCATCGCCTCGAAGCGCCCGTCGGCCGTGAACACTTTTACCCGCGGGAGGCCCTTCTCGCAGGTGATCGTGCGGCCGTCCGGCAGCACCGCCAGCCCGACCGGGTTGCAGCACCCGCAGAACCCATGGGCCGCCAGCGAAGGCACGCCCCACGCGCCGGCGAAACCGCCGTCCAGGGTATAGGCCTCGTAACGATGGCGCCCGGGGTTGTTCACCCGCAGCAGTCCGTCGGGATGCAGCGTCACGTCGAGATTCGGGCTCGGCACGATCAGCCCGGGCACGTGGCGCTCGGCGTCCTTCACCCCGATCCGCCCCAACACCCGACCGGTCCGGTCGTACCGCCAGACGAGGCGGTGGCCGGCATCCGCGGCAAACAGCTCCGTGTCCGTCACCGCCAGCCCGGAGATCCAGGTGCGGCGCTCCCCGGCGGGCCACGCCGCCAGCCGGCGGCCGTCGGCGGCAAAAACTTCGAGGTGGTCGCGCAGGGCGGCGTAAACGGTGCCGTCCGCCGCCACCACCACCCCCGTCACGACGCCGCCGGCCTCGATCCGGCTGGTGCGGCCCTCCGGGTGCAGGCGCACGATCGCCTGTTCCGCCGCCACATACAGCGTGTCGTCCGGACCGGCCGCCAACCGGCGCACGCCCTTCCCCGGGCAGGTCCGGCGGCCGGCTTCCTCCCAGGCGAGGAGCGCCGGGTCGGTCTTCGCGTAACGGCTGACATCATACGCAAACGGATTCGTCGCGGCCGCGGCGAGGGGACGCGCGCTCACGGCCGCCGCGCCGGCGAGCACGCTTCCCTGGGCGAGGGTCCCGAAGAAGCGCCGGCGGGAGAGGCCGGCGTTCGAGTGGTCAACGGGTGGGTTCATGGGGAGACTCCGGTTCGAGAGGCATCCGCAGGGGTCAGCGCCGCGCGCGGCTCGCGGCAATCCGGACGCAGCGAGCACCCGCCGCAGATGCCGTCCCCGCCGCAGGAGGGGCCGGTCCAGGGCGCCCGCCGGGCGACCGCGGTTGCCGCCATCGCCGCCGCCCCGGCCAGGCCCGCATAACGCAGCGTGCGGCGGAGGAATTCACGTCGATCCGAGGGCGCGCGGGTGGCGGAGGGGGTCATGGTGGGAAGGACAGTACCCTTCCGGAGCGGACTGCACCCGCCCCGGCGGTGGCACACCCCGGTTTTACACCGAAAGCGGTCCTGCCGGGTAACCAAATCACGAGCCATTTCTTGCGGAACGTTGCACGGATTTTGGCCGGCACGGCGGCAGCGATTGACTGCCACCTGTCAATTCTGTCAGGCGTCTCATCCGCACCGTGCGCTCCCGTTTGAAGTCACTCCCCTCCCTGCTGTTCCTGAGCCTCCTGCTCCTCCCGGGGCACGCGCAACAGGCTTTCCTCCAACCCGCCCCCAGGATCCATATGCCAGCGGAGACCGACGGCAACTGCCCCTCCTTCTGGTGGCAGGGCAGTTATCGGATGTTCACCTCGATCGGCCGCCCGCTGCAGCTCAGCGTCTGGCAGGAAGAGGCGCAAGCTTGGGCCACAGTCGATGTCGATGTGCCTTCCTTACCGGACCTGGCAATCTGGGTGGAATCCGTCTGGGTCGACGAGGAGGACGACACCGTCTTCGCCTGGTACCACCACGAACCGGGTGAGATGTACCCCGACTCGACCCTGACCGCGCCGAAAATCGGCGCGCTGGTGTCATTCGACGGCGGCCGCACGGTCCATGACCTGGGCATCATTCTCGAGACCGGGGACCCGCTCGACGACGATGCCCTCAACGGCTGCTTCACGGGCGGTCACGGCGATTTCTCGGTCGTGCTCGATCGCAACCGCGAGTATTTCTACTTCTTCTTCACGAATTACAACGGCCCCGACGAAAGCCAGGGCATCGTCGCCGCCCGGATGGCGTATCGCGACCGGCATGCGCCCATCGGTCGGGTCTTCAAGTACCACGACGGCAAGTGGACCGAACCGGGCCTCGGCGGACAGATGACGCCGGTTTTCCCCGCCGACCGCGCCTGGCGCCATGCCGACCCCGATTCCCTCTGGGGCCCCGCCGTGCACTGGAATCATTACCTTGAAAAGTACGTGATGCTGCTCAACCGGACGCAGGGCGAACCCGGCTGGGTGCAGGAGGGAATCTACCTCGCCTACGGAACGGACCTCGCGCAGCCGGATTCGTGGACGATGCCGGGGCGGATCATGGATCCCGACGGCTACCCGGAATGGGGCACATTTTACCCGCAGGTGTTCGGGCTCGAGCCGGGCGACAGCGACACCCGGGCGGGCCAGACGGCGCGATTCTACGTCAGCGGATCCTCGCGTTGGGAGATCGTCTTCATCCACGAGGAGGGGTGGAAACCCTCCTCCCGCCGGCGTCACTGAACGCCGCGCGGGTGGGGAGAAGCACAGCGATCGGGGCAACCACCGGGCCAACAAGCAACGGAGGAACAGCGCGGGGCCTGGGGAGAGGCTCAGCGCCGCCGCGCGTAAACGTAATAGGCGCCGCAGATATCCCTGCCGCCCGGATCGCGGAACCATGTCTGCAGCTCGACCTTGCCGGCCGGAAGCTTCACCCGGAAGGTCACTGCGACGTCCCCCGCCGCCACCGGCTGCGTGGCCTCGTGACCGCCGACGCGCAGGCGCGCCGAGGCGATGGGCAGCGCGACGCCGGCGGGAAACTCGCCAAAGGCGTGCGGACCCGCCGGCACACCCGCCGCGATCGGCGCCGCTGCCTCCCGCGGCCACCGGCGCAGTTCAAACTCGTAGTCGCCCGCGCTTGCCACCTCGAGATGCCAGACCCCGTTGCGCGGCACCGCGCGCCGCACCTGCGACTGTTGATCGACAAACACATCCCACCACTCGCAGGCCGTGAGGCAGGCGGGATTCTCGACCACATTGCCGATCACGACCCGCTCCGGCTCGTTGACCCGCGCTTTCACGCCGTCCCACCAGCCCGCCAGATGCGCGCGCAGCCGCGCGACGACCTCCGGATGCTGCGCCGCGACATTGCGTTCCTGCCCCGGATCCGCGGCGACGTCGTACAATTCCCGATCCTCCAGCCATCGCCAGCGCTGCCAGAGCACCGCCGCGCCCTCCCGGCGGGGAATCGACGCCGCGTCGGACGACGGCAGGTCATTGGTATGCGGCATCCGGCTGTAGTTGATCACCAGCAGGCGCTCCGGCCAGGCCTCCGCCGATGCCTCGCGCAGCAAGGGCGCGAGGCTGCGGCCATCGAATCGCGCCGCGCCGGGCGCCGCCACCCCGGCCAGTTCGAGGAGTGTCGGCGCGAGATCCTGCACTTGGGTGAGCCCCGCCACGTCGCGCGCCGTCGCGAGCCCGCCCGCCGGCCAGCGTACGAACAACGGCACACGATGCCCGCCCTCCCAGAGTGTCACCTTCGATCCCTTCATGCCCGCGTTGAAATAGCGGTGCCCCATCGTGCTCCCGTTATCGGTGAGAAAAACCAGCACGGTGTTCTCGCGCAGTCCCTCGCGCCGCAGCCAGTCCTCGAGGCGTCCGACGTTTTCGTCGATGTTTTCAATCATCGCGAGGAACCGCACCAGGTTTTCGCGCTGGGCCGGCGGGAGCGCGGGCAGGCGGTCCATCGCCGCCTGCAGACGCGGGCGCACCGCGTCGCGGTACTTCGCCGGGACATGCAGTGGACTGTGGGGCGCCGCGGTGGCAAGGTAGCAGAAGAACGGCCGGCCGGCATCACGCTGGGCCGCCATCCACGTCATCGCCTGGCGGAAGAACACATCCGTCGTGTAGCCCGCGAATTTCCGCCGCTCGCCGTTCACCGCGTAGGTGTCGTCCTGGTAGTCGTTCTCCCACCGGTCCGGCACCGAACCGAGGTGCGACGAGGGAAACCACACCGCGTGGTCAAAGCCGCGATCCTGCGGCCGGTACGGGAAGTTGTCGCCCAGGTGCCACTTTCCGAACAGCCCCGTGCGGTAGCCACCGGCGCGCAGCATCCCCGGCAGCGTCGGGAACTCCCGGCGCAGCAGGGAGCGCCCGCTGCTCACGTTCATCGCTCCGTTGCGCAGGGCGTCGACCCCGGTCATGAGCTGCCCGCGCGTCGGCGTGCACATGGGCGCCACGTGGAAATCCGTGAAGCGCACGCTCTCCGCGTGCAGACGATCAAGATGGGGCGTGCGGACGACCGGGTTGCCATGGCACGACAGGTCGCCGTAGCCCTGATCGTCGGTGAGGAGGACGATGACGTTGGGCTGGGGCGCGGCCGCGGCGGCGAGCAGCGGCGCCCCACCGCCCAATGCGAGGATCGCCGCCGCGAGGGCGGGAGGGAAGAGCGACTTTTTCGTTCGCGCCGGGTCCAATACCCCGGAGTCGGTTCCGGTTTGGCCGGCGTAGCCAGCGTGAGCGAGTGGTGCCTCATCCACTCGCTCAGAGGTCTCGTGGCTACCAGGAGGAATGATCGAAGGTGGCACGGTCGAATCGCTCAGAAGTCCAGCCCGGCGGTGATCCGCCAGGTCCGCGGCGGGAACACGTTGTAGCGGGTGATGACGCGTGCGCCGTCCGGCCCCACCGGGCGGAAGCGCCGCGCGCTCTGCTCGTTCCACTCGAAGACGTCCCGCACGTTGAGCTGGAGCGACAGCGTGCTCTTGCGGCCGAAAAGGTCGACCCGCCGCGCATAGCCGCCCGTGAAGTCCGCCCGCCACAGGGCCTCGCCATCGATGGCCTCGATCCGGTCGAGCACCTGGGTGGGATTGAGCACCTGGTTGAACGGCTGCACCCGCACCGTCTTCGCGCCGTTGGCCTGATTGGTGTAATAGAAGAAGCGCCCGGTGACCACCGGCGACTGGTAGATCAGACCGCCGCCGATCCGCAGTCCGCGCGCCCAGCCGGACGTGAAGCGGTAGGTCGTGAAGAGGTTCACCTTGTGCGGTCGGGAGCCGAAGGCAAAATCCTCCTGCGTGGCCTTGGTCTCCTGCATCTCCGACTCGATGCGATCATACACTTCCGCGATGGTGTTGCCGAACGACTGCCCCACCGCCAGCGGACCGGTCTGGCGGGTGGCCGCGAGGAAATCCCGCTCCCACTGCTCCGCCGCCGCGCGCACCTTCGCCTCGTGTTCCAGCGCAAACTTGAGCACGTTGGAGCGGCGCCGATCCGAGTATCCATAGTTAACCGACAACCGCCAGTGGGGCGTCGGGTTGCCCACCACCTGCAGTTCGTAGCCGTCCGACAGCTCGTCGAACACGTCGCCATCGATCCCGCGCACCCGGTAGCTCTCGAGCGTGGCCCCGGTGACGAGCGCGGCGTGACCCGCCGGGATCAACCCGGCGGCAACCGCCTCGTTCTGCACCGACTCGATGTGATCCCAGAGGGTGGCGTTCGGGTTGACGAAGTCGCCCGCGACCTCGAAGGTGCCGTCGCCGTTGTAAGACTTGCTGGTGTAGCGGGCGGCGCGGAGGTAGAGCTTGCGATCGAAGAACTCGAGGGCGAAGCCGACGTCGTCGCCCTCCCCCTTCTTCGGCGGGCCCATCGTGCCAAAGGGAAAGACATTGCGCCGGAGGTTGGGGCTGTTGGCGTTGCTCGAGTTGTTGTAGAAAACGCTCGCCCAGGGGAGCACATGGTAGACGACGCCGAAGGTCCGCGTGCGCGTGCTGAAGTTGCGATCCTGGGTGCCGGCGAAGGTCCGCGCCCAGGGCGTGCCCTGGGCGGTGGGATCCGAGGTGTCGCGCACGCCGACCGCCTGTTCGCCATGAATCTCCTCCTCGCGCCAGCCCAGCGTGACGTGCACCCGATCGCGCCAGAAGGCGCTCTGCGACGCCAGCATCCGGCTGGTCGTCGTGAGCAGGAGCTGCTCCTGGTTGGTACTGTCGGTGACGAACTTCGGGTTCAGCGTGTAGCTTCCCAGCACGAGCTGCGCCGGCACGCGCCGGTCGCCGGCGAAATAGGTGTCGTAGTCGCCCTCGGCCAGGTAATTGCGGCGCCAGACGCGGTTGTTGGCCGCCTCCGGGTTGGTGAAGTTGAAGCCGTAGGCGCTGGTGAAGGCGGCCCGCTCGGCCGGCGGCACGGCCGACCAGACGTCCCAGACCTCGGTGAGGCGGTCCTCGACCACGTCGCTTTCCTTGCGCTCCAGCAGGCCCGCCAGCCGGTGCCGGCCGATCCAGCGCCACTTCTGCGGCGCAAACTGGTAGGCGAGCGTGCCGCGGAAGATGCGGTCGTGATCGTTGTGTGTGCGGTAGGCCCAGTTCTCCTCCATATACAGGCGGCCGGCGTAGGGGTTGGGCGCCGTCCCGGCGGTTCCGTTGGGGTTGGGCAGCACCGCGTTCGCGTCGGCGTACAGGGCGTCCTCCAGCGGGGGAAACTGCCCGCCCATGTCGGTGCGGCTCTCGAAGAAGGACACCTGGCCGAAAAGGTTCCGGGCGATCTGCTGGTCGATCTTGACCGTGAGGTTGCGGAAGCGGTTCTCCTGCCGGGAGGCGGGCCCCCAATAGTTGATGTCGCCCGGCATAATCGCCGGCGGCAGCGCGGCGCGGGGATTGTTGTTGAGCTCGCTGCGCGATTCCACCACCTGCCGGAAATTCGCCACGAAGCCGTCGTTGGTCACCACCGTGTAGCGGTGGCGGTTGACCTCCGCCACGCCAAACTGCGCCAGCGCCTGCGCCGCCCCGAGTGCCTGGACCTCCGCCCGCGTCGTCAACGGACCGCGCCCGCCCAACGCCGTCCGCCGGCCCAGCCAGGCGCTGAGCGAGTCGACCGCGGAGCTGGCCACGCTGTTCTTCGTTTGATCGATCCGGCCGTGCTCCAGCGACGCCGTGATCTCGGTGCGCCGGAAGGGCCGGAGCAGCAGGGAAACCGTGCCGCGCTCAGTATCCTTGAACCCAAGACGCTGCCAGCCGTCCTCGGACGCGCGCAGGGCCTGGAAACGCAGGGCGAATCGATTCTTGATCACCGGCAGGTTGAGATCGGTGGTGACCCGGCGCTCGGCGAACGAGCCCAGCACCAGCTTGTTGTCGAGCGAGGAGCGGCGGAAGTTCGGCCGCTTGATCGACATGTTGAGCAGTCCGCCGGCCGCGCCGGTGCCGAAGAGAATCGCATTCGGCCCGCTGGAGAGCTCGACGCGCTCGAGGTTGTAGGTGTCGAGCGGCCCGGCCTGGCCGAAATACTCCATCGCCACGGACGAGTCCTGGCCACGCACCCGGAAATACTTCTGCGACCCGAGATTGTCGGCGACGGAGTTCTGGTCGCCCTGGTGGTTGAAATCGCCCGCGCCGAGATCGACCTGGGTGTTGAGTCCGTAGTCGAGCAAGTCCTCGATCGCCGTGGCGCCAAGATCCGCCATGAACTCGGGCGTGAACACCGACACGACGCTCGCCACGTTGCGCAGCTCCGTGTTCATGCGGCTGCCGGCCAGCGTATTGGAGGCGAGATACCCCGTGTCGGTCGTGGACGACACGACGAACGGATTCAGCTCGACCGGAGCCTCGCCCGCCGCGGCGGCTTCCGGCGCGGCGGGGGCGGGTGGAACCGCCGCCGGCAACGCCGGAGCGGAGGAAACGACCAAGGCGAGGAGCGCGGCCGCGGGACGGCACGCACGACCGAGGAACAACACCGATCGGGTGGAGGCAGTCATGGGGTGGACGGGGGGAGTGAAAGCCGGGAGGGAAACACCGGTGGCCCGCCCCGGCTGGGCGCGGATCTGGCACGCGGCGGCGGCCGCCAGCCGGCGCGGACCCGGCGCGCGCCGCTCTATTGCTTCTTCTTTTTCGTGTTCTTGGCCCGATCGGCGTCGCGCTGCGGCGCCCGGCCGGTCAGCGGCCAGTGCGGGTCGGGAGTGTGCGCCGCCTTCATGAATCCCTCGGCGCGCGCGACCAGGTCCGGCTGCGCCGCCGCGAGGTTGCGGGACTCGCCCGGATCAGTGGCGAGATCGTAGAGCTCGATCGCCCGCCCGGGACCGGGCCGGACCGCCTTCCACTGGCCGAAGCGCACCGCCTGGATCGGACGCTGCTCGTGCAGCTCCCAGTAAAAGTACTCGCGCCGCGGCGCCGGTCCGCCCCGCAGGAACGACACCAGCGAAAGGCCGTCGGTCTTGTATCCAGCCGGCAACTTCGCCCCGGCCAGCGCGGCGGCCGTCGGCAGGAAATCCCAGAATGCCCACGGCTCGTCCGTCACGCGGCCCGCCGGCACCACGCCGGGCCAGCGCGCCAGCGCCGCCTGCCGCAACCCGCCCTCGTAGAGCTCGCGCTTGTATCCGCGCAGGCCGTTGTTCGCCTGCTCGAAAAGCTGGCCCATCGCCGAATTCGGAGCAAACGAAGAGCCGTTGTCGCCCGACAGCATCACCAGGGTGCGATCGTCGATGCGCAACTCCGCCAGCAGATCAAGCAACTGGCCGACATCGCGGTCGAGGCGCGTGACCATCGCGGCATAAGCCTTCTGCTGGTCCGTCCAGGGTTTGTCCTTGTAGACCCCGAAGTCGTCGATCTCGAAGCGCCCATGCGGCAGCGTGATGGCGTAGAAGAGGAAGAACGGCCGGGCCTGCTGCGACCGCACCCATTTCAACACGTCCTCCTGGATCAGGTTTTGCGCGTAGATCGGACCCACCTTCTGACCATCGTTGCCCGGCAGGTCGAAACGCTGCCCATCGCGGTAGAGATAGGTCGGGAAGTAGGAGTGGGCGTGCCGCTGGCAGTTGTAGCCGAACTGGTGGTCGAACCCCTTTTTCAGCGGGCTGCCGGTGGTGTCGAACATCCCCATACCCCACTTGCCCATCACCGCCGTGGCGTAACCCGCGCCCTTGAGCACCTGCGCCACCGTCACCGTGGCCGCCGGCAGCGGCAGTTGCCCCTCGCCCGGCATCTCCCAGTTGCCGCGCACCGGGGCGCGGCCGCTGTGCAGCCCGGTGATCAACGAGGTCCGGGATGGCGCGCAGACCGTCGTGCCGCAGTAGGCCTGGGTGTAGCGGGTGCCCTCGCGCGCCATGCGATCGAGGCGCGGGGTTTGAATCAGCTTCTGCCCGTACACGCCGAGATCGCCCTGGGCGAGATCGTCGCTGAGGATGAAGATGAGGTTGGGTTTCGCAGCCGGAGCGGCGCCGGAGGCGATGGCGACCAGGGTGAGCAAGGCGAGGAGCAGGAGCGGAGTCTTCATCGGCGCGCCCAGCCAAACGTTTGGCGCTGCCCCTGGCGAGCGCAGGATCGGGGAACGACGGCGGGACTCGGATGCCCCCATCTGCCGGCTTGAATCGCCGGCGGGGCCATTTCCCGAAGCTTGCTTCGTACTTTTCGGCGATTCCACGAGCCCGAGCCTCGCAGCGATCGCTTGGCCATGATGCCCCGAGGCTTGCCCCGGGGTGGCCAAGCCAGGGCGAGTGTTCACTCAGGGCCGGTCGCAGGGCGACCGGCCGCGCGGAGTGCCCAACAAACCGACGCTCCTACGGCGGCGCAGGCTGCGGGTTGCGGCGGGTGTCGCCGCGCGGCTCCCTCCGCAGTTCGCGACCGGGCAGACCGTCGCCAGTCTGGGCGGACGGGCGCATCTCTCTGCGCCAATGCTGCGGCGAGATGCCATAGGCGCGCTTGAAGGCCGCGGAAAAGTGAAACGCGGAACTGAAACCGAGCCGAGCGGCGATTTCGTCCAGGGTGCTCTGGCTTGCCACGAGCATGCGCCGCGCGCGGCTCAGCCGCAGGTGCAGGACATACCTCCAGGGAGCGAAACCGGTGCGCTGCTGAAACTCGCGGCGAAAGTGCGAATAGGCCATCCCGACCTTGGCTGAGAGCGCCTGCACATTGACCGGTTCGGAGAAATGCTCGGAGAGGTACCGCTCCGCGGCGGCGACCGCGCGGCGAGCCGGAGGCTGCTCTTCTGCGATCAGGCCGATTCGACGCCACGCCGCGACCACGGCCAGAGCGCGGGCCGAGAGTTCGGGGTTGAAACCCGGGCCCGCATCCCGGGCGACCGCATGCAAGGCCTCCATGGCAACATCGAGTCCCGCGGCGGTGGCGCCGGAGCGCACGACGGTTTCCCTGACAAACACGCCCGCCCGAAGCAGTTCAGCAATGACCGGGCCCTGCACCTCAACCCATGACTCGACCCAACCCGTGGCAAGTTCGGGGCGATAGCGATGCCAGATTCGCGGCAGGATCGCGAACGCCGAATCCGCCACGATCGCCTTGGCGCCGACCCCGCGCATCTCAAACGTCCCGCGGCCGGAAACGATGAGCACGATTTGCAGCGCCTCCAGGATGCGCCCGTGTTCCCAGGAAAAGTCGTGGTCGGTCGGATGGAGGCCTGGCGGGTAATTACTGCCGGGCTTGACATGGGTGAAACCGGCGGCGGTCACACCCAGCCCCCACACCTTGAGCTCGCGCGAGGGCAGGAAGTACCGGAAGTAGTCGGGAGGCAGCAGGGGCATTTAGTGTATGAAGATGATCAGTAATGCTATTCCCGCAGATGCAGCAAACGAGTATTTTCAGCATCCAATCATCGCATGCCGCGTCCCATGGCCCCAGACCCGATCGAACCCGGCACTCCTGCGCCGTTGCTATCCGCTTCCTCCCCGAGGACGATTTCTCCCGCGGCTGCACCCCTCCGCCTCGGCCTCTTCGGCATCGGTCTCGACGCCTACTGGCCCCAGTTCGCCGGACTCAAGGAACGCCTCGAGGGCTACGTTGCCCGCGTGGCGCAGCGGCTCGCCCGCCCGGGCGTCGAGGTCGTCAACCTCGGGCTGGTCGACCACCCCGAGCGGGCCTACGCCGCCGGCCGCGAGTTCCGCCAGGCCGATGTCGATGTGATCTTCCTCTACGTCACGACCTACGCGCTGTCGTCGACGGTGCTGCCGGTGGTGCTGCGGGCCAAGGTGCCGGTGATCATCCTCAATCTGCAACCGGCAGTGGCCATCGACTACGCGACCTTCAACCGGCTCGGCGACCGCATCCGCATGACGGGCGAGTGGCTGGCCCACTGCAACGCGTGCCCGGTGCCGGAGATCGCCAATGTCTTCCAGCGCGCTGGCGTCCGCTTCCATCAAATCACGGGCGTGCTGGAGGACGACCCCGCGTGCTGGCGCGACGTCGACGCCTGGGTCGACGCCGCGCGCGTGGCCGCCGGCATGTACGGCAACCGCCTCGGCCTGATGGGCCACACCTACGGCGGCATGCTCGACATCCAGTCCGACGCCACGCTCCAGGGCGTGACCTTTGGCACGCACATCGAGCACCTCGAGGTGGACGAACTTACGGCGCGGCGGCGCGCGGTGACGAAGGCCGCGGTGCGGGCGCGGCTGGCGGAGTTCCAGAGAGTCTTCGATATCCAGCGCGACTGCCCGGCGGAGGATCTCGCGGAGGCGGCGCGCACCTCGGTGGCGCTGGACCGGCTGGTGGCGGATTACCGGCTCGGTTCGCTGGCGTATTTCTACAAGGGCACGGGCGTCGCGGAGAACGAGGCGACGATCGCCTCGATCATCCTCGGCACCTCGCTGCTCACCGGGCGCGGTGTGCCGGTCGCCGGCGAATACGAGGTGAAGAACGTCCAGGCGATGAAGATCATGGACCTCTTTGGCGCGGGGGGATCATTCACCGAGTACTACGCCATGGATTTCAAGGACGACGTCGTCCTCATGGGCCACGACGGCCCGGGCCACATCGCGATCGCGCAGGGCAGGACCAAGGTGCGCCCGCTCAAGGTCTACCACGGCAAGGTCGGCCGCGGAGTCTCGGTCGAGATGGCGGTCAAGCACGGCCCGGTCACGCTGCTCTCGGTCATCGAGGCGCCGGGCGGCAAGCTCGCCTTGCTCTGCGCCGAGGCCGATTCGGTGCCGGGGCCGATTCTCGAGATCGGCAACACGAACAGCCGCTACCGTTTCGCCTGCGGCGCGCGCGAGTTTGTCAACCGCTGGAACAGCCACGGTCCGGCCCACCATTGTGCCGTCGGTATCGGTCATATTTCCGACAAACTCGCGAAACTCGGCGCGCTGCTCGGCCTTGAGACAATCCGCGTCGTGTGATCCCGCCATGAAGGGGAAACTTCTGCCACGGCTCCTGCTCCTGGGTGTTTTGTTCGGCCCCGCGCCCGCGGCGCCCGCCGATCCCCTCGCCTGGCCGGCGGCGACGCGCGAGGCGCGCCCGTGGGCGTATTGGTGGTGGATGGGCAGCGCGGTCGATCGGGAGAACCTCACCCGCGAACTGACCCGCTACCGCGATGCCGGCATGGGCGGCCTGCACCTCGTGCCGATCTATGGCGCGAAGGGCTGGGAGGAAAACTACGTCGATTACCTGAGCCCGCGCTGGCTGGACCTGCTCGCCTTCGCCGCGGCGGAGGCGCAGCGGCTCGGGCTCGGCCTCGATATGACCACCGGCAGCGGTTGGTGCTTCGGCGGACCGCACGTGGCGGAGCAGGACGCCAACGCGCTCGCGGTACCGCAGGTGTTCGACGTGGCGGCCGGGGCAGGCTGGAGCCACCGCTTCCCCGCGCCGCAGCCACAAGCCCTGATGGCGTTTGGCCCCCACGGGGCGACCCTCGACCTCCTGCCGCGGCTCGATGCCGAGGGCGCCATCGCCTGGCGCCCCGAGGGCGGGCCGTGGCGGGTAATCGCGGTGACGCAGAAGCCTTCTGGCCAGCGGGTGAAACGCGCCGGGCCGGGCGGCACGGGATGGATGCTCAATCTCCTCCACCCGCCGGCGATGACCCGATACCTCGAGGGTTTCGAGCGGGCCTTTGCATCGTTCAGCGGCCCGCTGCCCCGCGCGCAGTACCACGACTCCTACGAGTATCGATCGGACTGGGCGCCCGGCCTCCTGGCGCAATTCGAACGCCGGCGGGGCTACCGGCTGCAGGAGCACCTCGACGTGCTCTTCCCGCCCGGCGAGCCGGCGCGCGGCCGCTCCCCGGCGGTCGCGCCACCCCGTTCGCCGGCGGACGCCGAGCGCGCGCGTCGCGTGCAGGCCGACGTTCGCGAGACGATCTCGGACCTGCTGATCGAGGAGTCCCTGCCGCAGTGGACCGCGTGGACGCGGGGCCGCGGCATGCTCACGCGCAACCAGGCGCACGGTTCGCCGGGCAACCTGCTCGATCTCTACGCGCTGGCCGACATCCCGGAGACGGAGATGTTCAACAAGGACCGCAACCCGCTGATCGCAAAGTTCGCCTCGTCGGCGGCGCATGTCAGCGGCCGCCGCCTGGTCGCGGCCGAGAGCGGCACCTGGCTGCGCGAGCACTTCACCGAGACCCTCGGCGACCTGAAACTCCTGCTCGACGATCTCTTCGTCAGCGGCGTCAACCACGTGCTGTATCACGGCACCTGTTACTCGCCCGATGCGGCGCCCTGGCCGGGCTGGCTGTTCTACGCCAGCACGCAGATGAACCCGCGCAACCCGATCTGGCGCGACGCCCCTGCGCTCAATGCCTATGTCACCCGCTGCCAGGCGGTGCTGCAGGAAGGCAGGGCCGACCAAGACGTGCTGCTCTACTGGCCGATCCACGACCTCTGGCACCGCGACGGCGCGCTCGAACGGAAACTCACCGTGCACCGGCTGGAGTGGTTCGAGCCGGAGTCGATTGGCCGGGCGGCCGGCCGGCTCTGGCGCTGGGGCTACGCCTTCGACTATGTGTCGGATCGGCAGCTCCTGCGCGCCCGCGCCAAGGGCGGGGCGGTGGAGATGGCCGGTGGCGAGTACCGCGTGGTGGTCGTTCCCGCCTGCCGCCTCATGCCGGAGGCCACGCTGCGCCACCTGCTCTCGCTCGCCGCCGCCGGCGCGACGGTGGTGTTCGAGGGCGACCTGCCGCGCGATGTTCCCGGCTGGAGCGAGCTCGTCTCGCGCCGCGCGGAATTCGGCCGGTTGCTCGACACGATCGGACTCCGGCCGGAGATTTCGGGGCTGCGACGGGCGGCGGTTGGGCGCGGCACGGTGATCGTGGGCGAACTCGAGCTCGCGATCATGACGGCGGGGGTGGCGCGCGAAGCGCTCGTGGACCATCCGGGCCTGCAGTACGCGCGGCGCGCAGTCGGCGGAGGGCGGACCTATTTCCTCGCGAACCGCGGCGAACGGACGCTGGACCGCTGGCTGCCCCTGGCGGTCCAGGCGGATACGGTGATCGCGATGGATCCGCTGACCGGCCGGACCGGAGTGGTGCCCTCCCGGCTTCACGGCGGAGGCGGGACCTCGGTCCGCCTGCGCCTCGGTGTCGGGGAGTCGTTGCTCCTCCGGACCCGGCGCGGCGCGGCGCCGGCCGGTCCGGACTGGTCGTGGGCCGAAACCGCGGGCCCGGCAGTGGCGCTCACCGGCGACTGGCGCCTGGACTTCCTCGCGGGCGGGCCGGAGCTGCCGCCCGCGCTGACCTCGGCGCGACTCGCCGCGTGGACCGAACTCGGCGGCGAGGCGGCGCAGCGCTTCGCCGGCACCGCCCGGTACACGCTCACGTTTGCCGCCCCCGCGGGGCAGCCTCCGGCCGGGGGCTGGCGGCTCGACCTCGGACGCGTCGCCGACAGCGCGCGCGTGCGCGTCAACGGCGCGGAGCTGGGCACCGTGTTCCTGCCGCCGTTCCGCGTCGTCGTGCCGAACCTGCGTCCGGCGGGCAACGTGCTCGAGATCGAGGTCACCAACGTCGCCGCCAACCGCATCCGCGATCTCGACCGGCGAAAGGTCACGTGGCGGAACTTCCACGACATCAACTTTGTGAACCTCGACTACAAGCCCTTCGACGCCGCCCGGTGGCCGGTGCGCCCAGCCGGGTTGCTCGGCCCCGTCACCCTCACTCCGTTGCGGACGCCGTCTCCCGCCTCCCCGCGGTGAACCTGCGACACCCTCTCGTGGCCGCGGCGAACCTCGCACTTAGCGGGCGTCTAATAAGCCGGATTCTTGGAGGGCGCCGCGATCGTCGATGCATCGCGGGAGCACTGTGTAAAATCCTACACCGTCAGTTTGCGAACGACAGCGGTGCTATGCTGCCCTGCAGTCCGTTGTGCGGCTGCACCGAGCCCTCACCAATTTATGACCCCCAACAAACAGACGCTCATGCCGCATCGCTGGCTGCTGGCTGCCGCCTGTGTCGCCGCGCTGCTCCACCCGCAGTTGGCGACCGCGCAGACCGCCCCGGCGGCTGCCCCCGATGCGCAAACGCTCGCGCGTTACGACAAGAACGGCAACGGCCGGCTGGACCCGGAAGAACTGGCCGCCCGCCAGGCGGACGAGGCCCGGGCGACGCAGGCCGCGCCTTCCACTTCCTCGAGGACAGCCCTCTCCGGTGGCGACGTCGTCGTGCTCTCGCCCTTCCAGGTCTCGGGTGAGGCGGACAAGGGCTACTACGCGTCCAACACCCTGTCGGGCACTCGCATCAACTCGAAGCTCGAGGACCTCGGCGCCGCCATCAGCGTCGTCACCAAACAGCAGATGGAAGACTTCGCGATGCTCGATCTCAACGACGTGTTCCTCTACGAAGCCAACACGGAGGGCACGGGCAACTACACCGACGTGGCGATCGACCGCAACGGCGTGGTCACGGACAATGTCGCGAGCGATCCCAGCAACGCAAACCGCGTCCGTGGCATCGGCCCGGCCAACCAGGCCCGGGGTAATTTCGAGGTGACCCGCACGCCTTTCGATCCGTCGAACATCGATGCGGTCGAAATTAGCCGCGGACCCAATTCAAACCTCTTCGGCCTGGGCAACGGCTCGGGCACGGTGAACGTGATTCCGGCCAAGGCGAACCTGACCCGCGCAAGCTCCAGCCTCGAACTGCGCCTGGACGGCCTCGGAGGCACCCGCGCCAGCCTCGACCTGAACCGCCCGATTCTGCGGGAAAAGCTCTCGTTGCGCTTCATCGGCGTCCGTCAGAACGACGAGTACGTCCGGCAGCCCTCCTTCAGCCGGACCGATCGCTACAACGCGATGGTCCAGTATCGGCCGTTCAAGAACACGACGTTGCGCGCATCCTTCGAGCGTTATGAGAATCTCGCCCGGCGGCCCAATGCGATTCTGCCGCGCGATGGCATCACCTATTGGAAGGAGAACGGCAGTCCCACCTGGGATCCGAGCACGTGGACCGTGACCCGCAACGGCGTGAAACGGGTCGTGCCGTACAACGCCACGGTGGCGACGGAAAACGCGGCCTTGGGCCCCGGTCTGGAGTCCGTCGGCACCGCGCTGTCCCGGCCGATCATCTTCGTCGACCGCGGCGGTGAGATCAACCTGTGGATGACGGCCATCATCAGCGGCCTTCCGGCGGCGACAGCGGCCAATCCGAATCCGCTGCCGACGCCGAACTCCCCCAACTATACCAACGGCCACCGACGGTTTATTGAAAGTGCGCCGGCCCCGCGCGTGGGTCCCCTCGCCCAGACGATTGGGAGCATTGCGGACCGCTCGTTCTACGACTGGACCGAGACGAACATCGCGGCCGCGAATTGGACGGATGACACGGTCAACTCCTGGATGGCCGAGCTCGACCAGATTTTCATCCATACGCGGCGTCATGTCCTGGCCGCACAGATCGGCTGGTTCCGCGAGGATGCCAAGAAGTACAACCGGTCCTTCATCGGCACGAGCGGTTCCGCGGCGATGGTGGTCTTGGTCGACGTGAACGAGAAGCTGCTCGATGGCCGGCCGAACCCGAACTTCCTCCGCCCCTACGTCAAAGCGGTCGAGCCCACGATCAGCCGTTCGCCGTTCCTGCGCGACATCTACCGCGGGCAAGTCGCCTATAAGCTGAATCTGTCCGGTGACCGCTCCTGGCTCCGCTGGATCGGCGATCACGCCCTCAGCGGTTACGGCGAATACAAGGACACCGATAGCGCCAATTACCGTTTCCGCGATGTCATCGTTTCCAACCATGCCTGGCTGACCGCCAACTCGAACATCCGCGCCGACGATGTGGCGGTGGCGCGGGCGACTTACCGCTACTACCTCGGCGACAACCAGGGCCAGAATATCGAGTATGGTTCGCCAGCATGGAAAAGCGCCCAAGGCACCCATGACTTCACCTGGTTCAATGCGAGGACCAACCAATGGGTGGTGGAGCCGGCGACGATCGGTGAGGCCTTTGTGCCGAACATCTACCGACGTGCAAACGTGATCAAGAGCCGCGGGCTCGTGCTGCAAAATCACCTCCTGGACAGCCGCCTCGTGACCACCTTGGGCTGGCGCAAGGACTCGAATTTCAACCGCAATGCGGCGCGGACCGGCGTGATGCCGGACCGAATCACGCCAAATTACGCGACGGATGATGTCTGGAATGACGATTGGTTCCGCCGGGACGGCGCCACCAAGACCATGGGGGCGGTCGTGAAGCCATTCCGCGGCTGGGGGCGAATCGAGGAACGGGCCAGCGGTGGAGAGGGACTGAGCCGGCTGGCCGCGGATTTCGTCCGAAACCTCAACTTCCACTACAACAAGGCGGACAGCTTCCGGCCGGCGACCATCGCGCAGAACTTGAATCTCGTGATCCTGCCGAATCCCACCTCGCAGACTGAAGATCGCGGGGTGTCGTTCACGCTGGCGAAGAATCTCGTGGTGCGCGTCAACCGGTACGAGAACACCCAGATTAACTCGCGCACCGGTGACGCTGGCACCATCGCGACGCGCGCGGGGCGCATCGACTTCGCGTTCGGCGGCAACAACGATGGTTTCAACCTCCAGCGCAACGCGCGTGAATGGATCATCGCCACGACGCCTGGCTTGACGCCCCAGGCATTGGACGAAGCGGTCGCCGCGGAGATGAAGGTTCCGGTGAATCAACTCGCGCTGATGAACGCTTATCCGATCGCGGAGACCTCGGATGTCGTGTCCAAGGGCACGGAAATCGAGATCAGTTACAATCCCACCAACACCTGGACGCTGCGGGCGAACGTCACCCAACAGAAGGTGGTCGAACAGGGGGTGACGCCGGGCATCCAGCAGTACATTGACGCCCGTCGCCCGGTCTGGGAGACGATTATCGACAAGCGCACCGGGCAACCGTGGTTCACGAGCCCTTACGGCAGGGCCGACCAGAGGCCGATCGACTTTCTCGAAAGCCTGGTCCTCGCCCCGTACAAACTGCTCACGGCGAACGAAGGCAAGTCGCGCCCGCAAATCCGCCAGTGGCGCTTCAACGCCATGACCAATTTCCAGTTGCGCGGCATCACCGAAAACAAGTGGCTGCGCCGCGTCGCGGTGAGTGGCGCCGTGCGCTGGGAGGACAAGGGTTCGATCGGCTACTATGCTTACGAGGACGACCCGAACGCGTATGATCCGAACCGGCCCATCTACGACCAGTCCCGGTACTACTTCGATGGCGGCATCAGCTACGAACAGAAGATCTACCGGAACAAGATCGGCCTGCGACTGCAGTTGAACATCCGCAACCTCTTCGAGGATGGCCGGCTCCAGGCGGTGGGGGCGTTGCCCAATGGCCAGCCGCACACGTACCGGATCATCGATCCGCGGACCATCATCCTCACGGCGCGCTTCTCGCTGTAGGCTTCGCCAGGAGGTGTGGCCTCGATTCCGGGGACCGACAGGACGGATCGAGGCCACACCGTAGCCGCACCGGCAGAATCCGTTATATGCCAGTATCGATCCACTTCGTACCGTTTCGCGACGATTCTTCAGATCCGGTAGCCGCGTTGGAGCGCAGCGACAACGTGGTCTCATTCCCGGCCACGCTTTCACTGCGTTCAAGCGCGGCTACGCCTTTGGTTGCGGCCTCGAGCCGCGTTTTGATGAAAAAAAGTACCTGGGGAACGAAATTCTGGCCGATCCTCTGCCGCGCTTGGATGGTACTGGCGGCGTTGCTGGCCTGGACGACAACGCCTGCCGCCGAGCCACGCGGGGCGGACCAGGGATCAACGCGGCGGGAATTCGATCTGGACGGGCGGCAACTCTACAACCGGCCGTTGTATGGCGTCGAAGCGCCGTTCGTGACCTATGGTGGCAGCCTGCCGGCCTTCGCGGTGTCGGGAGGATGGTATGGCGGCAAGCTGGGCAACCTGCATCTGGCCATCACCACGCCCGGCGCCCGGTTTGCCGCCCACGAAGCCGAACACGTCAAGGCGTCCTACGACGGGCTGTCGCTGCGTTACGAGATTCGTGACCGGCGACTGCAGGAAGGCGTGATCCGTCTGGAGGTTTTATCCAGCCGGCCGGCGAAAGGCTGCCTCGTCCACCTGACCGCCGCAGAACTTCCTGCCGGCATCCGTCTGGCTTGGGTGTATGGCGGCGCCAGCGGCGAGTACGATTTCAAGTATCCCGGCAACTACGGCTCGCCCACCCCGATCCTCCCGCTGCGGCCCGAACACCGGCGCAACAATTCCATCACGCTGACGGCGGACGGTTTCATTCTGCGCGGCCCGGCGCGAAAAGACAAAGGCGCCAGCAGCATCCCGGATGTCGTGCGTGCCCCGGTCTCGCGTCTCTCGGCGCATCTGCCGGCCAGGATCGATTTGGTGGACGACATTCTTGCCGCCGATGCGATCCCGTCCGGCGACGGGGCGCTCGGGCGGATCACGGTGCTCGACGACGTCGCGGCGGGGGAATCCTGGCTGCGCATCACGGAGGGCGACGCTCCGCAAACCACGCCGATCAGCGAGGACATCGCCGCCTCCCGACGCTCGGGGTTGCGGCTGCGGGAGTCCTTCAAGCTGCAAACCCCCGACGCGGAGTTGGATCTCGTCGCGCAACTGGCGGTTCCGGCCTATCGCGCGGCCTGGTGGCAGGCGGACGGCAAACACATTGCCCTGCACGGCGCGACGGCGTGGGCGGCGCCTTACCTGGGATGGCGGGTTCTCTATGGGGCCATTGCGCTGGGCTGGAACGATCTGATCCGCTCCAACTTCCTCGCCCACCAACCGCGCGTGGCCAAAGACACCACCGGCGGTTTTCCCAGCCTCTACTTCTCGGACCGATGGGCCTACAACATGGATGAGGTCTTCGTCCACCAGTTGTTCCATTATTACCAGTGGTCGGGCGACGCCGATTTGATGCGGCAGATGTGGGACCGCATCGAAAGCAACCTGGCCTTCCGCAAGGCGCTCCTGGATCCCGACAACGACTCGCTTTACACCAATTGGCTGAACACCTGGATCAGCGACTATCACTGGTATCTGGGCGGCAAGTGCACGCAGTCGTCGGCGTACCACTACGACGCGTTCCGCCAGATGGCCGCCCTCGCGCCGCGGGTGGGCCGCGACCCGGCCCCGTTTGCCTTGGAGGCGGATAAAATCCGGCAGGGCATGGACCGCGAACTCTGGCTCGAGGACCAGGGCGTGTATGCGGAGTACAAGGACACGATCGGCTTGCAGCGCCATCATCGGTCGGTGGAGCTGCCGAGCATCTATCATCCCATCGAAGTGGGGCTGCCTGATCCGAATCGCGCCGCGCGCATGGTGGCGTTCGCCCGCGACACCCTCGAGCACATCCAGACGCCGGACGGCGGGTTGATTCCCTACTCCTCCCCCTGGCGGCCCACCGAACCGACCGGCGTGCTTCACTCCAGCCGCGATCGCGCGCCGAACGAGGCGCTGCACACCGCCCTGGCGGCGTATCAGGCCGGTCTGGACGACTATGCGCACCGGATCCTGCGGGGCGTGTGTTACTCGGTCAGGCACAGCGTGACCGCCGCCGGCAGCCTGTGCAACAAGGTCGATGCCCAGGGGCGGGGCTTGCACCATCCGGATTTCGCCGACGGGACCAGCCTTTTCTTCCGCACGGTGGCCGAGGGGCTGTTTGGCATCCAACCGGCAGTGCCCGATGGCAAAGTCCGGTTTGCGCCGCTGCTGCCTTCCGACTGGGACCGGGCCTCGCTTTCCACCGCGGGCTTCACCGTGGAGTTCTCGCGTGCCGGCCGGGCGGAGACGTTTACCTTCCGGACCGACAGGAAGCTGGACTACGAGATCCGGATTCCGCTGCGGCGCACCGCGCTCCAGAGCCTCACCGTGGATGGCGCCAAAGCCGAATACACTCGGGAGACCGAGGTGGGAACGCCTCGGATCCGCGTCCGGGTGCCGTCCTGCCATCAGGCCGTCGTGGTGGCGACCTACGACGCGCAGGCGGACGTCGCGAAACCCGTCCCGGTTCCGACCCGGCCGCTCGAGGCATTCCTGCGCGTTCCCCGGCTGGAACCACCGACCAAACGCCGCGCGTGGGCACCGGTCCCTTACGCCCTGGCCTCCCGGCATAACGCCGAGCTGGAGCGAATCTTCGAGCGGACCTACACCTCCCGCGAGATGCAGGCGCTCCACCTCAGGGACGTAAAGCCCAACAGCACTTCGCGCTGGCACCGCAACCCCATCAAGCCCTCGCTGAGAACCTTGCGGTCCCGACTGGATTCCCAGGGCCGGTTCGTGACGGTGGACTCCCAAACTCCGTTTCAGATCTCCACCACCCGGAACAACGTCCTCCTCCTGGGAAGATGGGATGAGCTGCCGAATCAGGTCCGCCTGCCGGTCGACCTTCCTCGGGTCCGAGAGGTCAGCCTGCTCATCGTGGGCACGACCTATCCCATGCAGTCGCACATCGCCAATGCGCGCGTGATTCTACACTACAAGGACGGCAGTGCGGAGGAAACTGACCTGATCAACCCCTACCACTACGACGACAGCATCGGCGCATTCGGCGGTCACCACTATGCCGCCAACGAGAGGGTGGAACTGGGCAAGGACACCCACGCGGACATCATCTCGCTGCGCACCGCCCCCGGCAAGGAACTGATCGCCGTGGAAGCACAGTGCCTGTCGGACCAGATCGTCTTCGGCCTGATGGCGATGACGTTATTCCAGGAAAAATGACGGGGCTGCTAAGTCCCGCACCGTCCCTGGCCCATACGCCGGCCACGCCCGCGTCGCCGACAGAAGCCGAACCTCCTCGCGCTCACGGCTGACACCAGCGCCCACTGCCAGGACCCATTCTCACCATGGACATCGTCGCTGCCCTCCGTCTTTCCCTCGCCTGGCTCGCCTTCGCCGCGACGCTCGCCACCACGATCTCCGCCGCTTCCGCGCCCAACATCGTCATCCTCTATGCCGACGACATGGGCTACGGAGATCTCGGCGCCAACCACCCCGCCTCGAAAATCCCCACGCCTCACTTGGATCGTCTGGCGGCGCAGGGCGTGCGTTTTACCGACGGTCACTCTTCCTCGGGCATCTGCACACCCTCGCGGTACGCGCTGCTCACCGGCCGCCACCACTGGCGCGACTTCCACACTATCGTGGGCCCATTTGGCGGCCCGGTATTCAAACCCGGCCAGCTCACCTTGCCGCAGATGCTCCGGCAAAAGGGCTACGCCACCGCCGCGATCGGCAAATGGCACCTGGGCTGGAACTGGAACGTCATTCGTCGGCCCGGCACGCCGAAAGACTCGCTGAAAGTCGAGGACTTCGACTGGAGCCTGCCGGTACCGGGTGGACCGCTTGACCACGGTTTCGACACCTACTTCGGGGACGACGTCATCAATTTCCCGCCCTACGCTTGGATCGAGGGCAACCGCCTCCCGCGGGCCCCCGACATCACCCTTACGCCACCCAAGGGAAAGAATCAGATCGCCGGTTTCCCCTCCCGAGCCGCCGCGCCCAAAGAAGGAACCTGGGGTTCACGGCCCGGCCCGGCGCTCTCCGACTGGAATCCGCACACGGTCAACCCCACGCTCACCCAGCGCACGGTCGATTACATTCTCGCGCGCCAGGGACAGACCAAGCCGTTCTTCCTCTATGTTCCCTTTCCCTCGCCGCATGAGCCAATCATCCCGCAAGCCGAGTTTCGCGGCCGGTCGCGAGCCGGCCCCTACGGCGACTACGTGGTGGAGACCGATGCCGCCTGTGGCCGCATCCTCGCCGCGCTCGAACAGGCCGGCTTCGCCGACCACACCCTCGTGATCTTCACGGCCGACAACGGCGCCGAGACCTTTGCCTACGCCCGCGACCAACAATTTGATCATTGGTCGTCCGCCCCCTTCCGCGGCGTGAAGCAGGATCTCTACGAAGGCGGCCACCGCGTGCCTTTCATCATGCGCTGGCCCGGCGTGCTGAGGCCCGGCCGCGTATCCGACACTCTCATTTCCCAGGTCGATCTCATGGCCACCCTGGCCGCGCTGGTCGGCCATCTCCTTCCCCCCAACGCCGCCGAGGACTCGTTCGATTTCCTGCCCTACCTGCGCTCCGCGACGCCCGTCGGCCCGCGCCGCGAGTTGGTTTATAACACCCACCGTGACCGCTACGGCTTCCGCGAGGGCGACTGGGTCTTGATCGATACCCGGACAGGCGATGCCCGCCCGGTGCCCGCCGCCTGGAAGGAGAAGCACCAGCAGCCGGCCGACGACGACCTGCCCGTCGAACTCTACCACTTGAAAGGCGACCCCGGGCAACGCCACAACCTCGCCGCCGCGCACCCGGAGCGTGTCGCCGCCATGCAAGCCCGCCTCCAACAACTCAGGCGCCAAGGTCACTCCGCCCCGCGCCTCGCGCGCTAACCCGATGAGCGCGGGCCGACGGACCGCGTTTCCGATTACACCTTGGAAACCGCAGTGGGGGCACCTCGCATCCACCTCCGGGTTCCGTCCTGTAACCGGGCCGAGATCGTGGCGACCTACGCTCCGGGCGCGGCCCTCGCGGAAGCGGTCCCGGTCCACACCCGCCCGCTCGAATCATTCCTGCGCGTCCCGCAACTCGATCCGCCGTCCGATCGCAGCGGCTGTGGGCCGGTTCCGGGATCAGCGCGGGTCGAATGATGGCACCTTCAGCGCCGCCCCACCCTGCAGCGCCGACTGGTGCGCCACGATGCCCGGGGCGGTGTACGCCACCGCCTCATACACGTCGACCACGGGCCGCCGCTGCCGCCGCACCGCGTCGACAAATTCGTGCGTGATGAAGGTGTGCGAGCCCTCGTGTCCGCTGTTGTGCCGCAGCGGCTCCGGCAGCAGATCCGTCGCCCACCATTTCACCTCACCCAGCGGCTCCACCACGTTGCGCGTGCGCACGAAGCCGCCCGAGTCGTTCTCCCGCTGCGGCTGCGCCTCCGCCTTCACCACGCAGGCCGGCGCGCCGTTCGGCCCGCCGAAATAGAGGCTCATCCGGTCGCCGAAAAACCGCGCCCGCTCACCCCCGGTCTGCGCCCCGCGCCACCACACCGCGACGCGCATCGAGTTGCCGCGGTTGGTGCGGAAGAGCGCCGTCTCGTTCCAGAACGGGTTGCGATAAACATTGTCGCGCACGATCGGATCGTCGTCGCCCCAGCCGTGGCACGTCACCTCGGTCAGGCGCTCGCCCGTCACGCCCACCAGGTGCGCCGTGCAATGCGTCGGGTAGTGCATCGGCGGCAGCCCGTGGCGCCAGGTGCGCCGGCCGCCTTCGAAGTACAGCTCCTCCAGCCCGGGATGATGGTACTCCGACTCGACGTAAAACAGCCGCCCGAACGCGCCCTCCTGGAAAAACTTCCGCGCCGAGATCGTGAGCTGCTGCCAGTAGCTCGTCTCCGCCATCAGGTACGTCAGGCCCGACTGCTTCACCGCGTCCACCAGGCGTTCGCATTCCTCGATCGTCATCGCCGCCGGGACCGCGCTCAGGACGTGTTTCCCCGCCGCCAGCGCCTGCAGCGTGTGTGGCACATGGTCGGGCGCCGGCGTGGCAAGAAACACCGCCTCGACCTTGGGGTCGCGCAGCAGCTCCGTCAGCGACGGATACGCCTTCTCGCAACGGTAGGTCTTCTGCAGCGCCGCGCGCCGGTCCGCGCGCAGGTCGCTCACCGCCTCGACGAGGCAGTCGGGATGTTCGTGAAACTGGAACGTGCGCCCGAAACGCCCGCCGACGATCCCGACCCGCACCTTGCGCCCGCTCTCCTGCGCGCCCAACGGGCGTGCGGTGGCGAGCACGGCGCCGGTCGCCGCGGCGACGCTGCGGTGCAGAAAGGCGCGGCGGGGCAGGAGGCGAGTGTCAGGCCGGGAGGCCGAGCTATCGCTTGAGGCCAGCAGGCGTGATGCAGGAGGAATTTTCATGCGCGAACTAAACGCCCGCCATCTCTGCGCCTTGGTCGAGGCGGTTCCAAGCCGATTGCGCGCACGAATTTCCACTCGATCGCCCGGACCGGAACCGCGCCCCGACTCCCGACTTGCTTCCGTCACGGCCCTGCCGTGCACTTCGCCCACTCTTCCGATGTCTTTCGCATCCAAGGGCAACGATGACGCCGGTGCCAGCCTGGCTCGCTGGTTCGACGAGGAGGTGCAACCGCACGAGCCGGCTCTGCGTGCGTGGCTGGGCAGCCGTTTCCCCGGGTTCGGCGATGTGGACGACATCGTGCAGGAGGCGCTGGTTCGCGTCGTTCGCGCGCGCGACCACGGCCCGGTTCTTTCTCCGCGGGCGCTGCTCTTCGTGGCCGCACGCAACCTGGCGTTGAACCGCCTGCGCGATTCGCAGCGCGCCCCCACCCGACCTTTAGCGGATTTTGACCCGGGCGGTGTCTTGGATGAGGATGAGGACATCCGCGAAACCGTTGCCCGGCTGGAGGAGTTCCGCGTGCTGATCGAAGCCATCCAGGCACTGCCGGAACGCTGCCGACAGGTGATGACCCTGAGGAGGATCTACGGCCTCTCGCAAAAGGAGGTTGCCGCCCGGCTCGGCATTACAGAACACACGGTCGAAGCTCAGAGCACCATTGGCCTCGACAAGTGCGCCGAATATTTCCGCCACCGGGGCCACCGCTCCCGCCGTCCATGAAGCTCTGGCACCCCTTCCCGCCGGCCCGGCGGACCATCGAATTGGCAGCCGCCGCTTGGGTGGTGCGGGAGGAACGTGGCCTCACTCCGCAGGAACAGGATGAACTCTCGCAGTGGCTCGCCGCGGATCCCCGGCACGGCGCTGCCCTTAACGAGCGTCGCTGGGCGTGGCGGGAGTTTGATCGGATCGCCGGACTTCCGGCCCAGTTGATTCCCGCCCCGGATCCCGACCTGCTCGCATCGCGCTCCGCCTTCGCTCCGCCGCCGTGGGTGACCGGCCCCTGGATCAGAGGGTGCATCGCGGCGGCCGCCGCGCTCGTCCTCGGTTTAGTCTGGCGGGCGGACTCTCCGACCGAGCACCGGGCCGGGCCGCCGCCGTCCGCGGCGCTCGCCGCCCCCTGTGAACAGCAGGTGCTTGCAGACGGTTCGCTCATCGAACTCAACCGCGGGGCGCGCCTCAGTGTCGAACTGACCCCAACCCTGAGACGCGTGCGGCTCGAGCGCGGCGAGGCTCATTTCACGGTGACGAAGGATGCGCAGCGCCCCTTTGTCGTTGAGGCTTCGGGGATTGCCGTGCGCGCGATCGGAACGGCCTTCAATGTCCGGCTCGCCGCCACCGAGGTCGAGGTGGTCGTGGCGGAGGGCAAAGTGGCGGTCCAACGCGATACCGCATCCAAACCCGTCCGACCGGCCGCGTCCGCACCTCCGGTGCTGTTGGCGCGTCAGCGGGTCGTGGTCCCCCTGGGCACGGTGTCAACGATTCCGCCCGCGACCACGCTGAGCGAGGGCGAACTCGCCACGCGACTCGCCTGGCAGCCGCGGCTCCTCGATTTTTCCGACGCGCCACTCGCGGAGGTCGTGGCGGAATTCAACCGGCGCAATCCCCTGCGGCTGACGCTCGGCACGGCGTCGCTGCGCAATCTGCGCGTCAATGCCAGCATTCGCTCCGACAACGTGGAGGGATTCGTGCGTCTGCTCGAGTCGGGCTTCGATTTGCGTTCCGAGTGGCGTGGCGAAACGGAAATCGTGCTGTGGCTGGGCACCGCCGAGCGCGAACGCTAGGCCGCGAACTTTTTCCGCCCGGGCTTAGCGGAAAATGGCGCCGGTAGGGTCATAGAGCCGATGACCTACCACCCTTGGCCGGCGACCGCCGCTCTCAGGCGCGGGTGGCGGCTCGCGTGGATCCTCGCTGTGGGTGGAATCCTCGCGGGGGTCTTTGCCGCCGCTGCCGCCGGCATCGAGGCGCCGCGCGAGTTCAATGTGCCGGCGGGGCGCGCCCGCGAAACCCTGAAGCGTTTCGCGGCCCAGGCGCGGTTGGAGATCGCTTTTCCCAGTGAAAACACACTCGAAGTCGGCACTCACGCGGTAACTGGCCGGCTCACACCGCAGGAGGCGATTGCCCGCATGCTCGCCGGCACCGGGCTGATTGCGACCCGCGACCCCAAGACCGGAGCCTACACCGTTCGCCCCGCCCGATCCGTCCCAAAAGCCCGCCGGGCGGAACCCGCCGCCGCGAGTGACCGCCCGGACCAGACTCTCATGAAAGCCTCCGTCCCTCCCTCCCCCGCCCCACGCGAAGGTGTCCGACAATTCCTGGCCGTCCTCGCGGCCGTCGTTTCGCCCGCCCTCGGCCCCGCGCAGACTGCGGGCGCCGGACCCGGCACTTCCGCCGCGAACGAGGAAACGGTGCACCTCTCGCCGTTCACCGTCAGCGAGGATCGGACCGTCGGCTACGAGACCACCTCCACCCTTTCCGGCACGCGCACCAACGAACGCCTCCGCGATCTGCCCATGGGCGTGAGCATTCTGAACCAGGATTTTCTCCGCGACGTGGGCGTGACCGACATCTTCGAGATGTCCCAATACGCCCTCAACGTGGAACTCGACAACAAGGTGTACGGCATCGAACAGTCCAATGGCGATGGCGGAGGCAATTCCCTGAAAATCCGAGGCATCTCCACCTCCTGGGTCACCCGCGACGGCTTCATCTGGTACGTGCCCGCCGACACCTACAACACCGAGTCCGCCGAAGTGAACCGGGGGCCATCGGGCCTGGTTTTCGGCGACGCCCGCGCCGGCGGCATCATCAACCTGACGACCAAGCAGGCTGCGCGACGCGACGCCGGCCAGTTCTCCCTGCGCGTCGACTCGGAGGGGTCCCTCCGCGCCCTTCTCGACGTCAACCGCCGCCTCGGCTCCCGGGCATCCCTCCGCCTCAATGCCCTGCACTCCGATCTACGCGATTGGCGCGACACCGCCTTCAACCGGACCCACGGACTGGCCCTCGCCGCGAATTACGACTTCAATCCCGAAAACCGCCTGCGTATGAGCGCCGAGTGGGGGGACATCAACAAGGTGCCAACGCGCGGCCGCCTCGCCGACCGTTTCACGCTCTCCGGTTACGTCCGCGGTTCCGGTCGCCACACGCCCGGCAACCCGCCGGGCACGACCGTGCTCGCCGCCGCCGGCACCACGCAGCGGTGGACCCTGGTCGATGGACGGCTCTACAACCTGGAATCCACCGGCAACGCCGCCGGCACAACCCCCGGAGTGTATTTCCGCCGGACGAATGTTGCCACCACCGATCTTTTCGACCTCTCCGAGTCGATCGCGCCGGCCCACCAGCAGTGGAACGGACCCTCCGAACGGTACGACAACACCTACTACACCCATACCGTCGCCTGGGAACACCGCCTGGCCAGGGATACCGCGCTCGAACTGGCGTACAACTACCAGAAGGTCGATCGGTGGGACGTCTCCACCAATCCCGACGGTGTCTATCTCGATCCCAACCCACTCCTGCCCGGGCCCGGCGGCACGCTGGTCCCCAACCCCCGTTTCGAGGACCTCTATCTTGATCACCGCATCACCGCCAATCGCTCCCGCAACGACCTGCTCAACGGACGTCTCACCGGCCTCCATCAGTTCAAGCTCTGGGGTCAGCGGCAGCGGTTGATCGCTAATTTCAGCCTGCGCGAGGACCGCGCGCGCTGGGACGTGCTGCAGGAACAGATGACGCCAGAGTCGCTCGCCACCCTCGGCGTTTCCGGTGCCGAGTTGCGCACCTCCTTCAACCCCATCCGCTATCGCCATTACTTGGAGGATGGCAACGACGCCGCACTGCGCTGGATCCTGCAACCGGATCGGGCTCGACTCTACAAGTTCCCCGGCGGCACCCGATACATGATCCGCCAACTCTCCGGATCGCTTCTGCACATCGGGCGCTTCTGGCAGGACCGCATCGTCACCACCGTCGGCTGGCGGCGCGACGGTTATGCCCAGCGCAACATTCCCTACGAGACCGACCCCACCACCGGGCTCGCGCAGCTCGGACGCGAAGCCGACGGCCAGCTCCGCTGGGTGCGCGCGGCCGGCAAGTACCGCAACATCTACAACTACGGCGTCGTCATCGCGCCGGTGCCGTGGGCCCGGGTGTTTGCCAACTACGCCGACAACTTCCGCTTCACCACCAATGTCACCCCGTACTTCAATGACGAGCCACGGCTCCTGCTCGCGAGCGACGGACTCGATGGCGGCTTCAGCACCTATCTTTTTTCGGATCGTCTCACGGCCACGGTCACCTGGTTCAAGAACAGCGCCCTCAACGATCCCCAGGCCGCCACCACCAACCTGATCAACGAGGAAATCAACGCCCTCCTCGGTACCCGCTTCACCGCAACTGGCGACACCCGCTCCCGCGCCGCCCGCGGACACGAAATTGAAATCGTCGCCAACCCCACGCGCGGCTGGACTTTTTCGCTGAAGGTGGCCGCGCGGCGGAACCGCAACGAAGAAATCGCCCCGCGCCTCGCCGCCGTTCTGGCTCAGATGAAGGCCAAAGCCACCGATCCGGTCCAGTACCAGCTCACCGAGACGCAGTACCAGACCCTGCAGGTCGAGAACGCCAGCGCCCGCAGCTCCTTTAACTTTGCCACGCGCTACAGCTTCACCGCGGGGCGACTGAAGGGCCTGCGCCTCGGCGCGAGCGGCTTCCGCCAGCCGGACGAGGTGGTGGAGTTCACGAACCGCCCGGCGCTGCCGGTCAAGGGCTTCATCATGCTGAACTTATTCGGAGGCTTCGAACGGCGCCTGACGCAGCACCTGCGCTGGGACCTCCAGCTCAATGTCTCCAACGTCCTCGGTCTCCGGACGCGCGTCGGACGCAATTACTTCGGGTCCTCGTTTCTACCACCCACCAAGCTCTTAGTCACCAACTCCGTCAGCTTCTGACCTCCACTCCTCCATGATGCTGAATCGTCGGAAATTCATCCTGTCTGCCGCGGCCTCGCTTGCGGTCGTCCGCGGTGTCCGACCGCCTGCCTCCGGCGCGCCAGTGCCTGACGCCCGCGGTCCCCGGCCGACGCCAGCCCAACTGATCTGGCAGGACGCCGAATTCGGCCTCATCTTCCACTTCGATCTGCCGGTCGCCGCCGGTGTGTTCGCGCCGAACAACTCCGTCCGGCAGCGTCTCGACCCGCGCCGCTACCAACCCGAGGAGCTCGACACGGATCAATGGGTGGCCGCCGCCAAGGCAGCGGGCGCCCGCTACGCAATCTTCACCGCCACCCACTTCAACGGTTTCCTCCAATGGCAGAGCGACCTCTACCCCTACGGCGTGAGGCAGACAACCTGGCGCCGGGGACGTGGCGATGTCGTAGCCGACTTCGTGACTTCGTGCCGCCGCCAGGGAATCCTCCCCGGTCTCTATTTCAGCACGCATCGGAATGCCTACTGGGACGTATGGTCCCATTTCGGCGACGGCGCCGCCGGTCGCGGCTCGGCGCGGCAGGCGGAATACAATCGCATGGCGGAGCGCATGACGGAGGAACTCTGCTCACGCTACGGTCCCCTGCTCCAGATTTGGTTCGATGCCGGCGTCAAGACCCCCGAAGAGGGCGGCCCTGACGTGCTGCCCATCTTCGAGCGCCATCAACCCAACGCCGTTTTCTATCATAACCGCCAGCGCTCCGACCACCGGTGGATTGGCAACGAAGCTGGTTACGCCGGCAATCCATGCTGGGCGACCATGCCCGGCGGGCGGGGCCGCCAGTCCCACAACAGCCCCGAGTGGAAGCCGCATCTGCTCCGCGGTGATCCCGACGGGGAATCGTGGTCGCCCGGCATGGTCGACGTGCCGCTGCGCGGAGCCGCCAAGGTGCATAGCTGGCTCTGGATGCCCGGCCAGGAGCACGGCTGCCATTCCACCGCTCGCCTGCTCGATATGTACGACCAGTCGGTCGGTCGAAACTGCAATTTCGTGATCGGCGCCGTAGTCGCGCCCAACGGCCTGGTGCCGGAGCCGGATCGGGCGCGCCTGGAAGACTTCGGCCGCGAACTCGCGCGCCGCGAGCGCCGCCTGCTGGCACGCACGCGCGGCGAGGGTTCCGTGCTCGAATTGCTCCTGCGCGAGCCCGCCCTCCTGGATCGGCTCGCCCTGCGGGAGGAAATCTCCCACGGCGAGCGGATCCGCGCCTACGCCATCGACGCGCGGAAACCAGGCCAGGAGTGGCATGAAATCGATTCGGGACACTCGGTCGGTCACCACCGCATACATGCGTTCCCTGCCACCCCGGCCACCGCGTTGCGGTTGCGGGTGCGCGACTCCCGGGGCACGCCGCTGCTCCGCGACTTTGCCGCCTACCGGGCCGCGGAATCACCTCCGGCACCGTAGCCTCCAAGCCTCCCGTTCCCTTTCACGCCACGCGCCCACCGGCCTCGCGGCGTCGCAGCGCCGTAAACCACCCGCCCCCGCGTTTTCGTC
>CAZDGC010000003.1:83414-141893 GCA_964504885.1 uncultured Opitutus sp.
CTTGCACCATGAAGACCACCCTGCCTCTGCTCATGCGCGCCCTGCCGCCAGCGCTGGCCCTCGCCACCGCAGTGCTTCCCGCCCAGACCACCGTTGCCCCGGGCGCATCCCTCCGCCCCGCCGCAACCGACCCCGCGAACGAGACGATCCGTCTCTCGCCCTTCGAGGTCATAACCGATCGCGACCTCGGCTACCAGGCCACATCGACCGTCTCCGGCACGCGGACCAACGAACTTCTCCGCGACATGCCGATGGCCGTCACCGTGCTCAACAAACAGTTCCTGGAGGACATCGCCGCCACCGATCCGGCGGCCGCGTTCAACTACGGCCTCAACGTCGAGCCCAACAACGCCTCCGGCATCGGCAACGACTACGGCGGCGGCGGCAACGCCGTGGTCATCCGGGGCGTGCAGTCCTCATGGAATTCCCGTGACGGTTTCATCTGGTACGCCATCTCCGACAACTTCAACACCGAGAGCATCGAGATCCTGCGCGGGCCGTCGGGCAACATCTACGGCGACGGCCGCGTCGGCGGCGTGATGAACATCGCCACCAAGCGCGCGAAACTGCGCGATGCCGGCGCCGTGACTGCCCGCTGGGACTCCGAATCGTCCTGGCGGGGCACGCTGGACCTCAACCGTCGCCTGGGCACGAAGGTCGGCCTGCGCGTCAACGCGCTCGGCTCCGACCAGCGATACTGGAAGGACACCGCCTACGATCGCCGGGCCGGACTCGCCCTCGCCTTTCTGTACGATTTCAGCCGGGCCACCCGCCTGACGGCCAGCGTCGAACGCAACTGGGTCCGACGCACCAACACCCGCGGCCTGCTCACCGACAATTTCAGCACCGGCTACGTGCCCGGCACCGGCACCCTGGGTACGCCCGCCCCCGCCGGCACCGCCACAATTCAGGCCGCCGGCAACATCCAGCGCTGGACGCTCCTGGGCGACCGCCTGGTAAACCTCGAGTCGACGGCGACGACGGTTTTCCGCCACACCGCCGGCATCCCCGCCAACGCGACCCGCAACGTGGACCAGGCAGTGATCCCCCGCCATCAGCAGTGGAATGGCCCGTCCGATCAACTGAACCACGACTCGTGGGCCGTAAACGCTGCCCTCGAACATCAACTGGGACACCGCACCACCCTGGAGTTTGCGTTCAATCTTCAGCTCTCGGATCGTCTCGATGTCTTCTCGAATCTGGACGGACTGCGGCGCGATCCCAATCCGCAGATTCCTGACGGTCGCGGCGGGCTCACGGCCAACCCAAACTACGACCAGCTTTACATCGATCACAGGTACACTTCGACCCAGTATTGGAACAGCGTGCCGTCGTACCGCGCCACGATCCTGCACGACTTCGACTTCGGCTTCACGAAGCAGCGCCTAATCGCCGGACTGAGCCTGCGCGACGAGCGCTTTCGCCTCACTCAGCGCCAGGAGATGCTCGCGCCGGCGGCCATCGCCGCCCAGGGGCAGACCGGCGCCGCGGCGCGCCAGCCCAACAACCAGGTGCGCCGCCGCTTCTACCTCGCCGGCGGCAACGACGACGCACTCGCGTATCAACCGCGCGGCGACACCGATTTCGCGAGCGAGATTCCCGGCGGCCAGCGGACCCGCCAGCCCTTCTACTCCGGCTCCGCGCTGGCCATCGGCCGGTACTGGGGCGGCCGCCTCGTCTCCACCGCCGGCGTGCGCCGCGACAACTTCAGCGTCCATGCCACCCGCGTGCTCACCGATCCCAACACCGGGCTCGCCTATCTCGAGCGCGACGCCGGCGGCGGCCTGATCGAGACCCACACCCTCAACCTCTGGACGACCAAGTGGAACTACGGGGTCGTGGCGTCACCCTGGCGGCAGTTCCGGGTGTTCTGGAACTACGCGGAAAACTTCCAGCAGAATGGTTCCCAACTCTATTTCAACGGCGATGCCCGATTGCCGCGCTCCGGCGAGGGTATCGACTACGGCGTGAGCCTCTATCTCCTCGACGACCGCGTCACGCTGACCGCGACCCGTTTCGACAACAAGGCGGTGAACGAAACCGCGGCGGTCATCTCCGGCGCCCCGATGGCCGACGAGATCAACGCCCTCCTCGGCACCAGCATCTCGACGGCGAACACCCAGGATACGCGATCGCGCCGAACCGAGGGGTACGAGTTGGAGTTGGTGACCAACCTCACGCGGCCGTGGTCGCTGTCGTTCAAGTGGTCGACCCGCCAGCTCCGCAACACGGACTTCCATCCGCGCCTCGCCGCCACTCTCGCCGCAATGAAGGCGAAAACCAACGACTCCTCGCTCTACACGATCACCCAGGCGCGTTACGAAGCGTTGCTCGACGAAAACTACAACACTGGCATGCAGTGGAATCTGACGACCCGCTACTCGTTCACGCAGGGCCCGCTCAAAGGAGCGCGACTGGGCCTCTACGGCTACCCGAAGCGTGACCGGCACGTCGGGGCCGCCGGCCGCCCAACCCTGGTTTACGAGGGTTATTTCATGGCCAACCTGTTTGCGGGCTACGGTTACAGGCTTCTCGGCCGCCGAGCCGATCTCCAGCTCAATATCGAGAACTTGCTCAACGAGCAGACGCGGATCGGCAACGGCTACACAGCCAACAGCTACCTCGCGCCGATCAAGTTTATCCTCACCCACAAACTCGAATTCTAATGCGCCCCCGGCTCCCGCTTGCCCTCGGTATTCTCGCCGCTCTTCCCCTCATCACTCCGGCGATCGAGATCGTCTACCCGCCAGGTTCCGGAGTCTTCAACGTCGTCACTGATGGCGGGGTCGATCCCTCCGGCAAGAC
This sequence comes from uncultured Opitutus sp., assembly GCA_964504885.1. GTDB lineage: Bacteria > Verrucomicrobiota > Verrucomicrobiia > Opitutales > Opitutaceae > ER46. Next base: position 86,220 of record CAZDGC010000003.1, read on the forward strand.
CGACGTCACCGCCACGCTCCAGCGTATTCTCAACGACGGCACCGACGCCACCGGACGGCGCCTCCAGGTGATCTTCTTTCCCAAGGGCACCTACCTGGTCTCCGGAGAGTTGACCCTGAAGACGGATCGCTCTCGGACCCCAACTTCCCACAGCCACGGGCCCTGGCTGATCGGCGAAAGCCGGCGGCAGACGATCATCCGCCTCCGGGACGGCACCTGGACAAAACCAGTCCACGATTTGACCTCCCGCGACGCCCACGGGCGGCCACCGAAGCGGCTCGACGCCCAGGCGGTGCTCTCCACCGGCGACTGCACCAACACCACCTTCAACAAGATTATCCGCCACTTCACCATCAACACGGGACGGAACAACCCCGGGGCGATCGGCGTGCAATTCAACACCTCCAACAGCGGCTGCCTCAGCGAGGTGGACATCGTCAGCGAGGATGGACAGGGAACGGCGGGCCTGGCTCTGGCGGGCGTGGAAAATGGTCCCGGGCAAGTCCGCAACGTCTCCATCAGGGGCTTCGACGTCGGACTCTACAATGTGGCCGACTACATCTTCGCCTGTTCCGACATCGTCATCGACGGTCCGCGTCGGACCGGCGTGCTCAACGCGGGCCTGATCGCGGGAGAGGATTTCACCATCCGCATGGCTGGAAGTGGACCTGCCGTTCAAGTGCTCAGGCACGGCGCCCTCGCCTTGCTCGGCGCCAGCCTCACCGGCCAGGGGCCGACCGCGCTGGCCAACGAAGAAGGCATGCTTTACCTCCGCGACCTCCGGACCAATGGCTACGCCGCCGCGCTGGATGGACAGCCACCGACGATTACCGAGTACACCTCCGGGTCGGCGGTCGGCCTGTTCAACCGGGCTCCCGGTGCCCTCGCGCTGCCGATCCAGCCGTCTCCTGAAGTGCCCTACGAACGGGATTTCGCCAAGTGGGCCAATCCCCTGGATTTTGGAGCGGCGGGCGACGGGAAGACCGATGACTCCGCAGCGGTCCAGCGCGCGCTGAACGCCCCCGGCAAGACCCATGTGATCATTCCGTACGGCCATCGCTTCCGGATCAAACAGCCGCTCACGGTGGGTCCCGAGGTGGAGCGCATCGTCGGCACTTCCGGGGTGCTGCCGTTCAGCGTGGATGACCGCGCCTCCCTGACCATCGCCGAGGGGACCGCCCCGGTCGTGATCGTGGAAGGCCTGATCAACTCCCCGCCGATCATTGTGCGCACCCACCGCACCATCGTCCTCAACTCGGTGCGCGTGCGCGCCGACCAGCCGCCCCGGCCCCCGACACCCAAGGGCCAGGCCAAAATTCCGCCGCCGGCCCGCTACTTCGTGGTGGGTTACCACCTCCTGGGCGGTGGCGACGTGTTTATCCACGACACTGGTACGCCATTCCTCGTCGACCACCCCGGACAGAGGGTGTGGGTGCGCCACTACAACAGCGAACTGGGCCAGGGCGCCGGCAGCCTCCTGCCCATCGAGATCAAGGCCGGCGTCGTCTGGCTGCTGGGCTGGAAGAGCGAGAACCTGAGGCAACGCGTCCGGGTGCATGCACGCGGCGCCCTGGAACTGACCGGATTCAACAACTACGAGGTCGGCGTGGGCCCCGAGAAAGATGGCGACTGGCCGCTCTTCGAGGTCAGGGACGGGCAGTTCTCCTGCACTCTGCTCACCCAGCGTGGCAGCCGGTTCAACCGAAACCTGGTGTGGGAACTGCGCCATGGCCGCAAAGCGGTCCTGACCTGGCAGGACGGGCCCGAAGGCAAGAACTGCTCGCTCTACACCGGCTACGATCCCGATTGGCCGGGGACGCGACTCCTCAGTCCATCCCGATGAAGGTGGTCACGCTGCCTTTTGGCGGATCGTAGATGATCCGGCCGTCCACGACCGGCCAGAGACCCAGGTCCGACCAGCGTTCGCGACCGTCCTGGGTGGAGCGGTAGGCCTGAAACCTTCGGTGCCTTGTCCCCTCGATCCGGATACCAAGGGGAAGCTTCCAGATTCCGATGTTGCCCGCCACCACGAAGGCGTCCGGATGGCCGCTGCCAGCGCCCGCAAACGCGATCAGATTCGCCAGCGGATTGGCCAAAAACGTGCGCGCCACCTTCATGCCGCGATGGCCGGCGCGGGTGAGCTGTCGGTAGAGAAAGTACCCCGGCGTCACTTCGTACTGCCCGGCGCCTCGGACGATGATCGCGGTGCCGGGATTGGGATCGCCGCCGAGCCAGGAAGGCGGATGTTGGATACCCGCCCAGGGAATCAGCGCGTTGACGCCGGCGTGGTAAATGTGCTCGTGGGCCGCCTGGACAAACGCCACGTCCATCCGACCCCAACTGTAGGAGGTCACCCACGCGTGTAGGTCGGGCCGGCGCTCGTGCAACCGCGCGATGGCGGACGCGCTGGCCGTGCCGTAGCTCATCCGGGAAAAGTCACCGTTGAGAAAACCGTGGGTGGTCAGGAGAGCGAGGGCGCGCCGGGCGGCGGGATCACGGGCGAGGGCCTCGGCGTAGCCCCAGTTGGCGAAACGCGTCCAGTTGGATGGCTCACCGTTCGTCACGCCCAGTCCCTCGATTCCGGCCGCGGCAATTCGGCCGGCCAACAGCGTGAGGAACGCATTCACCTGCTCCGGAGGCCAGTACAGGTTGTAGTCAAAGTGCTCCAGGCGTTGCGTGCCCCGCTCGAAGTCCCAGCGGTAGAAGTCCTCGCCTTCGTTGTGTATCGACAGGTACCGCACCGGAATGCCGCGCCCCCGCAGAAACCTCGCCCAGTCGATGAGGTAGTCGGCCAGCATCCCGCGGCGCGCCGGGTCGAGGTCACGCCCCCCGACGAAACCCTGTCGCGTCGCCCAGGCCGGAGGCCCATAGAGGGTCGTGATGGCCTCCAGGGTCTTCCCGCGCGCGGCGGCGAGTCGCACCCCGGCCTCCACAAACCGGAGCATGTGGCGCGTCGTGCGTTCGTGGTCGAAGGCGCCGCCGGGCTCGCGCTGGTGCCAGGGATCGAGGAACAGCTTCACCAGATCGACATCCAGGCCATCCGGACCGAATACGAGGCGCACAATCTCCTCCTGCTGCTCCCCGCCCAGCAGGCTGAACCCGCCGTAGTCCTGCGGCTTCGCGTCGTAATCGCGGGTCTGCGCCGTCTCGACATAATTGAACCCGAAGCCGTCCCAGGTTTGCAGTGTATCGGAAAAATCGACACCGGCCGGGATCGTGGCGATGACGGGGCTGGCGGCCCCCGGCGTGGCGGCCGTGCCCGGCGCCGCCACCGCCCCGGGCAGGAGGACGGGCGCCACGAGGGCCAGGAGGCAGGGCAGGCGGAAGACGGGCATGGGAGTGGTGCAGGACTGGCGGAGCGCGCGAGGATCGAGGGCGGACGGGTTGGTTGATGCCCGCGCCCCTGCTCCGGTGCAAGCTGACGGAATTCGGTCCGCCGGCACGCGGATTCCCCCCGGCCGAACCCGCCGGCAGGCGGGGTTGGCTACCGCAGATCCGGCACGGCCAGGACCTGGCCGGCGCGGAGCAGGCGGGCACGCAACGCCGCATACGGCACCGCTTGCACCTCCGCGTCGTGCTCGAGGGCCAGCGCGGCGGCGATGGCCGCCGATTGCGCCATCGCCATGAACGTCCACTCCAGCCGCAGGGCACCATAGGCCACGTAGCTCGACGACGGACAGGTGGGCGTCAGGAGATTCGTGCATTCGCTCGTGCGTGGGTGGAGCGCGCGGTAGGCGAGGCCGAACGGGATCCAGTCCTCGCCCCCGAAGACGGCGCCCTCGTTCCACACCCCGCCGTCCTTGACGATTCGGCGCGCGTGGTGGAGATCGGGCGGCCACCACGCGAGCGCCACAGGGTCGGCGACGGGCGCCGGATTCACTTTCCGCAGGTGCGCCTCCGTGAGCACGAAGTCGCTCACCATCCGACGGCCATTGCGTACATAAAACATCCGCGGCCAGCCGCCGTGGTCCGTAAACTCGTCCCTCGCGAGGCCCCACTCGGCCCACGCCCGCCGGATCACCTCGGGCACGGCGGGGTCCGAAACCATGAACCAGCACAGGCCCTGCTGCCAGCGCAGGCTCGCCTGGAACATCGCCTCGCGTTCGGCATGGGTCGCGGTGTTCCAGCCGTGATTCTCACCCGTGAGGTTGCTTTGCAGGTGGTGCCAGACCCCCGGCTCGTTCTTCCCGCCGGGCAGGCTGGCGCGCGGGATCTGAAACGGACCACCGGCAAGCGCGTACCTCCGCTGCAGTTCGTAGGCGGCCGAATCGTAGCTGGACGGTCGGAAGATCGGGATCCGGTTCGCCGGCTCCCTGGTCAGGACGAGCCGGAAGCGGAAGCCCTGGATGCAGTCATCGCCCGCGCCGTGCTCCCCCAACGGGCCGGGCTGCACCCCGGCGACAAGTCCGCTCGCCGCGTCACCGAGAGTCCGATACGGATCGACGCGGCGGTCGAACTGGCTGTGCGTGGTATCCGTGCGGATGCCGTTCTTCGTCTCGCCGTAGCGCGCGTTGCCCTCGCGGCCGACGACGAACGACACCCCGGCGGCCGCGAGCAGATCGCCCTCGTAGGTGGCGTCGACCCAGATCCGCGCCCTAACCTCCCACCCGTTGCCGCAGCGCAATGCGACCAGGCGCGTGCCCTCCTTCGTGATGCCGCCGTGCTCCGCGAGGCGGTGCCCGCGCAGCACGCGCACGCCGGCCTCAGCGCTCCAGGTGTTGAATACTCGCTCCGCGACGTGTGGCTCGAAACGCCAGAGCGCCGGTTTCTTTTCCCGCCGCTCCAGCATGGCCTCGAACTCCGCCCGCCGGCCGTAGTGCGTCGCAATTCGACGATAAAACTCCAATGCGAGCCCGCCGACGGCCGGGCTGTTGCGAAAGGCCGCGTGATTGTCGATGTCGCTCCCTCCCAGCCCCTCGACGCTCATGCCCCCGAGGTGGTGGCCGGGCTCGATCAATACGACCGAACGCCCGTGCTGCGCAGCCTCCACGGCGGCGATGACTCCCGCGCTCGTGCCACCGTAGATGGCGACATCCGCGGAGAGCGCGGCGGCGGCGAGCGGCGCGAGCGCGACCGTCAGCAACACGGTCGGGAGACGAAGCGACCGGGGGAGCATTCGGAGTGGAGCATGACTTCCGAGCGCACGCCGGCAAGGGCGGGCCACCGCGCAGAAACGGCCTCCGCAAGTGAGACCTTCATGGCCACGGCGCGAGGCGGCGCGGCAACGCCGGTCCCGCCGCCTGATTCCGCTCCGCGATCCCGCCACCCGCCGGAAATCCTGATCGTCAGGTACCCCGCGCCGCGCCCGTCGGCGCTCACGGCGAGGCCAGAAGCTCAAACACCCACAACTCCGAAAACACCGGCCCGACGAGCGCGTGGAAATCCACCGCACCGCCGAGGAACACATGCCGCAGCGGCGCACCCTCGTGGCGCCACGGCACGCGCACCCACTCGCGGTCGTCCACGCTCACCGTGAGCTGACGCTCCCGCGCGCTCCAGCGCACGCGGAACACATGCGCGCCGTCCGCCCGCCACGCAAACCCCGCCGGCAGGCGCAGGCGCTGCTCGTGATAATCCGATCCTGGCGTCCGCTTCGCGCCGCGCGAAGCCCAGAGCAGTTTGAGATCGCCGCCGTAACGTCCGCCGCCGCCGGCATCCGTACCGGCCCGCAGGGTCCAGAGCGCATCCTCCGCTGTGCCGCCGGCCTCGGCGTGATGATCGCCGCTGGGATTGGAGAACAGATTCAGGAAATGGATCTTCCGGTCCGCCCCCACCGCCCGCCCTGCCGCCGCCCAATCAATCCCGGAGATCGTGACCTCGAGTTCCCCTTCGCGCGGCGCCGCCGCGGGCAGCGTCACGCGCAGGAAGCCGCGCGGCTCGCGCATCCGCCAACCGGTCGCGCCGAATTCCCCGCCGCGATTCTCGCGCGCGCCCGCTACCGCGGCCGGCACCGTTGCCGTCAACGGATCGTACCAGACCACGCGTCGCTCCGGCGTGGATGCGCCCGCGAGGCAAATCAGCGTCACCAACACCGCGGTCGACCTCCCCATGCGGCCGGCGAACCAACGCACCGGCGTAGCCAAGAAAGGCGCCGGGCAAAGCTGGATGGCGGTTTCGTCATCTTCCCGGCGTGTGATCCGGGGATGTTTACCGACCCGGCTCCGCCGGCGATTGCGGCGTCGTCGTGAAGGCGAGTTTGTCGATCACGAACGCCGGACTGCGGTACCCGATCGTCACCTCGTACACGCCGGGTTGCGGGATGTAGGTGTGCACCGGGCGATCGCGAATCGCATCGGGCGTGTGCGCTCCGGGCCCCTTCGGGAGGAAGGTCCACCGCAGTTCCCGGCTGTGGCAGCGCATTCCCGCCGGCCGCGTCCGGCTATCCGCGCCATAGAGCAGCGCGCCCCCCACCGCAATCGCGGCGTCGTTGGTCGACGAGGCCCCGAGCACTTTGCCCGCGGCATCCTTGTGCCCAACCGTCAGCCGGCAGCGCAGGTGCACGTAATAGATTCCCGCCCGCTCGAACCGCACGCGGTAAGTCATCCTCGCGCCCTCGCGCGCCCGGATGACCTGCTCGCCCGCCTCCGCCAGTCGCTCCCAGGCGCCCTCCCCCGCCTCGGCTTCGATCACGAGCGGGTCGCGCCGCATCGTCCACGATGCCTCCGCGGCGACCGCCACCGGGTGCGGCGCCGGCGGCGGTGGCTCACCGGCCAAGCCCGGGCCGACCATGAGCGCGACGGCCAACGCCCAGTTTCCGATCTCCCATCGTATCTTCATCTTTGAAGACCGCGCGGGCGGACCGCCGTAATCGGCCTCAGAACTTGAACCGCGCCGACAGCGAAAAGCTGCGAGGCTTCTGGAAGACATAATCGGAGACCGTCGTCGCGGTGTCGCGCTCGGTAATGATGAGTTCATCCTCATCAAGGACGTTGGACACATTTAACTGCAGCGTCAGGTCCACCTTTCGCCCGCCCCAAGCCAGCACGCGGCGATAGCCAACCTTGGCGTCCGAGCTCCAATGGCTGTTCCCGTACCAGATGTCGTTGTTCGCCCCGAAGCCGGTGATGTTGCGCCCGCGGTATCGGACGCCGCAGCCAACGTTCCACGGCTTCAAGATCCCGGATTGGAACTGGTGTTTGAAGAACACGTTCACCGTGTGGCGGCGATTGCCCTCGGCCTCCTTGCCCTCCTGCCCGCGATCGTTGCGGATGAGGTTGTCGATCCGGGTCAGCGCCCCCGCCACGCTGTCGCCGGTGCTCGGCACCAACCGGGCCGAGTTCTGCTGCCAGAGCGCACGGTTGGCTTCGACGTAGCCGCGCGTGCGCGGATTCACGTTCTCGACCGCCCCTTCGATTAGAGAGTAGTTCGCCATCAACGAAAGGCCCCGGGCCAGATTGGCCACGACCTCGAATTCGTAGCCGCTCACGGCGAAGTCCTGCGTGTCGCGGATGCCGCTCAAGGTCTCGCGCGGGCCGCCCACCCTGCCGTCGATTGCCTCCCAGATCTGATTGATCGGCGCCGTGTAGTTGAAGGGGTTCGATTCCCGGTTCAACGAGGCAGTCTGGTAATACCCAAGGTTCGCGAACAACCGGCCGTCGAACAGCGAAACCTTCAATCCGTAGTCCTGCCCCTCCGCCTCCACGTTGCCGACGTTGGCGCGGTTGATGTCGAGCCCGCTCTGCGGTGAGAAGTTCTCCGAGAAATTGGCGTACAGGGAGAGCGCCTTCGTCACCCTGACAACCGCGCCATACGTGAGCGTGTCGCCGCTGAACGAATTCACCGGCCCCAGCCCGCTGCTCTGAATCGCGCCCGTCACCGGATCCAGGCGCTCGAAGAACGACTGCTGGTCGAGTTCGTCAGTGCGAAACCCGTAGGTGATCGCGAGGCGGTCGTCGCGCAGGAAGTAGCTCTGCCCGGCGAGCAGGTAACTCCGGACCTTCTCCCGGCTGGGGCGGTCCCGGTCCCGGAAAAACCCGGGCGTGACGGTTCCGCTCACTCCGTTGGAGTTAATCGCCACCGCCGGCTGGGCGGCGAACGGATCGTGGTCGTAGTGGCGCTTGCCGCCCTTGAAATCCAGATACGTCCGCCGGCGGATCGCGTTCGCCGTGTTGCCGAGGTTGCGCTGCGCCGGATTGAGCGGCGTGAGGTTGGCCTCGAAGAAGCGACCCGACCGGCCATCGACGAATTCGTCCGCGGCAACACCCACGAAGCGGTGCCGGCCGGCCCAGCGCGGTCCGGGGCGAAACTCATAAGTGAGGGAGGCCCGCAGGTTCTCGATGTCCTTGCTCCCGGGACCGCGCTGCGCCTGCCCTTCGATGTAATAACGCCCGAAGTTGGGGTTGGGCTGGCCGCTCGGCAGCGTAACGTTGGGGTCGACGCTGATCGCGATGTCCGAATGGACCATCGGCGTGCGCACATCGCGCCGTTCCGCCTGCTCGTTGTAAGCCAGCTCCACGGCGAGTCCCTTCGCCAGCTCCTGCTCGAGGTGGAGCGAATACGTCCAGAACGAATTGTCGCTCGTCGCCGCCGGTCCCGAGATCACCGCCTCCCAGGGCACAATCGCAGGATCCTGAATCTTGCGGGGTCCGCCCCCCGCCGGCTGGCTCCGCGCGAAACGCTGCCAGTTCATGACGCTTTGGGAGCTCGAATCGAAGACCAGATAGGGGTTGGTGTTGATGGCCACCGTCCCGGCCGGATAGACGTTGACGGCGGTGACCCGGTTGTAGGCCGGCGACCCCGCCGTCACCCAGGGCGAGAAACGGTCCCGGGCCGACCATTGTCGTCCGGCCAGCCGGTCCGCCTCCCCCCACTCGTAGTCGGCCCGGACCGTCGTGCGCGCGGCCACCTTCCAGGTCGCCGCGAGATGCGCCCGTGTCTGATCATAATATTCCAGTTCCCGCCAGGTGCGGCGGTCCTCGCGCAACAGGTTCACGCGCAGCGCCAGGGAGTCCCCGAGCCGGCGGTTGTGATCCAATCCCACCCGCCAGCTCCCGTGGTCGTCGGTCTTCAGCTCCACCTCGGAAAACGTCCGGAATCGCGCCTGCTTGGTGGCGGTGTTGATAATCCCGCCCGGATCGCCCAGGCCGAAGAGGATGGAGTTCGGCCCGCGGCTGAAGCTCAGCCGCTCCGTGTTGTAGCTGTCGCCATTGATGTACCAGACAAAGTAGTTCCGCGCCACCGGACGCGCACTGCCGGTCGCTCGCGGCACGCCGCGCGAGTTCAGGTTGATGTCGTTGCCCTGCTGCGGATTCCCGTTCGTGCTGCTGACGTCCTCCGTGAAACCCAGGCTGTAGTCGACCGCGTCGAGCACGTTGTTCGCCGCGATGTCGGCGAGAAACTCGGGCGTGAACTCTGAAATCGATGCTGGCGTCAGTGCCAGCGGCGTGTTCAGCCGGCTGCCCGACATCGTGTTCACCGCGACGTAGCCCTGGTCGCGCGACACGTCGACGACGAACGGGGAGAGTTCCACCACCGGCTCGCCGGCCGCGGCGGCGGGGGGTGGCGGGGCCACCTGGCCCGGCAGCGGGGCGGCCAGGGCGGCGACCACGGCCAGGGCGCCCGCGCGGCGGCTGAGGGATCGGAAGGGGGAAGTCGGGGTGGGCATAGGAGCTCGGGTGTGCTGTCGTACTGTATACAGTGTGACACGCTGTCAAGCCTGCAGCGGATCAAAACCCTTCGGTGGCGGCGGCGCGCTCCTCAGTCCCCGAGCAGCCGGCCCGGGTTCTCCATCGCCATCCGCCGGATGTCCGCCTCCGGCACGCCGTGCGCCAGCAGGTGCGCGATCGCCCGCTCCCAGCACTCGGCCCAGGGCGGGTTCTCCACCTGCCCGGCGTCCGAGGCCAGCACCGTCGACTCCGGCCCGAGCGCCTCGATCGCGCGGAGGTTGACCTCCGCATTCACGACATACGCCCCGCCCGTCTCCCCCGGTTGCGCGTAACAACGCTCAAAATACACCGGCACTTCCGCCCGCAGCGCCCGCTGCGCCGCCAGGTCCATGCCCACCACCCGGTGCTCCGGGTGGTTCACCAGGATCTTCCGCACGCCCGCCGCCCACGCCGCCATCGCGATCGCCCGCACCTCCTCCGCCGACTGGTGCCCGGTGGCCAGAATCACGCCCGCCGCCGCCACCTGCCGGAAGATCTCCTCCGCCGCCGGCACCACCCTGCCCCCGTCCACCACGACCACACCGCCCGGTCGGCCCTCCCGCTGCCGGTGCTGGCGCGCGGAAAGCGTCGGCAGCCAGATAATCCGTGCGCCGAGCCGCAGGGCCGTCTCCACCGCCGCCGGATTCAGGCCGCCGACCGGGTCGTTCAACGCCACCCCGCCGAAGATCGGCGCCCCGGGCACCGCCTGGCGCGCCAGCCACGCGCGATCGACCGTCGGCACATGGTGGGACTTCAACACCACCGCCGCCGCCCCGAGGCGCAGCGCCTCGCGCGCGATCCCGAGATCGTCGCAGGACCGCCGGCGGACATCCGGGGCGGTGTGCACGTGCAGTTCGACCAGGCCTTGCAGGTTCATGAGGATAGGACCGCCGCCGCGGATCGCAACGCGTGCAGGTGCGCCACCGCCGTGCGGAGAAAATCAGCGTCGCCAAAGCTGCCCGACTTGAGCACCAGCAGCAGCGGCCGGTCCACCGCCAGCCCCGCCGGCACGCCGGTCGCCACTTCGTCCAGCACCCAGTTGCCGCGAATCCCCAGCCGCCGGCACACCGCGCCACTCGTGTCGCCGCCGGCCACGACCAGCCGTCGCAACGGGGTGGCGGCCGCCACCTGCGCCACCACCTCCGCCACCGCGGAAGAAACCGCCCGGCTCGCCGCCAGCGGATCGAGGCCCGCCGACGCACCGAGCGCCTTCGTCGCCGCTACGACGTCCCCATCCTGCTCCGCCAGCACCAGAAAATCCCGCCCGGCCCGCAACGCCGCCCCCGCTGTCTCCGCCGCCCGCGCCACCTCCCGGTCCCGTCTGTCTGCCTCAAACACACACCGCGAATCGAGCACGGCCGCCGCCACCCCGGAGGCGCGCAGCGCCGCCGTCTGCGCCCGGGTCTGCGGCGTCAGGCTGCCCGACACGACCAGCACTCCGGAGGCGCCCGCGATTCCGCCGTCCGCCAGCAGATCGCGCGGCGCCGGCCGCGGCCAGAAGCGGGGCAGTTCCTCCGCCAGGGCCGCGCTGCCGGCGTGCCAGGGCCAGTCGTGCGCCGCCGCCGCGAGCCGCCCGAGATCCCCCTGCTCCACGCCGTCGACGATGCAGTACCCGCCCGCCGCCCGCCGGACCGCAATCGCCGCCCGCAGCGCAGGCTCACCCGCCCGCACGGTGGCCAGATCAATCCGCCCCACCGGCCGCCGGGTCTGCGCCTGCAGAATCGCCACGAGGTCGCTCCCGGTCGTCGGATGCACCGGATCGCGGGCGAAGTCCGACCGCTCCAGCGGCACGCCGTGCACCGTGTGCCGCCCCCCCCGCGTGGCGCGTCCGTTCTTCGGATACGCCAGGCTCACGAGCGCGAAGTCTCCGCCGGAGGCATCGAGCAGCGCATCAAACTCCGCCCCGATGTTGCCGCGGAAGACCGAGCAGGTCTTCTTGTGCAGCCAGTCGCAACCCCGGGCCTTCAGGCGCAGGGTGGCCGCGTGCACCTTGGCGTAGGCCCGCTCGGGCGGATCGAGCCGGCTGTCGGTATCGAGGATGAGGGCATCCGCCGCCGGCAGCGGGTCCGGCGCGTCGTGCGCCACCACCGCCGTCGCCCAACCGTGCTTCGCGAACATCGCGCCGATGTCGTTCGCCCCCGTGGTGTCGTCCGCCACGATGCCCAGTTTCATGCCGCGCCCTCCCGCGCCCGCATCTCTGCGACGATCGCCGCCGCGACCTCGCGCGTGCCCGCACTGCCCCCAAGGTCGGGCGTGAGGCTGCGGCCCGCCCGCACCACCGCCCGCACCGCCGCCTCCACCCGGGCCGCCGCCGTCGCCTGCCCGGCGTGCCGCAGGAGCAGGGCGCCGGAGAGGATCAACGCGATCGGATTGGCGATCCCGCGGCCGGCCAGATCCGGCGCCGCCCCGTGCGACGCCTCGGCCATCGCGCAGTCGTCGCCCAGGTTCGCGCCCGGCGCCAGCCCGAGGCTGCCGACCAGCCCCGCCCCCAGATCCGAGAGAATGTCGCCGTACTGATTCGAGGTCACGATCACGTCGAACCGCTCCGGCGTTTTCACCAGTCCGTAGGCTGCCGCATCGACCATGCAGTCGTCGCTGGCAATGTCCGGATACTGCTCCGCCACCTCGCGCACACAGCGCAGGAAGAGCCCGTCGGTCAGCCCGAGCACGTTGGCCTTGTGCACGCAGGTCACGCGGCGCCGACCGTTGCGCCGCGCATACTCGAAGCTGTACCGGGCCGCCCGCAGCGCGGCGCTCCGCGTGGTCAGCTTGATCGCTTCCGCCCGCTCCGCGTCGATCGCGCGCTCCAGGCCGGCATACACGTCCTCCGTCACCTCCCGCATGATCACCAGATCGAGGTCCGCCCAGCGCCCGGAGCGTGGCCCCATGCCGCGCAACGGCCGCGGATTGAGGTAGAGCGCAAGTTCGCGGCGCAACGCGTTGTTGAGTGAGGGATACACGTGCTCGCTGCCGTCCGCGTGCGTGCACACCAGGCGCCCCTGCAGCTTCTCCACGATCAACGGCCCCTTCAGCACCAGACCCGCTGCGCGCAGCGCGCGCACGCTCTCCGGCGGCAAAGCATGACCGTGGCGGGCGATCGCCTCCGGGCCGACGGCCACCGGCTCCCACACGAACGGCAACCCGGTCGCCTCCAGTACCTCGCGCGTGGCGGCGGTGATTTCCGGGCCGATGCCGTTGCCCTCGACGACGGCGATGTGCAGCGGCTTCATGCGGCGGAGAACAAAGGCCGGAGGTAATCGGCGGATCGCCGCGCGGCGGAAAGCGCGTCCGGCGCCCGTTTGATTTCGACGGTGACGAACCGCGCGTAACCCTGCACCCGCAGCGCCGCAACCACCCCGGGGAAGTCGATGCCGTCCTCTCCCGGCACCCGGCGCTCCCGGTCGGCGAAGTGCACGTGCCACAACACCTCGCGCGCGTCCGCCAGGCCGGTGACGGGGTTCTCCTGTTCGCAGTCCATGTGAAACACGTCGAGCATCAGCCGCAGCGCCGGGTGCCCCAGTTCCCGCACCCAGGCGATCCCGCCCGCGGTGGTGTTGAGGTTGTTCACCACGGTGTGGTTTTGCGGCTCCAGCGTCACGACCACGCCCTGCGCCGCCGCAAACTCGCACACTTCCAGGAAGGCGGCCCGCATCCAGTCGCGCGCCCGCGCTTCCCCGCCCGCGGGCAGATTGCCCCGCAGTTTGCCGATGTTGACCTGTGAACCGCACTCCGCCGCGAATCGCACCACCGTTTTCGCCCGCGCGATCGCCGCGCGCCGCGCCGCCTCGGCGGGGGCGGTGAACGTCAACGCGTCATCGGCCACCACCGGACCCGTGCCGACCGCCGCCACCGCCAGGCCGGCGGCCGACACCGCCCGCTGCCACGCCCGGCCGTCGAAACGCGCCGGATCACAGACAAAGGCCTCGACTCCGGCGTAGCCGGCCGCCGCAAGCTCCGCCGCGATCCGGTCGATGGGCCCGGCGCAGCCCAAAATGGGCTGCCGTACTTCCGGAGTGGCGACAGGAAAGGCGAGTTTCATGGGGAAATTCGCGCCAGCAGGTGGCGGATGCTGGTTTCCGGACTGGTCAACACCGGCCTTCCCCCTGACGGTGCGCCCGCCGCAGCCCGGGCCATCGAGATTTGCGCCAGCACGATCGCGTCGCACTTCTCGGCCAGCCCGGCGATTCGCTCCTGCACCAGCGCATCGTGCCGCGCGCCGTCACCGGCCCGCAGCGCGGAAAAGGCCTCCGGCACCACCGCCACCTCCACCTCGATCGTGCGCCCCGCCTCCGCCGCCATCGCCCGCAGGAGTCCGGCGGTCGTCGGTCCCGCCGGCGCCACGGTGGCCACGACGCCGATCCGCGGGCCGTGCTGCAGCGCCAGCCCCAGCATGGCCTCGTCCACGCTCGCCAGCGGCACCGCACAGCGACGGCGCAAATCCGGGGCCGCCGGCGAAAACGTCGAGCACGTCAGCAACACGCCGTCGACGCCCGACGCCACCGCGCGCGCCACCAGCCGCTCGATCTCCCCGACCGCGTTCACCGCAAGCCCCTCCCGTTCCGCCAGCGGCAGCAGCCCCTCGTCGAGGAAGTGCAACAGCGTCACATCAGGTGCGATACGCCGACATGCCTCCACCAGCGGCGTCACCGCCGCCAGCGTCGCGTGCACGAGCCCGACGCGCACACTCATCCCGCTCCCTCCAGCCGCACCGCGGCGCCCGTCGCGGCCGAGCGGTAACACGCGTCCACCGCCCGCTCGATCGCGAGGTAGCTGTGCCCCTCCGTCTCGAACGGAGTTCCCGTCCGCAGCGCCGCGACAAAGTGCGCCTGCGCCGCCACCGCCCCGCCCCCGCGGTAGCCCGGCGGAATCGCATACTCGTGCCGCCGCTCGCCGCCGCCGCGCGCCAGCACGAAGATGGCGCCGTCCTCCTCCAGCCGCAGCGTCCCGCCTTCCCCCTCGATCGTCACATCGCCGTTCACCGGCGGGCGCACGCGTGTGGTTGCCGCCGTGCGATCCGCGTCGAGCAGCGCCGTGACCCCGCCGGCCACTTCCACCGTCACCAGCGCCGCGTCCTCGCCGGCGATGCGGGGATTGCGCCGGCGCGTGACGCAGTACACCGCCGCCAGTTCGCCGAGGAGGAAGCGCATCGTGTCAAGGTAGTGGCCGCCGGTCTCGAGCAGGACGAAACGCCGCATGCCGCGAAAGAAGGGCTGCAGCGGATACGGTTCTACGCCCCAGCCGTCGCCCGGACGCAGCACAAAGCGCGCATGGCGCGGGGCGCCAATCGCTCCCGCGCCGAGCAGCCGTTTCACTTCGCGGTACCAACCCTGCCAACGCCAGTTGTCGTTCGCCATCAGCCGCACTCCCGCCTGCTCGCAGTCACGCACCAGCGCCTCCGCTTCCACCGGATCCGGGGCCAGGGGCTTCTGGCACAACACCGGCACCCCGCGCACCGCCGCGGCCCGCGCCAGGGCGCGGTGCGACTCCACCGCCGTGCAGATGTCGACGAAGTCCGGCCGCACCCGATCCAACAGGGCGCCTACGTCGTCGCCCACCACCTCGAGGCCGAACTCCGCCTGCAGCGGCTTCGCCCGCTCGAGGGTGCGGTTGTGGAGCGCCACGATCCGCGCCCCCGGCACCGACCGCCAGGCCTCCAGTTGAATGCGCGCGAAATGTCCCGCGCCGCAGAACAGCCCGCGCAAGGGAGGTTCGCCGGTATCCGCCATGGGTATGGTCCCGGCGCTCAGACCGCCGTGCGGGCGCCCGCGCCCGCCGCGGCTCCCGGGCGTGCGACCAGTGCCTGCACCGTCTCGGTGATCTTCGTCTCCGCGCGATCGATTCCCTCCTCCAGGAGCTGCCGCGCCTTCTTGTAGTCCTCCGCCCGGACCGCGGCGAGGATGCTGCGGTGGCTCTTGACCGAGTTGCGATTCCAGTCCTCCCAGTCCCGCTCCAGCGAACGCAGCACCCGGATGCGGCTCCAGAGCTTCGCGAGGTGCGCCTTGATCTCCTCGTTCTCGCACCGCGAGCAGAGCTTGATGTGAAACTGCTCGTCGAGATCGAGCACGCGGATGAAGTCCGCCATCGAGAGGCTCTCCTGCCGTTTGACGATCGCTTCGGCCTCGGCCAGATCGCGGTCATCGAAATTCCGCACCGACCGCGCGAACGCGTGGCTCTCCAGCAGCCGTCGCAGTTCGAAGAGATCCGCCACCTCGCGCAGATCGAGCGGGCGCACGATCACGCCGCGCCGCGGCTGCGTGACCGCGAGCTCGCGTTTCTCCAGAATCTTCAGCGCGTCGCGCACGGGGAGGCGCGAGACGCCGAACTGCGCGGCGATCTCCGTCTGCACCAGGTGCTGGCCCGGGGCCAGCGTGCCGGCGAGGATCATCTCCTCGAGCTTCTGCGCGATAAACTGCGCGACATTTTTCAGTTCGTTGATGCCGGCCGTGAAATCGGGCGCGGCGGCCGGGGCGGTCTCGGCCAGGGCGGGGGGTGGGTTCATGGTGAAGTCGGTAGGGAATCAGGCGGGCACGACGGCAGGGGCGCCCGGGGCTTGTAGCGGCCGCTCTCGCGGAGCTCGCACGCGACCGCGGCCGGAATCCGGCGGAGCGCGATTCCCGCCGCCCGGGCCTCCACCACCAGCCGGCAGGCCAGCTCCAGCGTCTGGAGCCGGAGCAGCGCCTCCTCGGCGCTGCGGTCGAAAAGAATCACGCCATGGTTGCGCAGCAGGATCACCTCGGCCTCCGCCGCGGCCCGCGCCACCCCCGCCCCGAGCTCGGCCGAGCCCGGGTGCGCATAGTCCACCCAGGCCACGCGCTCGAGGTAGTACATCGTTTCCACGAACAAATCCGCGGGCACCGCCTCGTCGCTGCAGGCCAGCAGCGTCGTGTACGGCGGCGACGAGTGCAGCGCCACCACGGCATCCGGCCGCGCCCGGTAGATGCCCAGGTGCAGCGGCACCTCCTTCGAGGGCCGCACCGCCCCCGCCCAGCCGCCATCCTCCAGCCGCACCTCCACCAGACCCTCCGGCGCCAGCGTCCCCAGCGCCGTCCCGGTGGCCGACACCAGCATGCGCCCGCCGCCGAGGCGCCCGCTGAGATTGCCGGAGGTGCCCCACGCCAGCCCGCCCTCCCGCATGGCCCGGCCGGTGGCAATCAGTGCCGCCCGCATGTTCGCCGTCTCATCCATGGCGCGGGGAATTTCGCGGCCGCCGCCGCATCGAGCTTGTCAGATTCATGGCTTTCTGTATACAGTCATACCGCTTTATCACAAGCAGATTCCTGCAACCCCGTGCCGCCGCCAATCCTTTTTTCACTCCGCCCCCCCTCCCCGCCGCGCTCCGGCCGGCTCGCCCTCGGCCTCGTTTTCTTCGCCCTCCTCGCCGGCCTCGCCACCGCCACCCCGGCCCCCGGCCTGCTCTGGCGCGCCACCCGCGACTTCGCGCCCGTCCGGACCGCCGACTTCGCCGCCTTCTACGCGGAAACGAAGGATCCCGACCCGTCGCTCCACGGGCTCGCCGTCAACCCTCGCCAGCACCGCGACCGCTTTGCCGCCGCCGTCCTCGTCTTCGCCGGACCGGCCGGCACCTACACCCTCGCCCTCCACGCCGTCGCCGAGGAGGACGGCGAAAGCGTCTACCGCCTGGCCGTCAACGAGACCCTGCTGGAATCGCGCACCAACCCCGTGACCGCCGAGAAACGCCTCCGGGTCGTCCATCGCTGGGCCGGTGTGGCACTGCGCCCCGGTGATCGCCTCGCCGTGCACTTCGCCGGCCGCTCCAACGGCCGCATCCCCGAGGGCGACAACTTCGCCTGGTCGCGAGGGCGGTGGCGCGCCCTGGAGGCGATTCCCGAGACTCCGCGCTGACTCCCGCGCCCTTCCCGCCATGGCCGACGACTCCCACCCTCCCGCCCCGGCATCCGCTCCACCCCCGGTTGCCGCGGCGCCGGCCGCGCCGGCGACCGCTCGCGGGCGCCGCTGGCCCTGGCTCGTCTGCGTGGTGCTGATGTTCGCCACCCTCATCAGCTACCTCGACCGCCAGTCGTTCAGCGTCGTGGGCCCGGTGATACGCGACGAACTCGCCCTCGACAATGCCGGCCTCGGCAGCGTGCTCTCCGCCTTCTACCTCGCCTACGGCGTCATGCATCTCTTCGTCGGCTGGTTCCTGGATCGCTTCGACACCCGCCGCACCTACGCCGCCTTCGTCGCGCTGTGGTCGCTCGCCCAGATGGCCACCGGGCTCGCGCGCGGGTTCGCCGCGCTCTACACCTGCCGCTTCGCACTGGGCATCTTCGAGGCCGCGGGCCAGACCGGCGCCGCCCGGATCATCTCGCGGATCATCCCCCCGGGCGATCGCACGCTGGCCAACGGCATCATGATGAGCGGCAGCAGCCTCGGCGCCATCGTCGCCCCGATCGTGATGGTGTTCCTCAACCAGACCGTCGGCTGGCGCATCGGGTTCATCATCCTCGGCGCGGTCGGACTCGTCTGGGTGGCCTTCTGGCTGCTCTGGTTCCGCCCGCCGCCCGGCCTCCTCGCCGGCCACGCCCAGCCCGGCCACCGCGCCCCGCCCGAACCGTGGGGCGTCATCCTGCGCGATCGTCGCTTCTGGGCCTGCGCCGTCGGAGCGGCCTTCACCATCCCGATCATCCACGTCAGCGGCGCCTGGCTCCCGACCTACTTCGTCCAGACCTGGGGCCTCAAGCTCAGCACCGACCTCGCTCTCTATCTGACCTACATCTACCTCGCCGCCGACGTCAGCCTGATCGGCACCGGGCTGATCGTGAGCCGGCTCACCCGCCGCGGCTGCCCGGCCGGCCGCGCCCGCAAGTACGTGCTCGTCGCCGCGGGCCTGCTGATGGTGGCCGTCGGGGCGGTCTTCCGGGCGCCCTCGGTTTCCGTCGCGGTGCTGCTCGTCCTCCTGCTCAACATGGGCCGCGCCGCGTTCGGCTCGATCTTCCTGTCCTTCAACCAGGAGATCGCCCATGGCCGCGTGGCCACCATCGCCGGGCTGATGGGCGCCATCGGGGCGTTCTCCGGGAGCGCCATCGTCTACCTCGTCGGGCTGCTCACGCGACAGTCCGGCTTCGGCGTGCCATTCGTGATCATCGCCGTTTGCGGCCTCGTCGGCACCCTTGCCCTCCTGCTGACCGACTGGGACTCCCCCCGCCCGGCCGCCACCACCTGACCGCCCCCCCCTCCCGCACTCCGACCGTGCCGCCCGCCCGCCCCGCCGCCCCTCCCCGTGCCTGCCGCCCGGCTGCTTGTCACGTAATACGTGACGAGCATCCTCGTTCGATTCTGCTGCCGCCCGTATTCCCGAAGCCGGAGTCCCCGCCGCACCCGCCGCAAACCCTCTCCCCGCTTGTCACGTAATACGTGACGAGCCCGCCGGTCGTCCCCGCACCTCTGCGGACCTTCCTTCAACCATGCGCCTCCGCTCTGCCCTCCTGATCTGTCTTGGTCTTGCCCCGACGATGCCGCTCCCCGCCGCCGAGTCCGCGCCGGTCCCGCGCTGGGGTCGCTTCGAGGCCGCGGTGCCGAATGCCCGCTCGTACCGCGATCCCTTCCGTGACGTGACCCTCGAGGTCGCCTACACTGCTCCGGATGGCCGCACCCTCGCGTTCTGGGGATTCCCGGACGGCGAACGCGGCTGGCGGATCCGCTTCCGGCCCGACCTCGCGGGCACGTGGCGCTACGAGGCGAAATTCTCCGACGGGTCCCCCGGCGTCCGCGGCACCTTCCGCTGCGTCGACGACGGCCGGCCGGGGCCGATCGTCGTGCACGCCGCCAACCCGCAGTGGTTCGGCCGCGCGGCCGGCGACGCCCTTCTGATCCGCGGCCTCCACGTGGGCGACCGCTTTTTCGCCCGCAACTGGGACGACCCCTCTTCCGCCGCCGATGGCAACCCGCGAGCCGCCTTTCTCGACTGGGCCAAAGCCCAGGGCTACAACCTGCTCTCGGTCGCCAGCCATTACCTCAACCGCCGCGCCGCCGGCCGCGGCGAGGGCTGGGATACTCCCCGTCTCTGGCCGCCCGACCCGGCCGAGTTCCGCCTGCTGGAGGCGATGCTCGACGACCTCGCGACGCGCGGGTTTATCGTGTATCCGTTCGCCGGATTCTTCGGTCGCGACTCCAACTTCCCCCGCGATCCGGCCGACCAGACCGTCCACCTCCGTCACACTCTGGCCCGCCTCGCTCCCTACGCCCACGTGCTGCTCAACGTCGCCGGCCCGGAGCCGCTGCTGCGCGCGAAACCCTACCTCCCGGCCGACGAAGTGAACCGCCTCGGGGCGGAGATCGCACGCCTCGATCCCTTCCGCACGCCCCTCTCGGTGCACAACGCCACCGGCGACGACGCCTTCAAGGATTCGCCCTGGCTCACCTACGGCACGCTGCAGGGGCCGAAGACGTTTCGCCGCCAGGTGCTGCGCGACGGCCTCCTGAAAAACCATCATCCCGCCAAACCGCTGCTCGCGCAGGAGACGCTGTGGTCCGGCAACTCGGTCCACATCAAACGCAACGGCGCCGACTATAGCGACGAGGATCTGCGCAAGAACGCCTACGCGATCCACTTCTGCGCCGCCTCCCTGGTGTTCGCCGACAACGACGGCGATTCCTCGTCCGGCTTCAGCGGCCAGCTTGATCTCGCCCGCCGCCGGCAGGACCGCCACGACCTCGTCCGCCGCGTCTGGGACACCGTGGCCCCCCTGCCCTGGCCGACCACCATCCCGCGCCCGGATCTGTTGCAGGTGGACGGCACCGCCACCCCGCTGTGTCTCGCCGAGCCCGGCCGCACCTACCTCGCCTACCTGGAGTCGCGCGCCACCGTACGTATCAAGACCACGGCGACACTCGCCGGCGAGTGGATCAACGCGCAGGACGCGACGGATCGCGCGCCCGTGGGACCCGTCGCCCCCGACACCGCGCTCACGCCCCCCGCCCGTGGCGACGACTGGCTGCTCGTGTTGCGCGCCATGACCCCGCGGTAGTAACTGCCGTCGCGCTGATTCCAGCAGCCAGCGTCGGCTTCGCTTACATTGCCGGGTAAGCGAGCCGGGGGCGCCTCTGATATTGCAAGATTCTTTCTTTTTTAAGCCGTTTTTTTTACGCGCCTTATGGAACACGCGCCTCTCCGCGCAGTACTCTGGCGGGGCTAATGCTCGGCGGCAGTCCAACCTGTCCGCACCCATGAACACTCGAACGACCAAACTCCCCGCCCTCCCGCTTCTGGCCGGCCTCCTTGCCTTCCCGCTTACGCCCCTGCTGTCCGGCGCGACCTACCACTACACGGACTGGACAACGGCCAATGTCGCCGGCGGGACCGCATCCGGAGTCATCACCCTGCCGGATAGCTCCACGGTCTCGGTCAATTTCGAGGCGGTTTACGCGAGCGGGGCGCCCGGGAGCCTGCACTTCGCGCAAACCAACGGTGGAACCAATTACTGGAATCCGTCGACCCCGTACATCAGTTCTCAAGTCGACAACGCGCCTCCGGGAACCGACCTGCTGGCGTTGATGGGCGGTCAGAACCAAATCTATCGCGTGACCCTCGGTGCGGCGATCAAAGATCCCATCATGGCGATCGTGAGCCTCGGTTCACCGAGCATTCCGACGACCTACGACTTCGACTCGCCGTTCACCATCGTCAGTCAGGGCGCCGGCTACTGGGGAGGCAGTTCAACTTCGCTGTCGATTTTGCCCGGCGATGTGCTGCGCGGCGCCGAAGGCCATGGCACGATTCAATTCATCGGCACCTTCTCCACGTTCTCCTGGGTCGTGCCGACGCCGGAGAACTGGCACGGCTTCACCTTCGGCGTCCGTACCACGGTCGCGCTGGAGCCGCCGGCGGTCCCGGACTCTGCCTCCACGCTCCCTTTGCTCGCGCTCGCCGCGGGCGCAATGCTGATGGTGCGGCGCCGGCTCGTTCGCCGGTAGAGCCTCCGATCTCGACGTCCGACCGGGAGGGGCGCGGCACCAAACCGTCTCGCCACGTTTTCTGCCGCGGGCAATTTCCGCGCCCGCACCCGGCCGGCGCACCGCCGGCCGGGCCCGCCGGCTGACTACGGATTGAGGGCAAAACGGATCGGGATGGTTGCGCGCGCGGGCACCGGGCGGCCCTCGCGCCGCGCCGGCTCAAAGGTCCATTTGATGATGGCGGCGAGCGCGGGCGCCGAAAGAGCGTCGTCCGTCGTCTCCACCACCCTCGGATCGTGCACGATGCCCTTTTCGTCGATCAGGCAATCGACGCGCACGAGTCCGCCGACCCCGTGCCGGCGCAGTTCGACGGGAAATTCCGGCGCGACGGTCTGAAGAGGCGCGGGCGCCACAAAGCCCACGGCGGGATTCGCCGCAAAGCCGGGCGTCAGCGGCGCAATTACGGTCAACGGCGCGGGCGGCAGGCTGGTGCAGCCGCAGAGAAGCACGAGCAACGCCGGCACGAACACGCCAGCGGCCCGGAGGGGAGTGGTGAATGAGGTCATGGCACTGCTCTCGGTTGTGCCCGGAGCCGGAAGCGGCGCGGGGCAGTGAGGGCCGACCCGCGAGGCCCGCGGCGCGGGCTGGGTGGAACTTCGCGCGGCGTCGGTCGGACCGGACGGTCACCTCCGCAGTGAAGCGGAGAGAGGCGCCCGAGCCGTCGGCGCACGTCATCCCTTAGCGCGCAATCCGAACGAAGAAACGATCAGGCCGCGCCCGCTTTTTGCGCGGCCGCGGCAATCGGCGCCCTCGCCCGGAGCCCGTCCGCCGGTGACCCGAGTGCCGCCCCACCGCGGGGCGCGCCACTTCGGCCTTTCCCCCCGGGCTCAGTTTCGCCATCCTGCCGCCATGGAGCCCGGCGACATCACGTTGATGTTGCGGCGCATCGAGCGCGGCGAAGAGCCGGCCGCGGACCGATTGCTCGCGCTCGTCTATCAGGATCTCCGCCGCCTCGCCGCGGCGCGCATGGCCCACGAATCCCCGGGGCACACCCTGCAACCCACCGCCCTGGTCCATGAAGCCTGGCTGCGGCTCGGCGCCGACCACCAGCCGGCATGGGCCAGCCGGGCCCAGTTCTTCGCCGCGGCCGCCGAGGCGATGCGACGCATCCTGATCGACCAGGCGCGCCGCCGCCTCGCGCAGCGGCGCGGCGGCCGCATCCCGCATGTGAACATCGACGCCCTGGACGTCGTTGTCGCGACCGACGACTCGCGCGTGCTTGCGGTCAACGCCGCCCTGGAAGAGTTCTCCCTCACCCAGCCGGAAAAGGCGAAACTCGTGAAACTCCATTTCTTCAGCGGGCTGACGCTCGAGGAAGCCGCCCGCGCGCTCGGCATCGCCGAACCCACCGCCCGCCGGTGGTGGGCCTACGCCCGCGCCTGGCTGCTGGCGGAACTGCGCCGGTCCGCCGCCTGAAACGGAACCGCGGCCAGGTTCCGGCCGGCCCGCGCTCCACCCCGCCGCGCCCGCCGCGCTGATCACCGGCACGACGGCCGCGGACCTCCGGCAGCGGACACGGCGCGCCTGCGGTTCGCCCTCGCCCCGGGTCGCGAGCGCCGGTAGCGTGGCGGGGTCGTGAGTCGTGCCTTCGCCAACGAGGAGGCGATCTTCACGGACGCGCTCGCGCGCCCGCCGGCTGAACGCGGCGCATTTCTCGCCGAGGCCTGCGCCGGGAATGCCGCCCTGCTCGCCCGCCTCACCGCGCTGCTCGCCGCCCACGACTCGGCGGATTCCTGCCTTGACCGCCCCGCTGTCCCCACGCCGGCCTTCGCCGACCCGGAAGGGCAACCCGGCACCCGCATCGGTCGCTACCTGCTGCGGGAACGTCTCGGCGAGGGCGGCTGCGGCGTGGTCTTCCTCGCCGAGCAATGCGAACCCGTGCGCCGCCCGGTGGCGGTGAAGGTGATCAAGCCCGGCATGGACACCCGGGAGGTCCTGGCCCGCTTCGACGCCGAACGCCAGGCCCTCGCGCTGATGAATCATCCGCACATCGCGCGGGTCTTCGACGCCGGCACCACCGCGGGCGGCCGCCCGTACTTCGTGATGGAGGTCGCCCGCGGCGAACCGCTCACACGCTTCTGTGACAACCACCGGCTTCCCCCCGGGGAGCGCCTCGGCCTCTTCGTCCACGTCTGCCGAGCCATCCAACACGCCCACCAGAAGGGGATCATCCACCGCGACCTCAAGCCATCGAACATCCCCGTCGTATTTGAGGACGGGATACCGGTGCCCAAGGTGATCGACTTCGGCATCGCCAAGGCCATCCACGGCCGCCTCACCGACCTCACGATCTTCACCTCGGTCGAACAGCTCCTCGGCACGCCCGCCTACATGAGCCCGGAGCAGATTCTGCGCAACGGCGACGACGTCGACACCCGCAGCGATATCTACAGCCTCGGCGTTCTCCTTTACGAACTGCTCACCGGCGGCACCCCGCTCGACCGCGACGCCTTCCGGCAGGCGGGCTGGGAGGAGCGGCAGCAGCTGATCTGCGACCGCGACGCCGTGCGCCCGTCCACCTGGCTCCGCCACCTGCCTCCCGCGCGAGCGGCAGCCGTGGCCGCGCAACACGGCATGGATCCATCGCGCCTCGTCAGTCTGCTGCAGGGCGACCTCGACTGGATCGTGATGAAGTGCCTGGAAAAGGATCGCGCCCGCCGCTACGAGACCGCCGCGGCGCTGGCCGACGACATTCAGCGCCACCTTCGGCACGAACCGGTGGCGGCGTCCCCCCCGGGCCGCGTCTACCGGATGCGCAAGCTGATCCGCCGCCACCAGATCGCCTTCATCACCGCCGCCGTCGTCCTGCTCACGCTCTGCCTCGGGGTGGTCGCCAGCCGCTGGCAGGCCGTGCGGGCCCTCCGGGCCGAACGCGCACAGCACGCGCTCCGCGAGCGCGCCGAAGCCAGCGCCGCGCGCGCCCTCGCGGAGGAGCAAAACGCACGCGCCACCCGCCGCGAGGCGCAGTGGCGCGCGTACTCCGCTGAGATGCTGCTCGCCCACGAGGCCTACCTCGACGGCAAGGTGCGGCGCGCCCGGGCGCTCCTCGAAAAACACGCGCCCGCCGCCGGCGTCACCGAGGACCTGCGTGGCTTCGAATGGCGCTACCTCTGGCGCCTCTGCGCGGAGGGCGACGCCCTCGCCTCGCTCCACGCCCACGACGGCCCGGTGTCGATGGTCGCATTTGCCGGGCGCGACGAGATCATCACCTGTGACTTCCAGGGCGCAGTCCGCGCGCATGATTCGGTCTCGCTCGCGGTGCGACGCGAGGTGCTGGCCGGACGCGACGGCCGGCCAACCTCCGACCAGCTCAACGACTACCTCACCGCCCGCTCTGCCCGCCACCTGATCCTCGCCCCCAACGGCGGGTTCGCCGCCGCCGCCGTCCCCGCCGGCGGCATCCGCGTCTGGCGGCTCGCGGAGCCCACCGCCCCGTCCACCCTGCCGGTCAACGAACCCGCCCAGAGCCTCTGCTTTGATCCGACCGGTCGGCTGCTCGGAATCAGCCTGCCCGACCGGGTCGAACTCTGGGAAACCGGCACCGGCCGGATCCTGGACCGGATTCCGCGCCCCGCGGTGGGACAGGTGCAGGACATCTCGGCCGACGGCGAAACTGTGCTGACCCGCGCCACCCTTGGGCCGAGGCTCTGGAGCCGCCGCGAAAAGTCCCTGCGCCTGAACCTCCCCTTCGCCCACACCTCCTACGCGACCGCCCTGGTCCTCTCCCCGGACCAGGAGGTGATCGCCACCGCGAGTTGGGACACCACCATCAAATTGTGGGATGCCTCCGACGGCCGCCTCCTCGCCCAACTTGTCGGCCATCGCGGCCACGTCTGGTGTCTCGCGTTTTCACCGGACGGCGCGTTCCTCGCCTCGGGGGGCGGCGACGATACCGTCCGCGTGTGGGCGGTGGGCGCCCCCGGGCCGGCGACGCTGCGGCGCGTGCTCCGCGGCCACCTGGCCGACGTGACGACCGTCGCGTTCTCCCGGGACGGCACCCAGCTCGTCTCCGGCGACACCGCCGGCATCATCAAGCTCTGGCCGCGCGAGGAGCAGGCCGGCCGCGATGTCGTTGCCACCCACGCGGACTGGGCGTTTGCGCTGGCCTTCTCCCCGCGCGACGACCGGCGGCTGGCGAGCGCCGGTTTCGGCGGCACCGCCTGGATCCGGGATCTCGATCGCGACACGCACCAGGACCTCGCACCGCCGCGCACCTACGACACCTTCAACCTCACTTGGTCCGCCGACGGCCGGTTCCTTGCCACGGGCGAAGGTTACTGGGGCGGCAAACGCCGTCAGCCCGCGGATCCCCCCGGCACGATCCGGCTCTGGGAGGCCGCAACCGGCCGCGAGCTCTTCCATCTCCCGCTCGACGAGGCCATCGCCGCGCTGGCTCACCCGTACCCGATCAAGGTGAATCATCCCAAGATGGAGGCGCGCGCCCCCGCGATTTCACCGGACGGACGCTCGCTGGCCTGCGGGATCAACGCGGGCTGGATCCAGATCTGGCGCCTCCCGGACTTCGTCCGCACCCGCAGTTTCCACGCCTGCGAGAGCATCATCCAGGGCCTGCAGTATTCGCCGGATGGACGCTGGCTGGCCGCGGTCGAGGGCGAAGGTCCGACGCGCATCCTCGACACCGCCACCTGGCGCGAAGTCGCCTGCCTCGATCAGGATCCCAACCTTGGCTGGGGCAGCCCGATCGCTTTTTCGCCGGACAGCGCGTTGCTCGCGTTCGGGTCCCGGCGCGTCTGGCTCTGGCCGGCCTCCACCCGCGATCCGACCCCGCTGCCCGAGGGCCACAACGGCCCGATCATGACCCTGTGCTTCTCCCCGGACGGTCGCACGCTCGCCACCGGCAGCATGGACCACACGGTCAAACTCTGGAGCCTGCTGACGCGCCAGGAGGTCGCCACCTTGCGCGGGCACACCGGCCCGGTCTCGGGCCTCTCCTTCTCCGCCGACGGCACCCTTCTCGCCTCCTCCAGCCAGGACCAGACCGTCCGCCTCTGGCGAGCCGCGCCGGCCCCCGCCGCGGCGCCGTGAACGCGCCCCCGATTTTGCGACTGCGATACACCCCCGCGCGTGATTCACTCGCCGGGCTCCTCCGCCATGACGAACCTCCGTGCCCTGTCCCTCGCCGCCCTGCTCGCCGCCCTCGGCTCCGGCCTGCCCCCCGCCGCCGCCGCGCCCCCGCCCGCGCCATTCAACCGCGCCCCCCTTGCGCCGAAGCCCTACGCGGAACTGCCGCTCGGCGCCATCGCCCCGCGCGGCTGGCTGGAGGATGAACTCCGCCGCATGGCCGCCGGCATGACCGGGAATCTCGACGCCTGGTATCCCGAGGTCTGCGGCCCGCGCAACGCCTGGCTCGGCGGCGACGGCGACACCTGGGAGCGCGGTCCCTACTGGATCGACGGGCTCTACCCGCTCGCGCGCATCCTGAAAGACGATACACTGATCGCCAAGGCCATGCGCTGGATCGACTGGACGCTCGCCCACCAGCGCGCCGACGGGTACCTCGGCCCCGCCCTCGTCGATGAAAAGGCGCGGACCCGCCCCGCCCCCAAGGGCGCCCAGGTGCTGAAACCCGACGACTGGTGGCCGCGCATGGTGATGCTGAAGATTCTGCAGCAACACCACGGCGCCACCGGCGACCCGCGGGTCGTCGACGCGTTGCGCCGGTACTTCCGCTACCAACTCCAGACCCTGCCTTCCGCCCCGCTCAAGGCTCCGCCGGGCGGCAAGGGCGGCAGTTGGTGGGCCGAGCAGCGCGGCGCCGACAACCTCCTCGTTGTCCTGTGGCTCTACAACCTCACCGGTGAAGCCTGGCTCCTGGACCTGGCCCAGCTCATCCACCGGCAGACACTCCCATTCACCGAAATCTTTCTCGCCGGCGACGTCCTCAAGCTCTCACGCGAGCACGGTCAGCCGCCCGGCTTCAGCCACCCGGCCTTCCATTGCGTCAACCTCGCCCAGGGAGTGAAGGCGCCGCTCATCCGCTACCAGCACGACCCGGATCCGCGCCACCTCGTCGCCGTGACGCAGGCGTTCCAGGACATCGAGCTCCTGCACGGCCAGCCGCACGGGCTCTACGGCGCCGACGAAGGCATGCACGGCCGCGCCCTCGACCGCGGCAGCGAGTTCTGCACCGCCGTCGAAATGATGTTCTCCCTCGAGAAGATGCTCGAGATCACCGGCGACCCGGGCTTCGCCGACCGGCTCGAGCGGATCGCCTTCAACCCGCTCCCCACCCAGGCCACCGACAATCACCACTACCGCCAGTATTTCCAGCAGGCCAACCAGGTCGCCGTCACCGCCCGCGAGCGCGCCTTCTACAACGACGGCGGCGAGCGCCTCGTCTACGGGCTCCTCAACGGCTACCCGTGCTGCACCTGCAACCACCATCAGGGCTGGCCGAAGTTCACCCAGCACCTCTGGCTTGCCACTGCCGACGGCGGCCTCGCCGCCCTCGTCTACGCGCCCAGCACCGTCACCGCCCGGGTCGGCGACGGCGGGGAGGTGGCGATCACCGCCGACACCCAGTATCCATTCGATGAGGACATCCGCCTCCGGATCGCCGCCCGCGCGCCCGTCGCGTTTCCGCTCCACCTGCGCATCCCGGGCTGGTGCGCGGAGGCCACCGTGGCGATCAACGGCACGGTCCTCCGCACCGCCGCCGGCGGCCGGATCGAACGGCTCGTGCGCACCTGGCGCGACGGCGATGTCGTCACCCTCCACCTGCCGATGCGCGTGCGCACCTCGAAGTGGTACGAGGCCAGCGTCGCCGTCGAACGCGGCCCGCTCGTCTACGCCCTGCGCCTTGCGGAGGAGTGGACCGAGGTGCAGCGCCCCGCCCCCGCCGGCGCCACCGGCCCCGTCCACCGCGGCTACCTCGAGGTGCGCACGCCGGACCCGTGGAACTTCGCCCTCCTCCAGAGCGCGCTCGCCCAATCCGAAAAGGGCTTCACCGTCGTCCGCACCGGCGCCACCGCCGCGAATCCCTGGTCGCTCGACGGCACCCCGATTGAACTGCGCACCGCGGGCGTCCGCCTGCCCGACTGGACGCTCCACCAACACTCCGCCGGCCCCGTGCCGCACAGCCCCGTTTACCGGCCCGACACGTCGGATCGCACCGCCCTCCGCCTCGTGCCCTACGGCTGCACCACCCTGCGAATCGCCGCGTTCCCGTGGGTCGACGACCTCCGTCCGCAGCGCCGGCGGTGAGCCCCCCGGCCCCTCACCCCGCCCCGGCCCGGTGCCGGGCGCGAAACGCCTTGGGCGTCATCCCCGTCTCGCGCCGGAAGGCCACGGTCAGGTATTCCTGATACGCGAACCCCGTCCGTTCCGCGATCGCCCCGATGCTGAGGCCGGTGGTGGCCAGCAGCGTCCGCACCCGATCGAGGCGGGTGCGCAGGAGGTGCTCGTGCGGGGTGCGGCCGAGCAGCGCCTTGAAGCGTCGCTCCAGCAGCGTGCGCGACATCGGCACCGCCCGCAGCACGTCGGCCACGCCGATGTTCTCGTCCGCATGCTCGCGGATGAATCGCACCGCGGCGGCCACGCGGGGATCGCGCACCGCCACGACATCCGTCGACTGCCGGCACACCACGCCCACCGGCGGGACGCGCTGAATCCGCACCGGCACCTCCTCCCCCGCCAGCATCCGCGCCAGCAGCGCCGCCGCCTCG
The DNA here is from genome assembly GCA_964504885.1 of uncultured Opitutus sp. Taxonomy (GTDB): domain Bacteria; phylum Verrucomicrobiota; class Verrucomicrobiia; order Opitutales; family Opitutaceae; genus ER46. The sequence continues at coordinate 115,522 of CAZDGC010000003.1, forward strand.
TAGCCGGCCCGGCGCGCGTCCGGCACCACGCTCGTGAGCGGCGGATGACAGAGATCGCAAACCAGTTCGTCGTTGTGGATCCCGATGACCGCGATCTCGTCCGGCACCACCGCCCCCGCCAGCTCGCACGCCTCCAGCACATGCTGCCCGCGGAGATCGTAGCACGCCAGCACCCCCACCGGCCTCGGCAGCCCCTCCAGCCAGCGCGCCAACGCCCGCACGTCCCGATCCCCGCCGGGCAGCAGCCCCCGCACCGCGGGCGGCACATACTCCGCCACCTCCCCCCCTGCCGCCCGCACCTGACTCCGAAAGTACTCCCCGCGTTGCCGCGCCCAGTGAAACCGCGTGTCACCGCAGTAAGCAAAATGCTCGAACCCCCGCTCCCTCAGATGTTCCAGGGCCAGCCGCGTCGCCGCCTCGCTGTCCGTCACCACCCGGGGAAAGACCGGCTCCGGCAGCGCCGCGCTCACATCCACCACTGGCAACCCGCGCCGCCGCAACGCCGCCGCGATCGCGGAATTCTCCACCCGCGCAATCACCCCGTCCCCCCGCCAGTCGCCCAGCCAGTCCGGCACCCCCGCGCCGCGGCCCTGTTCCGACAACCGCAGCGTCCAGCCTCCGCGTTCCCGCTGCCAGGCCCGGATGCCGTGCAGCAGATCCCGCGCATAGGAATTCGAGGTCTCGATCAGCAGCGCGACTTTGCGCGGGGCAGGCATCGGCGCTGAGGCTGCACCGGCGTCCCCGGCCCGCGAATGAAAAACGCCGCCGCCGCGATTTCTCCAAAAAAACGTGGAAAAGCACATGGCCGGTGCCGCCCGGCCTGCTAGTATCCCTCCTGCCCGCGCGCCGCCCCTTCCGCCGCCCGCCGGCCCGCCTCCCCCATGACCACCTTCCATCTCGCCCTCCTGCCCGGCGATGGCATCGGCCCCGAAGTCGTCGCCGAGGGCGTCAAGGTCCTCCACGCCGTCGCCGCCCGCCTCGCCGGCCTCCGCTTCACCTTCGCCGAGCACTCCGTCGGCGCCGGCGAGTTCCTGCACTCCGGCGACCCCCTGCCCCCCGCCACCCTGGAACGTATCCAGGACGCCGATGCCATCCTGCTGGGCGCGATGGGCCTGCCCGAGGTGCGCTGGCCCAGCGGTGTCGAGATGACCCCCCAGATCGATCTGCGCGAAAAACTCGACCTCTACAGCGGACTCCGCCCGATCCATCTCTACCACGAGACCCACACCCCCCTGAAGGGCTTCGGCGGCCCCGGGCGCCGCCTCGACCTCGTCATCGTGCGCGAGAACTGCGAGGGTCTCTTCTCGTCCCGCCTCGCCCCCCGACCGCCGGGCCGCGATCGCGAGACCGACACCCTCACCGTGACCGAACACGGCGCGCGGCGCATCTGCCGCGCCGCCTTCACCCTCGCCCGCCAGCGGCGCCGCCATTGCACCCTCGTCGACAAGGCCAACGTCCTCCCCTCCATGGCCTTTTTCCGCCGCATCTTCGACGAAGTCGCGCGCGAGTTTCCCGACGTGCAGACCGATCGCGTCTACATCGACGCCATGGCGCTCTACCTGGTGCAGCGCCCCGATGCCTTCGACGTGCTCGTGACCGAAAACATGTTCGGCGACATCCTCTCCGATCTCGCCGCCGGCCTCGTCGGCGGCATGGGCATGGCGCCGTCGGCCGACCTCGGCGACGAATTCGGCGTCTTCCAGCCCTCCCACGGCACCGCGCCGTCCCTCGCGGGCCAGGGCGTCGCCAACCCGATCGCCACCATCCTCTCCGTCGCCCTCCTGCTCGACTGGCTCGATCACCCCGAAACCCGCCGCGGCGCCCGCCTGATCGAACGCGCCGTCGAGGCGGTCCTCGCCGATCCCGCCCATCGCACCACCGACCTCGGCGGCAACCTCCGCACCTCCGAGATGGGCGACCTGATCTGCCAGGCGCTCGCCTGACCACCCTCCGTCCTCCACCTGCCGCCACTGTCCTCTGTCCTCCGCCCTCCGTCCGCCGTCCTCCGCTCCCCGCCCCATGCCCCGCCTGATCGACCTCACGCTGCCGCTCCTGCCGGGCGCCCGCGGCGTCGCCGCCGAACCGAAATACACCGTCACCCGCGACGGCTGGAACGCCTCCACCTGGCACCTGTATTCGCACGCCGGCACCCACATGGACGCCGCGATCCACTTCGCCGCCGGCCCGGAGACCATCGACACCAAATCCCTCGCGCACTGCCTCGGCCCCGCCTGGGTCGTCAACCTTACTCCCACCGCACCCCGCGCCGGGTGCACGATCGCCCAGCTCGGCGCCGTCGCTGACCGCCTCGCTCCCGGCGACAGCCTGTTGCTCCGCACCGACTGGCACCGCCACGCCGTCGATCCTACCCTCTACCGCGACGCCCTCCCTCGCGTGGGCGAGGACCTCGCCGCGTGGTGCGTCGCCCGCCGTGTGCGCATGCTCGGCGTGGAACCGCCGTCCGTGGGCGACGTGAACAACCTTCCCGAGGTCACCCGCCTGCACCGCACGCTCCTCGGCGGCGGCGTCACAATTGTCGAGGGTCTCGCCCATCTCGATCAACTGACGGAGGAGCGCGTGTGGTTCGCCGCCCTGCCGTTGCGCCTCGCCGGTGGCGACGGGTCGCCGGTGCGCGCTTTCGCGATCGAGGGCGCGGGCGGGCTCCCGGACCTGCAGTTCCCCCTCTGAAATCCGCCGCCCCCCCCATGCCCCGCCGCTTCCTCGTCGTTGTTGCCACCTTCCTGCTGGCGTTCCTGCTCTACGTCGATCGCGTCTGCATTTCGACGGCCAAGGGCCCGATCGTAGCCGAGCTCGGCCTCACCGACGCGCAGTTTGGCTGGGTGCTCTCCGCGTTCGCCTTCGGCTATGCGCTGCTGCAGACGCCGTCGGGCATGCTCGCCGATCGCCTCGGCGCCCGGCGCGTGCTCGCCGCCATCGTCACGCTCTGGTCGCTCTTCACCGGCCTGACCGCCGCCGCCTGGAACTTCAGTTCGCTGTTCGTGATCCGCTTCCTCTTCGGCGCCGGGGAGGCGGGCGCCTTTCCCGGGATGGCCCGCGCGGTCTTCGCCTGGTTCCCGGTGCGCGAACGCGGCCTCGTGAAAGGCATCAACTTCTCCGCCTCGCGCCTCGGCGCGGCCATCACCATGCCGCTCCTGCCACTGATGATCGACGCCCTCGGCTGGAAGCTCGCCTTCGTCGTCCTCATGGCCGTCGGCTTCCTCTGGGCGGCCGCGTGGTGGCGCTGGTTCCGCGACGACCCCGCCACGCATCCGGCCATCTCCGAGGAGGAACTGGCGCTCCTTTCCGCCGGACGGCCCGCCGTCACCCTGACGATGGCCGCCCCGCTCCCGATCGGGCGCATGCTGCGCAGCGGCGCGCTCTGGCTGATGATGGGGCAGTATTTCGCCAGCAACTTCACGTTCTTCTTCTGCCTGAGCTGGCTCTTCCCGTATGTGCAGAAGACCTACGCGCTCACCTACACCCAGGCCGGCTTCTACGCCATGATCCCGCTGCTCGCCGGCGCCGCGGGCAACGTCTGCGCCGGCTGGCTCGTCGACGCCCTCTTCCGCGCCGGCCACCCCGGCCTCTCCCGCCGCCTGCCCGCGGCGCTCGGTTTCGTCCTCGCCGCCGCCGGCCTGCTCCTCAGCGTCGGCCAGCCGGGCGTCGTCGGCGCCGTGTTCTGGCTCTCGCTCGCCATCTTCGGCGCCGACATGACCCTCAGCCCCTCCTGGTCGTACTGCATCGACCTCGGCGGTCCCCATGCCGGGCAGGTCTCGGGCACGATGAACATGGCCGGCAACCTCGGCGCCGCTCTCGTGGCCCTCGCTTTCCCCTACCTCCGCTCCTGGACCGGCGGCGACACCCCCTTCTTCTACGTCGCCGCCGCCCTCAACGCCCTCGCCGTCTTCCTCTGGCTCGCCACCAACCCCCGCGCCCGCATCGAGGCTCCCTCCTCCGTCTAGACCTGCCTCTCCCCCTCTCCCGCGCTCTCCGTCTCTCTCGCTCTCCCTCTCCCCCTCTCTCCGTCCCCGATGCCCGCCGTTTCCACTTCCCCGGCTCCCTCGAAACGCCTCCGCGGCGTCTGCCTCGGCGCCGGCTACTTCAGCCGCTATCAATACGAGGCCTGGCGGCGCCTCCCCGAGGTCGAGATCGTCGCCCTCGCCAATCGCAACACCGACGCGGCCCGCGCCCTCGCCGCCGAATTCGGCCTCCCGCGTGTCTATGGCTGGGACCAGCTCGCCACCATGCTCGACACCGAGCGGCCCGATTTTGTCGATATCATCACTCCGCCCGAAACGCATCTCGAGGTGGTGCGCCTCGCCGCCGCCCGCGGCCTCGCCATCGTCTGCCAGAAACCCCTCGCGCCCACCTGGGACGACTGCGTCGCCCTCGTCGAAACCGCCCGCCGCGCCGGCGTGCGTTTCCTCGTGCACGAAAACTTCCGCTGGCAGCCGTGGTACCGCGAGATGCGCCGCCAGCTCGACGCCGGCGTCCTCGGGGAACTGTTTTCCATCGCCGTGCGCATGCGCATGGGCGACGGCTGGCCCGCCGACGCCTACCTCGCACGCCAGCCCTTCTTCCGCGACTACCCGCGCCTGCTCGTGTACGAGACCGGCGTCCATTTCCTCGACGTGTTCCGCTTTCTTGGCGGGGAAATCACCTCCATCTATGCGCGCCTCCAGCAGCGCAACCCGCTCATCAAGGGCGAGGACGCCGGCCAGATCGTCTGCGGGTTCGCCAGCGGCGCCACCGCGCTCCTCGACGCCTCGCGCTTCAACGAGGCCGACACCGCCGACACCCGCTACACCTTCGGCACCGTCCGCCTCGACGGCCGTCGCGGGCACCTCGAACTCGACCTCGAGGGCAACCTCACCCTCAAACTCCTCGGCCAGCCCGCGCGCCGCCTCGACTACGAACACCGGCGCGCCGGTTTCGCCGGCGACTGCGTCTACGCGCTCCAGCGCCACTTCATCGACCGGATGCTCGACGGCGCCCCCTTCGAGAGCACCGGCGAGGACTACCTCCAAACCACCGCGCTCGTCGAGGCGTGCTACCGCTCCGCCGCCACCGGCCAGGTCGTGACAATACCAAGTCCATCTTGAAATCGGGCATCGCAAATCGGACATCGAGAATCTGAAAACCGCCGCCTTCCGTCCCATGAAACAGGCTGAGTTGTCCGAGCGTCTCTGGAGCCTCGCCGCGCGAGTCGGCGCCATCGTCGATTCCCTGCCAGAAACGCGGCTCGGTCGGCACGTTGCCGGGCAACTGCTTCGCTGCGGGACTTCCTCCGCCCCGAACTACGACGAAAGCGGCGCGGCCGAAAGCCGTGCGGACTTCGTCCACAAGCTCAGTATCGCCCTAAAGGAACTGCGTGAAACCAAGGGGTGGCTCTGTTTTGTCGGTCGAACCCAGTTGCTCCCTGCCTCCCGGCTCGCCGGCGCCATCGATGAAACCGAGCAGCTCTGTCGTATCCTCGGCAAATCCGTCCTTACGGCCAAGCAGTCGATCGCCTCGGCGAAAAATGACCGATTTGCGATGCCCGATGACCGATTTCAAGATGGACCGAAAGCTGCGCCAGATGAGGCGTTTGGCTTCCTCGGACTCGATCACCTCGCCATCGTCACCGACGACACCGCGGCCGCGCTGGCCGTCTGGCGCGACCGCCTCGGCTTTCCCGTCGTCTGCTCGGAGGTCGTCAACGGCGGCGCCCTCCGCCTCACCCACCTCGATCTTGGCAACACCCACCTGCAACTGGTGGAGCCGCTCGCGCCCGACCACCCGCTGCGCGCCTGGCTGCGCGACCACGGCCCCGGCCTGCATCACTTCTGCCTGCGGGTCGCCGACGTCGGCGCCTCACGCGAGGAGTTGCGCGCCGCCGGACTCGCGGGCGACGCGCTTCCCCACCAGGGCACGCAGGGCAAACGCGCCCTCTTCCTGCGCCGCGACGCCACCGGCGGTGTCCAGGTTGAAATCACCGGCGCCTGAGATGCCCGCGCCACTCTCCAGGTCCGCCGCGTTCGCCGCCCTCCCGCCGATCTGGCCCGGGGATCCCCTGCCCGCCAGCCGCCGCAGCGCCGCCGCCCGCACGCTCGTCGTGCTCGATGACGATCCCACCGGCACGCAAACCGTGCGGGACGTCGCCGTCGTGACCACGTGGGACGTGCCGACGCTGCGTGCCGAGCTCGCCGCCGCCCCCGCCTGCTTCTACGTCCTCACCAATTCCCGCAGCCTCACCCCGCCGGCCTCCCGCGCGCTGCACCGCGAACTCGCGGACAACCTTCGCGCCGCCGCCGCCCTCGCCGGCCGCGCCTTCGCCCTCGCCAGCCGCAGCGACTCCACCCTCCGCGGCCATTTTCCACTCGAAACCGACACGCTCGCGGACGCGCTCGGGCCCTTCGACGCCACCGTGCTCGCGCCCTATTTCGAGGCCGGCGGCCGGTTCACGATCGGCGATGTCCATTACGTCGCCGAGGGCGACACCCTCGTGCCCGCGGCCGACACGCCCTTCGCCCGCGACGCCGCCTTCGGGTACCGCCACTCACATCTGCCCTCGTGGGTCGAGGAAAAGACCACCGGCCGCATCCCCGCCGCCGCCGTGGCCTCGATTCCCCTCGACCTGCTCCGCCGCGGCGGACCGGCCGCCACCGCGGAATTCCTGCAGCGGCTCTCGCCGGGTTCCACCGTGATCGTCAACGCCGCCGCTCCGCGCGACATCGAGGTCCTCGCCGCCGCCACCCTGCAGGCAGAGCAGGCGGGCCGCCGCTTTCTCTATCGCACTGCCGCCGGCTTCGTCGCCGCCCGGCTCGGCCAGAGCCCGCAATCCCTGCTCAACGCCGCCGACTTCTCCGCCACGTCCACCTCCTGCGGCGGCCTCATCGTCGTGGGCTCGTACGTGCCCAGGACCACCGCGCAACTGCACGCCCTCCTAGGCGCCGGCCACGTCACCCCGGTGGAAGTCGCCGTCCCCGCGCTGCTCGATCCCGCGCAACGCCCCGCCGTCCTCAACGCCGCCACCGCGGCGATGAACGCCGCCCTCGCCGCCGGTCGCGACACCGTTCTCTTCACCAGCCGGCCACTCGTTTCCGCCGCCGACGCCGCCGGCAGTCTCGCGATCGGCCGTTCCGTCTCCGACGCCCTTGTGGCGATCGTGCGCGGCCTGATCGTCCCGCCCCGCTATCTCCTCGCCAAGGGCGGCATCACCTCCAGCGACCTCGCGACCGCCGCCCTCGGCGTCCGCCGCGCGGTCGTCCTCGGCCAGGCGCTGCCCGGCGTGCCCGTCTGGCGGCTCGGCCCCGAGACGCGGTTCCCCCGCCTCGGCTACATCGTGTTCCCCGGCAACGTCGGCGACGAGTCCGCCCTCGCCACCCTCGTCGCCCGCCTCCGCACCGCCGCCGACCCGCAGTCATGCAAGACGTGAAGATCCTCCGCCCGACACCCATTGCGCGTTCCCGCTCCTTGTCCCTCCTCCCCCGTCTCGCCCCCGCCCGCTTGTCACTTAATACGTGACAACCCCCGCCGCCCGCCGCGACCTCCCGCCCCTTCCTCCCCGACCCGTTGTCATCTCATGGATGACAAGCCCGCCCGCACCTGCGCCACTCCAACCCGCTTGTCACGTATTACGTGACAACCCCCGCCGCCCCTTTCCGCCCATGAAACCTGTCCTCGCCCTGCTTCTTACCTTCGCCGTCGGTCCCGCCCTCGCCGCCGACTCCACCGCGCCGCTCGCCCCCGCCGATCTCGTGTTCGCCGAGCAGGGCGGACTCGTCGCCGTCGAGGCCGAGCATTTCGTCAAACAGGAGCTCACCGCCAAACGCGCCTGGCACGTCTTCACCCCGGCGCAACGGCCGCGCGTCCCCCCCGACACCGACGGCACGCACCTCGCCGGCGCCAGCGGCGGCGCCTACCTCGAGCTCCTCCCCGACAGCCGCTGGACGCACGATGAGAAGCTGATCCACGGCGAAAACTTCTCCAACGAACCCGGACGCATGGCGGTCTTGTCGTACCGGGTCCACTTCAGCACCGCCGGCCGGTACCATTTCTGGGTGCGCGTGTACTCGACCGGGAGCGAGGACAACGGCCTCCACGTCGGCCTCAATGGCAACTGGCCCGAGAGCGGCCGCCGTTGGCAGACGATCAAGAAAAACGCCTGGGCGTGGGACAGCCGGCAGCGCACGGAGGAGGTCCACACCGGCGTCCCGGGCCAGCTCTACCTCGACGTCCCGAAAGCCGGGGAGCACACCGTGCAAATCGCGATGCGCGAGGATGGCATCGAAATCGATCGCTGGCTGATGACGACCGACCGCAGCTACACGCCGGAGGGCCTCGGGCCGCCCTCGCGGGTGAAATCCGGCCGCCTGCCCGCGCCCTTGGCCCTGCCGGCCAACCTGCAGGAGTCGCCCGCCCCCACCGTGGCGCCGCCGTCGTCGCCCAAAAAGGCCGCACCGAAGGCCGGCAAGGGCGCACCGCAGGGCAAAACCGCCGCCAACCCGCGCGCGGCCGCCGATCCCACCTCCACCGGGGCCGCGCCGGGCGAGATCGATCCGGGGCGCGAGGAGGCCCGCCTCGCCCCCGCGATCGCCCAGCGCGCCGCCCTGCCGCGCCAGGTGCCGCGCCAGGCGTCCGGCGATGGCTCCGTGCGCGTGACCGGCGAACTCAAGCAGTGGCACAAGGTCACGCTCGAACTCTCCGGCCCGTTCGCCGCCGAAACCGACACCGCGCCGAATCCGTTCACCGACTACCGTTACGAGGTCGTCTTCACCCACGAGTCCGGCCAGCCGAGCCTCCGTGTGCCGGGCTACTTCGCGGCGGACGGCCGGGCCGCCGACAGCGGCGCCACCGCCGGCACGGTGTGGCGCGCCCACCTCGCCCCGGATCGACCGGGCCGCTGGACCTTCCGCGTGAATTTCACCCGCGGCCCGCTCGCCGCCCTCGACGGCGGCGGCGCAGCGCTGGCGCCCTTCGACGGCCGCCAGGGCGCCTTCACCGTGGCGCCCACCGACAAGACCGGCCGCGACTTCCGCGCCCGCGGGCGGCTGGTCAAGCGCGGCCACTACCTCCACCACGTCGGCGACGGCCGCGTCTTTCTCAAGGCCGGCGCCGATGCCCCCGAGACGCTGCTCGCGTATTCGGACTTCGACGACACCCTCGCCCTCAAGCCCAACGTGCCGCTGAAGACCTGGGCCCCGCACGCGGGCGACTGGCGCCCCGGGGATCCGACCTGGCGGGGCGGCCGAGGCAAGGGGCTGATCGGCGCGCTCAACTACCTCGCCGGCCGGGGCGCCAACGCGATTTCGTTCCTCACCTACAACGCCGGCGGCGACGGTGACAACGTCTGGCCCTTCGTCGCCCGCGACGAAAAGCTGCACTACGACTGCTCGCGGCTCGACCAGTGGGGGATCGTGTTCGACCACGCGACGCAGCGCGGGCTCTTCCTGCACTTCAAGCTGCAGGAGAACGAGAGCGACGACCACCGCGCCGGCGCCGCCCGCACGCCCAAGCTGATCCCGGAGGCTCTCGACGGCGGCGCCACCGGCCCGGAGCGCAAGCTTTACCTGCGCGAACTGGTCGCCCGGTTCGGCCACGGGCTCGCCCTCAACTGGAACCTCGGCGAGGAGAACACGCAGAGCACGGAGGAGCAGGTCGCCATGGCCGGGTACCTCGCCGCCACCGATCCCTACGGTCACCTGATCGTGATCCATACCTTCCCCAACCAGCAGGACCGCGTGTACAACGCGCTGCTGGAGACGCCGTCCGCCATCACCGGGCTGTCCGCGCAGAACAGTTGGAGCCAGGCCCATGCCCGCACGCTGCATTGGATTCGCGAGTCGGCGCGGGTCGGCCGCCCGTGGGTGGTCTGCAACGACGAGCAGAACCCCGCCGGTCTCGGCGTGCCGCCCGATCCCGGCTTCCAGGGCTACGCCGGCCGCGGCCGCGACGGCAAGGAGGTCGGCTACGACCACCACGACATCCGGAAACGCACCCTCTGGGGCACCCTCCTCGCCGGCGGCGGCGGTGTGGAATACTATTTTGGATACCAGCTCCCGGAGAACGATCTGCTCTGCGAGGACTTCCGCAGCCGCGACCAGTCCTGGCGCTGGTGCGGGATCGCGCTCGAGTTCTTCGACCGCGAACGGCTCCCGCTCGAACGCCTGACCAATGCCGACGAACTCGTCGGCAATCCCAACCACGGCAATTCCCGGTACTGCCTCGCCGAGCGCGGACAGGTTTACCTCGTCTACCTGCCCGAAGGGGGCGGGACGGACCTCGATCTCACCGGCGCCGCCGGCGAATTCAAACTGGCGTGGTTCAATCCGCGCGAAGGCGGCCCGCTGCGCGCGGCCGGCACCGTCCGCGGCGGCGCCGCGGCGCGGCTCAACGCGCCCGACGGCAACGACTGGCTCGCAGTCGTGCGCCGCTGACGAACCGTCGGCTTCGCCCGGCAAGGCCGACGCAGGGCGGGATCCGACGCGGCGCCCTGACCGCCGGCGGGCGTGTCAGGCGGCCCGGGCCACAGCGGGCGGGGACGCGGCTGCGGGTGATGCCGACCGCTTCTGGTAGAACACGGAGCGCAGGTAGCGGCGGGGCTCAAACTCGGGGCAGAGTCCGGTCAGCGCCTCGGTGGAACCGATGATCAGGGCGCCGTCGGGCGCGAGCCAGCGACCCAGCGCGGTGAACAGGCGCCGCCGATCCGGCTCGGCGAAATAGATCGCGACATTGCGGCAGAAGATGAGGTCGAAGGGCGCGGGGAAGCTGAACGGCTCCAGGAGATTCATGGTCCGGAAGGTGGCCAGGGCCCGCAGTTCATCCGCGATGCGCCAGCCCGTGGCCTGCCGGGTGAAATGCCGGGCGAGCCGGTCCGGGGGCAAGCCGCGACTGAGTTCGAGCTCGCTGAAGCAACCGAGGCTGGCCCGAGCAACCGCCTGGTTGGAGATATCGGTGCCGAGGAGGCGCAGGTCGTACCGCCGGAGATCGCCCAGCAGCTCCTTGAGCACGATGGCGGTGCTGTACAACTCCTGCCCGGTGGAGCAGGCGGCGCTCCAGATCCGCAGCGGCACCGGCCGGCCCGCCGGCTGGCGCCGCCGGTCGATCAGTTCGGGCAGGAGCTTGTGCCGGAGGAGCTCAAAAGGCGCGAGATCGCGGAAGAACGAGGTCTCATTGGTCGTGATGGCATCGACGACCCGTCGGCGCAGCGCGCGCGTCGGGTCGAGACGGACGCGCCCGAGCAAGTCGAGATAATTGGCCGCGCCGGTTTCCGCGAGCAGGGCGCCGAGGCGGGTTTCGATCAGGTACCCCTTGCTCGCGTCGAGCTGCACGCCGCAAAGCTCGTGCACCAACCGCGTCCACGCCGCGAGTTCGTCGGGGCTGATGCGAACGGGGTTCACCGGAGCGTTCCGCGCACGGTCGCCACGAGGCGCGGTGCAATCGCTTCGAGGGGCAGGATCGCATCCACCACCCCGGCCTCGACCGCCGCCCGGGGCATGCCGTACACGACGCACGTGGCCTGGTCCTGCGCGAAGACCTGGCATCCCTGGCGTTTGAGCAGCCGCAATCCCAGCGCACCGTCCGAGCCCATGCCGGTGAGGATCACCGCCACGCTGCGTCCGGGCAGCACCCCCGCCACCGAGCGGAAGAGATAATCGACCGAGGGACGGCAGTTGTTCTCGGGGGGATCGTCGGTGACCTGGATCGCCGCACCTCCGGCCGGGTGCCCGCGCACCCGCATCTGCCGGCCGCCGGGCGCGAGATAGACCACGTTGGGCAGCAGGCGTTCGCCATCGGCGGCCTCGCACACCTTCAGCCGGCACTTCGTCGCCAGACTCTCCGCCAGGGCCTGGGTGAAGACGGGAGGCATGTGCTGCACCACCAGGACGGGCACGCCGAGGTCCGCCGGCAGCGCCGGGAGCAGCGTCGCGAGGGCCTGCGGCCCGCCAGTCGACACTCCGATGACGATGGCCTGCGGCCGCCCCCCCGTGGAAAGCCGGTGCATCCGGCCCGCGATCGCGGTCCGCCCCGCGTCGGCCCCCGGGGCGGGGCGGGACGGCCGGGAAGGCGCGACGGCCGCGGGCGCCGGCGCGGCGCCGGCAAGGATGCGCCTGACCTCCAGCCGGCCCGCCAGCGCCCGGAGGCGCGGCGCCAGTTCCTGCCGCAGCGCCTCCCGGCTGCGGACGGCGTCGCTGGTGTCGGGCTTGGTGATGAAGTCGAACGCCCCCCGCTCCAGCGCCCGCAGCGTGAGTTCGCCCCCGCGGCGCGTGCGCGCGCTCACCACCAGCACGGCCACCGGCAGGCCCTCCGCCCGTAACGTCTCCAAGACTTGGATTCCGTCCACCTCCGGCATCTCGATGTCCAGCGTCAGCAGATCGGGCCGCAACTCCCGGAGGCGCTGCAGGGCGATCCGCCCGTTGGCGGCGCTGCCGACCACCTCGACGCCCGGCAACGCCAGCAATGCCTCGGTGATCGCGCGTCGAAACACGATCGAGTCGTCTGCGACTAGGGCGCGCAGGATCATGCCTCCCGGGGACGCGGTGGCGGGGCGGAGTCGCCCCGGGCCGCCGCAAACGCGGGATCGAGCAGCGCGACCAACCGGCCGTCGTGCCGGGTGAGGGAGCGCACGGCAGTCCCCAGCCGAGCCGCCAGGTTGGGCGGGACGGGGGTGAACTCGTCGCCGCGGAGGGGGATGGAGTCGAGCACCGCATCGACCAGCAGGCCGAGCGGCTCGCCGTCCGCCGCGATCATCAGCACGCGGTTCTCCGTGTGGGGCACGACGGGGGGAAGCCCGAGGCAGACGCCGCCGTCGAGAATCGTGACAATGCGCCCGCGCAGATTGCGGATTCCAACCACGCCCTGCGGGGCGTGGCGGACTGGCGTGACGTCTCCGGGGCGCACGACCTCCCCGACCGCCGCGGCGTCGAGCCCGAAAGCGGTGTCGCCCAGCCGGAAAGTGACGGCCAGGAGTTCCTCGGCGGGAAGCGTCGTGTCGGTGGTCATGACGGAAGCGGGAGCGGAGAGGCCGGAAACCCTCACTCCGCCGGCGCGTGGACATGGGCTTCGACGCCGTTGCCGGCCGGACGACCGTGGCGGTGGCGGAAGTCGCACACCTCCGCCATGCACGGCCGGTCCTTCCGGACGATGTGGCCGACGAGCCAGTCCTTGAGGGTGGTGAGCACTTCGGGCCCGAGCCCGTGCTGGCCGGCCTGGAACTTGCGCTGCAGCTCGGCGACCTGACGGAGGAAGTTCGCGTGCTGCGTCTTCTGTTCGGCGAGGTTGCTGCAGCGGTGCCGGGTCATGAGTTTCTCCTCGGCGCCGAAGTGGTACTCGGTGTAACGCGCCAACTCCTCGAGGGCGGGTCCGATGGCCGCGCGGCCCTGGCCGGAGCGCATGGCGGCGTGCAGGTCGTTGATCAGGTCGACGAGCTTGCGGTGGTGGGCATCCATCGCCTCGACGCCGACGGACCACTCCTCGGTCCATTCGATGAACTTGCGGCCGCCCTCGCGGTGGGAACGCGTCGCCGGCGGGCGGGCGCGGGCGGGGCCGGGCGCAGACTCGGGGGACCGCTCCCCGGACTCGGTGCGAAAGCGGGCGACCGCCCCGCGCAATTCCTCGGCCAGGCGGGCCAGTTCCGCCGCGCTGGTCAGCACCTGTTCGCTGCCGGACGCGATCTCGCCCGCCGCGTGGTTCACGGTCGCGATGTCGCGCGCCACCGTCTGGGAGACGCTGGAAATCTCCGCCACCCGGTCATTGGCCTCCTTCACGCCGGTCACGGCCTCGGCGACGTTGCGGGCGATGTCCTTGGTGACGATCGACTGCTCCTCGATGGCCGACGCGGTGCTGTTGACGTTCTCGCTCACCTGCTCGATGACCGCGGCGATGCGCTCGAGGTCGGCGAAGGTGCCTGTCGTCGAGGTTTGGATACCCTCGATCTTGGAGCGGATGTCCTCGGTGGCCTCGGCGGTCTGGCGGGCCAGTTCCTTGATTTCGTGGGCCACGACGGCGAAGCCCTTGCCGGCGGCGCCCGCCCGGGCGGCCTCGATGGTGGCGTTGAGGGCGAGCAGCTTGGTCTGGTCGGAAATCGTGGTGATGGTCTCGGTCACCTTGCCGATGGCCTGCGCGGCGCGGTTCAGCTCCTGCATTGACGCGGTTACCTGCCGGGCCTGCTGGGTGGCCTCGGCGGTGATGGCGCGAGCCCGCTCGGAGTTGCCGGCGATTTCGCCGATCGTGGAAGTCATCTCCTCCGTGGCGGTGGCCACGGTGGCGAGGTTGTCAGTCGCGAGCGCCATGCCATTGGCAACCGAGATCGCGTTGGCGCTCATCTCCTCGGCGGCGGCCGCCACGGTGGTGGCCTTCTCCGAGGTGGAGCGGACGTTGGTCGCGGAGGAGGTGGCCGACTGGGTCATCTCCTCCGAGGCTCCGGCCAGGGTTGCGACCGTCTGCGAAACCTCGCCGAAGACCTCGCGCAACCGGCGCGACATCGCATCGATCGCGCGGGCGAGGTCGCCCATCTCGTCGCGGCGCGACCGCAGGGACGGGGAGACGGAGCCGGTGAGATCCCCGTCGCTGATGCGCTCCATCAGGCCGACGGCCTCGGCCATCGGGGCGGTGATGCTGCGGGCGACGACGACGCCGAAGAACGTGGCCACCACGAGGGCGGCGAGGCCGAGTCCCGCGAGCGTGACCCGGCTGGTCGTGAGCTGGGTGGCGATGGTGGTCTTCGCCTTGGCGACCCCGTGCCGGTGGAATTCCTGCACCTTCCGGGCGGCGGCATCGACCTTCTCGCCAGCGGCGCGCCCTTCGCTGGCGCAGAGCCGGGTGGCTTCGTCGTGTTTCCCGGCGCCGGCCAGATTCATGACGCGATCGCTCAACTGGCGCATGGTCTGCACGTGGCCGGAAAGGGCGCCGAGCAAGCGACGGGCCTCCTCCGTCGGGGCGACGGACAGGAGCCCGGCGAGGCGCTGATCGGCGCTTGACCGCAAGCGCGCGATGGCGACGGCGCGTTCGCGGCGTTCCGGCTCGGACTGAAGGACGGCGTAGCTCCAGACGTTCAGCAGTTCGTCATCAAGATCCTCCTTGATCTCATGGGCCACGGCCTCGGCTTCGAGGTCGGCGAACGACTGTTTCATGCGCGCATCGATGGCCGTGACCGACCACCAGCCGGTGACGCCGAGCAGCAGGGCCCAGAGCGTGAGGCTGCCGAAACTGATGGCGAGCCGGGAGGCGAGGCGCCGTTGGGTGAGGAGGTCGAGTTTCATGAGGATGAAAAGGAAAGGGAGGCGGGAAGGGTTCAGGCGGCGACCACGGGGGTGGTGAGGAGGGTGCGGACCTCCGCGGCGAGCTGATCGCGGTCGAGTTTGATCAGGTGAACGTTGATCCCGGCCGCCCGGCTGCGGGCGAGATCCTCGTCGCCGGCCAGCGAACTCATGGCGAGGATGGGCAGGGCGGCGCAGCGCTCGTCGCTCCGCACCCGCCGGGCCAGGCCGAGGCCGTCGAGCCGGGGCATTTCGATGTCGGTGACGAGCAGGCGCACCTCGGTGGCGCGGGCCTGCAGGATTTCCCAGGCGGCCTCCCCGTCGGGGGCATCGAGGACGGCGTACCCCTCCGCCTCGAGAAAACTCCGCACCTGGGCGCGGAAGAAATCGGAATCCTCCGCCAGCACCACGCAATCGCCGCCGCCCGCCGCCGGGGGCGCGAGGAGGCCGGCCGGGGGCTCCACCGCGCTCCCGGCCAGCGGCGGGTCGGCCGGGGGCGCGCCGAACTCCGGCAGGGCCGCGGCCACCAGTTCCTCGAGGTCGAGCACCAAGGTGGTGCGATCCCGGGCGATCACCGAGCCGGCGATGCCGGTCCGGCGGTGGGTGGCGTCGACCGCGCCCGGCGCGGTTCCGAGCACATCCACCGGCAGCGCGCCGAGCACGCCGATCCCGCGGCCGCCCACCCGCGCCACAATCACGGCCAGTTCCCCCTCCAGAGCCAGGGCGCCCACACCCGCGACGTCCTGCAGCGCAATGAGCGGCAGGGCCGCGCCGCGGTACTGCATCGTGCGGCGTCCCCCGAGGTGCTCGATCCGGTGGGCCGCGATCCGCTCGATGCGAACGACCGCCTGCAGCGCCACCGCACAAAGCTCCTCCGGCGCGTTGTGAAACAACAGCAGCGCGCGCGACTCATCGACCGCCCCGTCGGCCGCCGCGGCGGGCTCCCCTCCGCCGGCCGGCAAGCCGGCTCTCGCCGCCACTCCCCCCGCATCGAGGATCAGCGCCACCCGCCCGTCGCCGAGTATCGTCGCGCCCGCATACTCCGCCATGCCCTTGAGGTGCCGTCCCAGCGGTTTGACCACAATCTCCTCAGTGTCATGGAAGGCCCCGACAACCAGCGCGAACACCTGGGTGCCGGTGTTGATGACGACAATTTCCGTCGGAGCATCCGCGGAGTCCGCCGCGCACGCATCCAGATCCAGGAGCCGCGCCAGACGCACCACCGGGATGACGCGACCGCGCAGTTGCAGAACCTCGATCCCTCCCACGGTGTCGAGCCGGCCGGCCCGCTCCCCGGGCGGGAGCCGCAACAGCTCCTCGACATTGGTCTGCGGCAGGGCGAAGCGCTCCCGGCCGAGCGAGACGATCAGGGCCGGCAGGATCGCCAGCGTGAGCGGAAGCTTGATGCGGAAGAGGCTGCCCTCGCCGGGCTGCGACTGGATCTCCACCTTGCCGCCGAGCCGGTCGAGGTTGGTCTTGACGACATCCATGCCGACGCCGCGTCCGGAGAGGTCGGTCACCTTCTCGGCGGTGGAAAGGCCGGGCAAAAAGACCAGCATCCGTTTCTCGGCGTCGGCGAGGGCGGCCGCGTGCTCGGCGGTAATGAGTCCCTTCCGGACGGCGGAGCGCACAATGCGGTCGGGATCGATCCCCCGCCCGTCGTCGGCGATTTCAACGACCACCTGCCCCGCCTCGTGCCGCGCCTCGATGCGCACCGTGCCGCCGGGGCGCTTGCCAGCCTGCCGCCGCTCGGCGGCGGTCTCGATGCCGTGGTCGACCGCGTTGCGCACCATGTGGGTGAGCGGGTCGGACAGGCCCTCGACGATGGTGCGATCGAGGGCGACCTCCCGCCCCCGGATGTCGAGTTCGACTTCCTTGCCGAGCGAGGCGGCCAGATCGCGCACCACGCGGGGAAACTTGCCAAAGACGTTGCCGATCGGCTGAAGGCGCGTCCGCATGACCGCCTCCTGGATATCGGTGGTGATCTGATTCAGCCGCTGGTCGGCTTGCGCGAGCGCCTGCGGATCCTTCCGGGCGATGGCGGATCGAAGCTGGTTGCGGCCGAGCACGAGTTCGCCGGTCAAATTCACGAGGGCCTCGAGCACGCTCACGTTGACGCGCAGGCTTTCCTCGGCGCCCGCGGACGCGGAGGGCGCGGGCGGACCCGCCGGAGCGGCGCCCGGCGCCGGCCGGCCTGCGGAGGGGGCCGGCGGCGCCACGACAGGCGACGGGCAAGGGGCGGGCGAGGGAGCGGGTGAAATCCCGGCTCCGACCGGAGCGGCTGGAGGAACGGGGAGAGGCGTGGGCGCTGATGCAGCGGAGGGAGCGAACGATTCGCCCGGCGACAAACCCGGTGGGGCGGGCTCCGCCGCCGGCGAAGGCGGCACCACGGGGGGGGGCGGAACCTCGGCCATCACCCCCGGTTTGCAGGGATCGACCAGCAGGTGGATTTGCTCGGCGGAGACCCCGAGAATCTCCGGCATGAGTTCCGGAGCGAGCGAGGAGGCCAGCACCAGACGCAGCGGCATCCGCGCCCCGCTCTCAGCGTCCAGGGTGCCCACCGCGTCGAAATCCACCAGGCAGTCGAGGATCTCCCCGAACTCGGCGAGTTCGCGAAAGACCTGCAGCAGATTGAGGCCGCGTCGATCGACGTCGCCGAGAAGATCGTAATCGACGACATAGAGGCACTGGCCCGCACGCGCCGCGCGATCGAGGTCAACCTGGGCCACCGAGATGGCGTGGGGCCGGTCCGCCGCCGGCAGTTCCACCTGCCGCTCCAGGGAGTCCTTTTCCCCGGCGGGCAGATAGGAGGCGGCGAGTCGGGTGAGGGCCGTCTGCAATTCCGCCACGTCGCCGCCGGCCCCCGGGTCGGGGGACACGATCAGCTCCCGCAGGCGGTCGAAGGCCGCCAGCAGGACGTTGATGACCTCGGCATTGGGCGCGATGCGCCGGGCGCGAATCAGATCGAGGACCGTCTCCGCCTTGTGGGCCAGTTCCTTGATGTCGTTCCAGCCAAAGAAACTGCTGCCGCCCTTGATCGAGTGGGCCGCCCGGAAGACCTTGTTGACGAGTTCGTCATCCAACTGCTCCCCGCCCTCCTCGATGGCGAGGAGGTCCGCCTCGATGCTCGCGAGGTGTTCGCGGCACTCGTTGATGAACTCGAGATGATACTCGTCGTGCATGGCGGAGGCGTCAGTCGCCGGAGCGCGCCGAGACGTGGAAGCGCTGCGCCAGCCGGAGACTCCGCAGCAACTGGGCGATGTCCTCCGACACGTTGATCACACTCAGGCGCCCCCTCCGTCCGGACAGGCTGTTGTGGCACGCGATCAGCAGCCCGATGCCGCTTGAATCGAGCATCACGGTCCGGGCGAGATCGAATTCGATCGCCTCGATTCCGGGCTGCAGCTCCCGGCGGAGGCGGGCGCGCAAGTCCGGGACCGTGGGGGCGGTGAGATCGCCCGCGAGGGCGACCCGGAGCGTGCGGGCGTGGCCGGTGACGGCGTGCGCATCAGTCTTCATGAGTGAGTGGCCGGCGGGTTCCGGGGCGCCGGAACCACACGGTGACGGCGTTGCCGGCGCGGTTGAAGCGCACCCGGCGGGAGTAGAGATCGACGATGCGGAGCCCCCGGCCGGAGGTGGCGGTCGCGGCGTGACGCCGCCGGCCGCGCTCCCGCCAGGGAAAACCGGCGCCCTCATCCCGGACGCAGAATCGTATCCATTTCCATCCGACGGCGAGTTCGCACTGCACGCGGCGGCGGGGGCGGCCCTGGTTGCCGTGCCGCACGGCGTTGTTGAGGCACTCCCGCAGGCAGGTCTCCACCGCAAAGCCGATGCCCCCGACGCCGGCCCGGCCGAGCAGGCGGCGCGCGGCAAGGGCGGTCCGCTCCGCGTCCGCGACGCGCGAGGAAAGGCTGCGCCTCAGGGCTCGCAGTGCCGGCCTCACACTTCGACCCCCATCAAGAGCCAGTCATCACTGACCTCGCCCGGCCCCACCATCGCTCGGCTCACCGCTGCCACGGCGGCCGCCAGCTCCGCGCCCGCCTGCGCCTCACACGCCCGGCAAAGCGCCTCGGGCCGCCCCTGCACTTCGCCCCGGGATTCGACCACGCCGTCGGAGTACAGGAAGAGCCGGTCGCCCGGCTGGAGATGCAAATGGAGCACGCCGAACTCCGCATCGGTGAACGATCCGAGCACATCGCCGGACTGCGCCAGGGGCTGGGCCTTCCCGGAGCAGCGCCGCCAGAGCACTGCGGGCGGATGGCCGGCGGTGGCGAGCGCCAGCGTCCCTGCCGGCCGGTGCAGGCGCGCCATCACCGCGGTAAAAAAGACCCCGCCCGGCAGCAGCCGGCAGAGGGCGCGGTTAAGCGCGAGCAGGACGTCGCGCGGCGGGGTGACCGGGGAAACGTGTTCGCCGAGGAGAGCCTTGAAGGCGGCCGTCCAGAACGCCGCGGCCAGATCGTGGCCGCTCGCATCCGCGACCACGTAGTCCGTCACGCCTTCCGCCACGCGGCGGACATCGTAGAAGTCGCCGCCCGCATGATGGACGGGCGACATGCTGACGGCAAAGCGGGCCTCCGGCAGTTGCTCCGGGCGCGTCATCAGGATCTCCTGGGCCAGCGAGAGTCCCCGCACCCGTTCGGCCTGCAGGCGGGCGAGAGAGTCGTACGCCTGCTTGAGCCGCAGGTGCGTGCCCGCACGGGCCAGCACCTCCTCGCACGCAAACGGCTTGGGAATGTAGTCGGCCGCGCCCGCCTCGAAGCCCTTCACCTTGGTGGCGAGCTGCTCATCGGCCGAGACCAGAACCACCGGAGTGTGCCGCCATCCAGCCCGGGCTTTCAGACTCCGACACACCTCCAGCCCGTTCTGATCCGGCAACTCAAGATCCAGCAGGACCATGTCGGGTATCTGCTCGCCGGACCATTCCACCGCCTCCCGGGCGGAATACGCCGCCGTCGTCGCGTAACCGGCATGCTCGAGGATCCTCCGCAGAATGCGATTGGTACCCGAGTCGTCCTCCACCACCAGGATGTGCGGCCGGCGCGGAAGGGCCTCAAGGGCGGGAGAACAATCGGAACTCATGAAGTGATGAGGTGACTTACCCAGGGACTATCGGCCCGGTCCGGGGGGACTTGAGCGGAACCAAACGTTTGGCTCGCGACTTCCACACGCCGCCCGGCCCCGACTCTTCACCTTGGCAACGCCCGGCTGTCCTCCACACTCGCCGCATGCGCCTGCCGCCTTTTCCCGTCCGCCTCGCGTTCCTGGCCGCGTTATTTTTCCCCGCCGCCGCGTCCGCCGCCGAGTCCCGGTGGATCCCCCTCTTCAACGGCCGCAACCTCGAGGGCTGGACGATCAAGATCGCCAAGCGTCCACTTGGGGAAAACTTCGCGAACACCTTCCGGGTCGAGAACGGCATCCTCAAGGTCAGCTACGACGGCTACGACAAGTTCGACGGCCGCTTCGGGCACCTGTTCACCAACCTCGCTTATTCGCACTACGTCCTGCGCCTCGAATACCGCTTCCAGGGCCGCAGGATGGCCGACGCCCCGAACTACGTGAATCTGAACAGCGGCGTGATGCTCCACGCCCAGCCGCCGCAGAGCATGCGATTCGATCAAGGCTTTCCCGCCAGCCTCGAGATGCAGTTCCTCGCCGACGAGGGCAGGGGCGAGCGCTCGACCGGCAACTTGTGCACCCCCGGAACCCATGTGGAAATGGGCGGCCAACTCGTCACCCGCCACATCGTGAAGTCGTCCGCGCCGACCTTCCCGGCCGACGTCTGGGTGCGCGCCGAGGTCGAGGTGCGCGGCGCGGAGGAGATCATCCACCGGGTGAATGGGGTCGAGGTGCTCCGTTACCAGCGCCCGCAGCTCGATCCGGCCAACAACAATGCCCCGGCCGGCGATCTCCTCGCGGCCGGCGCCCCGCTCCTGCTCGGCTTCGGCCACATCGCGCTGCAGGCGGAGGGCCAGCCCGTCTGGTTCCGGAACATCGAACTGCGCCCGCTCGACCTTCGCTGAGCGAGGCCCGCCGCGGAGGTGCCGACGCCGCCACCGGGAAGCTTCACTTCCGCCAGAGCTCGTGCCACGCGGCGTCACCTCGCGATACGGCAATGCCAGTTCCCGCACCAGATGGTGGAAGGGAATCGCGCTGCGCCTGTCGCGGCGCGCTCCCTCGAGCGCCTCCTCCCAAGCGTTCACGATTCGCCGCGCCACCGCGTCCAGCTCGGACTCCTTGCCGCGCAGGGTGCGCATACGCTCTTCGGCCGCCCGGTTGAGGATGGCCCGCGGCGTCACGTCGCCCGCTGCGCCGGTCCAGGCCAGCACGTGCAACCCCGCACCGTGTTGCGCACGGAGCGCCATGCGCACGGGATGCCCCCCGGAGGCGCCACTACTCCCGCGCGGCGGACCCCGCGCCGAGATCCGCGCAGACGAGCTCGCGATCGCTCCGCGCGAAGACATGCCGGTAGGCAAAGGCCGGGTGCGCCCAGGTCACCGCCCGTCCCCGCGGACCCTGCTCCAGGGTCGGCTCGAGCAGCTTCACCCGCGCGAGTTCCTCGTAGCGCTCCGCCGTGAGCCGCGCCAGGAGGAGATTCCCCTGTTCGGTGAAGATCCACGCGCGATCGCCCGTCTCCCCCGCCCGCACCAGGTGCATGGTGGCATGCCAGGCCTTCGGCATCGGCTCCAGCGTCTCCCAGAGCCGCCGCCCGGTCATCAGCTCGAGGCAGCGCAGGTCGCCGTCGACCTGCACGCCGATCACCAGGCCGTTCATCACCAGCGGATCGGGGATCACCGGCTGTAACGTATCCACGCTTCGCGGACGGCGTCCGTTGCGTTCCCAAACCACCTCCACCCCCGGCCGGTCCGCCGGCAGCCGGAACAGGAACGAGCCCGCGTGGGCCGTGGCGAAGAACATCAGGTCGTCCCGCACCACCGGCGCCGGGATGGCGATCGGCCAACTGCTCTTCTGCTGGTCGTGGCTCCAGGCCAGCGCGCCGTCAGCCGGATCAAACGCCACCAGGCGCCAGCCCAGCGCCATCACCACCAGGCGCCGGCCCGCCTGGGACAGCAGGATCGGCGGCGAGTAGGACGCCTCGTCGGGAAACGCCTTCCAGCGCTCGGCGCCGGTCCGGGCATCGAGCGCGATCACACAGGCGTCGCCCCTGCCGCCGATCTGGGTGATCACCACCCCGTCCACGATCAGGGGATGTGCCGCGAGACCCCACCGCGGCATGCGGATCTGGTACTCCGCGCGCAGATCGCGCTTCCAGAGCACCGCGCCCGTCGCGGCGTCGAGGCAGTGCAGGTGCCCGGCGGCTCCCAGGGAGTACGCCCGGCCGTCCACCACCGTGACGGCGGCCCGCGGCCCCGCCTCGTAGGTGAAACCCTCGTACGCACATGGATACCCGACCTCCCAGAGCGTCGCTCCGGTGCGCCAGTCGAAGCAGCGCACGCGCTCCACCCCCGCCTCCTTCATAAAATCCGTCAGGTAGACGCGCCCCGCCGCCACCGTTGGCCCGCTGTACCCCGCCCCCACCGGAACGGACCAGCGCAAGGGCAAGCGGTCACCCGCGAACGTCTCGCGAATCCCGGTTTCGCGCCACACCCCATCGCGCCGCTCCCCGCGCCACTGCGGCCAGTCCAGTCCGGACGCCGGAATGGCGGGCGCCGCTCCGGCACCGGCGGCGGCCAGGAGAAAAGCCAGCATCGACGCCGCGCAGCCGCGGCCAATACTACGGGGTGAAAGCATCCCTCACCTTTCCGGAAAACCCCGGATGGGGTCGAGGCGGAAACGAGGCGGCAGGCGCACCCGGAGTCCGGGCGCCAGTCCTTGGCGCCGGGAAGCGCTGACGGCGGCGGATCCGGCGCGGCAGCGGATGGCCACGGAAACGCTTCCCTCGGAGCCCGAATTCCCCGACACTGCCACTTCCTCCGGCAAAACTTCTCTCGGTCCGGCCGAGGAGGAAGCTGCCGCGCCCGTCCCGCCATCCTTCCCTCGTTGCCGCCAACCCAACTCCCTTCCCTCCATGAAGACCAAGTCGATTGAACAGGCCTACCGCCTCGCCCGTGAACGCTACGCCGCCCTCGGCGTCGACTCCGACGCCGCCCTCGCGTCTGCCGCCCGCGTCCCGGTCTCGATGCACTGCTGGCAGGGCGATGACGTCGGCGGCTTCGAAAACGCGGGCGGCAGCGCTCTGGGCGACGGCCTGGCCGTCACGGGCAATTATCCCGGCAAGGCCCGCACCCCCGAGCAACTCCGCGCCGATTTCGAACAGGCCCTCGCCCTGATCCCGGGCACCCAGCGCTTCAACCTCCACGCCTGCTACGCCGAGATGAATGGCAGGAAAGTCGATCGCGACGCCCTCAGCGCTGCCCAGTTCAAGAAGTGGATCGACTGGGCCAGGGGCCTCGGCATCGCCCTCGACTTCAACCAGACGTATTTCTCGCATCCGCTCGTCAAGGACGGCTGCACCCTCACCCACCCCGACAAGGCGATCCGCCAATTCTGGATCGAGCACGGCATCCGTTGCCGCGAAATCGGGGCCGCCTTCGGCAAGGCGCTCGGGAAGACCTGCCTCACCAACCTCTGGATTCCCGACGGGATGAAGGACACGCCGGCCGACCGCCGCGGTCCGCGCGCCCGCCTCGCCGAGGCGCTGGATGCGATCTTCGCCAAGCGCATCGATCCGAAACTCAACGTCGACGCCGTCGAGCCCAAGCTCTTCGGCATCGGTTCCGAGAGTTTCGTGCCCGGCTCGCACGAGTTCTACCTCGGCTACGCCGTCAGCCGGAAGAAGCTCCTCACCCTCGACGCCGGCCACTACCACCCGACCGAGGGCATCGCCGACAAGATCTCGTCGGTGCTGCAGTTCCTCCCCGAAATCGCCCTGCATGTCAGCCGCGGCGTGCGCTGGGACAGCGATCACGTCGTCACGCTCACCGACGATCTCCAGGCCATCGCCCAGGAGATCGTCTGGGGCGGCTACCTCGACCGCGTGCGCATCGGCCTCGATTATTTCGACGCCAGCATCAACCGCATCGCGGCCTGGGTCATCGGCACGCGCAACCTGCAGAAAGCGCTGCTCCTCGCACTCGTCGCTCCCCTCGCCCGCCTGCGCACCGCCGAGCTCGAGGGCGACTACACGACGCGTCTGGCATTGCTGGAGGACGCGAAGACGCTGCCCTTCGGTGCCGTCTGGGACTATTACTGCCTGCAGCAGGAAGTCCCCGTCGGCGAATCCTGGCTCGCCGAGGTGAAGCGCTACGAGCGCGACGTGCTGAGCCGGCGGTAACGGCCGGGAGGAGCGCGGACGGATCGACCCGGGCGATCGTCCGCCCGTGCGACGGACACCTTGCCCGCCGGATCGTTTGCCGGTAGTCGCTTGCGATCATGCCGCCCCGATCCATCCCCGCCCGTCGCCTCCGCCCGCTCGCTCTCGCCCTTTCGCTCGTTGCCAGCGCCGCCCAAGCCGCGCCGGTTGTCGCAGCGGCGGGTGTCGCCAGCCCGCTGTCGGCCTGGTTTGTCGCGCCGACGCGCATCGTCTGGCGGAGCGACACCGGCGCCACTGACACCGCCAACCTCCTTGGCGCCAAGCCAGGCCAGGCTCTCCTGAAATCCCCGCAGCCCCCCTGCGTGCTCGCCCCCGCGACTCGTGGTGCCGGTTCGGGCGGGGGCGTGCTGCTCGACTTTGGCACCGAGCTCTCCGGCCATGTCGAGATCATCACCCCGATGACCAAGGACAAGGAGCCGCCGCGCGTGCGCGTGCGGTTTGGCGAGTCGGTCGCGGAGGCGATGGCCGAACTCGGCGGCACGGCCAACGCGCAAAACGACCACGCGCTGCGCGACCAGGAGGTGCGACTTCCCTGGCTCGGGAAGACCACCGTCGGGCCCAGCGGTTTCCGCTTCGTGCGCCTCGACAACGTCGACCCGCAGCACCCCGTCCACCTCGCCGAGGTGCGCGCGGTGCTGCAGCTCCGCGACGTGCCGCGCGTCGGCGCCTTCCGCTGCGACGACGAACGCCTCAATCGCATCTGGGAGGTCGGCGCCTACACGGTGCACCTCAACATGCAGGAGTACCTCTGGGACGGCGTGAAGCGCGACCGCCTCGTCTGGATCGGCGACATGCATCCGGAGGTCGCCACCATCAACGCCGTCTTCGGCTTCAACGACGTCGTCCCCGCCAGCCTCGATCTCACGCGCGACGTCACGCCGCCCACGGAGTGGATGAATGGCATCAGCTCCTACTCGATGTGGTGGGTGCTGATCCACGAGCAGTGGTGGCGGCACCATGGCAACCGCGACTACCTCGCCGCGCAACAGCCGTACTTGCACGCGCTGCTCCGGCGTCTCGCCGCCCTGGTCGGCCCCGATGGCCGCGAGCGCATCGACGGCATGCGTTTCCTCGACTGGCCGAGTTCGCCCAACCAACAGGGCGTGACCGCCGGGCTGCAGGGCCTGCTGGTGATGACCCTCGACGCGGGCGCGCGTCTGATGACCGAGCTGCGGGACCAGGAAACGGCCGCCCTCTGCCGCGCGGCGGCGGACCGCGGGCGAAAGATCGTGCCTGAGGCCAACGGGTCCAAGTCAGGCGCCGCCCTCCTTGCGCTCGCCGGGATGACGGACGCCAAACGGACCGCCGGGGATGTGCTCAAGGTCGGCGGCCCGGCCAACCTTTCCACGTTCTACGGCTTCTACGTGCTGCAGGCGCTCGCCCGGGCCGGCGAGATCGACACCGCCCTCGAGTTCATCTCGCGCTACTGGGGCGCGATGCTCGATCTCGGCGCGACCACGTTCTGGGAGGACTTCGATCTCGCCTGGATGGACAACGCCGCGCGCATCGACGAACTCGTGCCGCCCGGCAAGAAGGATGTGCACGGCGGCTACGGCGCGTATTGCTACGTTGGATTCCGTCACAGCCTGTGCCACGGCTGGGCCAGCGGTCCGACCGCCTGGTTGAGCGAGCACATCCTGGGCGTGACGCCGCTGGAGCCGGGCTGCACGGCGGTGCGGGTAGCGCCGCAACTCGGCCGCCTCCGCTGGGCGGAGGGCGCCTACCCCACCCCGCTGGGCCCCATCAAGGTCCGCCACGAGCGCCGCCCCGACGGACGGATTGATTCGAAGATCCAAGCGCCG
>CAZDGC010000004.1:0-4320 GCA_964504885.1 uncultured Opitutus sp.
TCATCCGCCGTGGCACGGCTGCCTCCGCGCCGGTCTTCACCAGCGTGAACAACGCGACCTTTGCGGTGGGCACGCCGGGATCCCTGCAGATGACGACGTCGGGCTCGCCGGCGTCGACGTTTACGCTGATCAGCGGAGGGCTGCCGACGGGAGTTACTTTCAACAATGGCTTGATTTCCGGCACACCTTCCACGGCGGTGGGTTCGCCGTTCGTGATTGTGGTGCAGGCCAGCAACGGCGTGGGCTCGGTGACGCAGACCTTCACGCTCACCGTGAATCACCCGCCGGTGATCACCAGTGCCAACAACACCACGTTCGTGGTCAACACCCCGGCGACCTTCCAGTTCGTCGCGACGGGCTCCCCGGCGCCGACGTTCAGCATCGTGGCGGGTGCATCGTTGCCGCCATCGGTGGCGCACCTGGACCTCTCGGGCGTACTCACGGCGGCGCCTCCGGGCAGCACGGCCGGTTCGCCGTTCACCTTCACGGTGCGCGCCGCCAACTCGGCGGGAACCTTCGATCAGGTCTTCACCCTCAACGTCACCTCCGGCCCGTCCATCACCACGCCGCCCTCCTCGCAGATGGTGGGCCCGGGCCAGACCGCGCAGTTCTCGGTGGTGGCCAACTCCAACGGCGGCGGCGCCCTGACCTACCAGTGGCAGCGCCAGGTCGCGGGCACGTTCGGGTTCTTCCCCATCTTCGATGGCGGAAAATACTTCGGCACGACCACCGCCACGCTCAACATCCTCGGCACCTCGCTGTCCGACTCGGGCGATCAGTTCCAGGTGGTCGTTTCCAGCGGCGTGGGTTCGCCGGCCACGTCGGCACCGGCGACCCTGACGGTCACGCAGCCGCCGATCATCACGAGCCTCAATACCGTCACGTTCGTCGAGAACCAGCTCGGCACCTTCCAGATCCTCGCGACGGGCTCCCCGTCGACGATGACCTACACCGCCATCGGTTCGCTCCCGGCCGGCATCACGCTCAGTCCCACCACCGGCATCCTTTCCGGCACGCCGCTCACCGGCACCAGCACGTCCTCGCCCTACAGCGTGCAGATCACCGCGAGCAACGGCGTCAACCCGCCCGCAACCCAGTTGCTGGCCATCTCGGTGTCGCCGACGGCCCTGCTGCCGACCTTCACGACCCAGCCGACCAATGCGGCGATTTCGGTCGGCCAGACGGCCTCCTTCACGGTCGTCGTCACGGGCAACCCGACCCCGACGATCCAGTGGCAGCGCCTCGCGGTCGGCAGCGGCATCTTCGTCGACCTGTTCAACGATGCCACCTTCAGCGGGGTCAACACCGACACGCTGACCGTCACCGCCCCGACCTCCGGGATGAGCGGTGATGTCTTCCGCGCGGTCGCCACCAACACCAGCGGTATCAGCCAGAGCACTTCGGCGTCGCTCACGGTCGTCGTCGGCGCCACGATCTCGACCTTCGTCGGACAGGCCGGGTTTGCCGGCAGCACCGATGGCGTTGGCACCGCGGCCCGCCTGAACGGGCCGACCTCCGTTGCCATCGACTTCGCGGGCAACCTCTATGTGGCCGACGCCGCCAACCACGTCATCCGCAAGGTGACCTCCGGTGGCGTGGTCACCACGCTCGCGGGGCTGGCCGGCGCCAGCGGCAATGCCGACGGCACGGGCTCCGCGGCGCGATTCAACGCTCCGTCCGGCGTCGCGGTATCCGGAGTCGGCACGGTGTATGTGGCCGACACCTACAACCACACGGTCCGCGTGATCTCGCCCGACGGCGTCGTGACGACCCTGGCGGGCCTGGCGGGCAACACCGGCTCCACCGACGGCACGGGCAGCGCGGCCCGTTTCCTTTATCCGTACGGCATCGCCGTGGATGGATCGGGCACGGTCTTTGTGGCCGACACCTTCAACCACACCATCCGCCGCATCCAGTCGGGCGGGGTGGTGTCGACGCACGCCGGTCTGGCCGGCCAGCGCGGCCTGACGAATGGCCTGGGCACCACGGCGCGGTTCAACTATCCGTTTGCCCTCGCCGTTGATACCGGCGGCAACCTCTACGTCGCCGACTCGTTCAATCATGCCATCCGCCGGATCGATGTCGCGTCGAACGTGTCGACCCTGGCGGGCAGCGGCTCCTCGGGTTCGGTCGACGGCACGGGCGTGATGGCGCAGTTCACCCAGCCCTCGGGCGTGGCAGTGGACACCTCCGGCAATGTGTATGTGGCCGACACCTACAACAGCACGATCCGCCGGGTGACGCTCGGCGGCGTCACCTCCACCATCGCCGGCACGGTCAATGTCACCGGCTCGAATGACGGCATCGGCGGCGAGGCGCGCTTCAACCAGCCGTTTGGTATCGCGGTTGACTCGGCGGGCAACCTCTTCATCGCCGACACGCGCAACCACACCCTGCGCCGCAGTGGCACGGTGTCCGCGCCGACCATCGTGAATCATCCGCAATCCCGGGTGGCGGCGGTCGGTGGCACGGCCACCTTCACCGTGACGGCCTCCGGCGCGCCGACTCCCGCGGTGTTCTTGTGGTCCCGCCAGGCGGCGGGCACCTTCGGGTTCCTCCCGCTGCTTTCCGATGACGCCACCTACAGCGGCGTGCGCACCGCGACGCTGACGGTCAGCAATGTGACGGCGGCGATGCAGGGCGATCAGTTCCGGGTCGAGGTGAGCAACTTCATCAGCCCGAACGCGATTTCCGAGGCGGCCACGCTGACCCTCGGGACCGCGCCGGTCTTCACCAGTCCGGCCAGCGCCACCTTCCAGGCGACCTTCCCCGGCACGTTCACCGTGGCCGCGACCAGCACGCCCGCGGCGACCTACACCGCCTCCGGCCTGCCGGCTTGGGCGACGCTCGACAGCAACTCCGGTGTCATCAGCGGTACGCCGCCCGACACCAGTGGCTCGCCGTTCACGGTCACGATCACGGCCTCCAACGGCATCCCGGCGACGCAGACGCTGACGATCACGGTGCAGCCGGCAGTGCTGGCTCCGACGATTACCGCCCAGCCCCAGGGTGTGGCCGTGGATCGCAACGGTTCCATCACCCTCAGCGTGACGGCGTCCGGCACGGCGCCGCTGACCTATCAATGGACGCGCAACGGCGCGCCGATCGCTGGAGCGAACACGGCTGCGCTGGCCCTCGCCAACGTCCAGCCCTCGATGGCGGGCAGCTACGCCGTGACGGTGAGCAACTCGGCCGGTTCGGTGAGCTCCTCGCCTGCGCTGGTGGTGGTGAACACCGCTCCGGTGATCGCACTGCAGCCCCAGCCCCAGACGGTGGCGCCGGGCAGCGTCGTGACCTTCTCGGTCCAGGTTGAAGGTGGCACGTCCTTCAACTACCAGTGGCGCAAGAACGGCGTGCAAATCGCCGGAGCCAACGGCTCCAGCTTCACCCTGACGGGTGTCACGCTCTTCGACGCCGGCTTCTACGACGTCCTCGTCTCGAACGGCCTCGGCTTGGTGGGCAGTTCCGTGGCCACGCTCACGGTGGCGACGGCCCCGACCGCCCCGGTGATCTCCGCGGAGCCGTCCGATCGCACGATCCTCGCCGGCACTTCCACCACGCTCGCGGTGGGAGCCAGCGGCGCCCCGGCGCCGGGCTACCAGTGGCGCAAGAACGGCGTGAACATCGCCGGTGCCAACTCCGCAACCTACACGGTGGCGGGCACCGCGCCCGGCGACGGCGGCAACTTCGATGTCGTGGTTTCGAACAGCGTCGGCAGCGTGCTTTCGCGCGCCGCGGTGGTTCGCGTTCTCGCCCGCAGCTTCGCGGGCACTTACTTCGGCTCGTTTGCCGGCGGTCTTGGCAATTTCGCGATGCACGTCCGCGAGGACAACTCGGGCGTCTTCCTCGGCTACCTGCCGGGCTCGTCGGCGCCCGTGATGAGCCTCGACTTCCAGGTGACCGACAACGGTGCGTTCACCTTCAGCCAGGGCGCGATCGCGTCCGCGGGTGACGTCACTGCCGCGGAAGGGGAACCGGCGCGGGCGGCGGCACTGGGAGCGGTCTCGGTTAGCGGCACGATCGGCACGGATGGCACCCTCTCGGGTTCGATCGGGGGCGGTGCCAACGCCGCGCTCTCGGGCTCGCGAGCCTTCGACACGGGTGCCACCCAGGGCGTCGCCGGTTTCTACCAGGCCGGTGCCGGCAACAGCGCCGCGGTGACCTACGTCATCGCCGGCCCGAGCAGCCAGGCCTTCGCCATCGTGCAGTCGGGCAGCACCACCGACGGCGGTGCCGGTTCGGTTACCTCCGCCGGCGCGGTCAACATCCTGACCAGCCGTTCGGTCATTTCGGCCTCGATTGCCCCCGCCACCGGCACTG
>CAZDGC010000004.1:4330-8406 GCA_964504885.1 uncultured Opitutus sp.
GGCACTGTCACCGCCAATTCGACCGGCGCCGTCGCCGCCAGCTTCACCGGCGGCAGCGAAGCGGTGCTCGAACGGCAGCGCCTGGTGAACATCTCCTCGCGCGCCCGGGTGGGCTCGGCCGACGCCGTCGCCATCGCCGGCTTCGTCATCTCGGGTGAAGTCTCCAAGCCCGTGCTGATTCGCGCCGTGGGCCCGACGCTGGGTTCCGCGTTTGGAGTCACCGGCGCGCTGGCATCGCCGCGGCTCGAACTCTTCCGCGGTCAGACCTCGCTGGCGGTCAACTCGGGCATCGCTTCGGATCGTGCCGCGATCGATGCGGCCAGCACCCAGGCCGGCGCGTTTGCCCTCGGCGCTTCCGGCGCCGATGCGGCCATCCTCACGACGCTTGCCCCCGGAGCCTACACCGCCGTGGTGAGCAGCACCACCAATACCGCCGGTGTGGCCCTGGTGGAAGTGTACGACCTCTCGGGCGTTTCACCGGGCCAGAAGTTGCTCAACATCGCCACCCGCGCCTCCGCGGGGTCCGCTGAGGCCACGCTGATCGCTGGCTTCGTGGTGCCGTCGGGCGCGGCGAAGCGCGTGCTCATCCGCGGTGTCGGCCCGGGCCTCACGCCGTTCGGCGTGTCGGGCGTCCTGGCACAGCCGACCCTGCAACTGCTCAACGGCTCCAACGTCGTGGCCCAGAACACCAACTGGACCTCGTCCGCGGACCGTGACGCCATCGCCGCGGCTTCGGCCCAGGTCGGGGCCTTCGGTCTTGCCACGGCCGACTCCGCGCTCATTGCGACCCTCGCCCCGGGCAACTACACGGCCCAGGTGACGGGCGCTGGCGCGGCGACCGGCGTGGCGCTGATCGAAGTCTACGAGCTGCCGTAACGCGGCGGCTGCATCATCGCATCCTTCAAGAAGCCCGGGGCCTGCGCTCCGGGCTTCTTTTTGCCTATCCTCCTGTCCCTTCGGCCGGACGCAGGAGCGGCTGACGGCCGGGATCGCAAGCGGGTTCTCCGTGTCGGGCCACCACCTGCAACTTTGCCGCGGGCTGCGGGGTTATTCGGGCATGAACAATTTTCTGAAGATCCTGCTCCTCGTGGTGGCGGCGATTATCGCGGTCAAGCTGGTGCCGGTCACGCTGGCATTGGGCGTCCTGCTCGGCCTGCTCCTGGTCGGATTGTTGTTCTGCGGACTTTCCCTCGTTGCGGTGGTGGCGATTGCCTCCCTGGCACTCGCAGCGGTGCTCGCTCCCGTCTGGATTCCCGCCCTCGTAATTCTCGGCCTGATTGCGCTGGTCAAGCGCTGGAGCCAGCGCCCGGCGGCGTCTTGAACGCCTGCGCCCTACTTGATCATCTTCAGGTAGGCGAAGAGAGCGCTGACCTGTGCGGGGGACAGCTCGTCGAGCAAGCCTTCTGGCATGCGAGAACGACGCAGGTACGAGGATTCCCGGATAGCGCTGGGGGCGAGGCGGCGATCATCGGCTTCGGGATGCGCACGACCACCGCCTCGGGGCGGTCGTCGGCGAGGAATCTCTCGTGGATGCTGCCGGCGGTCGTTACCACGCGGAAAATGCGATAGGCACTCTCCATCGCGGCGGTGGCGCCGGTGCGGACGTGGATGCCTGTCTCCTAAGGGGTGGAGGAGGCGGTCTTTTTCTTGGGGGCGGATTTGGCCTTGGGCGGGGGCGGGGGAGGCAGGCCGGTCTGGGCCCAGGTGGGGGCGCCGGGGGTGGGCGGAAGTTCCTCGAGGGTGACGTCCTTCACCTGCACGAGGGCCATGCCGCCGCTGTGAATTTGGATGGCGATGGCGCCGTCGCGGGCGATGTGGGGGGCGGTTTCGGTGTAATCGAGGGCGGGGACGCCGTTGATCCAGGAGCGGATGCGCGGGCCCTCGGCGAGGATGCGGTACTCGTTCCAGTCGTTCTTGCGGACGGCGGCGTTGACCGCGGCGGCGTCGATGGGTTCGGCGATGACGCGACGGCGGCGGGATTCGTCGTAGAGTTTGCCCCACCAACCGTCGCCGGCGTCGACCTGGTAGCCGGCCATTTCGGTGTTATGGGGAATGCGGATACTGCGGATCTGCACGCCGCTGTTGATCATGCCGGTGTTGGGGACGCCGGTGAGCTTGAGGCGGAGGCGGAGATCAAAGTTCTGAAACGAGCGGCGGGTCGCGAGGAAGTAGTTGTGCGGGACTTTGTCGGTGAGCGAGCCGCCGGTGAGGCAGCCGTCCTGGACGCGCCACCACTTGGGGTCGCCTTCCCAGCCCTCGAGGGAGCGGCCGTCGAAGAGCGGGGTGGGGGCGGCGAGGACGGGGGAGGCTAGGCAGAGGAGGGAGAGAAGGAGAGAGGGGGAGCGGGGGATAGAGGCAGACATGGGGAGACTTGGGGTCAGGGAGTGGGGCGCAGGGAGGCGAGGAGGGTGTCGGCGCAGGCGCGGGCGAAGGCGGGGTCGTTGATTTCGCAGTCGAGTTCGAGGATGGGGATCTCGGGGCGGAGGTGGCGGCGGAGGGCGTCGTACAGGGCGTCGTCCGCGGCGGGATCGTGGAAGGGCTTCCCCGGGGCGCTGATGATGCTGAGGGCGCGGCGCGGGATGAGGAAGGTGACGGGGGCGGTGTAGCGGTTGAGTTTTTCCGCGAGGATGCGGCCGAGTTCGGCGCACTCAGCGGGCGTGGTGCGCATGAGGGTGACCTGCGGGTTGTGCGGGTAGAAGGTGCGGCCGGCGAATTTGGCGGGGACGGTGGAGGGTTCGCCGAAGTTGACCATGTCGAGGCAGCCGGGGGTGACGATGGCGGGAATTTTCGCGCGGGCGGCGGCGTCGAGGCGCTCCGGGCCGGCGGTGAGCACGCCGCCGACGAGTTCGTCGGCCCACTCGGTGGTGGTGATGTCGAGGACGCCGGCGACGAGGCCGCTGCCGATGAGCGACTCCATGGTGCGGCCGCCGTTGCCGGTGGCGGCGAAGACGAGCACTTCGTAGCCGGCGGCCTCGAGGATCTGCTTGGCCTCGGTGACGCAGGGTGTGGTGTTGCCGAACATGCTGGCGACGATCAGGGGGCGGTCGGCGGCGGGAGCGGGCGAGGTGGCGCGGGCGGCGGCGGCCTCGACCATACCGGCGATGGCGCCGGCGGCGTTTCCGTAGATCGCGCGGGAGACGCGGTTGAGGCCGGCTACGTCGACGATGGCGGGCATCATGGTGAGGTCGGTGGTGCCGACGTAGGGGGCGGTCTGGCCGCTGGCGAGGGTAGAGACCATCAGCTTGGGGAAGCCGATGGGCAGGGCGCGCATGGCGGCGGTGGCGATGGCGGTGCCGCCGCCACCGCCGAGGGAGATAACGCCGTGGATTTTTCCGGTGGTGGCGAGTTCGGCGAGGAGGGCGGCGGCGCCGCGGCCCATGAGCGAAACGCATTCGCCACGGTCGCGGCGGGCGAGGATGGCCTGCGAGTCGGCGTCGCCGCGGGCGGCGACGGTGTCGGTGGGGAGGTCGCAGGGAATCGTCGGCGGGTGCAGGCAGCCGACGTTGATCAGGAGCGGGGTGTGGCCGCGGGCGCGGAGGCGGTCGGCGACGAAGGCGTGTTCGGGGCCCTTGGTGTCGAAGGTGCCGAGGACGGCGATGGTGGGCATGGGGTGGAAGAAGATCGGTCGGATGGGACGGATCAGACGGATCGGTCCGATCTGATCAAACCGGCAGCGTGCCCTTGCAGTCGGGGTAGCGGGTGCAGCCCCAGAACTGGCTGCCGGGGGTCGGGCCTGCCTTGGCGGTGCGGAGGGCCATGAGGCTGCCGCAGTGGGGGCAAACCGGATCGGTCCGATCGGTCTGATCGGTCTGATCGGACCGATCTTTGGCCCGCTGGCGGAGGCGGGCGGTGGCGAGTTGCTCGGAGTAGCCGCCCCCTTCGATGAAGGCGGCTTCGAGGGCGGCGATCTGGCGGTCGAGTAGGAAGTTCGCCTGGTGGATGAGGCAGAGGAGGGTGTTGGCGCGGATGGCGGGGTCGGGGTGGTCGAGCCAGTGGGCGTAGAGCGCGTAGCGTTGCTGGTCGCTCAGATCGGTCCGATCAGTCGGATCGGACTGATCGGGCCGATCTTTCCTGAG
>CAZDGC010000004.1:8506-69198 GCA_964504885.1 uncultured Opitutus sp.
GCAGGTAGTCTTCGTAGTCGAGGAGCAGTTCCTCGAGGCTGGCGCGAGCGACATTGAGCAGACGCAGTTCGGTCTGGGAGGAGGTGGCGGAGGCGCGGCTGCCCTCGGCGATGTTTTGTCGGCCGGAGCGCGCGGCCTGCACCATCTGGTCCACGGTGCGGGAGCGCGGGTCGAGGAACTTTTCGCAGAACCAGTAGGTGGCGTCGTAGATCAGCGTGGCCGTCTGGAAACTGGCGGTCTGGCGGTAGCCGCCGCTGGGGCGCAGTTTCTTGGGGGCGGGCATGCGATCGGTCGGATAGGTCGGATCGGACTGATCGGTCGGATCTGGCGAGCTACTTCCGGCTGACCCAACGCACGGCGTTGACGAGGATGGCCTGGAAGGCGGGGTGGTCGTGGACGCGTTCGTCGTGGCCGAGGGTGAAGCCGACGATGCGGGCACGCTCATGCTGCGTGATCCAGACCACCGGGTGCGGTTTCTGGAACTTGATCGACGGCGAGCTCTCGGCGAGCACCTCGATCGGCGCGGTGCCGGGTGGGATCTTCTCCGGCTCGGCGTTCATGTAGTAGAGCTCATCGATCACCTCGAACTTCGCCGGCACGCCGCGCATGATGGGGTGATCGGCCTTGAGCACGTGCACCGAGTAGGGACCGAGCTTGTCGTGGCCGCGGGAGCCGCCGCCGACGATCTTCGCATTGAGCTCGGGCCAGCGCGGGTAGGCGTACCAGGTTCCCGGATGCAACATGACGATGCCCTTGCCGGCGGCGGCGAAGTCGAAGACCGCCTTCCGGTACGCGGGCATGTCGAAGAACATCCGGTTCACGCTGATCACGGCGACGTCGGCTTCGGCGAGGGCGACGGGCGCCTGATCGCGGTCCTCGGTGTAGTGCACGCTGAAGCCGGCCTTGCGGAGTGTGGCACTGTCGGTGGCGCCGAAGAATTCGGTGAACTTGTGCGAGCTGCCGCCGCCGATGAGGAGGACGCGCGTCTTGCCGGGCTCCCAGCGCACGGGTTCGGTGGCGGGCATGGGGCGATCGTTCTTGCCGCCTTCCTTGGGGCCGGCTTCGGCGGGGGTCGACCCGCTCACGCTCGTCGCTGCGGCCTTGGAGGAGGCTTTGCCTTTGCCCTTTTTCGTGGGGAGGGAGGTCGACTCGCTCCCGCTCGTCGCTACACCGGGGGCCGAAGCGGAAACCATGAAGGCGATGACGTCGCGCAGGCCCTCGGCGCCGAGACCCTCGAGGCCCTCGGGCATGAGTGAGCGGCGGGAATTCTCGCGGGTGGCGAGATCTTCCTTCTTCACCTCGGTGTCGCCGCCCTGGTTGCGGACGGTCACGGTCGCGTTGTTCTCGTTCACGATCACGCCGACGAAGGTCTCGCCCTTCTTCGTGGTGAGATTCCACTGCGTATAGTTGGGCTCCACCTGGCGGTTGGGGTCGACGATGTGCACGAGCAGTTCCTCGATGCCCTTGGCGCCGATGCCGGCGAGCGGGGGGCCGACGTCGCGCAGGCCGAGGTCGCCGAACTTGTGGCAGATCGAGCAGGCGCCGGTGAAGAGCAGCTTGCCGTTGGCGAGGTTGCCGGGCTTGGAAACCTCGGGCAGGAGGCGGGCGACGAGGGCCTCTTTTTCCGCCGCGGCGGGGTTCAACCGCTGCAGCACGGTCGCGGCTTCACCCGCGACCTTGCGGTTCGGGTGGGTGCGCAGGCGGGCCAGGTTGGCGGGACCGACATCGGCGGCGGCGAGCTGGCCGGCTTTGAGGGCGGCGAGAAAGGCGAGGGTGGACTCGGGGCGCCGTAATATTTGTTCGAATACGGCCGGGGACTTCCCGGCCTTGAAGGCGTTGATCAACACGCGATCGATCTCCGGGCCGGTGGCCGAGCCCAGCGCGGCGACGAGGCCGGTGCGCAGGGCTTCGGAGGTGGTGGCGTCCGGGAGCAGTTCGGCAATGGCCTTGAGCGCCTCTGGCCGGGTCTTGGGCAGGGTGAGAAGGCTGGCCGCGAGTTCGCCGCGGCGGGTGTCGGTCTGCGCGCGGTCGACGAGGTCGCGGAGCATCTGGCGGGTCACGGGTTCGGCGGCGGTGGCGAGGGTGCCGGTGCGATCCCATGTGGCGATGAGCGGAAGGGTGGCGGCGACGGTGTCGGAGCTGGAAAGGAGCCGCTGGATCAGGCGGGTGGTGGTGGCGTCGAGATAGGCGGGTGCACCGTTGAGTTGGGCGAGGCCGCGGAGGATGGCGGATTTGAGCGGGGCGGCGGCGAGCGGGGCGTTGGCGCAGGCGGCGACGAGCGAGGTGGCGCGGTCGAGCGGGACCGACGGCGCGAGGGCGGTGGCGAACGGCACTAAGGCGGCCGGGTTGGGCGCGGTGAGCGCGAGCGCGAGGTAGTCTGTCGCCTGTGCCGCCGCGGCGGCGATCAGGGCGGACCGCATCCAATCATCCCGGGCGGCGATGAAGTCGGCGAGGACGGCCTGGCGCTGGGCGGGCGTGCTGGCGGCGCGGGCGGATTCGTAGCGCTGCTGCGCGAGGCTGCCGATCGGCGGGCGCTTGACGGCGGCGAGGGCCTTCGTGCCGGCGGCGCCGTGGTTTTCCTGCACGAGGCGCCAGGCGAGCTTCTTCACGTGGGCGTTGGGGCTGGACTCGATCGTGCGGACCAGGGCGGCGAGGTCGCGGCGGTCGAGCGTGGGGACGGCGAGCGCCTTCGCCTGCTTGTGCTGGACGCGCCAGATCCGGGCGAAGTAGTGATCGCGGTCGGGGCGGACGGCGGCGTTGGCGGGGCCGTGCTGCGGGCCGCGGGTGTCGTTGTGAATCACCGCCTGGTTGTAGAAATCGACGACGTACAGCGCGCCGTCGGGGCCGACGCGGGCCTCGATAGGGCGGAACCACAGATCGCGGCTGCGCATGAACTCGGTTTCCTCGCGGCCCGGTTCCTTGGCGATCGTGTAGCTGGTGCCCTCGGGGCGGACGAACTGGTGGTGCACGAGGTTGAGCGTGGGCTCGGTGGTGAAGTAGCTGTAGTTCCACTTCTCCGGCCAGGCGCCGCCCTCGTAGATCGCACAGCCGGCGGCGGCGGTGAAGCGGCCGACCTGGTCGATCTGCACGTAGGCTTGCTCAGGCCACTCCATCAGCGGATACGAACGCTGGTTCGTCATCATGCCCTTCCACGAGGTGGTGCCGGGCACCTTGCCTTTCGCGAGGACGCTCTCGGGGAGGAGCGCGTGGAAGAACACCGTGCCGCTGGTCGGCTGCGTCCAGAAAATCTGGCCGTCCCAGGTGGTCTCGAGGCCCCAGGTGTTGCCGTTCTTGCTGTTGAACTGTTCGAACGCGGAGCCGTCGGGCTTGAATCGCACCACGCCGCTGCCGCCGGTGCCGAGGGCGCGGGCGCCGTCGCCGCTCTTCACGTCGCCCTGCGAATAGCCGTGCGTGGCATAGATCCAGCCGTCGAGGCCCCAGCGGAGGTTGTTGATCACGGCGTGGGTGTCGCGGATGCCGAGGCCCGTGTAGAGCCGGGTGCGCCGGTCGGCGACCTCGTCGCCGTCGGTGTCCTCCAGGAACCAGATGTCAGGCGCGGTGGCGGCGATGACGCCATGCTTGTAGAAGACAAAACTGGTCACGAGCTCGAGCTTGTCGGCGAAGACGTGCTTTCGATCCATGAGGCCGTCGCCGTTGGTGTCGGTGAGGATGGAGATGCGATCCTCGGGGTCGCGATCGGCGCGGGCGCCGCGGAGGTAGCCGCTGTCCTTCCAGGGTTCGATGTTGGGGACGCGGCGGCCGTTGGGGTATTCGGGGGTCTCGCAGACCCAGAGGCGGCCGCGCTCGTCCCAGTCGACGTTCATGACCTTGTTGATCAGCGGTTCGGCGGCGACGAGGGACAGGTTTAATTCGGGGTGAACCTCGATGCGGGCGGCGGCCTTCGCCGGATGGGTGGGGCCGTCGGCGGGGTAGCGGAGGGCGTCGCCGAGTTCCTCGGGGCGGCAGAGTTCGTCGACGTTGCGGCGCTGGCCGGCCCAGGCGATGCCGCGCAGGAGGAGAGCGCGGTAGTTGGCGCGGTTGAAGTTTTCGTAAAGGTGGCCCGGGAGGGAGACGAAAGCGCGGTAGGGCCGGGCGCCGCCCTCGGCGGTGCGCTCGTAGGTCCAGATCTGCGGCTGGACGTCGTAGATGTTGACGCCCTTGCGCAGGGCGACGGCCTCGGCGGCGCGCTGCTGGGCCTCGCGGTTGCCGCGGCCGCCGGTGTCGATGCTCTTGGGGGTGTAGGCGGTGGCGAGGACGCGGATGTCGGGGCGAAGATCCATGTCGTAATAGATCTCGTCGTTCATGGCCCAGTTGGAGACTTCGCGCGTGATGGGGTGTTCGCGGTCGGTGAAGTAGAGGTGCATCGGGGCCTCGAGCCACTTGGTGGTGCCGAAGCGCCAGGAGCCGCCCATGATGGATTTGAACCAGTCGGGATCACGCGAGACGGCGCCGGCGTGGATCGCGATGATGCCGCCGCCACGCTTTAGAAACTCCATCAGGTGGGCGCGATCTTCGACGGCGGGGATGTTGCCGGCCTCCTGGGCGTGGAGGATGAGAACGTCGGTCTGTGCGAGTTGCTCGCGAGTGGGGAAGGCGTTGCCGCCGGTGGCCTGCGCGCCACGGGCGTTGAGGAGCGGGACCCATTCGGCGAGGAAACGTGGGTAGTCATGGGCGCCGGGGCCGTGGGACTTGGGGCCGGAGCGGATGAAGACGCGGAGCGGCGGCTCGGCGGCGGCGAGCGCGGCGTGGGCGAAAGTCAGCGCGGCAAGGGTGGCGAGGGCAACGAGGCGGGGCATGGGACGGTGGGGGGAGACGGAGAGACAGCGAGAGGGAGAGACGGAGAGAGCGGGGGAGGGGGAGAGCGGCCGACGGGGAGAGGGCTGGGGCCCACGGAATACACGGAAGACACGGAAGGTCGGGAGGGGCGGTGGGCTTCCGTGTTTTCCGTGTGTTCCGTGGGCGAGAATGATTGGGGGCTTAGTCGCGGGTGCGGCAGGCGGGGCGGCCTTGGCGTAGGGAGGCCCACGGTTCCTGGGCGGAGACGTCGTGGGGGTCGGGGGCCGCGGCCAGGTCGGGCGGCAGTTTCGCCGGCGAGAGGATGGCGAGGAAGACCAGCGGCTCGGGGTGCGGGTTATAGGTGGCGTGCACAGTGCCGGCGGGGATGTGGGCCATCTCACCGGGGCCGAGGAGGCGGCATTGGTCGCCCACCCACTGCTCGGCGCGGCCGTAGATCACGTAGATGATCTCCTCGCGGTGTGGGTGGAAGTGGAAGGGATGGCAGTGCATGCCGTCCATGTTGGCGCGCACGAGCAGGAGTTTCTCGGCGGCGACGAGGTCGGGCCGGCAGAGCCACTCGTTGTTGGTCCAGGCGTTGGGCTCGCGGAGGGCGTCGGCGAGGGCGACGAAGCGGCGATCGAGAGGGGGCATGGCTGGGGTTGAACCACAGAGGCACGGAGGCGCAGGGAAGGCCGTGCGGCGGCCGGAGTTTCTCGGCGGCTCCGTTTCTCCGGGGTGATTCAGGTCTGGGCGGGCGGCAGGGTGAGCGACTTGAACTGGCGGGTGAGGCTGGTGAGCGATTCCTCGACGCCCATGCGCTCGAGGCTGCTGGCGCCGACAAAGCCGACGGCCTGGGTGCCGGCGATCACGCGGGCGGCATCGGCGGGGGTGTTGATGGGACCGCCGTGGGCGAGGAAGAAGATGTCCTTCCGCACCTGGGAGGCGGCGGCGATGATTTCCTGCGTGACCTTGAGCGTGTGCTCCCAGGTGACGACGGCCCGTTGCACGCCGATGCTGCCGCCGACGGTGGTGCCGACGTGGGCGATGATGGCGTCGGCGCCGGCTTTCGCCATTTCCACGGCCTCCCCGGGCGAGGCGACGTAGACGATGGAGAACAGATCCATCCGCCGGGCGAGGGCGACCATCTCGTATTCTTTTTTTACGGACATGCCGGTCTCCTCGAGCACGCCGCGGAAGTGGCCGTCGACGATGGTGTGGGTGGGGAAGTTGTTTACGCCGGAAAAGCCCATCTCCTTCACGCGGCCGAGCCAGTGCCACATGCGGCGCCGCGGGTCGGTGGCGTGCACGCCGCAGATCACGGGGACCTCCTCGACGACGGGCAGCACCTCGAATTCGCCGATCTCCATGGCGATGGCGTTGG
Source organism: uncultured Opitutus sp. (assembly GCA_964504885.1). GTDB lineage: Bacteria > Verrucomicrobiota > Verrucomicrobiia > Opitutales > Opitutaceae > ER46. The sequence goes on from CAZDGC010000004.1 coordinate 14,664, forward strand.
CGTCGCCGTAGGCCATCATGCCGGCGGTGGAGCCGTGGCCCATCATCCGGAAGCGGCCGCTGTTGTAGATGATGATGAGATCGGCTCCGCCCTTCTCGATGAACTTGGCGCTGATGCCGGTGCCGGCGCCGGCGGCGATGATGGCTTTGCCCTGTTCGATCGTGGCGTAGAGGCGCTCTCGCACCTCCTCGCGGGTGTAGGGGTTTCCTTTTCCGGTCCAGGGATTGGGCATGGGGAGTGAGGGTGAAGGTGAGGGTGAAAAGGGAACGAGGGAGGCAAGGCTTTGGCGCACCAAGCGCCTGGGGAAACGGGGCGGGAACCGAAAGCGCAGGCAGGAAGGCGATGGGACGGCCGGGCGGCAACACAAGATGCCGATGTGCACATTCGGCCGACGAATTTGCACATCGGCTTGCGGCCCTCCGGAGTGTGGCCTACCGACCGGGTACGATGGACCCGCTCGATCCCGTGTGGAAGGAAACCACGATCGACGGCCGCCGCACGCGGCGCTGGTCGCTCGACGCGCGGGCGTGTCCCGAACTGGCCCTGCATCGCATCGCCTGGTTGGGGATTGACACCGTTTTCGCTCCCTACCGGCGCGTGCGGCTGGCGCCGTCGGGCAGTTTCCTGCTCGCCTGCCTCGAAGGGGAAGGGCGCATCTGGCTGGAGGGGCGCTGGGAGCGGGTGTCGGCGGGTGCGATCTGCCTGGCGCCGCCCCGCGCCCTCAACGCGTTTCACGCTTTGCCCCGGCGGGCATGGCGTTTTGCCTGGGTGCGTTACGAGGAGCCGCCGGCAACGATCCCGCTGGTCGGCACCAATTCGCCGTTGCGATTGCGGCGTGGGGCGGAGGCACTGGGCCGGCCGCTGGCCGGGTTGCAGACGGAATGGGAAGGGCCGCGGGAGGCGGCGCTGGTGCACCATTGGATCAGTTTGATTCACGGCACCGCGCTGCGCCTCGCGAGCCCATGGCGGACAAGTTCACGGATTGCGGAGCTGTGGGCGAAGGTGGAGGGCGACCTGGCGCGGGATTGGAAGCTGTCGACCCTCGCCGGTGAATGCGCGTTGAGCGCCGAGCACCTGCGGCGATTGTGCCGGCGCGAACTCGGTCGATCGCCGATGGAGCACGTCACCTACATGCGCATCCAGCGGGCGAAGGAGCTGCTCGAGGCGCGCGACGAGAAACTCGACGCCATCGCCCCGTGCGTCGGCTACCACAGCGCGCTGGTGTTTTCGCGGGCGTTTGCGCGGTGCGTGGGCATGACGCCGTCCCAGTACCGCGAACGGAGAGTCGCTGGCGCGGGGCGGATGCGACGAAGTGTCGCCCAGTGAGTGATGATGGCGAGGCGGCAAGGTGCCGGCCGGCGCGGCGGGGCGAAGTGTAACCCAATAGGTTACACTTCGGCTGGGGCGCGGTGGATCCGGGGGCGCGATCGAAGGGGGGCGGTGGCTGCGGAGCCCGGGCGGCGATTCGGGCTGGCGCGGCGGCGGCCGGTGGGTTTTCTCGGCGCACCATGGCGGGCGCGCTTCCTTCGGGTGTCATCGCGGAGATCGGCTTCCTCGGCCGCAGCGGCGGAGCCGTGAAGTCGCTGGGCGGCTTCAGGAAGTCGCACCACACGGTTCCTGATGCGGTGACTCCGGCGGCGAGCGCCTTTCTCGCGCGCCTGTGCGAGGGCGAGCTGGCGGAGCAGGCGGAGACGCTGTTCCAGCAGGTGCGCACGGGCCTGGGGTACAAGCGCCGGCAGGTGTCGTTGAGCGTGGCGAGCCCGGTGGCAACGTTGGCGGCGAAGGATTTTTCGGTGGAAATCGCCTACGCCTTCGAGGAGCGCGAGCCGGCGCGGTATACGGTGACGACGACCCTGCGCGAGTTGCGCAGCGCGGAACTGCTCCGCACGGCGGAATTCGCCGGCATCTTCGCCGGCAGGTTCACCGAGATCACCTTTGCGTTGAAGAGGGGGGCGGCGGTGGAGGCGGTGGTCGATGCCATCGAGGCCTTGGAGGGCCGCGGCGGGCTGCGAGTCGACTACCCGTCGGACTGCCGCGAATGCACAATCGGTGTGGAAGGCGTGGAGGCGACGGTGCGATGCACGGGGGTGGCGCTGGAGATCGCCTTCCCCCGGGCGGGCGGACCCGCGGAACTGGTCGACGCGTTTGCGGCCGTGCGAGAGGCGTTCCAGATCAGCAAAGCCCTGCGCGGGCTGATCGCGTGAGCCAGTTCCCACTCGCGGAGGGCGGCAGGGAAGGCGCGAACGGCAGGAAAGCAAAAACGGCGCCCGAAGCGGGGCGCCGTGTGGCCGTCAAAGAGACTCGGGTCGAATGAGTTAAGCCAGACCGCCAGCGAAATGGTCGCCGTGCAGATGGGGGGTGTTCGCACTGCGCGGGGAGGCTTCCGAAATGCGGGCGGGCCGGACGGCGTGGAAGCCGGTTTCATCCTCGTAACCCTCGGGGGCGTGCCGCACCGCCAGGAAAGTGACGATCGAGGAAACGGCGACGAGGGCGAGCAGGGCGAGGAGGAGAGTGGTCATGGCGGCGGTGGTTTCTGGCGCTGTTCATGACGGCGCCCGGAGGCACTTCCAGCCGGATCGGCGGGCGCGAGGTTTTTGACATTTGGTAAACAAACGGTTGCCCCGGGGGGGGCGATGCCGAGACTCAGCGTTGGCCGACACAACAGGCAAAAAGAAAGGCGGCTCCCGCGAAGGAGCCGCCCGAGAGGGGGAGCCTGGCCCGAAGTCGGGCCGCCCGGTCACTGAATCATGTCGGCCACGAAGGCGCGCTCGTCGAGGAGTTCCTTGTTCGTCGCGGCGAGCTTGGACTTGGCGAAGTCGTCCATCTCGTAGCCCGTGAGGATTTCGTAAGAGCCGGGGGTGGTGGTGCGCACCGGCACGCCCGCCCAGACGCTGGGATCGAAACCGTAGGCTCCATTGGACTTCACGGCGAGGGAGTGCACTGCTCCCGGGGTCACCAGGCTGCGCACGTGATCGACGAGTGCGTTGGCGGCGGACGCGGCGGAGGAAGCTCCGCGGGCGGCGATAATTGCGGCGCCCCGTTTGCCCACGACTTCGCAGAACGGTCCCTGCAGCCAGGCGGTGTCCGTAATGACGCTTGGGGCGGGCTGGCCGGCGATGGTGGCGTGGGCAAAGGCCGGGAACATCGTCGGGCTATGGTTGCCGTAAATGAAGATATTTTGCACTTCGGTGAGATCCACGCCGGCTTTCTTGGCGAGTTGAGTCTGAGCGCGGTTCTGATCGAGGCGCACCATGGCGGTAAAGCGCTCGGGCGGGAGGCGCTTCGCCTGCGAGGCGGCGATCATGCAATTGGTGTTGGCGGGGTTGCCCACCACGGCGACGCGGGCGTCGGCGGCGGCGACCGCATCGATCACCTGACCCTGCGCAATGAATATCTTGCCATTGTCCTTGAGCAGATCGGCGCGTTCCATGCCGGGACCGCGGGGCTTGGCGCCGACGAGCAGGCACCAGTTGGCGTCCTTGAAGCCGACGGCGGGGTCGGAGGTCTGGACAATGTCCTTGAGGAGCGGGAACGCGCAGTCATCGAGTTCCATGGCGACGCCCTCGAGGGCCTTGAGGGCCTTTTCGATGGGGGCTTCGATGAGTTGGAGGATGACCGGCTGGTCGGGTCCAAACATCGCGCCGGAAGCGATGCGGAAGAGGAGGGAGTAGCCGATTTGGCCGGCGGCTCCCGTGACGGCGACGCGGATGGGTGTTTTCATAAGAAGGTAACGGTTTAGCCCACGGGGCACGCGGAAGACACGGAAGAAGTGGGGTGGAGGAAGAGTGTTAGATGCAGCCCGCGGTCGCCGAGAAAATACTTATCGAAACGGGTGGAAACGGTGGGGATTCGTTTCACGCAAAGCGCGGGGCGAGGGCGGCGTGGATTTCGCGGATGAGGTTTTCGGTGGTGGCCCAGTCGATGCAGCCGTCGGTGATGGAGACGCCGTAGCGGAGCTTTTCCCGGGGCTGCGGGAAGGGTTGGCTGCCGGCGGCGAGGTTGCTTTCGAGCATGGCGCCCATGATGGAGGTGTTGCCGGCGGCGATTTGGGCCAGCAGGGCGCGCATCACCTCGGGCTGGCGTTCCGGCTGCTTGGCGGAGTTGTCGTGGGAGCAATCGACGAGAATCGACTTGGGCAGACCGGCCTGGGCGAGGAGTTGCTCGGTGCGGGTGATGTGTTCCGGGGAAAAGTTGGGGCCGGCGGCCCCGCCGCGCAGGACGACGTGGCAGTCCGGATTGCCGCGGGTGACGATCGCCGAGGCGGCGCCGGCGAGGTTGATGCCAAGAAACGTCTGCGGCTGGGCGGCCGCCTTGATGGCGTTGATCGCGGCCTGGAGCGAACCATCGGTGCCGTTCTTGAAACCGAGTGGCATGGACAGGCCGGAGGCCATCTGCCGGTGGGTCTGCGACTCGGTGGTGCGCGCGCCGATCGCGCCCCAGCAGACGAGATCGGCCATGTACTGGGGCGTGATGGGATCGAGAAACTCGGTGGCCGTCGGCAGCCCAAGGTCGAGGACGTCGCGCAGGAACGACCGGCCGAGGCGCAAGCCGGCGGCGAGATCATGGGAACCGTCGAGATGCGGGTCCATGATCAGGCCTTTCCAGCCGACGGTGGTCCGGGGTTTCTCGAAGTAAACCCGCATCACAATCATCACGCGATCAGCGACGGCGCGGGCCAGGGTGGCGAGGCGGGAGGCGTAGTCGCGACCGGCGGCCAGATCGTGAATCGAGCAGGGGCCGACGACGAGGAGGAGGCGTTTGTCGTCGGTAAAGATGAGCTGGTGGATTTCGCGGCGAGCACGGGTCACGAAGTCGGCCTGCACCTCGGATTTCGGCAGCTCGTCCAGAAGTGCGGCCGGCGTGGGCAGCGGGCGCGTCTCGACGACATTGATGTCCGATGTTCTCTGCATGAAGCCGGACAGCTTGGGCGGGCGTCCGCGGCGCGTGCAAGCCTGCGCGCGGGGGGGCGGCGGAGGGGCGCGTCGCGCCGCCGATGGGTAGCGACAAGCGTGAGCGAGTTGGGCGGGACGAAGGACCACTCGCTCACGCTCGTGGCTACGGCTCCCGCTCGTGGCTACGGCTCCCGCTCGTGGCTAGGGCGTGAGCTGTCTCCTCCAGGGGCTCACCGGGCGACCACGCAATAGAGATGGTTGGCGCCGCGGATGAAGAGGCGGTCGCCGGAGGGGACGATGGTCGCGATGACGCGGTCGTTGAACTTGGTTTCCCCCAGGATTTCGAGGCCGCGCTCGACCCGCGCCACCACCATCGAACCGTCTTCGCGGATGGCGTAAAGCAGGCCCTTGGCGATGAGGGGTGAGCCGTAAAAGTTGGCGTTGGTGCGCGGAATGGTCCCGCTCCAGAGCGTGCGGCCGGAGACCGGGTCGACGCAGTCGAGCTGCCCGCGGTCGCTCAGCACATAGACTTTGCCTTCGTAGACGGCGGGCGTCGGCACAAAGGCGCCGACATCGTCGCGCGACCAGCGCCGGTGGGTGGCGGTGACATCGCCGCGGCCGCCGAGTTTGACGCCGAACAGGCGGGGAATGCCGCGGTCGGCGCGGCCGAAGCAGATTACGGCGGTGTCGCCGGCGACCACGGGCGAGGCGACGGCGGGCCAGAGCGGGGTGGCGTCGGGATTGAAACCTCCGGCGGACCACAAGAGCTGGCCGGTGGCGGCGTCGTGCGCGGTGAGGTGTTGGGCGCCCCAGGTGAGCAAGGCCTCGCGGCCCTCGTGTTGGATGAGCACGGGGGTGGTGTAGCCGTTGTCGACCTCCCGCGGGGTCGAGTAGGTACGGTCGGTTTTCCACTTCAAATCGCCGGTGAGTTTGTCGAAGGCGGCGAGCCACGACTCGCCCTCGTGCATCCGCGCCAGCACCACGGAGTCGCGGGTGACCACGGGGGAGGTGCCGAAATCCCAGAACAGTTTCACGGGTCCGAATCTCTCCGTGAGGTCCGCGCGCCAGAGGATTTTCCCCTCGAGGCTGACGGCGGCGAGGCTGCCGCTCTTGAAGGTGACGAAGATCGTGCGGCCGTCGGTGACGGGCGAGGGGTTGCTGCCGGAGCCGTTCCGGTGTTTGCCGGGAACCTCGGGGCCGAGCACGGTCTGCCAGAGCGGCTGGCCGTTCCAGTCGAAGGCGAGGAGGGCGTCCTTTCCGTCGATGGGCGCGGTGAGGTAGAGGCGCTGGTTCCAGATGATCGGGGTGGAGCAGCCCTTGCCGGGCAGCGGGGCCTTCCAGAGCACCTGGTTGGCATCGACCCGTTGGGGGAGTGTGGCGCTGATGGAGGTGCCGGTTTCGGTGGGGCCGCGCCAGTGCGGCCAGTTGATCTCGGCACGCGCGGGAGCGATCGCGGCCAGCGCGGTGATGAAGGCGAAGCGGCAGAAGACGGGGCGGTGAGTCATCGGGAGCGGAAGTGCAATTTCTGGTGGGCGTCGCCCCGGCGGCGCCGGGAGCGCGGACGGAGGAATTGGGTCAGGTGGGAATGGCGCTAAGTTAAGGCGGTCTTGAAGGTGGCAGCGGCATCCTGCCGCTGCGAGCAGGGCCGGGCCGGATTTGCCATTTTGGTCTTGTCTTGGCGCCATTCGGGTCAGGTGGCGGTCGCCACGGAGGGCGGCCGCCCGGAAGCAGGATCGGGTGGGGAATGGGAGTTTACCCTTCGGCGATGCAGAAGAGGTGTTGATGCCCGCGCAGGTACAGCTCGCGGCCGAGGATGACGGGTGAGGCGTCGATGCGTTCGTTCATCTGGTTCGTGGCGACGATTTCGAAGCGTGGGGCGTCCTTGATTACCAGCACGTGTCCTTCGCGTCCGACCAGGTAGAGGTGGCCATTGGCGGCGACGGGCGAGGCATAAACGCCGCCGCGCAGGGCTTCGAGGCGCTGGTCCTGATAATAGACTTCGCCGGTCAGCGCATCGAGGCAGGAGAGGAAGGCGTCGTTGCTCTTGCCCATGTAGAGACGATTGCCGGAGAGCACAGGCGAAGGCACGTACGGCGCGCTCCGGCGGGCGCTCCAGACGATCGCGGGCGTTTCGGTGACGTCCCCGCGGGCGGTGAGCTTGACTGCCTGGATGGCATTCCCGCGGAACCCGCTCATCAGGTAAACCATGCCGTGGCCGATGACGGGCGTCGGGATGACGTTGTCGGTGAGGCCGGACGCCTCCCAGACGATTTCGCCGGTGGCGACGTCGTAGCTGCGGGTCTTGCGGGCCGCGGCGACGATGGCCTGGGTGCGGCCCTCGACCTGGACGATGACGGGGGTCGACCAGGAGGAGCGTTCCTCGCGGGTCTTGCGCCAGAGTTCCGCCCCGGTCTTCTTGTCGAGGGCGACGATGAAGGAATTTTCCTCGTGATCCCAGGCGATGATCAGGCGGTCGCCGGCGAGGGCGGGCGAGGCGCCTTCGCCAAAGGTGCCGCGGGTGCGCATGTCGCCGAGATCCTTTTCCCAGACCTTGTTGCCCTGCAGGTCGTAGCAGTAGAAGCCGCGCGAGCCGAAGGGAACGTAGAGCCGCTCGCCATCGGTGACGGGCGAGCCCGAGGCGTAACTATTGGTGGCGTGTTTGCCCTCGTGGGGCACCTCGCGGCGGGCGGTGCGCTGCCACACAATTTTGCCGGTGGCGCGGTCTAGGGCGAGGACGACGAATTCGTGGTACTTGGTGGGGTTGGGGCCGCCGCCGAAGCTGCCGCCGGGCCGGCCGCCGCGTTTGCCGTCGCGTCCGCCGGGTCCGGAGCCTTTGCCCTCGCCGCCCCGCGACGGCGGCGGGGTGGCAGGGGCGGCCTGCGCGGATCTGGCCGCCGGACTCTCCTCGGAGGTTTCGATCGCGGTGAGCAGGTAGATGCGATCCTGCCAGACGATCGGCGTGGAGAAGCCGAGACCGGGAACGGCGGTCTTCCATCTTACGTTCTGGGTGTCGCTCCACCGGACCGGCGGGGTGGCCCCGGTGGCGATGCCCGCGCCGGACGGTCCGCGCCAGGTGGGCCAGTGGTCCGACGGGGCGGCGAGGGCGGGCAGGGTTGTGGCGAGCGCGAAGGCGAGGGCGGGCAGGCGGGAGGGGAACATCATGGGTGGGAGGTGGCGTCGGTCGGGTTCGGGGAATCAAAACGTCGCGGGCAAGTCGCGGAAAGGGGGCGGAAGGTTGCGGGGGGACGTGCGACGGTCAACCGACCGCGGCGGATTTCGATGGATCGGGCGGTGGCGCGGCCGGGGCGGTGCCGCCCGCAGAATCCCCGAATCCCGGCTTGAGCGGAAGCGTCAAGCCGCCGCACCTTGCTGCTGGCATGACCCCGAGCACTCCCGCTTCCGCGTCCGGAGGGACGCCGCTCAATCGCACCGCCTGGCTCATCTGCCTCCTCGCAGCGATCGGCTTTGCGTTCGACATCTACGAGTTGCTGATGCTGCCGCTGATCCTCAAACCGGCGATGGCGGCGCTCAGCGTGCCGTTGGTCGATGCGCTGGTGAGCGGGGGTATGGAGCGGGCGAAGGCGGTGGCGTTGTGGTTGCCGGGCGGGGCGGAGTACGAGCAGTGGGCGCGCCTGTTGTTTTTCGTGCCGGCGATCGCGGGCGGAGTCTTCGGGTTGCTGGGCGGTTACCTGACGGACCGGCTCGGCCGGCGGCGGATGCTGACCTTCAGCATCCTGCTGTACGCCGGAGCGGCGGGTGCGGCCGGCTTTGCAACCTCGCTGTCGCAATTGCTGTTCTTTCGCTGCCTGGTGCTCGCCGGGGTAGGCGTGCAATTCGTGGCGGCAGTGACATGGCTGGCGGAGATCGTCACGCACCCGGGCCAACGCGAAAAGGTCATCGGCTACACCCAGGCGTTCTCATCGCTCGGCGGCCTGCTGGTGGTCGGCGCCAACCTCCTGGCGGCGAAGTGGGCCGCCGATTTGCCGGCGATCCGCGGCGGGCACGAGGCGTGGCGCTATACCCTGGTTTCCGGAATGTTCCCTGCGCTGCCGCTCCTCCTGCTCCGGCCGTTCCTGCCGGAGTCGCCGGTCTGGGCGCAGAGGCGCCAGACCGGCACCTGGCAGCGGACCCGGATTGCTGCGCTCTTCGCACCGGAGCTGCGCCAGACGACACTGGTGAGCATGATTATCCTCGCCTCGAGCTACGGCCTTGCGTTCGGAGCGATCCAACAACTCCCCCGGATCCTCGGTGCGCATCGCTCCGCCCCGACGGTCGAGACCGGTCATGCTGCGGTGCTCGCCGAGGCCAGGCAGCAAGGCAAGGCGGCCTACGATGCCGCCCGCGCGGCGAAGAAGTCCGAAGCCGTTGCCCAACGCGAGCTGCGGCAGGCCGCGGCCCACGCGAGCGATCAGATGGTCGCGGGCGTCACCCGCTGGCAGGAGATCGGCGGTCTGGTGGGCCGGCTCCTTCTCGCAGTGCTTGCGGGGGTGATCGTGTCGCGGCGCACGCTGTTGCGGGTGTTCCAGGTGCCCGCGCTCCTCCTTGTGCCCCTGCTCTGCTGGTGGATCTCCGGCCAGCTCGCGAATCCCGCCAGCCTGCTCTGGATCACGATCGGCCTCTTCCTCGCCGGTCTGCTCACCTTCGCTCAATTCAGTTTCTGGGGAAACTACCTGCCGCGCGTCTTCCCCGTGCACTTGCGCGGCACGGGCGTCGGCTTGGCGGCCAACCTCGGCGGCCGCGTCATCGGCACTGCCGCCGCCTGGCTCACACTTTCGCTCTCGGCCTCCGACAAACCCGACCCGGCGCGCCTGGCCTTCGTTGCCGCCTGCGTCGCCGGCGCCTATGCCCTCGTCGGCGCCCTGTTCACGCAGTTTCTCCCCGAACCCGATCAGGAGACCATGCGGCCGTAGCGCTCGAGGGTCCGGGTCCGTGAAGCCCGCAATGGGTTGGGTTCAGGTGCAGTGTTCCGAGCCGACCGCGGATCAAGCCAGTGCCGCCTTTCCCCGATCCCCTCCCAGCTCCTCCGTCGCTTGGGTTGCTCCAAGGAGGTGCGGTGGCCGCACGGAGCCTGCCACCGGAAAATCGGTTCGGTCAGGCCGCGGCGTCCGGCCCCGGCTTTCTCACGGTTCCTTCCGCTCCCAGTGGCGGCGCTGTTCCTCGAACTCGGGCTTCTCCTTGAGCACGGCACCGTCGGTGGTGAGCCCGATCTTGTGCGTGAGCGGTCCGGCGGGCGTGGGGCGCGCCTCAAAACGTCGCGCGAGCTTCAGCCGATCCCAGGTGCGGTGCCGCACGCCGAAGGTCGTGCTGTGCCGGAGAAACCAGTCGGCGAGCCGCCCGTAGTCGCCCTCGGCCGCAAGGAACTGCAGACACGTCAGCGGCCGGCCCTTCTTGCCGACGGCGGGCGTCAGCCAGACGTCCAGCGCCCCCTGCGCGAGCAGCCGCTCCGCCAGCCAGGCGAGGTGCTCGCCGGTGTCGTCGTCGATATTGGCCGCCACTTCGACCACGCGATCGGTTTCGTAGGGCAGCGGGGCGCCGGTCGGTCCGGGCGCGTTCGCCCCCGTCACGGCGGCGGCGGACGAGCCGGGGGTGGCTTCCACCAGCGCGACGCGAAACACGTTGGGCACCTCGCCCAGGTCCAGCGTGCCCGCGCCCATGCCCTGCTGGCGCACCACGCCCGACGGAAGCTCGCCGATCCACACCGGCGCGAGGGATTTCAGGATCGCGATCCCGGTCGGGGTGGAGAGCTCGATGTGTTCGCGCGTGATGCCGGCGGGGGTCGGGGCGACCGGCAGCCCCGCGAGCAGCCGTGCGCTGGCCGGGGGCGGCACCGGTTGGCGGCCGTGGGCCATGCGCACGAAGCCGCGCCCGGGCCGGATCGGCGTGGCGCAGACGCGATCGGGATTCACTTTTTCGATACACCAGGCCGCCAGCACGACGTCGACGATCGAATCGGCGGCCCCGATTTCGTGAAACGCGATCGCGTCAACCGCCAGGCCGTGCGCCGCGGCCTCGGCCTCGGCGATCAGGCGGAACACGGCCCGCGCGCGCCGACGCACGCCCTCGGGCAGGTCGGCGCCGGCGATCCGACGGTCGATGTCGGCGTACGGGTGGTGCTGATGGTGCGCCGCGGGATCGAAGACCAGGTGCGTCTCGGCCTCGGCGGGTTCGGCGGCCGCGGCCGGTGCCGCCGGCGCGATGACTTTCAGGTGGGTGGCGCGCATCGTGGCGCGGATCACCGGCGCGATCTCCACCCGCACCCCGTCGAGGCCGAGCCGCGCCGGAATGGCCGCGAGTTCCTCCGCACCGACCAGTCCGGCGTCGACGAAGGCGGCGGCAAACATGTCGCCGGCCACGCCGGAGACGCTCTCGAGGAAGAGCACGCGGCTCATCGGGAACCCGGGGCGGTGGCGCCGGGCGCGGCGCCGGAGGCTGCGGCCGCACCTGCGCCCGCCTCCCGCACGGCGCGCACGACCTGGCAGGCGGCGAACGCCGCGGAGAAACCGTTGTCGATGTTGGTCACCGTCACGCCCGGCGCGCAGCAATTGAGCATGGCAAGCAGCGCGGCGAGACCGTGGAAACTGGCGCCGTAGCCGACGCTGGTGGGCACCGCGAACACGGGCCGGCCGAGCAATCCCGCGACCACGCTCGGCAGCGCGCCCTCCATCCCGGCGACGACGACCAGCGCCGTCGCCGCCTGCAGGGCCTCCACCCGTGCGAGCAGCCGGTGCAGACCGGCCACGCCGACATCGTAGTGCCGCGCGAACGGGACGCCCATGGCGACGCACACCTCGACCGCCTCCTCGGCGACCGGAAAATCGCTGGTGCCGGCCGCGACGATCGCGACGTGCGGCGCGCCGGCCGCGCCCTCCCGCGGCTCGGGGGCGTGGAGCGTGAACGTGCGCGCCGCCGCATTGGACCGCCCCGCGGGAAACTCCTCCGCCAGCCGCGTGATCTTCTCGGGCTGGAGGCGCGTGATCAGCACGGGCGTTCCGGGCGCGCCGGCCTCGCGGGCGATGGCGAGAATCTGGTCGATCGTCTTGGCCTCACCGAGGATCACCTCGCCCAGCCCCTGGCGCAGACGCCGGTGGTGATCCACCTGCGCAAAGCCGAGGTTGGCCGCGCGAAACGGCCCGCTCTTGAGGCGGACCAGGGCGTCGTCGGAGGAAACGCCGCCCGTGCGGACGGCATCGAGGAGCTGGCGAAGTTCGGATTCAGTCATGGAAGTGGGAGGCTGGGGATTTCACCACAGAGGCACGGAATCACGGAGGAAGCCAGCAAGGTCGCCCCGTCGCCTTCCGCCCTGGCTGGCGGAGCGCCCGCGTGCGATGCAGGACTCCGCTCCACTGGATCTTGGGGGTGCAACCTGGCAGGGCTCTCGCTCATCCGGCGCGGCTCGTGCCACCGCCGGTGCGGTAGCCGGCGAGATCGAGCGTCACCCAGTGGTAGCCGCGTTCCTTCCCGGCCCGGTGCAGATCGTCGCGCATCGCGAGGACTTGCGGCATCTCCTCGGGGGCGACTTCGACGCGCAGCCAGCGCACGGCCGGCGCCTCGTGCAGCCGCACGCGGAAAACGCGCAGGCCGCCGTCGCGCAGGAGGGTCTCCAGATCCTCGACGTCCTTCAATTTCTGCGGCGTCACCGCGACGCCGGTCATCAGCCGCGAGCTGAGGCACGGGCTGGCGGGTTTGTCGGAGAGCGGGAGGCCGAAGGCGCGCATCAGGGCGCGGATGTCGTCCTTGGTGAGCTGGGCATCGTCGAGGGGCGCGAGGATCAGGTTTTCCTTGGCGGCCTGGTGGCCGGGGCGGAAGTCGCCGCGGTCGGAGGTGTTGTAGCCGTAGGCGATGGCGCCGTAGCCGAGCCTCCCGGCGAGTTCGTGGCTGAGGCGGAACAGCTCGGTCTTGCAGTGGTAGCAACGGCTGAGGTCGTTGCGGGCGTAGGCGGGATTGGAGAGTTCGCCGCTCTCCTCCCAGCGATGATCGACCCCGAGCTCGGCGGCGAAACGCGCGGCGTCCTCTCGCTCCACCTGGGCGAGGCTGGCGCTGACGGCGGTGACGGCGAGGAGCCGGCCGCCGGACTCGCGGCGCTCGGTCTCGGCGGCCCAGAGCAGGAAGGCGCTGTCGACGCCGCCGGAGTAGGCGATGATCAGGCCGTCGCGCAGCCGATCGCGCAGGTTGGCGCGCAGGGCGGCAAACTTGGTCTCGAGGGTCGGAGGCGGCGCGGCGGTGCTGGCGGGCATAGGGCCGCGGAACTAGCCACGGCTCTCCGGGAGAGTCAAAAATGAAAGGGGGGCCTCACCCCTTCAGATTCATCTCCTCGAACTGCGTCCAGAGGGTGATGGCGGTCCAGAGCACGACCCAGGTGAGCAGGATGGCGGGGCACTGGAACGGGAAATCCCACCAGGCATACACCGCGAGCAGCAGCAGCCCGAGCACGACCGAGGCGCTGAGGGCGTTTTCCCAGAAATAGCTCCGGACGAGGGCGAACAGGTACCAGCCCAGGCCGGCGAGCAGCAGCACCGTGCCGGCGAGGCCGTATTCGATGGGGGTCTGCACAAGGTCGTTGTGGGCGTGCTCCCAGAACATGTGCCGGCCCTCGTGCCGCACCAGATCGGGGCGGCGGTGCTGGTAGACCGGGAAGACGAAGCGGTAGCACCCGGCGCCGACTCCGCGCAGCCAGTTTTCACCGAGCATTTCCAGCGCCGCCTGGGTGGCGCGTTCGCGGAATTCGAGGGAGAGATCCTCGCGCATCACGCCCGCCTTGAGGCGGTCCCAGGCCTCGCGCGAACGCAGGGCCTCGAATCCTGTCTTCAGGAAGTATCCGAAGATCAACACCAGCACGATCACCACGATGGGGCGGCGATTCTCGCTCGGGGTGCGGATCTGGTGGACGACGAAGCCGCCGATCGCCGCGAGCAGGAAACCGAGCATCACGAGGGTGGCGCCGCGCGCATAGCTGGTGAGCACGCCGACCGCGATGCAGGTGGCGAAGAACGCAAACACGCCGCTGGGGTTGGACTTTTCGAGGCGGCGCAGCCCGCGCAGGTAGTACCAGGCCGCGAGGCCGCAGCTCACCGCCAGCGTGAGGTCGAGGTAGGCGCCGGCGTGGTTCTTGTAAACGAAGGTCGAGAAGAAGGAAGGGTTCGGTGAATCGATGAACCAAAAGATTCTGCCGTTGCCGAGCAGGCGCTGAGCGATGCCGAAGAGCGCCAGCAGCAGGCCGTTGAAGGCCAGCACCGTGAACAGAATCTGCACCGTCCGCCGCCGGGTGAACGCCACCCACACCGTGCACGCCGTGAGCCACACCGCCCCTCCGATCACCAGCATCCGCCACGGCCCCCATTGCTCAAAGGTCACATCGACCCCGGTCGGCAGCCAGGTGGTGTGCGGATGCGCGACGATCCACCAGACCTTGCCGTCGGACGCATAGGACCACGCCGGGTTGAGCGCCTGCACCAGCATCAGCGCGAGCAGGGCGAGCCCGATCCAGAACGGGGGAAACTTGAGCAGCTTCGGGAAGGTCAGCAGGCGGAAGCTCGCGGCCCCGGTGTGCTCCTCGGTGTATTGGCGCGGCAGCAGGGCCAGCACGAAGCCGATCGCCGCCAGCACCAGGCTGGTGATCTGCGACCACGGTTTCATCGTGCCCAGCGCCCACGGCAGAAACACGAGGTGCGAGCACACCACCCAGAGCACGGTCATCTCCGCGGGGTGCACCTTCAGGCGCTTCGTCTTCGCGCGGAAGTGTTCGAGGGGTTTTTGCAGCTCGCTCAGGTTGCGCGGCAGGTCGGCGGAATCCACGGTCCGGCCAGCATGGGCGAAGCGTCTTTCCCGTGAAGCGCAAACTTGCCTGGACGCGCGGCGTCGGGCGCTACTTCGCCGCCTTGGGCCGCGGCAGCACCGGGAGGGCGTTGCCGGGCACAATCAGCGGACCGGCCGAAAACACCGCCATCGATGCCGGATCGACCGTCACCAGCACGGCGTGAAAATCGCCCGACCCGAAGGTCTCGAGGCGGGTGACGTTCGCCGCCGGGGCGCTGCCCGGGGAAAACTTCACCGCGGGTTCGAGCCGGTAGCGGTGTTCGTCGGCATGCACCAGCAGCACGGGTTTCGCGAACGCGCGCGCCTCCGCCTCCACCGCCTGCAGGAAAGGCGCGAAGCCCGGCCGGGCACGCTCGCTGACAAACGGATTGGCCTGGAAGAACAACGCCACGCCCGGGGCCGCCGCGGCGCGCGCTTCGGCAAACGTGGCGCGCACCCAGGCCACCTCGGCCGCGCTGCGCTCGCGCCACTCCTCCATCGCTCCGGGCACGTTCGGCTGGTGGTTGTTCTGGCTGCCGACTACGTGGACCGTGGCGAAGACCACGCCGCCGTGACGCCAGCGGGCGTTCTCCACAAATTTGGCGTGCGCCGGATCGCGCCGCTGCGTGACCAGCGGCAGCGGTTGCCGGCCCAGGCTGCGCTCCGCGGCAAAGTAGAGCGTCCGGATCGCTCCGAGGCGCTCCAGCGGCGTAAAGCCGCCGGCCTTCGCCTGGTGGGTGTCGGTCCACTCGTTGTCGCCCGGCGTGTAGATGAGCGCCGTGGCGAAGGTGTTGAAGTCGTCCCGCCGCCGGCGGAGCACCTCGTCGGTTGCCTTTTCGTCGCTGCCGATCGTGTCGCCGAGATGCACGGTGAACGCCGGCGCATGGCGATTGATCTCCGCGATCACGCGGGCGAACGAAGCCTCGGCGCCGGGGTGGCGGGTGTACGGCATGCACCCGAGGGCGGCGAAGGCGAAGGTCTCGGCGGCGGGGAGCGGCGCGGCCGGCAGCGCGGCCAGGGCGAGAAGAGCGCACCGGAAGCGGGGGAAGAGGCGCATGGCGCAGACTCCCGCGGCGCGGCGGGGCTGACAAGCTTGCCGAAGCTCGCGGGGAAGCCGGCCCGCCCCCGGTGTTTGTCACGTAATACGTGACATGCCGGCGTTCCGCCAATTCGGGGAGTTGTCACGTAATACGTGACGAAGACGCGGTACGCCCGCGGAGCCGCCAGGCGCCAGGTCCGCCACCGCAGGCGAGGCTGCGCCGGCGCCCCGAGGCGCCCGCCGGACGGCAGTGGGCGAGCATCCGGTTGCCCGAAGACGGGGTCACGCGAGGATGGCGCTGCGGTGCGCCCGCGGTGCGCGGGAGGCTTCCCTTCACTGGCGCCAGGGGCGGCCGGCGCGGTAGGTGGCGAGGCGCCGCTGGAGCAGGTCGAGGCTGGCGGCATCGCCGGCGGCGCGCGCGGCGGCGAGGGCGCGTTCGGCGGCGGCCACGGCCGGGGGGAATCGCCCCAGTTCGGCCTGGGCGGCGGCGAGCGAACTGAGCGCCGCCGGGTCGTCGGGCGCGGCGCGGGCCGCCCCCTCGGCCAGCATCAGTGCGCCCACGCCGTCGCGCACGGCGTTCTCGCGGCTGGTCGCCAGTATCCAGGCGGCGGTGACGGCGACGGGCGCGTGGTAGTTGAGCTGCAGGGAGCGCTGCAGCAGGCGGACGGCGAGGGCGTCGGCTCCGAAGTCGTAGAACGCGGAGCCGGCCGCGGCCAGCACGCCGGGGCGCTGCGGACCGGGCACGCGGCCGAGCGCCGATTCGAGGGTGCGTTCGCCGAGCGCGGCGTCGCCGGCGGCGACGTGGGCCACGGCGGTGTGGAAGAGCCAATCGACCTCGTCCTGATCCGGCACGACCTTGAACAGCCGCACCGTGCCGGCGGCTTCGCGCAGTTCGGGCGGCGGTTGGTAGGGGATGGGCTGCAGCCAGAACGGCGGCGCGCGCTGCGTCAGCAACCGGAATCCGAAGGCACGCGCCGCCTCGTCGCGGCCGGTGTGCGGGTGGAGCAAGGCATGGTATTCGCCGAGGAAGTTGGCGTGGGAAAGCAGGACGACATGCGTGACCTTGCGTGCTTTGACCCGGCGAAACGCCTCCTCATCCGTGGCGGCGCTGAAGATTTCCGCGGCGGCGCGGAGGCCGGGGGCGTTTTCCCAGAACAGCGTGCCGAGAGTGGCGAAGTTGCCAAAGTAGCCGATGCCGGCGGAGGCGTTGGGGCTCGCGAGCAGGATGATGTCTCCCTGGGGCTGGCTGGCGCGCAGCGCGGCGGCGAGGTCGCGATAGAGCGGCGGCAGCAGGTCGCCCGCGGCCACCCGCCCGGCCTGGTTCTCGCCGTGCGCCACGACGACGCGCTGTACGGCCGGGACGAACAGCAAGGCCGCCGCGCCTGCCGTCACCCAGCCCGGCCGCCGCGGCCAGAGCGCCGGGGCACCGGCGGTGGCGAGCACGGCCACGAGGGTGATTTGCGCGACGCTGAGGGTGCGGCTCCAGCGCACTTCGAGCACGGACAGCGCGGTCAATGCCACCGCGGTCACGAGGAGCCACGCGAGCGGCAGACGCGCGGCGCCGCGCCGGCGCGCGAGAGCGATCGCGGCGGGCACGAGGAGCAGGGCGAGGGCGAGGTCAAAGCGCAGCGCCGCGACGCCGAGCTGGCGCAGGGCGGCGGGCAGCGAGCGGCCCTCGGCGACAAAGTGCCGCAGGTCGGCCACGAACGGATCGGCGACGAGAAACGCCGTCGGGCCGGCGAGCACGATCGTGAGCGGCACGGTTGCGACTGCGACCAGGGCTGCGCCCAGCCGCAGGGGCTGGAGCCGGACGGCGCCATCGGCCCCGGTGCCGGCGCGCCACGCGGCGAGTTGCGCGACCCATTCGGCGCCGCCCCACCACGCGAAGGCGTAGAACGGGTGGTTGACTTCGAGCCGCAGGCCGAAGTGCGACGGAGCGTATTCCAGCAGGTAGCAGGCGAACGCGGTCGCGGCGCCGGCGACGCCCCACGCCCGCCACACCGTGGGATCGAAGATCGCACCATCGCGCCGCGCCGCCGGTCCGACGAGCCATGCGGCGACCAGGCCGGCGAGGCCGGTGATCGCGATCACGGGCACCACGCTCGCGGCGCTGAGTGCCAGGCCGAGGCCGCCGCAGATCCCGGACACGATCGCCGCGCGGCGGGCGGCGGCGGGAGTGGCGGGGAGCCAGCGCACCGCGTCAGAGCCGGCGGCCGTGGCGTCCCGCCGCCAGCCCGCGCCCATGAAGGCTAGACCGAGCAGCAGACCGAGCAAGGCGGTGTTCACCAGGCCGTGATGATCGACGTTGGCAGTGGCAAAGCCTTCGTAAAAGCGCTGGTGCCCGATCATGCCGGCGGCGATCAAGAGGCCCACGGCGGTGCCGCCGCGGACCGCGGCCCAGGCGGAGAGCGCGATCATCCCCGCGAGGAGGAGCGGGGCGTTGAACCAGAGCAGGGTGCGTTCGAGCGCCACCGGCCCCGACTGGCCGGTCACGGTGGTGTGCAACGCGGCGGCGGCGCGCAGCAGCCAGAGGAAACCGGAGCTCCAATGGACCTCGCGGCCGTGCGGGGCGTTGTCCGTCCGCGTGAACCGCAGGCGGGTGACGCCGGTTTCCCGCTGGGTGAGCGCGTGCCGCACCCACATCGGCGCGTCGGCGTAGCGGGCCGGGAGGATCTGGCGCAGGGGCGTGTCGGGCGTGGCGCCGTCGCGGAGGCCGAGGCCGTTCAGGATCCCGAGGTACTCGCGTTCCGCAGCCTGGTGCAGCAGCACCAGCGCGGCGCCTGCCAGCCAGACCGCGGCGAGAAGCAGCCAGCGGATGCGCAGAAGGTTGGGGGGCGGGGACACAAAGCGGAGAGACAGTGGGAACGAGAGAAAGTGTGAGTGGGAGAGCGGGAGGGTAGGGGAGAAAGCAGGATCGAGGCGACCACGCGGTGGCTTGGGCGGAAATTACGGCGTAGCCGCGCTTGAACGCAGTGAAAGCGTGGCCGGGCGTGAGATCACGCTGTCGCTGCGCTCCCAGGCGGCGACGCAATCCGCAAGTCGTCGCAAGACGGAGCGAAGCGAATTGGGTTCGGCGCAAGGCGATCGCCGGTCTGAGGCTTCCGGGATTGGTTGCCCGCTCCGCCTGCCGGGGCACTGCGCCCGCCGTGAGTACGGGTAGTCGGTGGCGACGCTGAGGCGCCAGCACGACAGACTGTTGCCCCCCACGTAGAGCGGGAACGATTGCTGCGACACCCGGGGCGGCCGGACCCCGAAGTTGCCGATTCGTCACCGGCCCGCCGCGGAAACGACACACGCGGCCCTTACCCTCCCGCGTTCGTACCCGCCGGCTGCCCGCCCGGGCGCCGTCACCGCACCGCCAACCGACTCCAACACCGACTCCATGCCCGTCCTCCCTCGTCTCACCCGGCGCCTGACTCGCGCCCTCTCTCTCGCGGTCGTGCTGCCCCTGCTCGCCGCGACCCTTCTGGCGCAGGGCGCCACCGGCGGCATCGCCGGCCGCGTCTACGATCAGGCCAGCGGCCGCTCCCTCCAGGGGGCCGTCGTCACCGTGCGCGGCACCAATCTCAGCGATTACACCGACGCCGAGGGCCGCTACTCCCTGGTTGGCGTCGCGCCGGGGTCGGTGACGCTCGTGGTGGAATACGTCGGCCTCGATCCGCTCACCCAGTCCGTGGCGGTGGCGGCCGGCGCCACGGCCACGGTTGACGTCGGGCTGAAGAGCAAGGCGCTGCAACTGGAAGCCTTTGAGGTGCGCGAAGCCGTGCGCGGTCAGGCACTCGCGATCAACCAGCAGAAGACCGCCGCCGGCATCGTGAACATCGTGTCCGAGGAGGTCTTCGGCAACATGATCGGCGGCAACCCCGGCTACGCCCTGCAGCGCCTGCCGGGCATCAGCGTCGACGAGGACCAGGACGGCTCCCCGAGCCAGGTCAACCTCCGCGGCGTTCCCGGCGAGCTCAACTCCTTCCAGATCGACGGCCAGCGCCTGCCCAACAGCGGCGGCACCGGCCGCGCGGCCGACATGAAGCAGCTCGTCACCGACGGCATCACCAACATCGAGGTGCTGAAGGCCGTCACCCCCGATCGCGACGGCGACGCCATCGGCGGCATCATCAATGTCGTTTCGCGGAGCGCGTTTCAGCGCGACGGCCGCGAGTACCGCCTCGTTGGCACCGGCTCCTACAACGATCTCTCCGGCACCTGGGGCTACAACGCCCGCGCCACCGTGTCCGACATTTTCAATGTGCTCGGTGGCCAGAAAAACCTCGGCGTCAGCTTCACGGCGACCAGCTACAAGACCGACCGTTACTCCGAGAACGCGGACATCGACTGGGTGAGCGTCACGCCAGCCACCAACCCCACGCTCAACCTCACGCAGCCGACCAAGTTCCTGGAGGCCTCCCACATGGAGCGGAGCTACCGCACCACCAAGGCGTGGGGCGTCAACGGCTCGATCGACTTCCGGCTCAATCCCGACACGTCGTTTCACTTCCGTCCCTACTACAGCCACTACGACCAGACCTCGGAAACCTACGAGACCGACTGGGACATCGACACGCGCTTTCAGGATGCGGCCACCGGGCGCAAGACCTACGCCTTCCTCTCGCCCGACGGTTCGCGTGGCCGCGGTACTCCCGGCACCAACGGCAGCCGCTCCACGCTCGGCTACATCGGCACCGACAGCGACTCCCACAACGACCTTTGGTCCTGGACGCTCGGCGGCCGCCACCAGCGCGACACCGCGGTGCTCACCTTCGACGTGAACTACTCCACGAGCACCTTCGTCCAGCCGATTTTCACCGAGTTCAACCTGCGCCTGGATCCGATCACGCAGGGATACTACGTGATGGAGTACGAGACGAGCAATCGGTTGCGCCCGACGATCAACATCATCAACGGGCTGAGCCCGACGGATTTCGCCTACGCGCGCCAGGGCCCGACCAATCTCATCCTGCGCGGCCAGACCAAGGAGGAGGAGGTTTATGGCGGCAAGGTCGACTGGGAAAAGAAGTTCCCCGGCGCCCGAGCCTCCCACGCGTTGAAGGTCGGTGCCAAGTTCCGCACCAGCAAGCCGCAGTTCGAGCGCGAGCAGGTGAGCTATCAGGTGGCGGCCAACTCGGCGGCGGCGCAGACCTTCCCCTTTGGCCAGGTCACGCGGCTGATTCCGGAGAGCAACAAGATCAAGATGTTCCCCACCGTGAACCGCTTCATGGAGGCCCTGCCGAAGGAGGCGAAGAAGACCCTTGGCACGGTGGCCTGGAATGCGGTGCAGCCGGGCTCCTTCAATAACAGCAACCTCCCCGACTACACCGCGGAGGAGACGACCACCGCGGCGTACCTCATGGATACGCTGCGCTTCGGCCGCCACACGATCATCGGCGGCGTGCGCTGGGAAAACAACGATTTCAGCCGCGCGAACAAGCGTGTGGTTACCACCGCGACGCCCGCGGGCAACGTGTATTCCACCGTGCCCGTCAGCAGCGGCGCGAAGTATGACGTGTTCCTTCCCGGCCTCCACTTCCGCCACGAGCTGGCGAAGAACCTGATCCTGCGCGAGAGCTATAACAAGAGTTACGCGCGGCCGAGCCTGAACGACATCTCCCGCGGTCGGCAGGAGAGCGTGAACACCGCGGGCGTGATCACCATCAACGAGGGCAACCCGAACCTCGATCCGATGCACTCCGACAACTTCGACGTGCAGCTCGAGTGGTACAACGATCAGGGCGGGCTCTACTCGGTCGCCCTCTTCCACAAGCGGATCAAAGACTTCACCTACACGAAGGTCACGCGCTTCAACCAGCTCGCCCCGGATGGCAGCCCGATCGGCGTCGCCGGCGGCAACAACGTCCACAACCAGCCGCAGAACGGCCCGGGCGCCGAAAACACTGGCGTGGAGCTGATCGCCCGGCAGCGGTTGTACTTCCTCCCCGGACCGCTCAAGGGTCTGAGCCTCGACCTGAGCGCGACGTTCACCGAGAGCAAGGCCGAGGTGCCCGGCCGCGAGGCGGACGACCTGCCGCTCGAAGGGTTTTCCGATTACCTCTTCACCAGTTCGCTCTCCTACGCCTGGGGCAACTTCCGCGCCCGCGTCGACTATCGCTACCGCGCCGACTACATCGAGGGCCTCGACGACTCGATCGACACCGACGAATGGTTCGCCGCGCGCGAGGCGGTCGACGCCGAGGTCAGCTACCGCTTCAGCCGCGGCCTGAGCGTGTTCGCCAGCGGCTCCAACCTCACGCACCGCCCGCAGGTATCGTACACCGGCAGCGCACTCTATCCCGAGGACGTGAGCTACTCCGGCCGCAAGTTCACCTTCGGCGTCGAGTACAAGTTCTGATCCGGGGCGGCAGAGCCGTCCCGGCTCTGCATCCCGCCCGGCTACCGCGGCAGGATGTCGCTGACACCTTGGCCAACCGGGTGTCCTGTTGCGCTATCGCGCCGCCCGGGCGAGCGCCAGGTTGTCGCGGGCGTCGGCGTAGTCGGGACGCAGCCGTAGGGCGTGCTCGAATGCCGCGATCGCCTCGGCGGTGTGGCCGGCGCGAAGCAGGGCGGCGCCGAGATGGTTGCGGATCTCGGCGTCGGCGGGCTTGAGGCCGGCGGCGGTGGTGAAATGGCCGACGGCGTCGGCGGCGCGCCCGAGCTCGAGGCAGGCGCTGCCGGCGTTGTAGCGGGCTTCGGCCCGCCCGGGTTCGAGGCGGAGCGCTGTCTCGTAGTGGCGGAGGGCGTCGGCCGGCCGGTCGAGGGCGAAGTGGGCGTTGCCGAGGGCGGTGAGGAGTTCGGCGGAGGTGGGGCCGAGCCGGCGGGCGCGTTCCAGGGCGACGAGCGCGACCGCGGGGTCGCCCGTGCGCAGGAGGGCCGTGCCGAGGTTGTACCAGGCCGGCGAATACTCGGGCTGGAGGCGCACGGCCTCGCGGTAGTGCGGCACCGCGTCGGCCGCGCGGTCCAGCTCCAGCAGCGCGTTGCCGAGGCTGTTGTGCGCCCGGGCCTCCGCGGGACGGAGGCGGATCGCGGTTTCGAGATACGGCGCGGCCTCCGCGGCGCGCCCGGCCTCCAGGAGCGTGACACCGGCGTTGAAATGCGCGCGGGGATTCTGGGGGCGATGGCGCACGGTGTCGGTCCAGAGGCGCACGGCGTCGCGGTAGTCTGCGTTGCGCGCCACCGTGGCCAGGCCGAGTGCGACCCCGGCCGCCGCGGCGGCGGCGAGGCGGCGGCCGGGCGGGCGCAGCGCTGCGTGGGCGGCGGCGACCGCGCCCGCGACGACGAGTGCGAGCGGCAGGTAGGCGCGGTTCTCCGCGATGGGCTGCTCCGCCACCGGCACGACACTCGACGTCGGCGCGAGCAGCAGCAGAAAACCGGCGCCGAGGAAACCCGCGACCGGCCAGCGCCGCAGCGCGATCAGGCTGCCGCCGGCGAGCGCCACGACGCCCGCCACCGCGGCGGGGCTGCCACTGTAGATCGCCCCGTAGTCGAAGATCAGCGGCGCGGGCCAGAGCGCCAGTTTCAGGTAGAGCAGGATCGCCGTGCACGCGGTGTAGGCATACTGCCACGGCGTCACCCCGAGCCCGAAGCCCACGCTGCGCTGGCTCAGTCCGCTGGTCAGCGCGAACCCCAGCAGGAGCCACGTCGCGCCCAGCGCCAGGTAGTAGCCCCGACGCCGCGCCCATGCCTCGCGCCACGAGCCGGCGACAAACGTCCGATCGTAGAGCAGCACGAAGACCGGCGCTGTCGCCATGACCTCTTTGCTCCCCATGCCGAGAGCGCACGCGGTCACCGACGCGAGGCGCCAGCCGCGCCCGGGCGACTCGACGGCGCGACGAAACGCATACAACGTCGCGAGGTAACACGCCGCCATCAGCACCTCGGTGCGTTGCGAGAGGTACGTTACGGCGGAGGTGGTCAGCGGGTGCACACCCCACAGCAACGCCACGGCCGCTGCGGGCCCCGAGCCGGTCCGCGGCCAGGTGCGGCGCACGACGCCGAAGAGCAGGAGGGCCGACGCCGCGTGCAGCAGGAGATTGCCCACGTGGTACGAGACGGGCGAGTCGCCGCCGAGCGCGCGGTTGAGAGCGAAGCTGAGGTTGGCCAGCGGGCGCCCGCCCACGCCGGTGTCGGCCGGCGGCGAGAGTGCGGTCGTCAACGGCCAGAGCGTGCGAATCGTCGGATTTTCGCGAATCGCCGGTCCGTCGTCGAAAAGGAACGCGCCGGTAAGGCCGTTGCCGTGGGCGATCAGGATCGCGGCGATAATCAGGCCCGCGAAGTACCCGGAATGGACCGGCGGGATGACTGGAGAGGAAGGTCGCATCGCCCTGGCGGCGCAGGAGGCTGCCCGGAGGCGTTAGCCTGGGTCGAGTCCGCAGTTTTCACCCGTTCGGGGGATGGTCCCGGACGATTCGCGGCCCGTATGGTTCCGCGTCCGGATTGCCTCTTTGGCCTACCCCGGCTCATCCCGGTGCCGGCTCGTATGCTTGCCAGCCGCCGGGCCAAGCAACCAACTCCTCCTGTCGTTCGTCTCTGCCTGCCTTCCCTTGTCTGTCTCACTGCGCCTCTCCCACCTCGCTTTGGCGGTGGTCCTCGCGACCGCCGGCCTGCTGGCACCGGCAGCGGCGTGGGCCCATGGCGACGATCAGGTGATCATCGAGGCATTGACCGAGGAGCTGGCCAGGGCGCCGTCGGCCGATCTGCACCTGCGGCGCGGCGAACTGTTCCGCCATCACCAGGACTGGGAGCGCGCCGAGGCCGACTATGCCGCCGCCGCCCGCCTTGAGCCGGCTCTTGCGATCGTCGACTACTTCCGGGCGCGGGCCCGCCTGGAGGCCGGCGTGCCGGACCTGGCGTTGCCACTCATCGAACGCTTCCTCGTTGCGGCGCCGCGCGAGGCGGAAGGCTGTTTCCTGCGCGGCGAAATCCTCGCGTCGCTCAACCGGCCCGCCGAGGCCGCCGCCTCGTACGCGGACGGCCTTGAGCGCGCCCGCCAACCGCGACCGGAGCACTTCCTGCGACGGGCGCGGCTCCTGGCCGCCGCGGCGCCGCACGATCCGGCGCGCGCCCTCGCCGCGGTCGACGAGGGCCTGGCCCGCCTCGGGCCGATCGTGTCGTTGGTCGACGAAGCCATTGCCCTCGAACTCGCCCGCGGCCACCCCGCCGGCGCTCTCGCGCGCCTCGCGGCGGCGCTGGAATCCGCCCCGCGTCGCGAGGGCTGGCTCGTGCGCCAGGGCGACGTGTTGGTGCAATGCGGCCGGCGCGACGACGCCGTCGCCTCCTACCGCGCCGCCCTCGCCGCCATCGCCGAGCTGCCCGAACGCTACCGCGCCACCGTGCCCGTCGAAAAACTCGCCCGCGATGCCCGCCAGTCGATCGCGCGCCTCTCCGCCCGCTGATCCGACTGCCGCCAAGCTGTACCCAGAGTGGCAGAGCCGTCCCGGCTCTGCACGCAGCGGCAAGATGCCGCTGCCGCTTTCAAGACCGCTTCATCTGAGCGCCATTCCCTGCTGACCCCTTCCCTCCACCGACGCCGCCTCGTCTCATTATGAAAACCACCCACGCCCGCTTCCTCCTCGCGCTGGCCGCCCTCGCCGCCGCCCCGCTGCCTGCCCAGCAGGTCGTCCGCGGCCCCTACCTGCAGCTCGGCACGCCCGAGAGCATCGTCGTCCGCTGGCGCACCGACGTGCCGACCGACTCCTGCGTGCGCTACGGCACGACAGCCGGCAAACTCGACAAGGAGGTGAAGACGAAGTGGAAGACGACCGAGCACATCGTGCACCTCGGCAAACTCACGCCGTCCACGCGGTACCACTACGCCATCGGCAACGCGGAAAAGGTGCTCGCCGCCGACGCCGCCATGCACTTCCTCACCTCGCCGAAGCCCGGCACCCGCCAGCCCATCCGCACCTGGGTGGTCGGCGACGCCGGCACCGCCCCTTCCAAGGGTTATGAGGGCCAGCAGGCCCGGGTTCGCGACGCCTACCACGCCTTCAACGGCGATCGCCACACCGACGTCTTCCTCCAGCTCGGCGACAACGCCTATGAGACCGGCACCGACCTCCAGTACCAGGTCGCCGTCTTCGATCTCTACCGCGACACCCTGAAGAAGACCGTCACCTGGCCGACCCTGGGCAACCACGACGCCGGTTCGGCCACCTCGATCACGCAGTCGGGTGTCTACTACGACATCTTCACGCTCCCGACCCTCGGGCAGGCGGGCGGTCTGATGTCAGGGACGGAGGCGTATTATTCCTTCGACTACGGCAACATCCACTACGTGTGCCTCGATTCCCACGAGACCGACCGTTCGCCGAACGGCGCCATGCTCACCTGGCTCAAGCACGACCTGGCGGCCACGAAGCAGGACTGGATCATCGTCTACTTCCACCACCCGCCGTACACCAAGGGATCGCACGACTCCAACGTGGAGCGGCAGTTGATCGAGATGCGCACCAATGCCCTGCCGATTATGGAGGCGGGCGGCGTCGACCTCTGCCTCACCGGCCACAGCCATTCGTACGAGCGCTCCTTCCTGCTCGACGGACACTACGGGGTGTCGGGCACGCTCACGGCGCAGATGAAGCGCGACGCCGGCGACGGCCGGCCGGATGGCAAGGGCGCCTACCGCAAGCCCACCTTCGGTCCCGGCGTGCACGAGGGCGCGGTGTATGTGGTGGCCGGGAGCTCGGGCAAGACCACGGGCAAGGACGAGAAGCGCCTCGCCCGCGGTTTCCTCGATCACCCGGCGATGTTCATCTCCCTCTACCGGCTGGGCTCGATGGTCCTCGACGTGAACGGCAACCGCCTCGACGCCGTCTTCCTCAGCGACCTCGGCGAAAAGCTGGATTATTTCAGCATCATCAAGGGCCGGGCTCAATAATTCCCGCTGACGCCGAACTTGATGACCGTCGTGTAGAGGTCGTTCCGCGTCATGCGGTCCTTGATGTAGGTGTACTGGTGGTTGGTGCCGGTGTTGAAGACGTTGATCACGTCGGCATAGACGCTGAACCGCCGGCTGAACGCGTAGGCGAGGTTGAAGTCGACCGGCGTGCTGCCCTTGTCGTAGACGCGGCGCGCCTCGTTGGCGTTGTAAGACTCGAGGCGGTCGGAGGAGTAGTTCATTTTGACGCGCACGGTCCAGCCGTGGGCGAGGTAGGAGATGCCCACGTTGCCGGTCCGCGGAGTGAAGAGCGGGATGGTGCGGCCGCGGTTGTTCTGGCCCGGGGTGCCGTAATCGCCTTCGGTGCGCAGCCAGGTCAGGTTCGCAAAGGCGCCGAAGCCGCGCCAGAAACCGCGGAGGTGGCTGAACTGCTGGCTGTACGAGAACTCGAGTCCACGGATCTTCGCCGAGCCGCCGTTGCGGTCGGTGGTGAGGGTGTAGCCCTCGTATTCCTCGCCGAAGATGTTGTTGCGGTCGTCGACGCGGCCCACGTTGGCGCGGTAGATGAAATTGCTGAGCCGCTTCTCGAAGGCGCCGAGCGACACCAGGCCGGCGGGTTCGAAGTAGTACTCGAGCGAGAGATCGAGGTTCTTGGAACGCTGCGGCTGCAGGTCGGGGTTGTTCGACGTGATGGTCAGGTTGTCGTTGTTGATCGTCATCGTCGGGATGATCTGCCCGAAGTTGGGCCGGCCGATGCCCGTTGAGTAGCTCAGGCGCCCGAGCAGGTTGCGGCTGGCGCTGTACTTCAGGTGCACGCTCGGGAAATAGTTGCGGTAGTCGCCTTCGCCGCGCGTGGGGTTGCCGTATTCGGCCAGGCTGCGCCGGGTCTGCTCCTCGTCGGTCACGGCGCCGACCCAGGCGGTGCGACGGGCGCGCTCCGCAGGCGTGAGTTCCTGTTTGTAGCCGGAGGCGGAGAATGTGGTCTCCTCCAGGCGCACACCCGCCACCACGCCGAGCCGCCGCCAGCGCGTTTCGCCCTGGAGGTAGGCGGCGGTGACGGTCTCCTCCGCCCGCGTGTCGTTGCGGATCGTGTCCTGCACGCTGGTGGCCACGTTGCGGCGGAAGAGCTGCGGCTGGCTGCGGAGCGTTTCCTTCAGCTCCGGCAGTTTCAGAAACTGGAGGCCGCGCGGGTAGCTGAAGGCGACGTGCGTGTAGCCGGGATCGAAGAACCGCCCGAGATCGTCGTCGTTGGCGGCGCCGACCGGGCCGGCCACGCCATTGGGGCCGACGTAGCTGTAGAGGTTGCGGGTCTGATCGCGCCGGCGCACCTGCTCGCGGAAGCGGGCGCCGGTCTTGATCGCCAGCGGCAGCGCGGTGGTGAAGGCGCGGCGGTAGTTCACCTGCGCACCGAGGATCTGGTCGCGGCTGGAGATCTCCGGAAGATCCAGCGAAGTCATGGTGGAGTTGCGGGGATCGTAGATGTCGGGACCGCTGATTTGCTGCACGGTGAAATGCCGGTGGGTCTGCGATCGGTCGAAGCGGAATCCGACGCCGGCGACGGCGCGCGCCGGGATGAAGCGTTCCTCCTCACCCTTCGAGGGCGAGAAGTTCGCGGTGAAATCGAGCTTGCCGCCGAGGAAACGCGAGTTTTCGCCGCCGATCGTGAAGTTCAGCGTCTGCACGTCGCGCTCGCGGCGGTTCTGGTTGAAGGTGAAGGTCTGGTTGCGCGTCTCGGTGACGGTGTTCGACACGCTGACGATCATCGCCGCGGTCGCCGTGTTGATGGTGGGCTGGCGCCGGTTGAGCTGGTCGACGTAGTAGGAGTAGGTGCTGTTGAAATACACCTTGGTGGCGGCGCCCAGGCGGTAGTCGAACCGCAGGCCCAGGCCCTGGCGCTTGTGCTTGAGCTGGTCCTGGCCCCAGTTGGCGGCGGTGAAAAACACCGGGCGGTCGGTGTCCGTGGTCTGCTCGTACAGGAGATTGCTGCGATCGCGCGGCTTGTGGCTCTCGTTGTAGCTGGCCGTGAAGAGCAGGCCGAGCTTGTCCTGGATCACGTCGGAGTAGCTCAGGCTGAACAGCGGCCGGAACGACTTCTGGTCCGCGTTGTAGGAGTGGCCGACGTTGTAGGTCGCGCGGCGGCCCCGGCGGTCGAGGGCGCTCTTGGTCTTGAGGTTCACGCTGCCGCCGATCGAGTCGGCGTCCATGTCGGGCGTGGCGGCCTTGGTGACCTCGATGGTCTCGATGAAGTCGGCGGGCACCTTGTCGATTTCGAAGCCGCGGTTGATGCTGCGGGTGGTGCCGTTGGAGCCGCGGGTGCCGTCGATGCTGACGGCATTCATATTGGAATCCACGCCTCGGATACGGATGAGATAAATCTCGCCCTCGGACTCCTCCTTGCTGATGCCGGGCATGCGCTGGAGAAAGTTGCCGAGGTTGAGGTCGGCCACGTTGCCGAAGGCGTCGGAGGAGATCACGTCCTTCACGTTGCCGGCGTTGCGGCGCTCGGTGATGGCGAGGGCGTTGCCCTCGCGCTCGCCCTCGACCACGAACTTTTCGAGCTGATACACGGCGGAGGTCAGGCCGAAGTCGATGGTGGCGGTCGCTCCCGCGGTCACGCGCGCCTCCAACGTCCTGGGATCGAGGCCGGAGTAGCTGGCGGTGAGCGTGTAGGTGCCGGGCGCCACGCCGGTGAAGGCAAAGCGGCCGTCGCGGGAGGTGAGGGTCGACTGGCCGCCGGGGGCGAGGGTGACCTCCACTCCCTCAAGGTTCTGGCCGGTGGCGGAATTGCTGACGGCGCCGGCGATCGCGCCGGTGGCCTGGGCGAAACCGGTGGCGGCGGTGAACGGCAGGAGGGCGAGCACCAGCGCGGCGCGCAGACCGCGGAAGCAAACGGCAGGGCGAGGTTGGGATGCGTTCATGGAGATGGGCGCGGGCACACGGCGCGGCGGCCGGAATCCGGGCGAGGGGGCGGGGAGGGGCTTGGGGTGGCGAAAAACGGCCGCGATGGCGGCCGGAGGGGGCTGACAGAAATGAAAGGAGCCGGCGTGAGGGCGACAAGCCGAAGTTTTGCTCGACGGTGCGTGGTAGGATTCGCCGCCGTGGCGGCCGGCGCGCGGGACCGGCGACTGCCGCCTCAGGGCCGGATGGATTGACGGCTGGGATTGCCTTCCAGCTCCGGATTCCCCGGCTTCACAAACGCGAGGTTTGTCCGCATCAGTGCGGGATGCTGCCTTCGCATTCGGGCTCGATCCCGCTCTTCCGGTTCGCCGGCATCCAGGTGTACCTGCACTGGTGGTGGTTTGTCTTTGCGGTCTTCGAACTCACCCTGCGCAGCCGCGCCTACACTTCGTACGCCTGGAACGTCGCGGAGTACCTCTCGCTCTTTGTCATCGTGCTGCTCCATGAGTTCGGTCACTCCCTGGCCTGCCGGCAGACGGGCGGCAAGGCCGACGAGATCGTGCTGTGGCCGCTGGGAGGCATTGCGTTCGTGCGCCCGCCGCCGCGTCCCGGCGCCGAGCTGTGGAGCATCGCCGCGGGTCCGCTCGTGAACGTGCTGCTCGTGCCGGTGATCTACGGGTTGATCTGGGCCCGCGTGAACCTTGGCTGGGGGATCGAGTACCCGGATTACCGCCGGTACCTCACCGCGCTCTTCTGGATCAACTCGGGCCTGCTCGTCTTCAACCTGCTCCCGGTCTATCCGCTCGACGGCGGGCAGATCCTCCGCTCGCTCCTCTGGTTCTTCGTCGGCCGCGCGCGCAGCCTCCAGATCGCAACCGTTTTCGGGGCCGTCGGCATCGTCGTTCTCGCCGGCGGCCTGCTCTGGCTGCAGCCGCACCGCTGGCTGATCACGCTGCTGATGGCGGGCTTCCTCGGGCAGCAGTGCCTGCTCGGCTTCCGCCACGCCCGGATGATCCTCGCGCTGGAGAAACTGCCGCGTCATGCGGGCTTCCGCTGTCCGTCCTGCCAGCAGAGCCCGCCCGGCGGTCCCCTCTGGGTTTGTCCGGCTTGCGGCCAGCGCTTCGACCCGTTCTCCACCGCGGGCGTGTGCCCGCACTGCGCCTCGGCGCGTCCGACCCTGCCCTGCGCCCACTGCGGCGCGGAGCACGGGCTCACCGCCTGGGGTTTCGGCCGGCGCGGCGGCCCCGGCGGCAACCCGCCCATTATCGACGTGTAGAACGAGTGGCGTCCGGCTACCGCCAAGGTGGCGGAGCCGTCCCGGCCCGGTGGGCTCGAAATTACCCCGCGGCGGGACCCCGGCGCGGCTCGGCGCAGTTCCGCCCGCTACCGCTTTTTCCCGGCTGCCGCCGGGGGCGGATCCCCGGCGCGCAGCGCCCGGCCCAGCGCGTGATCGGCGGGCGTGAGGCCGCGGCGGTATCCCTTGAACGCATACGGCGACGGCGCGTAGGGGTCGACGTACCGCACCTCCGTCCGCGGGGGGATCTCGAGGTCGAAGCCCCAGAGCACGGCGTTCACCACCAGCCGGCGCAGGCCCTCGTTGGCGAGGTCGGTGGCGGCGCCCATCGTGGTGCAGAAGACGCGGTTGACCGCGCCTCCGGGGTGGCGGTGCAGGCGGGTCCAGGCGATCGGCATCATCGGATCGTTGATGCCCTGCTCGACGCCGTCGGCCTTGCGCTTCTTGCGCTGGGTGAGATCGGGGCCGTCCGCCGGGCTCATCCCGGTGAGCACCTGCCCGCGCAGGAGAATCGTCGCGTCGGGGACGGGATGGGTCTCGTAAACGCCGGAGTCGCCAAAGATGTCCCCGACCCCGCGGAGCAACGGATGCCCCGCGGCGCCGGCTTCGACCACGCCGCGCGTGGCTCCGCGGCGGTTGGCGCCCCAGTGGCTCACCCAGTTTTCGCCGAGCACGTTCCGGCCGAAGTCGTTGAAGTGTTTGTACGACCCCGGGTGGTTCGCGGGGAAGCGGAACGCGTGCGTGCTGGTGCGCAGCGCGACGATCGGGATCCCGCGGGCGATGGCGGCGGCGAAACGGCGCATGATGTCGTCGGGCCATTGGCGGAAGCGCAGCGCGAGCACGAGGCCGTCGGCGGTGTCGAGCTGCGCCGCATCGCCGAGGCTGGTGTTGTGGTCGGGATTGATCGTGCCGCCGGGGTCGAGGGGAAACAGCACCGTGCACCGGAAGCCGTGGCGCTGGCTGAGGATTTTGGCGAGCATCGGCAACCCCTCCTCCCCGCGGTACTCCTCGTCACCCGTGAGGAACACCAGGTGCCGCCCGGCCCCGGGGCCCGGCGCGGCGGGGTAGGTGATGCTGGCGTTGGGGACGGCGCCGCCTGCCGGGACGGCCCCGGCGCCGGCGGGGGCAATGAGCAGGGCGGAGGCGGCAAACAGGACGGCGGCGACGAGCCGGGGCGGGCGGGCGCGGGGTGGGGGCATGCGATGTTGGTGGGCGGCCCCCGCACCCCCGTCAACCCCGCCGCGCGACCGCCCGTTGTCATCCATTGGATGACAAGCCCGCCTGTGCCTGGGGGGCCGGTCTGCTGCGGCCCGGGCCGGCAGGTGCGGGGGCGGTCGTCATCCCCGGGATGACGAGCCCTCCGGAAATCGGGAGAAGCGGGGCGCGCCGGGCGGGTGCGGGAAGCGGTCCGGCGGGGGCGTTGGACAAAGCCCGCGGCGTGCGCATGGGTAGTGCGCGACTTCCATGCGCACCCGCTTCCTTCTGACCGGCCTCCTGGTTTCCCTTCTGGCCGCGCCGGCCCCGGCGGTCGACGCCGGGGGCGACGCGCGCCCGCCGGAGGCGCGGTACGAGGCCGGGCGGCGCACGCGCGACGGCATTGGCAAGTACTACTTCGGCCGCGAAATTTCGCAGGTGATGGGCCATCAGGGCGCGGGCTGGCTGGAGCGGCCGGAGCGCGCGGAGGAGGAGCGCACCGATCTCCTGGTGGAGTCGCTGGGGCTGGCGCCGGGCCAGGTGGTCGCCGATGTCGGCGCCGGCAGCGGCTACTTCACCTGGCGGATGGCGCAGCGGGTGGGACCGGCGGGACGAGTGTACGCCGTCGAGATCCAGCAGCTCATGCTGGATCTGCTCCTGGCGCGGATGCAGCGGCGGGGCGTGGCGGAGCGGGTCGTCCCCGTGCTGGGCACGGCGCGGGATCCCGGGCTGCCGGAGGCCTCCTGCGACCTCGTCCTGCTGGTCGACGTGTACCATGAACTCGAATACCCGTATGAGGTCACGCGGGCGCTGGTCCGGGCGCTCAAGCCCGGCGGGCGGCTCGTGCTGGTCGAGTATCGCGGCGAGGATCCGGCGGTGCCGATCAAGCCGCTGCACAAGATGACCGCCGCGCAGGTGCGGCGGGAACTGGCGGTCCACCCCGTGCGGTTCGAGCGCAACCTCGACGTCCTGCCGCGCCAGCACCTGCTGATCTTCCGCCGGGAGTGAGGCCGCGTTGTCGCTCCGCTCCGACGCCGCTACGCCCGCTGCTGCCCCGTTGCGAAAGTGGGTTATCCGGCGCCGGCTCAGGCCGCCGGCCGCCGCTGGGCGATCAGGTTGTCGAGGGTATAGAGCGCGAGGGCGGCCCAGATGAAGCTGAAGCTGAACGCGCGCGCCCGGGAGAAGGGTTCGTGGTAGACCCAGATGCCGAGCAGGAGCTGCACGGAGGGCGCGACGTACTGCAGCAGCCCGAGAGTGGAGAGCCGGATGCGGCGCGCGCCGTAGCCAAAGAGGAGGAGGGGCACCGCGGTGATGACGCCGGAGCAGAGGAGGAGGGCCAGCGTTGCCGGGTCGATGCGCCCCACCGCGCCCTCCCCGGTGTGCTGCCGCCAGGCGAGGTATCCGAGCGCCGCGGGCGCCAGCAGCAGGGTTTCGAGCGTGAGACCGGGCAGCGCGCCCAGCGGCGAGCGCTTGCGCATGAGACTGTAGGCCCCCCAGGTCGCGGCGAGGCAGAGTGCGATCCAGGGCGGGCGGCCGAGCTGCGCGATCATCACCGCCACGCCGGCGGCCGCGAGCCCGATCGCCAGCCACTGGCCGCGGCGCAGTTCCTCGTGCAACACCAGCCGGCCGGTGGCCACGTTGACCAGCGGGACCAGGAAGTAACCCAGGCTGGTCTCGATCACGTGGCCGGTGTTCACGCCCCAGACGTACACGAGCCAGTTGAGGGTCAGCAACGAGGCGCTGAGCAGGTGCGTGCCGACCGAGCGCGGGGAGCGGAGCGCCGCCGCCACGGTGGTGAACCCGCCCTGCGCGCCCACCAGCACCGCCAGCAGGACCAGCGACCAGACGTGCCGGTGCGCGATCAGCTCGAGCGGCGCGATCGCCGCGAGTCTCGTCCAATACAGCGGCACCAAGCCCCAGAGCAGGTAACACAGGGTCGCGGCCAGGGCTCCGGCCCGCGCTTCGTCGCGGGAAGTTGCGGCCACGGCGCTCACCTCAATCCGGACGCCGTGGCGGCGTCACCGCTTCAGCTTCTGGTCAAACTGGTACCGTTCGCGGAACTCGCGATCGGCCTGCGGGCGCGCCGCCTCGGCCGCCACCCCCTGCGCGGTGAGTTCCGCGACGCGTTTCTCCATCCACCGCTGGCGGAAGGCCGCCTCGACCTCGCTGGAGATGGCGGAGCTCTCCTTCGGGCGGTCCGACTTCCGAAACAGGGAGCAGCCGGTTGACGCAAGCAGCGCTGCCAGGAGTACGACGGTGAAGAGGGGCTTGGTGGTCATGGGAAGAGTGAAGGTCCAACGTGAGGAGCTCGCCCGCGGACCGCGAGGGAAACTTTTCGGGCGACCGCAACCACGGCATCTGCGCCGTTTTGGTTTCGATTTCACGACGAATTTGCGTTTGGTGGGCCACATGAGCGACGAGCCCAAGCCCCCGACGTTGCGCCTCCGCCCCCGCCTGACTCCCTCTCCGCCCCCGGCGGACCCTTCCGCGGAGTCTTCCACCCCGGCCACGGGTGCCGCTCCGCCGCCGCCCGCTTCCGCCGCCGCCGCGCCTCCGCCGCCGCCGGCGCCCGCGTCCGACGACGGGGCCGCCGGGCTGAAACTGCGCCTCAAGCCGCGTCTCGTGGTCGACCCGCCGCCTGCCACGGCCTCCTCGCCGGTCATCGTTCCTCCCGCCGTGGCCCGGGTCGAAACGCCGGCGGCACCCGGCACCGTGCTCCCGCCCGCCGCCCCAGGGCCGGTCTCCACTCCCGCCTCCGCGCCGCCGGCTCCGCCTCCCCCGGTGATCTTGTTTGCACCGGACGATGCCCCGGCGGCCGCGCGCACGACCGTGCCCCCGGCTCCCGCGGCCCCCAAGCCGCCCCCGACCGCCTTGTTCGTGGATGCGCCGCCGCGTGCTCCCCAGGGTTCGCCTCCCACCGTGCCAGCGCCGCGGACCGCCCCGGGAGAAGGGGCAACGGAGACGGCCGCGGCCTCCGACGCCCCGGCCGCCGCCGCAGGTGAGAGCGGATTGAAGTTCAAACTGAAGGCGAAAGCCCCCCCGCCCACGCCCCCCCCGGCCGTAATCTCTGCGGTGCCGCCGCCGCCGCCCGCGCCCGTTTCCGAGATGCCCGCTTCCGCGGGTGAGACCGGGCCTCGACCCCCGCCGCCTTCCGCGCTGCCTCCCACCCCGGCGCGCGACAATCCCCCGCCGTTTCCGGTCATCGCCACCCCCCATACGCCCGCGAGCAAATCGCCGTTCGCCACCTCCCGACCGCCGGAGAAGGTTCCCGCGCCCATCCCGGTACCGCCAGTCTCCGACGAATCCGTCGCGCGCAAGAAACGCCTGGTCATCCTTCTCGCGAGTGCCGCCGCAGTGCTGGTGCTCGGCGGCGGCGGGTTCGTTGCCTACCAGCAATTTTTCACCGCTGCCCCCCCGCCCTCCCCGCCGCCAGCAGCCAAGGCGAAGGCCGCCGCCTCCCCGGTGGCAGCGACGCCCGCTCCCGCCGCGCCGGCGCCGGCTCCCAACGCTCCGGCCAAGCCGGGGCCGACACCCTCGGAGACCCTGAATGCGATTGCGCAAGTCCCCGGCCGGGCCGTCGCCAAGGCCCAGGACGCCCTCGAGGCGCGGCGCGCCGCCGGGCAGTCGCGGGTCGATTCCGCGCTGACCGGCGAGGAACCTGCGGCCCCCGCGGCTCAGCCCGCCCCGGCCGCCCCTGCGGGTGGTTCCACGACGGCGGTGACCTCGTTGGGGCGCGGGGTCACGGCGACCACCCAGCTCGAGTTCGCCGCAGCCGAGGCCAGCCTTGAGTTCCGCTCCTTTGTCGCCAACGCGCGGGTCAGCGGGGTTTTTCAGGGGACGCCGGCGCGCGCGATGATCAACGGCCGGCTCGTCCGCTCGGGCGAGACGGTGAATTCCGCCCTGGGCATCCGGTTTGAAGGGGTGGATCCGGCCAAGCGGCACCTGCTCTTCAAGGATCGCAGCGGGGCGTTGGTGGCGCGGAAGTACTGAATCGTCCGGGGTCGAGTCGCTCCGCCTGCAACCAACCAAGTCATCTCAAGGCGCGCCGCGCAGGGTGCGGAGCAGGGCGGGATCGGTGATGATGCCGAGCACGCCGTTCACGACGAACTGGATCCCGATGCACAGGATCAGGAATCCCATCACCTTGGAGAGGGCGTTCATGCCATTCACGCCGATGAGGAGCACGACGCGCTCGGACAGCCGCAGGGTGGCATAGGAGATGAGTGCGACCACGAGGATGCCGAGGATGATCGCGACGTAGTCGGTCCAGTGGGTCGCCAGGGAGGTGAAGCCGATCGTAACGGCGATCGATCCCGGACCGCTGAGCATCGGCATCGCCAGCGGCGAAAACGAGACGTCGCGCTTGGCGCGCGCCTCGGCCTCGGCGGGATCGTCCCGCGCCCGTCCGGCGCCGGGGCCCATCAGCATCGAGGAGCCGATGCCGGCGACGAGCAGCCCGCCGGCGATGCGCAGGCCGGGGATCGAGATGCCGAAGAAATTCATGATGAAGGTTCCGCCCACCAGGAAGCTCACCAGGACCGCCACCATGTAGAGGCAGGCCATCCGCAACTGCTCCAGCCGGCGTTCCCGCGAATCGCCCTCGGTGATGGCGAGAAACGTCGGCGCCGACGCCAGCGGGTTCACCAGCGGCAGCAGGGCGATCACGGTGCCGAGGATCAGTTCCCAGAAGTGATTGACCTGTTGCATGGGTGGGCCGGGCGGATCGTTCTCGTTCCTCTTGCTCGTAATCTTTCTCGTGCATGGCCGAGGCCGGAGAAAAGAGAAAGAGAAAGAGGAACGAGAAAGAGGACGGGGTCGAGCCGCTCGCAGGTCCTGACTCCGACCTCCCGGTCCCGCCCGCCGCCGTTACCACAACTCCACCGGGCCCTTCGGCACGGGGATGGCGTCGCGTTCGCCGGGGCCGGCGTCGGCGGGATCGCGCAGGAACGAGGCGACCATGGGGGCGGGGGCGTACCTGGGCAGGAGCTCGCCGCGGTCGTCGCAGAACTGGGCGCGCCAGCGCAGGTAATCCGCCAGCGCGGCCTCGAAGTCGGCGCGCGAGCGGATCGTGAGGACGGAGCGTTTGAAGGGTTTCGCCGGCCCGAAGCGTTTCGCGTACCACGGGGCGACGCGGCGGAACTGCCGCGCACCGTTCTCCTCGCCGTAGAACTCCACGTAACGGTCGAAATGCCGCCGCATCACCCGCACACGCTCCGCGAAGTCCGGCTCCGGCAGGAGCTCGCCGGTGCTCAGCAGGTGCGCCGTCCGCCGGAAGATCCACGGATCGTAAAACGCCCCGCGCCCGACGCTCACGCCGGCGCAACCGGTCTCCTCGAGCATGTGGCGCGCTGCCTCGGGCGTAGTCACGTCGCCGTTGCCGATCACTGGGATGCGTCGCACCGCCTCGACCACGGCGCGGATGCCGGCGAGGTTTACCCGGCCGGAAAAGCCTTGGGCGCGCGTGCGCCCGTGCACGAAGACGGCCGCCACGCCCGCTTCCTCCAGCACGCGGGCGAGGTCGGGCGCGGTCAGGTTGTCGTCGTCCCAGCCGAGGCGCATCTTGGCCGTCACGGGGATTCTCACGGCGGCGATCATGCCGCGGACGAGGGCGGCGGTGCGGGCGAGCTCGGTCATCATGGCGGAGCCGCCGCCGATCTTGGTGACCTTTTTTACGGGGCAGCCCATGTTGATGTCGACCGATTCGGCGCCGAGTTCCTGGCAGAGTACGGCGGCGTCGCGCATCTCTTCCGGCACGCTGCCGAAAAGCTGGATGGCAAACGGCTTGTCCTGCGGCGAAGAGGCGACGAGGCGGAGGGCGGCGGCGGAGCGCTCGAGCAGCGAGCGGGCGTTGACGAGGTCGGTGGTGGCCCAGGCGAGTCCGCCGAGCTCGCGCACGGTCAGCCGCATGGGCAGGTTGGTGTAACCGGCCAGCGGGGAGAGGAAGAGATTGGACGGGAGCTCGTAGGGCCCGAGGCGCACGGGGCGAGGGTGTTTTCCGGCCTGCGGCGACGCAAATCCAACCGCCGCCGAAAAAGTGCGGTCGGCGCGTAAGAATTCGCTGTTTCGAGTGTATATACTGCTGGAGCGAGTGCACCCAGACCATGTCCAGTGAACCCAACGATGTGCCGGAGCGGAATCCGCCGCCCTTCGGGTGGTTCACCCTGGTATTGGTCAGCCTCACCGTGCTGGCGGCCTGGCTAACCCGCGTGGTCCGGGGTTGACGGGACGGCGCATGGCTGGGGCGGCGGCCGTCCCGCCGGCCGCAGTGGGCGTCACTCGATCCCCGCGCCGCTTAAGAAGTTGTCCAATCAGTGGAGGGCGCCTTTTTCCGCCCCGCCGGCGGGAGGCGCTGAAGGGTTGGATCATCCGCTCCGCCCCGCCGCCGCCACCGCGGCCGTCATCCGGCGCAGGGCTTCCTCCAGCGTCGCCCGCGGGCAGCCGAAGTTGAGCCGCAGGTAAGTGCCTTTCGCGGCGCCGAAGGCCGCGCCGTCGCTCAGGCCCACGCCGTGCCGTTCGAAGTGCCCCACCGGGTTGGCCAGGCCGAGCGCGGCGACGTTCATCCACAGGAGGTACGTCGCCTCCACCGGCGCCTCGACCCGCACGCCGGGCAGCTCGCGCGCGATCGCCTCCCGCAGGAAATCGCGGTGACCGCGCAGGGTCGCGAGCAGCGCCTGCCGCCACGGTTCGCCGTCGCGGTAGGCGGCTTCACAGGCCGTGAAACCGAGACACGTGACCTCCGCCACAATGCCGGCCGTCGCCTGCAGGAATCGCGCGCGCAGCATCGCATCGGGGATGATCGCGATCGACGTGCCCAGGCCGGGGACGTTGTAGGTCTTGCTCGGCGCCATCAGCGTGACGGTGCGCGCGGCGATTTCGGGTGAGAGCGCCGCCGAGGGTACGTGCGGCAGCGCGGGATCGAGGATGAGGTCGCAGTGGATCTCATCCGAGCAGAGGATCAGCCGGTGTCGCAGGCAGAATTCCGCCAGCCGTTCCAGCTCCGCGCGGCGCCACACGCGGGCGAGCGGGTTGTGCGGGTTGCAGAGGAAAAACAGCTTCGTGCGCGGGGTAACCGCGCGTTCCAGCGCCTCCCAATCGATCGTCCACGCGCCGTCGTGGAGCACAAACGGCACGCCCACCGGCACGCGGCCGCTGTGCTTCGGCGCCGACATGAACGGCGGATACACCGGCGTGAGCGACAACACCTCGTCGCCGGCGGCCGCGAAGGCCTGGGAGGTCACGTTGAGGCCGACCACGAGCCCCGGCAGCCAGACGATCCACGAGGGGTCGATCACCCAGCCGTAGTTTCGCTGCATGGCCGCCACCACCGCCTCGGTCGTCGACGCCACCGGCCGCGCGTAGCCGAAGATCCCGTGCTCCACGCGCCGGTGCAGCGCGTCGAGGATCGGGGGGGCGGACTTGAAATCCATGTCGGCCACCCAGAGCGGCAGCACGTCGCGGCCGGCATATTTCTGCCACTTCTGCGAGTCCGTGCCGTGGCGTTCGGGGACGGTTTCGAAATCAAAGGTCTGCATCAGAAACGCCGAGAAAGGGGCGTTTCCGCCCACGCCGCAAGCGGCGGCTGGGTTATCGGGCGCACCCGCCGGCCTCAACAGGAGCGGCAACCGGCTTCCGCTTTCCGCGGGGTGGCCGACACCACGCGGCCCCGCCGGTCGAATTCGAACCGGCAGCATCGATCCAGCATGCCGCGCAGCAAGTGCCGGGCCCGCTGCACCCGGCTCTTGGCAGCCGTCAGCGAAATCCCCAGCCCCGCGGCGACGTCGCCGGGCGCGAGGACGTCGGTGGGGGCCGGCGCGCTCATAGGTCGAACCCCATGGGCCGGGCGCCGGTCAGCTCCTCCCAGCCTTCGCGCAACCAGAACTCGCGGCCGCCCTGGTTGCCCGCCTCCACGAGCAGCAGCGCCCGCGCCAGGCCCGCGGCCTGCAGTTGGCCCAGCGAACGCCGCATGAGCCGGCGCCCGAGACCGTGGCCACGGCGGTCGGCGCGAATCGCGAGGTGGTAGACGTAACCCCGCCGGCCGTCGTGGCCGCACAGCACCGCTCCCACCAGGGCGCCATGCTCCTCCGCCACCGTGCTGAAGCCGGGATTGCGCGCGAGGAACCGCGCGAGCTCCTCGGGACGATCGCCCTCGGCCACCTCCACGCCCGCGGTGGCCGACCAGAGCTCCAGGGCGGCCGGGAGGTCCGCGGCGGTCAGGGCGCGGACTTCGATGGTGCCGGGCGGGGGCGCAGACATGACTGGAATTACTGGCAGCATTCGGAACCACCGCAATCCCCGGCCGGCTTCGTGGAGGGTTTCGGTATCGGGCGTGGTGGTGTTCATGGGTAGTGTGATGCAATCGATTCACTTCGTGCAACCTCGCGACGATGCTCGTTCGCCGCCAATCGTTCTCGTTCCTCTTTCTCTTTCTCGTTCTCTCGGCGAGAACGAGGAACGATTACGAGAACGAGGAACGATGTCAGCCAGTCGGGTCCTTTGGATGCGGCCCCCGTGCTGCGTTGTGATTTTCTCCTGCCGATGGAGCACGGTTGCGCAGGACGCAGGAATTCTGTGGTGCGCGACGAAATTTCCCACCTGTGACGCGCGGTCACGGGAAAGTTTTGCCCACCGGCGCGCTGGGCGCCGGCGGCAAGTATCGGAAAAATCGTGACTTGATGTGCGCCGCCGGACTGGTCCGCCGCCTGCAAGAAGTGGGTCATTCCTTCCAACCATCAACAGGAGAACCCACCCATGAGACTCGTTCGTTACACCTATCCTTCCTTCCGCTCCCTCGCGCCGTCCTTTGGCTCCTTCCCTCGTTCGCCCTGGACCGGGCTGGAGTCCGAAATCGACCGGCTGTTCGAGACGGCGCTCGGCGGCTATTCCTCCAGCTCGCCCGCCCGCTTCGCGGTCGATCTCTTCGAGGACAAGGCCAACACCTACGTCCGCGCCGAACTCCCCGGCCTCAGCCGCGAGGACATCAACGTCGAGATGACCGACGGCTATCTCACCATCACGGCCACCAAGAAGGTGCCTGCCACCGCCGGCGCCACCGAGGGCGAAGCCAACTCCGAGGAGTCCTACTCGTTCAGTCGCTCCGTCAGCGTCAACGACGACGTGCAGGCCGACAAGGTGAGCGCCGCCTACGAGCACGGCATCCTCACGGTCACGCTGCCCAAGCGCGAATCCGCCCAGCCAAAGAAGATCGCCGTCACGGTCCGGTAACGGCCGCCCGGCACCACCCTCAACCGCAACGTTAAACCCATTCCCAAGCCATGTCTCTGTACAACACCCTCATCCCCTCCCTCTCCCGCCCGCTCGCCACGGCGACCGAGAGCCGCTCGGCCGACCTCGTTCACTCCGTGAAGCCGGCCTACGAGATCACGGAAACCACTGACGCCTTTGGCGTCACCGTGCAGCTCCCCGGCGTCGCCAAGTCGGATCTCGAAATCACGGTCGAGGAGACCGAGGTCCGCATCGTGGGCCGCCGCTCCTGGAAGCAGCCGGAGGGCTGGACCGCCCTGCATCGCGAGACGGTCGACGCGCCCTTCGAGCTCATCCTCGCGCATGAGAACGCGATCGACA
Organism: uncultured Opitutus sp.; assembly: GCA_964504885.1. Lineage (GTDB taxonomy): Bacteria > Verrucomicrobiota > Verrucomicrobiia > Opitutales > Opitutaceae > ER46. Next base: position 56,222 of record CAZDGC010000004.1, read on the forward strand.
CCGACAAGATCGTGGCCGAGCTCCGCGACGGACTGCTCCGCGTCTCGCTGCCGAAGCACGAGGCGATCAAGCCGCGCAAGATCGCGGTGAGCTGAGCAGGTTTCCCGACCCCTCCGCCTCGCAACCGCCGGGTGGCGCCTTTCGCGCGCCCCCGGCGTTTTCGTTTCGCTCCGGAATCGTAGCCGCGTGGGCGATCAGTCCGCCGCAGGCCCGGCGAAGGCGGAAGCGGAGCGACCACGTGGTGGAACGCCGGCCACGCTTTCGCTGCACTCAAGCGCGGCTACACCTTGGCTGGCGGCCCTCCGCCCGGCGCCTTGATCAGCACCGAGGCCAGCACCGAGGTCGTCAGCACGCTGGCGATCACCAGCAGCGAAACCGTCGTCGTCACCTGCGCCCACGGCTCGATCAGCATCTTCACGCCGATGAACACGAGAATGATCGAGAGCCCGACCTTGAGAAAGCGGAAGAGCTGCATGATGCCGCTGAGCGCGAAATACAGCGAGCGCAGCCCGAGGATGGCGAAGATGTTCGAGGTCAGCGCCACGAAGCCGTCCTTCGTGATCGCCAGCACCGCCGGAATCGAGTCGAGCGCGAACACCACGTCGGTCGTCTCCACCACCAGCAGCACGATGAAAAGCGGGGTCGCCATCGTGCGCCCCTCGTGGCGCGTGAAGAAGTGGCCGTGGTCGCCGTGCGGCGCCACCGGATACAGGCGGCGGAAGAGCTTCACCACCGGATTCTGGTCGGGGTGGATCTCCTCCTCGTCGCCCGGCAGCGCCATCTTGATGCCGGTGTAGACCAGAAAGGCTCCGAAGACGTAGAGCACCCAATGGAAGCGCTGGATCACGCTCACGCCGACCAAAATGAACACCGCGCATCACCGCCGCGCCCAGGATGCCCCAGAACAGCACCCGGTGCTGCCACTGCGGCGCCACCTTGAAGTAGCCGAAGATGAGGATGAACACGAAGACGTTGTCCATGCTCAGGCACAGCTCGATCAGGTACGAGGCCAGGAACTGCTGGCCGAGCTCGGGGCCGCGCCAGTGCCAGATCAGGGCGTTGAAGCCCAGCGCCAGCGACACCCACACCGCGCACCACGCGAGCGCCTCCTTCACCGTCACCACATGCGACTCCCGCCGGAACACCCCGAGATCGAGCGCGAGCATCGCGGCGATGAAGACGAAAAAGCCGAGCCACGCCCACCAGGGCAGGACATCGAGCGTGGCAAAGAGCGGCGGCATGACCGGCGAGAGTGGGAAATTTTCCGGCCGCCGCGCAACCGGAGAGTTGCGCCCGGTTCGTTCCTCCCGCCGCCGCCGAAGTGCCGCCCTTTGATTGAATCGCAGCCGGGTCCATTCCCCGAAGCTTGCTTCGTACTCGGCTGCGATTCCACGAGCCCGGTCCGCGAAGCGGTCGCTTGGCCGTGAGGCCCCGGAGCTTGCTCCGGGGTGGTCAGGCGAAGGGCGAGTGTTCACCGATCGTTCTTCCCCCTCTGGAGGGCTACGCTCCGTCGCAGCCCGCGCCCTTGCCGCCGGGAAAGATTTTTTGACTCTCCCCCGGGCCGTTCTTGAGTGCACGCCGCCATGAAGTCGTTCCTTGCCGCCCTCCTCGCCTCCGCCCTCCTGTTGCTTCCGATCTCCGTTTTATCCGCGGCCGAGGGCGCGGCCGGCGGCGAAGGCGGCTCCACGGGCGCGACCAGCGGTGCCGACGCCACCGCCCAGGCCGCCGCGGCCGCCACGTACCTCAAGTCCGACCTCGGCGCCCCGGACTTCCTCGAGCACCTCGTCGACTCCGTCCTTTCCCTCTTCGACATCCGCTCCAGCGGCAACACCTGGACCCACTACGCCATCAGCGCCCTGCTCTTCATCGTCGCGCTGCTCGCCCGGCAGATCGTCACGCGGCTGTGTTTCCCGGTGCTGCGCCGCCTCGTCTCCCGGACCGATACCACCCTCGACGACAAGCTCATCCCTGCGCTCGAGGGGCCCGCGGCCGCCTTCTTTGTCGTCGTCGGCATCTTCTCCTCGCTGCGCGTGCTCAAGCTGTCGCCCGAGGCTGACTTCTACCTCGGCGCCGGCTCCCGGGTCGCCTTTTCACTGGTGATCTTCTGGACGCTCTGGCGCAGCCTGGCCGCCCTGCTGCAACACGGCGACGAAATCGCGCGGGCGCGCAACCTCGGCATCGCGGCTTTCATGCCGTGGATTCGCAAGACCCTCTTCACCGTCTTCGCCATCGTCGCCGTGCTGCTGACGGCCCAGAGCCTCGGGTTCGACGTCAAGGCCGTGCTTGCCGGTCTCGGCATCGGCGGCCTCGCCTTCGCCCTCGCCGCCCAGGACACCCTTGCCAACATCTTCGGCGCGGTCGTGGTCGCCATCGACCAGCCCTACAAGATCGGCGAGGTCGTGCGCATCGGCACCAACATCGGCGCGATCGAGGACATCGGGCTTCGCTCCACCCGCATCCGCCTGCTCGACAAGTCGCTGATGGTGATTCCGAACAAGACCGTTGCGTCCGACACCATCACCAATCTCTCGCGCTTCACGCGGCGCCGGTTTGACCAGGTGATCGGACTGACCTATTCCAGCAAGCCGGAGCAGATGGCGGAGATGGTCGAGGCGATTCGTGGCCTGATCCGCGCCCACCCGGCGGTCGATCCCGAGAGCGTCATTGTCTTCTTCCGCGACTTCAGCTCCTCCTCGCTCGACATCTGGCTGGTTTACGAGGTGGTCGATCCCGATTTCCGCAAGGCCGCCGTGGTGAAACAGGAAATCAACCTCGCCATCATGCGGGAAGTGGCCGCCCGTGGCCTGTCGTTCGCCTTCCCGACGCAGACCGTCGAACTCACCGGCGCCGCCCTCGACCGCCTCGCCGCCCGCCGCGGCGACCCCGCGCACGCCGGGTAGCTGGTCTCACCCTCTCATGTCCTCCCTCCCGCTGCGGGTCGCCCTCCTGCTTGCCGCCACGTGCCTGCTCGTCTGGCGGCTGCCCCGCCCAGACGCGGAAACAACGCCCGTCCCCGCCCCGGCCGCCGCGCCGCCGACGGCAGTCGTCCGCACCCAGACTCCCCATGGCAGCGTCGCCAGCGGCGGCGCGTCCTTCGCCACGCCCGACCCCGACCCCGCCGCCGCGCGCCGCGATCTCCTCGCCCGCCTCGCCTACGGCCAGGAATGGGACGGCCCGCAGCCGGAACCCCTCGCTCGCTTTCGCGACTGGACGGCGCGCTTCCTCGCCGCCGCCCCGGACGACCGCCCCGCCCTCGAGCGCGAGGGTGTCTCCCTCGCCCGCGAACGCCGCGCCGCCTTCCGTCGGCTCATCGCCCAGGAGCCCGCCCGCGCCTTCGCGCTCACGCCGCCCGCTCCCGTGCGCCGCGCCCTGCCCGCCGCCGTGCAGGCCGAGCTCGAACGCCGCGTTGCCGGCACCGGCGAGCTCGCCTGGCACGCCGCCCTGCCCGCACCCGGCCCCGCCTCCGCCGGCGTTCCGTCCGTCCGGCAGGTCGTCGTCCTCGGCGGCGCGACGTATCAGGCGCATGTGTACGGCCGTCGTGCCGGCCAGCCGACCCTCGAGGGCGCCTCGCTCCACGGCCTCGCGCTCGACGGCGACTTCGCGGTGCACGAGAGCCCGCTGCGCGTCCTCGACCCCGGCGAAATCCCCCCGCGCGACGGATCGGCCCCCGCCTGCCCCGTGTCGGCCCGCCCCGCCACCTCCCTCCCGGCCGGCTTCGGCGTCAACCTGGCCACCCTCGACTACGTCGAAGCCGAAGGGCGCGTCTGGGGCTGCTGCGCCCACGACGACGTCCTCGCCGAATTCGAAGCGCGCCTGCTCGCCGATGCCGCCGCCGCCGCCCCCGGCGTCGCCCCGGTGGGCGGCGCCGCGGCCGGACTCGCCCCGCCCCGCGCCGCCGAGCCGGCCACCCCCCGCACCCTGGGCACCAAGCGCCTCCTCGTCATCCGCGTCGACTTCTCCGATTTCCCCGGCGAACCCGTCGGCGCCGACACCCTCGCCACCCGTCTCAACGGCAGCATCCGCGAGTTCTTCGAAGACTGCAGCTTCGGCCAGGCTTCGCTCACCGCGACCATCACCGATCAGGTCTACCGTCTGCCCGCCACGGGCGCCTCCTACGCCACCGCCAACAACTCCGGCGGCCTCCACACCGCCGCCCGCAACGCCGCCGCCGCCGATTACCGGCTTGCTGACTTCAATCTCATCATGGTCGCCTTCCGCAGCCTCGGCACCGCCGCCGTCCCGGGTTCGCAATTCACCTGGGCCGGCCTCGCCTCCGTCGGCGGCACCAACAGTTGGATCAACGCCGCCTTCACCTTCGGCACCATGGCGCATGAGCTCGGCCACAACTTCGGCCTCAAGCACGCCAGCCTCTGGACCGTCACCGACGGCAACCCCGTCTCCCGCACCGGCACCAGCCGCGAGTACGGCGATCCCTTCGACGTCATGGGCAACAACCCCGCCCGCGACGGCCGCGCCCACTTCAACCACCGCGCCAAAAACCAGGTCGGCTGGCTGCCCGATGCCGCCGTGCGCACCGTCACCACCTCCGGCGTGTATCGGGTTTATCGACACGACAGCCGCTCCGCCCCGCGCGACCGCACCCTCGCCCTGCGCGTCTTCCGCGACGGCGTGCGCTGGTACTGGATCGGCCTGCGCCAGGCCCTGGCCGACAACGCCGGCCTCCTCAACGGCGCCAACGTGCTCTGGGCCCACGACGGGTTGCAGGAAACCCAGCTCCTCGACTGCACCACCCCCGGCAACTCGCCCAACGACTCCGCCCTCGCCGTCGGCGCGACCCTCGACGACTCCGACTACGGCGTCCGCCTCCGCCCGGTCGAACGCGGCGGCGCCGGCGACGACGCCTGGATCGACGTCGAACTCACCCTGCCGTCCGCTCCTTCCGATCTCGTCGCCGCCTGGGGCGGCGGTCAGGATTTCCGCTCCACGCCGACCGCGGTCACCAACGTCCCCTTCGGCACCGCTGGCGTGAAGGCGATCGCCGTCGGCACCTCCCACGCCCTGGCCCTCCGCCCGAACGGAACCGTGATCGCCTGGGGCGACAGCCAGCTCGGGCAGACCACGCTCCCGGCCCTCACCGACATCGTCGAGGGCGTTGCGGCCGCCGGCAACGTCAGCGGGCTCGTCACCCGCGGCGGCGCGGTGCACGTCTGGGGGCTCAGCACCACCGGCCACCTCGAGGTGCCGGCCGGGCTTGCCGGCGTGCGGCAGCTCGCGCTGGGCGCCACCCATGCGCTCGCGCTCCAGGCCGATGGCACGGTCGTCGCCTGGGGCGGCAATTCCAACGGCCAGACCAACGTGCCGGCGGGCCTGGCCGACGTCGTCGAGATCGTCGCCGGCGATCGCACTTCGATCGCCCGCCGGCGCGACGGCACGGTGATCCGCTGGGGCGCCAACTTTTCCGGGGTCGCGTTTCCGACCGGTCTGGCGGGCATCACCGCCCTCGCCACCACCGGCGGGCATGCCCTGGCGCTGCGCGCGGATGGCACCGTCGTGGCCTGGGGCAGCAACGGCAGCGGGCAGTGCAACGTGCCGGCCGGGCTCGACAACGTCGTCGCCATCGCCGCCGGCAGCACGCATTCGCTCGCATTGCGGTCCGACGGCACCGTCGTCGGCTGGGGCAGCAACACCTCCGGCCGGGCGACCGCCCCGGTCGGGCTGCCGCGGGCGCGCGCGCTCGCCGCCGGCGGCACCGCGAGCTTCGCCGTCGTGGGCGATGATCTGTTCATCACGACCCCGCCGCGGGCCGCGACCGTGGCGGCCGGCGGCGGCGCGACCTTGGCAGTGGAGGCGGCGGCCCCCGGCGCCCTCGCGTATCAATGGCGCAAGGACGGCGTGCCGATTGCCGGCGCCACCGGGGCGACGCTCACGGTGGCGGCCGCGACCGCCGCCGCCGCGGGAGCCTACGACGTCGTCGTGACCGCCTCCGGCCGCAGTCTCACCACCTCGCCGGTGCGCCTGACGGTGACCGAACCGTCCGTCCCGGGCACGGGAGTCGGCCGCATCGCCAACCTCTCGATTCGCACCCGGGCCGGCACGGCGGCGGAGACGCTGATCGTCGGCTTTGTGGTCGGCGGCGCCGGCACCGCGGGCACGAAACCCCTTCTCGTGCGCGCAGTGGGTCCGGCCCTCGGGACCTTTGGCGTGGCGGGCGCACTGGCCGATCCGCGACTCGAGCTGTTTCAGGCCCAGGCGGGCGGGCAGTCGGTGCGCGTGCAGGAGAATGACAACTGGCTGGCGTCCGATGCTGCGATCTTCGCCAGCGTCGGCGCCTTTCCGCTCGCCCCCAACAGCCTCGACGCCGCGATCTCCCAGAGTGCGCTGGGCGCCGGCGCGTATTCGGCGCAGGTGTCGGGCGTGGGCGGGGCCACGGGGGTGGTGCTGGCGGAAATTTACGACGCCACTCCGGAGGCCGCCTTCACGGCCGGCACCCGGCGGCTGATCAACGTGTCCGCCCGCACGGTCAGCGGGACGGGCGCCGACACCCTGATCGCCGGCTTCACCATCAGCGGGGCCGGCACTCAGCGCGTGCTGGTGCGCGCCGTGGGGCCGGCCTTGAGCGGCTTCGGCGTGACGGGCGTGCTGGCGAATCCCCGGCTGGAGCTGTTTCAGGCGCAGTCCGGAGGGCAGTCGGTGCGGATCCAGGAAAACGACGACTGGGGCGCGCCCGCCAGCGGCGCGGCGGCGCTGGCGGCGGCCTTTCAGGCCGTCGGGGCGTTTGCCCTGCCCGCCAACTCGCGGGATGCCGCGCTGGTGGCGACCCTTGCGGCCGGCAGCTACACCGCGCAGGTCAGCGGCGCGGGCAGCATCACCGGAGTGGCGTTGGTGGAGATCTACGAGGTGCCGTGAGGCGCGCGGAGATCCCGGGGCGATCCCTTCCGCAGCCCGCTTGGTGACAGGCGGGAGGGAAGCGGGGTGAACGACGCCGGTGTTTCCCGGCGGTGATCGGCCGGGCCCCGAGGGGCGAGCCGGGCCGCAGGTCGCGCGGCGCCGCGCCCTCAACCCTGTTCCGCCCCCACCGCGCGCTCCAACGCGGCGCGGGCGGCGAGGTAGCCCCACTTCGCCTCGGCCAGCGCGGCTTCGGCGCGGGCCAGCGCGGTCTGCGTGTCGAGCAGCTCGGTGATCAGCGCCGCGCCGCGTTCGTAACGCTCCCGCACGAGGCGCAGGCTTTCCTCGTTGGCACGCCGGCTGGTCTCATGCGCGGCAATGGCCGCCCAGGCGCGCGCAACTTCCGCCGCGCCGGCCCACACCTCGTCGCGGATCTGCAGGCGACGGCTTTCCAGCGCCGCCTCCTCGCGGGCGAGCTCGGCCCGGCTGCGGGCGAGCCGGCGCGCCCGGCTCCCGGCATCGAAGATCGGCAGCTCCACCGACAGTCCCGCCTGCCACTCGCGGGTGTCGGGCAGCAGCACGGTGTCGCGCCAGCCAAACGCGCCGTCGGCGCGGACCTTCGGGGCGCGGGAAGCGCGGGCGGCGGTCACGGCGGCGCGCGAGGCCGCGGCGCGTTTTTCCCCGGCGGCAAGTTCGGGCCGGCGGGCGAGCGCGCGCTGCAGGAGCACCGTCGTGTCGCCGGAAGCTGGCGGCGGGGGCGGCTCCTCCGGCGGTCGGATCGCGAGCGGCGTCTCGGGCGACCGGCCCATGGCGGTGTTGAGGCGGCCGGTCGCGACCCGCACCCGGGTGTTGGCGCCGACAAGCTGGAGTTGGGCGCCCGCAACCTCGGCCTCGAGTCGCAGCACGTCGGCGCGCGGCACCGCCCCGGCGGCCAGGCGCGCCTGCGCCAGCCGCAGGTGGGTTCCGGCGCGCTCCAGGTTGCGCACCGCCACGCCGTGCCCGTCCTGCGCCGCCGCCAGCGCGTAGAAGGCGGCCTGGACGCTCCACCGCACGTCGGCCCCGACCGCACCGGCCTCGGCCTCGGCGCCGGCGCGGCGGGCCTGGGCGGCCTCGACGGCGGCGCGACGCTCCCCCGAGTCGTAGAGCAACAGCCGCGAGGTCACGCCGCCGTTCCAATCATGCAACGGTCCGATGATTTCCGGGATCGCCCGACCCGGCAGGCTCAGCCCCGCCGGCAGGTAGGCGCGGCGCTGCCAGCGATGGTAGCCGGCGCCGACATCAACTTGCGGATACAACGGTGCCCGGGCCTCTCCCACGGCCTCGGTCGCGGCGGAGATCCCCGCCCGCGCCGCGGCATGCGCGGGATGCTGCTCCGCGGCGAGGCGGACGCAGTCGTCGAGCGACAGCGCCGGCGACGCGGGCGCCGCCAGCGGCTGCGCCGGGGCGAGCGAAACCAGGCAGAGAGCCGCACCCAGCGGCGGCAGGAGTCGAAAATGGAGCGGAGTTTTCATGGCAGTCGATAGGGTTGTTTGCCCGGTCCTTTCGTCCCTTGGTCCTTTTCCCTCCTCAAAGCGTCTTGTGAAACCGGCTCACGGCGAAGGCCATGACCGCGACTCCCATCGCGAGCAGGGCGGCGAACTCCGGCCAGAGGACATCGAGGCCGACGCCCTTGAGGAAGACGCCGCGGATGATGACGAGGATGTAGCGCAGCGGATCGAGCAGGCTGAGCCACTGAAAGAACTCCGGCATGTTGGGAATCGGAAAGATGAAGCCGGAGAACAGCATCGCCGGGAAAAAGAAGAAGAAGGTCGTCATCATCGCCTGCTGCTGCGTCTCGCTGACGGTCGAGATGAACAGCCCGATGCCCAGCGTGCTGAGGAGGAAGAGCGCGGTGCCGAGCAGCAGCAGGGCGAAGCTGCCGCGCAGCGGAATCGCAAACCAGAACAGCCCGACCGCGGCGACCAGCGCGGTGTTGAGGAAACCGATGGCAATGAAGGGGGCGCATTTGCCGAGGATGAACTCCACCGGGCGGATCGGCGTGACCATGATCTGCTCGATCGTGCCAGCCTCCTTCTCGCGCACGATCGCCATGCTGGTGAGCATCAGCCCGATCAGCATCACCAGCATCGCGATGATTCCCGGCACGAAATAATTGCGACTCTCGAGGTCGGCGTTGAACCAGGCGCGCGGCTGCAGGTCGACGGCGCCGGCGGCGGGCGTCCGCCCCGTCCGCACCCGCGCCTGCTCGAGCACCACCGCGGCATTGGCGGCGGCGGCGATCTGCGCGCCGTAGTTCACCACGAAACTCGCGGTGTTGGAGTCGGAGCCATCGACGATGAGCTGCACCGGCGTGGTCGTGCCGCGGCGCAGGTTTTCCTCGTACCCGGCGTTGATCCGGAGGATGGCCGCGGCGTCGGCCGCGTCGACCAGCCCGCGCGCCTCCTTGTCGTCCGCGGTGTGGGCGATGGCGTCGAAATACGCCGAGCCGGTGAAGCGCGCCACCAGCTCCCGGCTGGCCGGCGTCCGGTCGTGGTCGACGACCGCCAGCCGCACGTGGCGCACATCCAGCGTGACCGCGTATCCGAAAATCAAGGTCTGGATGATCGGGATGCCGATGATGACCATCCGCATGCGCGGGTCGCGCAGGACGGAGCGGAACTCCTTGCGGAGGAGGGTGAGGATGCGTTCGCCCATGGTCAGTGCAGCCGTTGGCGGGTGCGGCGGATCGCGAGCGTCAGGACGACCAGCGCGAAGAGCCCGAGGAAGAGCGCGTCGCGCCAGAGGGTCTCCAGGCCGACGCCGCGCAGGTAGATGCCCTTGACGAGCGACACGAAGTAGCGCGCCGGCACGAGGTGGGTGAGGCCGCGGATGGGCAGCGGCATGTTGGCGATGGCGAAGGCGAAGCCGGAAAGCAGGAACGCCGGCAGGAAGGTCGACACCATCGCGAGCTGGCTGGCGAGGAGCTGCTGGCGCGCCAGGGCGCTGATCAGGATGCCCTGGCCGAGCGTCCCGATCACGAACAGGAGCCCGACGCCGAAGAGCAGGGTCACGCTGCCGCGCAGCGGCACGTCGAAGAGGAAGACCGTCATCAGCACCGCGATGATCATGTTGGCGAGGCCGATGACCGTGTACGGCACGAGCTTGCCCAGGAGGAGTTCGGCGGGGGTCACCGGCGTCGCGAGGAGCTGCTCCATCGTGCCGCGCTCCCATTCGCGCGCGATCGTGAGCGAGGTGAGCAGCGCCGCGATCAGCCCCATGATCACCGCCATGATGCCGGGCACGATGAAGTTCCGGCTCTCGAGGTCGGGGTTGAACCATACCCGGGTGCGCAGATCGAGCGCCGGCGCGGGCGTCGCCCCGGTGGCGCGCCGCACCTGTTCGAGCGCGAGTTGTTGGTTGAAGCCGGCCGTGATCGCCGCGGTGTAGCCCAGGATCAACCCGGCGGTGTTGGAGTCGGCGCCGTCGACGATCGCCTGCACCGCCGCCGGCCGGCCGGTGGCCAGTCGCGGGGCAAAGTCGGGCGGAATCACCAGGGCCAGCGCCGCCGCGCGCGTGTCGAGGGCGCGTTCGATCTGCGGGTAGCGCGTCACCGCGCCCTGGAACGCGAAGTAGCGGGTGGCGCTGAACCGCGCCAGGAACTCGCGGCTCTCCGGCGTGCCGCTCTGGTCCCAGGCCACGAATGGCACGCGGTCGACGTCGAGCGTGAGCGCGTAGCCGAACATCAGCAGCATCAGCATCGGAATGCCGATCGCGAGCACGAGGCTGCGCGGGTCGCGCCGGATGTGGAGCGACTCCTTGCGCGCGATGGCCCGGAGGCGGCGGAGGTTCATCGCGCCACCTCCGCCTGCGCCCCGGCGGCGCGGTCGCGTGCCTCGATCAGGGAGACGAACACATCCTCGAGCGTCGGCGTGATCCTTTCGAGGCGCTGCAGTCCAAGGCCCGCGGCGGACAGTGCGGCGGGAATCGTGCGCAGGGCGGAGGCCTCGTCGCGCGCCACCACGTGCAGGCCCCGGCCGAACAGTGCCATCTCCTGCACCGCGGGCAGTTGCTCCAGCACCGCCATCGCCTCGCTCGGACGGTCGCAGTCGAGCTCCAGCACCGCCTCCCGCATGTGCTCCGTCTTCAAGGCGCGCGGAGTGCCCAGGGCGATCAGTTCGCCGCGGTAGACGATCCCGATCCGATCGCAGTACTCCGACTCCTCCAGGTAGTGCGTGGTCACGAACACGGTCACACCCTGCGCCGAGAGCTCATAGATCAAGTCCCAGAAGCGGCGCCGGCTGTTGGGATCCACGCCCGAGGTCGGCTCGTCGAGAAACAGGATCGGCGGCTCGTGGAGGACGGCGCAGCCGAGCGCGAGCCGCTGTTTCCACCCTCCGGAAAGCGTCGCGGTGCGGGCGCGGCGGTGCTCCCGCAGCCCGGCCATCGCAATCACCCACTCCTTGCGCTCCGCCTTCCGATCGCGCGGCAGGCGGTAGATGCCGCTGTAGAAGTCGATGTTCTCCTCCACCGTGAGCTCGTCGTAGAGCGAGAACCTCTGGCTCATGTAACCGATGCGGGTCTTGATCCGCTCCGGCTCGCGGGCCAGATCGAAGCCCGCCACGCGGCCCGCCCCCGCCGTCGGTCGGAGGAGGCCGCACAGCATGCGGATGGTGGTCGACTTGCCCGCGCCGTTGGGGCCGAGCAGGCCGAAGATCTCCCCGCGGCGGACCTGGAACGACACGCCCGCCACCGCGCGAAACGCCCCGAAGCGCTTCTCGAGGTTCTGCACTTCGACGACCACCTCGGCGGATTGAGCGGGCTCGGCACGCATGGGCGGAGGGGCGTGGTTGTCACGTAATACGTGACAAGATGCGGCGCCCGGCGCCGGACGGGGGGGCCGGTTCGTCACGCATTACGTGACAAAGGCCGGGCCCGGGGACCGCGGGAGGGCGGGGCGGAATTTCACGAACTGCGTGAAGGGCAACGGAGGGCGGGGGCGGGCGCATGGGGGCGGTGGGAGTTCGACGCCGGCTCACGACACCGGCGGGGTGGAATCGTCGGGTGGAGCGCCGTCGCTGGCGACGAGGGCGACGAGGAGCACGAGGACGATGAGGGCGGCGGTCATGACGGCGCGCCCTCGTGGGCGAGGACGGAGACGAACACGTCCTCCAGCGAGGGCGGGATGGGGCGGATCGAGTGGAGTTCGAAGCCGGCGGTGGCGACAAGGGCGCGGGCCTCGCGTTCGGCGGCGGCGGGATCGGCGGTGGCGAGGTGCACGCGGTCGCCGAAGAGGCCGACGGTGGCGCCGCGGAGCCGCTCGCGCAGCAGGGCGGCGGTGCGGCGCGGGGCGGAGGTGCGCACTTCCAGCAGGGCGCCGGGGAGGAGTCGCTTGACCTCGGCGGGCGTGCCGAGGCCGAGCAGCCGGCCCCGGTGCAGGAGGGCGAGACGGTTGCAGCGTTCGGCCTCGTCGAGGTAGGCGGTGGAGACGAAGAGGGTGACTCCGTCGCGAACAAGCTGATACAGGATGCGCCAGAAGTCGCGGCGCGAAACGGGGTCGACGCCGTTGGTCGGCTCGTCGAGGAACAGGACGCGCGGGGTGTGGATCAGGGCGCAGGCGAGGCCGAGCTTCTGCTTCATGCCGCCGGAGAGGTCGCCGGCGAGCCGGTGCCGGAACGGCGTGAGGTTCGAGAATCCGAGCAGCCGTTCGAGGCGCGGGGCGCGCTCGCGGGCGGGGACGCCGTAGAGGTCGGCGTAGAAGTGGATGTTCTCCAGCACGGACAGATCCGGGTAGAGGCCGAAGCGCTGGCTCATGTAGCCGAGGTGCTCCTTGAGGCGGTCGGCGTCGCGCGCGACGTCGCAGCCGGCGACCTCGGCGGAGCCGGCGGTGGGCGGCAGGATGCCCGTGAGCATCCGCATCGTGGTGGACTTGCCCGCGCCGTCGGGACCAACCAGGGCGAAGATCTCCCCGGGGGCGACCTCGAGGTCGAGGCGGTCCACGGCGACAAGGTCGCCAAAGGTGCGGCGCAGGCCGGTGGCGCGAATGGCGGGCATGGGGGGAGACGGAGGGGGGGAGAGACGGAGAGGGGAAGAGAGGGAGACTTCAGTCGTGGGCGGCCGCATCACGTGGTCCCGACCTTCCCTCTCACCCTCAC
>CAZDGC010000004.1:69208-106227 GCA_964504885.1 uncultured Opitutus sp.
TGGCCATGGGATCGCGACCGCGGGCCGGCTCAGGGGATCACCACGTCGGCCGGCATGCCCGCCTTGAGCACGTCGTCGGGATTGGCGACGTCGATCTTGAGGCGGAAGACGAGCTTCACGCGTTCCTTGGGCGTCTGGACGGTCTTGGGCGTGAACTCGGCCTCGGAAGCGATGAAACTGATCGTGCCCTCGTAGGTTTTTTCGGGATACGTGTCGATGCGGACGCCGACCGGCTGGCCGAGGCGGACGCGGCCGAGGTCGGTCTGGTTGAGGTAGGCGCGGACCCACAGGCGCGCGGTGTCGGCGACGGTGGCGACGGGCGTGCCGGCGGAGACGAACTCGCCGGGTTCGACATGGTGGGAGAGGACGATGCCGGGGAGGGGGGCGAGGAGGCGGGTGTGGTCGAGCCGGGTCTGGGCGAGGGCGAGGGTGGCGGCGGCCTGTTCGGTGCGGGCGCGGGCCTGCAGGAGGGTCTCGGGGCGCGGGCCCTCGCGGATCAGTTTGGCGCGTTCGGCGGTCTCGGTGGCGCGGGCGTTGGCGACCTGGAGCTGGGCCTGGACGGCCTCGAAGTCGCGGGCGGAGATGGCCTGTTGCGCGAGCAACTCCTGCTGGCGGGCGAAGTCGAGGCGCACGCGGTTGCGTTCGGCCTCGGCGCTGCGGACGACGGCCTCGGCGGCGGCGATTTCCTGCGCGCGGGAGCCGGCCTCGAGTTCGGCGAGCATGGCGCGGGCGACGGCGACTTCGGCGCGGCGGAGGGCGACTTCCTGGGTCTGCTCGGCGTCGTCGAGGCGCGCGACGAGCTGGCCGGCGGTGACGCGCTGGCCCTCGGAGACGAGGCGTTCGGCGACGCGGCCCGGGTACTTGAAGCTGAGCTGGGCGTCGGTGACTTCGAGGTTGCCGGAGAGCACGAGTTGACCGGCCGGGGCGGCTGGGCGGGTGCAGGAGGCGGCGAGCAGCGCGGCGGCGGCGAGGCCGACTGCGGCGGCGGCGCGAAAGGCGGGCCGGTCAGGCGGGCAGGTTCTTTTCATAGTCTTTGCGTCCGGCGGGGGTGAGCAGGCCGCCGAAGAAGAGGTCGACGGCGCGGGCGAACATCTGGTCGGGATTGAGCTGCAGGCGCTCGAGGGTGTCGGGGTGCATGAGGCTCTGGATGGCGGGGCGCCAGAACTCGACGGCGAACCCGGGCTCGATGCCGGGCCGGACCATGCCGGCGGCCTGGCCCTGGCGGATGAGCTGGCCGAAGATGTGCGGGATGTTGCGGTGGCGGAGCTCCTCGATCACGCGGTAGAGGCGCGGTGCGGCGCGCTGGAGATCGCGCAACACGTGGGGGCCCAGCCGGGCGAGCCGCCGCACCATGGTTTCGTTGAAGCGGTGCAGCTTGACGGTGAAGCTGAGCCCGGCATCGGCGAACAGCGCCTCGGCGGAGGCGCGGACCTCGGCGACGAACTCGCGCAGGATGGCCTCGATCAGGGCGTCCTTGCCCGGGAAATGCACGTAGAGGGTCTTCTTGCTCATGCCGAGCTCGGCGGCGAGGTCGTCCATCGTGAGCGCGCTGTAGCCGGCGGCGAAGAAGTGCGCGCGGGCGGCGGCGAGGAGGCGGGCGCGGGCCTCGGGGTCGCCGGGGGGGGCCGGGCGGGAGGAGGCGGCGGAGGGAGTGGAGGCGCGGGCCATGAGGGAAGCGGAGGAAACTATAAAAGTATCCGCAGTTTCCGAACGCAAGCAAACTTTCACTTGAGTGCGGAGGTGGTGGCGCTGGGGATTCGGGGTGCGTGCGGGCGAGGCTGACGCCTACGCCCGCGCTCCGATGAGGTGTGGGCGTGCGGGCGGCGAGCCGGCCGTTACCCCGAAACTGGGGTGTCGCGGGGCTTGTCGGTGCCGCCGGCCGGCGGAGAGACTTTCATGAGACTGCTTCCAGTGGGGGGGAGCGCGGACGTACCGCTCCAGCGGTCGTCCGCCCGGAAAGACAACGCGGGACCGGTCCAGCCGCGGTGAGAAGAGGAGAGACGCTCGCGGCGCGGTTCCGCGCTTGGCGGCGGCGGGGGCGTGCATTAGCGGTGCGGGCGCATGACAGCCTTCCCTGCGACGAATCCGCTCTTTGATCTCACCGGGCGCACGGCGCTCGTCACCGGAGCGAGCCAGGGGCTCGGGCTGGCGATGGCGCGGGGTCTGGCGCAGGCGGGGGCGGCGGTGGTGTTGAACGGCCGTGATGCCGGCCGGCTTGAGGCGGCGGCGGCGGTGTTGCGGGCGGAGGGGGCGCGCGTGACGACCGTGGTGTTTGACGTGACGGATGGCGCGGCGGCCGCGGCGGCGGTGGCGCGGATCGAGGACGGCGGGACATCGATCGACATCCTCGTGAACAACGCCGGCATCCACCGGCGGGCGCCGCTGCTGGAGATGACGGAGGCGCAGTGGCGCGAGGTGGTGGATACGAACCTCACGGCGGCGTTCCTGGTGGCGCGGCCGGTGGCGGCGCGGATGACGGCGCGCGGGCGCGGCAAGATCATCAACGTCTGTTCGGTGATGAGCGAGGTGTCGCGTCCGACGATCGCGAACTACGCGGCGGCGAAGGGCGGGTTGAAGATGCTGACGCGGGCGATGGCGGTGGAGTGGGGGCGTCACGGGGTGCAGGCGAATGCGATCGCACCCGGGTATTTTGCGACGGCGATGAACCGGTCGCTGGCGGCGAATGCCGAATTCAACCGGTGGATCTGCGGGCGCACGCCGGCGGGGCGCTGGGGCGAGCCGTCCGAACTGGCGGGGGTGGCGGTGTTTCTCGCGTCGCGGGCGAGCGACTTCGTGAACGGGCAGATCCTGTACGTCGACGGCGGGCTGCTGGCGGCGCTGTAGGCGCACGAGGCGCGAAACGGCTTTGCCTTTCGCCGGCGGGGCCGCGACGGTTCGCGCATGGCGGACCCATGCAAGACGTCTTTACCGGCCAACCCACCTGCATCCGGGGCCGCGCCCTCCCCGGCGCGGCCGAGTGCGCCGCTCTTCAGGACGATCACGAACGAAGACTGGAAGCGCTCGCTCGCCTCGGCGCGGCGGCAGCGGAATGCGGTCTCCGAGCAGATTCGGATCGCGATCTCGTCCTCCTCGCGGAAGACGAGATAAGCCTGCTGGAGGGGGCGGGGGGAGCGTGGACCGAGCTGGGGGCGGCGATTCACGGCTTTCGGGCGCGCCTGCCGCTGCGGCGGCTGGAGGACTTTGGGTTTCCGGTGGAGGTGGAGCATCCGCTCGAGGAGGCGAATCCGCGGCTGCGTTACCTGCACAGCGGGGTGGAGGCGTCGGCCTTCGTGGCGGTGGAGGACGGCTCGGTGTACAAGTTTTTCCTGCCGCGGGAGGAGAAGCGGGTGGGCAGTGTGTTTGGTTTCCGGCGCGGCGACGAGGCGGCGCTGCACGCGGAGGCGGAGCTCGGCGGTTACCGGGGCCTGCTGGAAAAGCTGCTGCTGATCCAGGCGCTGGGTGGGATGGCGACCGAGGTGGTGGCGGTGACCCCGGAGGGCATCCTGGTGGCGAAGCAGGCCCTCGGCGAACCGCTGCCTCAGGGCGAGGACACCTCGCGTTCGCTGCCGACGGGGTTGATCGAGATCCCCTCGCGTTTCCTGCGGGCGAACCGCGACCACCCGCGGCTGTTCTTTCTCCGCGGCGAGCCGTGGCTGGTGGCCGACCTGCACGCGCGGAACTTCGTGCGCGGGATCGATGGCCGCCGGCGGGTGATCGATCTTGTGGCGGCGCCGTGGCCGGAGGCGGCGCGGACGACGGACCCACTGATGCGCGAGTGGCTGGAACGCGTGCGGGCTGATCCGGCGGCGGGCGCGCTGCGCGGATCGGCCGATGCGGATTTGTAGCCCGGCTGGGTGACGAGACGGGGCCCGGCCCCGGATTCCGGACCTGGCCCCGTCAACCCTCCGGTGACCGGCCGCGTTACCGGTACAACCAGTAGCGTTTGCTCTGCTCCTGGTAGACGCGGGCCTGTTCGCGCCACTGGCGGAGCCATTTCTCGACATCGATCTTCGCGCCCTGGGCGGCGATCTCGTTGAGGAATCCCTGCGAACCCATGTGCCGGAGGAAGCCGCTGAAGTCGCGGCCCTTGGTCGGGGCGAACGGATTCTGCGGCGAGACCTGGCAGGAGACCTTCATCATCCAGAAGTTCAGGTCGCACGGCTGCCACGCGTCGTAGTCGGTGATGCGCAGGTAGAGGCCGTTGCCGTTCTGGCCGGTGCGGCCATTGGGCGCGCTGGCGCGTTCGAACCGCAGGCCGGGGAGTTTGGGGAGGAGGGCGTTGAACTGTTTTTCCAGCACGTCGAGCGACGCGCGCCGGTGCGACAGGCCGCGGAATGGATGCGACGTCCCCACGCCGGTGCGGAAGCCGATGTCGAAATTCACCTTGGGGTTGAGGTCGAAGTACGAGCCCAGCCCGGTCATCGGGTAGCCCTGCACCGCCTCGAAGTCGCGGATCATGCCCGAGGTCCGCACCCACGGCAGGCCGGTGTCGGGCCAGCGCATCGCGCGCGTCCAGCCGCGCATCGCGATCACCTTGAGGCGGCCCTTGACGCGCACGGCCTCCGGCACGGCGAGCACTCCCGGCGCCTCTTTGGCGAGGCGCGCGAGTTCGCCCATGGTCAGGCCGTGCACGTAGGGCACGCGGAAGGCGCCGACGTAGTTCTGCCGGGCCCACTGGGCGTCGAGCGGCGGGCCGGAGACCTTGAGGCCGCCAAGGGGGTTGGGCCGGTCGAGCACGATCACCTCGACGCCGTGCTCGAAACAGCCCTCCATCGCCCAGCGCATCGCGGCGGCGAAGGTGTAGCTGCGGGTGCCGATGTCCTGCAGGTCGATCACGAGTGCGTCGATGTCCTTGAGCATCGCCTTGGTCGGGCGGCGCGGCGGGTAGAGCGAGTGCACGGGAAGGCCGGTGCGCGCGTCGGTGGTGCTGGCGATGCCGACGGCGGCGGGGGCGTCGCCGCGGATGCCGTGCTCGGCGGCGAAGAGAGCGACCAGTTTCGCCGCGGGGGCGCGGCGCAGCACGTCGGCCGTGGGCACGCCGCGGCGGTTGACGCCCGCGGGATGGGTGAGCAGTCCGAGGCGTTTGCCCCGCACGGCGGAAAACCCCTCGGCTTCGAGGACGTCGATCCCGAGCATCACGGTCGGGGCGCCGGTCCCGCCGCCGGCCGCGCCGGTAAAACTGGCCGGGGGCGTGAAGACGGGGGCCGGCTTCGGGGCCTTGCTGGAACTGCAGCCCATCAGCCCCAGCAGGGGGACGAGGATCGTGAGCAGATTGGGGAGCGCCAGGACGCGCGCGACGCCGGACATGGGCGGGACAGAGGGGACTCCCGTTTACAGCCGGTGCAGATGGAAACCGCCGTCGACGTCGAACACGGCGCCGGTGGAGAAGGGGAAACGATCTTCGGCGATGGCGCGGACGGCGCGGCCGATATCCTCGGGCTGGCCCCAGCGGCGGATCGGGGTGATGCCCGGTTGGTCCTCGAGGATGAGCTTGTCGTACTTCGCCTTTACGCCGCCGGTCATGTCGGTGGCGATGACGCCGGGGCGGATCTCGTAGGTGTTGATGCCGTCGTTGGCCAGGCGGTCGGCGAAGAGTTTGTTCATCATCGCGAGGCCGGCTTTAACCATGCAGTAGTCGCCGCGATTGATGGAGGCGGTGTAGACTGAGATGGAGCTGATGGTGACGATGCGGCCGCGGAAGCCCCCGGCGTCGCGCTCCTGTTGCAGCATCTGTTTGGCGACGAGCTGGGTGAGGAAATACGGGCCCTTGAGGTTGATGGCGTAGAGGCGGTCGAAGCTCTCCTCGGTGGCGTCGAGCACGTCGGCGCGGACCTTGGGGGCGACGCCGGCGTTGTTCACCAGCAGGTCGATGCGGCCGAACTGCGCCACGGTCTCGGCCACGAGGCGCTCGCGGTCGGCGGCGACGGCGACGTCGCCCTGCACGGTGAAGCCGTCGCCGCCGACGGCGCGCACGAGCGCGAGAGCCTCGGCGGCGGCCTCGGCGTTGCCCGCGTAGTTGATGGCGACGCGGCAGCCGGTGCGGGCGAGTTCGATGGCGATGCCGCGGCCGATGCCGCGCGAGGCGCCGGTGACGAGGGCGGTTTTCGAGGACATGGTGGCGGGAGCCAACCGGCGCGCCCCGCCCCGGGCAAGCAATTCAGCCGGCTCAGAGGGCCTCAGGCCAGGTGCGCTGGTGGCGCGTCCAGTGGCCCTTGAGCGCGGTGGCGTGGCGTTCGAGCACGTCCTGCACGATGAGGGCGTCGTCGAGCAGGCCGACTTCGGGGACGGAGTCGGGGATGCGATCGAAGCCCTTGAGGAAGTAGAGCAGGGCGAAGGTGATTTCGCGGTGGGGCAGGTTGGCGGGGCCGACGCCGCCGGCGTTTTCGTCGAAGTACTGCGCCAGCACCTCCAGCCGACGCCGCAGGCGCGACTCCATCTCGACGCCGGCGATCTTCTTCTGCAGCGCGGCGCGCAGCGAACGCAGACCTGCCACGGCCTGGGGCGTCACCAGTTCGCCGCCGCGTTCCACGTAGGCGGCGGTGCTGACGATTTCCCCGGCGGAAGGGGCGGAGAGGTGCCGGTCGAGTTCGGAGGGAATTCTGGAGGACGGAGTGCTCATGCGAGTGCCAGACTAGCGGGTGCGACCCGTCCGGCAACCCCGATGCGCGGAATTGTGGGGCGCGACTGCGCGACTCCAAGCTCCGGACGAACCAGCCGACCACCAAGCAACCGAGCCACGCCCCACGCGCCCGGCCCCGGCACTCCTCGGGCGACAACCTGTTCCTCTCGGTTGCTCCGTTGCTCCGTGGTTCAACCCGCCAACCTCGGTTGCGCCGTGGTTCCGGTTCGCCGCTCCCTCCGCGGCCACGCCGCCGGCCTCACGCTTTCGTCCGGTAACGCAGCAGCGAACGCGGCGCCACGCCATGCACGGACTTGAACGCCCGCGAGAAGTGGTACGGGTCGGCGAACCCGACGCGCTGCGCGACCTCCTTCACGAGTCCGCCGTGCTCGACGAGGAATTCGGCCGCGAGGTTCATCTTGCGGCGCAGCAGGTACTGGTAAGGGCTGGCGCCCTGGTAGCGGCGGAACCAGCGGCAGACACTCGAGGCTTCGACTCCGGCGACGCGGGCGATCTCGGCCAGCGAGTTGAGGCGCTCCGCCTCGGAGTCGATCAGGGCCTTGGTGCGCAGGAAGGCTTCGCGGGACGGTTCGCTGGTGTGCGGGGCGAGCGTGGCGGCGTCCTCGATTTTCAGCAGCAGGAGTTCGAACAGTGCGGCGCAGATGCGCCGGGCGAGGGTGCCCGAGCGCTGGCCTTCGCGGATGAGATCCTCGAGCACGGTGGTGATTTCGCCGTGGGCGGCGAGCTGCCGGGCCGTGCCGGGCGCGAGCCCGCAGCGCCGCAGCCGGGAGGCCACGGTGCGGCCGGAGAGGCTGAGGAAATATTTCACCATCGGATCCGCCGGGTCGGTGTGGATCTCACAGCCGGTGGTGGGAGCGTAGACGAAGACCGTACCCGGTTGCAGGGGGTGGCGGCGGCCATCGAGCCGCACCTCGCCGCGGCCCGAGAGCACGTATTCCAGCACGTAGAACGGAAATTCCTGCCGCATGACGTGGTAGTCCGGGTTGCAGTGCTCGCGGCCGCCAAGGGCGAGGGTGAGCGGCTGGCGCGGGGCGGGGGCGAGGTTGAGGAAGAAATACCGGCCTTCGCGCACCTGCTTCGAGAGGAGGCGGGAGGCTTCGGGGCGGTCGATTTTCTCCATGCGAATGCCGCATCTATCCATTCCGGCGGCGGCATTTCGAGTGCATTCTCGGGCTTGCGGCCGGGCGCCGGAGACGTTCCGGTCGCCTCCCTGCCGCCTGCGATTGGGCGGGCCGCGTCTTGATCCCCTCCTCACTCCCTCCCCGACTCCCTTCGCCATGAAAGTCCTCCTCGTCGCCAACGGTGATCTCCGCCAGTCCGCCAACGAAGTCTGCTGGCCTGCCCAGCACGCCATGGAACAGGCCCTCGCCGCCGCCGTCGCCAGGCTCGGCGGGAAACTGGTCCGGGCCCATCCCTACAAGCCCGCCCTCAAGCACGGCTTCATCGCCTCGCAGAAGGAGGGCATGGAGGTGTTTGCCCACCTCGATCCGAAGGCCCCGCTGATCGTCGCCGAGGCGGTGTGGCAGTATTCGCACCACGTGCTGCACGGCCTCATCTCGCACCAGGGGCCGATCCTCACCGTCGCCAACTGGAGCGGCACCTGGCCCGGCCTCGTGGGCATGCTCAACCTCAACGGCTCCCTCACCAAGGCCGGCGTGAAGTACTCCACGCTCTGGAGCGAGAAGTTCGAGGACGAGTTCTTCCTCTCCGGCCTCGCGACCTGGCTGAAGACCGGCGTGGTGAAGCACCCGCTCAGGCACGTCAAACCCCTCGCCAAGGCGGCCGTGCCGCCGAAGGCCCGCGCCCTCGCGCAGCGCATCGCCGCCGACCTCCGCCGCCGCAAGTCGATCATGGGCGTCTTCGACGAAGGCTGCATGGGCATGTACAATGCCATCATTCCCGACGAGTTGCTCTTCCCGACCGGCGTCTACAAGGAGCGCCTCTCGCAGTCCGCCCTTTACGCCGGCGCCCGCGAGGTGAGCGACGCCGAGGCGCAGGCCGTTTACGACTGGCTGAAAAAGAAAGGCATGAAGTTCCACCTCGGCACCGACGAGGCCACCGAGCTCACCGAGGCGCAGGTGCTCTGGCAGTGCAAGGCCTACGTCGCCGCCCTGCGCATCGCCGACGAGTTCGGCTGCGACGCCATCGGCATCCAGTACCAGCAGGGCCTGAAGGATCTCCTGCCCGCCAGCGACCTCGTCGAGGGCATCCTCAACAACTCCGACCGTCCGCCGGTGAAGAACGCCGCGGGCAAAATCATCCGTCGTGGCCAGCCCCTGACCCACTTCAACGAGGTCGACGAGTGCGCCGGCCTCGACGGCATCCTGACGAATCGCGTGCACGCCGCCCTCGGTCAGCCGGTCGAGAACACCCTGCACGACCTGCGCTGGGGCGATCGCGATCAGAGCGGCACCACCGACGAGTACGTGTGGGTCTTCCTGATCTCGGGGGCCGCCCCGCCGGCGCATCATGTCGGCGGATACAAGGGCACCGACTCGATGCGGCAGCCGCCGATGTATTTCCGCCTCGGCGGCGGCACGGTGCGCGGCGTGGCCCGCCCCGGCGAAATCGTCTGGAGCCGCGTCTTCGTGGCCGGCGGCAAACTCAAGATGGATCTCGGCCGCGCCAAGGTCATCGCGCTGCCGAACGAGGAAACCGAGCGCCGCTGGAAGGAGACCACGGTGCAGTGGCCCATCATGCACGCGGTCACCTATGGCGTGACGCGCGACCAGATGATGGCGCGCCACCAGGCCAACCACATCCAGGTCGTGTACGCCAACAGCGCGAAGGAGGCCGACCTCGCCCTGTACGCCAAGGCGGCGCTCGCGGCCGAACTCGGCCTGGAAGTCAGCCTCTGCGGCACCAAGGCCGACGGTTCGCCGTTCTAAGCCGGTGCAAGATCAACCTCGGTCCGCGTGTAGCCGGGGTCGCCGAACGCGGGGCAGGCACGCGAGATCGTTCGGCGTTCGCCCGGCCTCGCCGAGCCCGGCTGCAACCGCCAACGCGGAGATGCACCCGTTCTCCATCGGCCTGCCGGAAGCTCGACTCACCCTGCCCGGCGACGGTATACGATCGCCACCGTGCGCGTCGAAAAATGGTACCTCGACTGTGTCGCTGCGGACGGCGGTGGCTTTATCGGCTACGCCGCCCGGCTGGGTTGGGGGAGGGTGGCGGTCCGCTGCAGCGAGATGCTTGCCTGGGAGCGCGACGGCCGGCCGCGGTCTTCCGGCCTGCGCTGGGGCGGTGCTCCGCCAGAGCCAGGGCGCGAGGAACTGCAGTGGAACAACCGCGCGATCGATGTCAGTGGCCGATGGCACCCTGTCGCGCCCGCCTTCGCCCCCCGGATGCTGCACGAGGAGGAGGCAGGGTGCATTGAATGGCACTGCTGCTGTCCGGCGGCGCAGGCGGCGGTGGAGGCCGCCGGCGTGCGCCGCGAGGGGCTGGGTTACGCGGAGCGCCTGGTGGTGGCGCTGCCGCCGGCGCGGCTGCCGTTCCGCGAACTCCACTGGGGACGCTTCCTGACCGGCGATCAGCACTGCGTCTGGATTGTCTGGCGCGGGGCGACGCCGCGCACGTGGGTCTTTCATCAAGGCGCCCTCGTGACGGCGGAAATCGACAACGGCCCGCGGCTGCGCTGGCCCGGGCACGAACTGCACGTGAGCCCGGGGCTCACGCTGCGCCATGGCACGGTCGCCGGCACCGTCTTCCGGCGGGCGCCACTCCTGCGCCGGCTGTTTCCCGCCGCGCTCGGCCGGGTGACCGAGACCAAGTGGTGCAGCCGCGGCGTCCTCGCCGCGCCCGGCGGCCGCACGCACGCAGGCTGGGCGATCCACGAGGTCGCGCTTTTTCCATGAAGACCACATTCGGAAAAATCGCCTATGGGCTGCTGTTCTGCGTGGTCCTTCCCGCCCTCCTGGCGGTTTGGGCCCGCGCCCTCGAGGCCCGGCTGCCCGGCCTGCCTCCGGTGCCGGGCGGCGCCCCCGCCGCCGCGCTGGGGTTGGTTGGCGCCGCGCTCCTGGCGTGGGGCATGATCGACGTGTGGCGGCTGGGGGGCGGTCTGCCGATGAACGCGTACCCGCCGCCGCGCCTCGTGGCGGGCGGGATCTACCGCTGGCTGCCCCACCCAATCTACCTCGGATTTTCCCTGCTGGTGCCGGGGGCCTTCGCGCTCGCGGGGCTGCGCGCGGGCTGCTGGATCGTCGCCCCGGTGGTCTGGCTCGGCACGATCGCGCTCGTCGTCGGTTACGAACGCATCGACCTGCGGCGGCGCTTCGGACCCATGCCGGCGCCCCCGCGCCTGGCGCTCCCGCCCGACGACCCCGCCACGCCGCGCGGTTGGCACCGGGCCGCGGCGTACCTCCTGCTCCTCGGGCCGTGGCTCGTCGCACACGCGGCGGCGCAACTCCTGTCGGCCGGCCGCCCGGCCTGGGAGACGTATCTGACTTTTGAATATACCTGGGGGCCGCTCCCCGCCGCGACCCTCCTCTACGCGACCGGGCTCGCCTGGGTGGCGGCCGCGCCCTTGGTCGCGCCGTCGCAGGCGGCGCTGCGCCAGTTCGTGCGCAGTGGCTGGGTGGGCGCCGGCCTGCTGCTGTGGTGCCACCTGGTGCTGCCGTTCCGCACCACTCCGCGTCCCGGCAGCGCCGGGCTTCCGGCCGGCCTGGACACCGGGCTGCCGGGCGACGCCGCGGCGGTCTGGAGCGGGTTTCCGGCGGCGCAGGCGTTCTGGGTTTTCCTCGCCGCCCGGCTGTACGCACACCGCCTGCCCGCGGCGGTCGTGCAGTTCCTCGCCGTGATCCTGGCGGCGGAGGCCGTGACGGCGGGGCGGAGTTCGCTGCTGGCCGTGCTGGCGGGGGCGGCGGTCTACGCGGGCGTCGCCCGGCTGGACGAACGCTGGCGCGATTTGCTCCGGCTCACGGAGCGCGTGGCCAACTCCTGGCGCGACTGGCGCTTCGGCCCGGTGCGCGTCATCAACCACGGAGCCTACGTGGGGGCGGCGGCGGTGGCCGGCCTGTGGCTGGTGGGCGCCTTGCTCGGACCGGAGCACACGACCTCAATCCTCGTGGTGGCGGGCTGCTCGCTGCTCGGCGCGGGCATCTGGGCGCAGTTGCTCGAGTCGTCCTCGGGGCTGTCGCGGCCGTTCGGATACTACGGGGGCATCTTCGGCGGCTGGGCGGGCGTGCTCGCCGTGCAGCTCTGGCGCGGCGACGGCTGGCTGATGATGGGCGGCTTCGCCGTCATCTCCCCGCTGGTGCAGGGCATCGGCCGGCTGCGCTGCCTCGTGCAGGGCTGCTGCCATGGCCGGCCCTGCGCCGACCACCTCGGCATCCGCTACCGCCAGCCGCTGTCGCGGGTCTGCAAGATGACGGCCTGGGGCGGGCAGCCGGTGCACCCGACGCCGCTGTATTCGATTCTCGGTAACATCCTGATTTTCGGGCTGGCCCTGCGCCTCTGGTTCGCGGGCGCGGGACTCGGGTTCCTCACGGGCGCCTGCCTGGTGCTCACCGCCTGCGCGCGGTTCATGGAGGAGGGCTACCGCGGCGAGCCGCAGACGGCGCGTTTCGGCGGATTGGCGATCTACCAGTGGCTCGCCCTGCTGTTCGTCCTCGGCGGGGCGGTGGGCATGGCCGTGCCGACTGCGGTCGCGCCGCCCGTGTCCGGCGCGCTGGTGGCGCCGCTGGTCTACGCGGCGCCCTTCGGGTTGGTGGTGTGGGCCGCCATGGGGGTGGATTTTCCGGAGTCCAACCGGCGCTTCTCGCGGCTGGCGTAGGGCTCCGGCCCGCGCTTTGCGGCCAGCGTAGCTGCGTGGGCGATCGGTCGGCCGAAGCCTGGGCGACGGAAGCGCAGCGACAACGCGGTCTCCTTTCGGCGACGCCTTCGATTGCGTCCTCCGACCGCGTGGAGACGCGCCCGGTCCGAAAACCTCTACACGAAATCTCGCGCGGCGGAACTTTTCGCCCGCCACCCCGGCTCCGGGCTTGTTTTCCGGTGGCGCGAGGGATACGGCCAGCGTGTTCCGAACGGTTTTTCCGCTGTGAGCACGTCCGCGTCCGCCACCTCTGCCTCCGCCTCCGCCTGCGACGCCCCGTCCGCCGCCCAGGCGGAGTGGTTTCGGCAGGAGGTGCATGCGCACGACGAGCAGTTGAAGTCCTACCTGCGGATCGCGTTCCCGACGGTGCGGGACGTGGACGACATCGTGCAGGAGTCCTACCTGCGCACCTGGCGCCGGCAGGCGAGCGAGCCGATCCGCGCGGCCAAGGCGTTTCTTTTCACCGTCGCGCGCCGCCTCAGCATCGACTGGCTGCGGCGCGAGCGGGCTTCGGTGGTCGAGGCGGTGGAGGATCTGGAGGCGTTGCCCGTCCTGGCGGAGGGCAAATCGACGGCCGACCTCGTCGCCCAGGAGGAGATCACGACGCTCCTCGTGGCGGCGGTGGAGGCGCTGCCGGCGCGGTGCCGCGAGGTGGTGATTCTCCGCAAGTTTCAACTGCGGTCCGCGCGCGAGACCGCCCTCCGCCTCGGTCTCAAGGAGGCGACGGTCGAAATGCAGCTTTCCCGCGGCAACGCCCGCATCCGCGCCCACCTCGCGGCGCGCGGCATCACCTCGGTCCTGGGCCATGACGCCTGAACGCACAGACCCATCGGACGCGATCGCTGCGGTGGCGGCGCTCTGGGCGGAGCGCTACGCCCGAGGAATGTCGGAGTCGGAGAGGGCCGAGTTCAAGACCTGGCTTGCGGCCGACCCGGAGCACCCGCGCGCGTTCGCCCGGGCCAACCCCGCGCACGTCGACTGCGACTGGGTCTGGCAGGCGGGCGTGGCGGATGAAGTCGTAACGCGGCTGGCGGAGCGGGCGCGCCGCCGCCGGCAGCGACGCCGGGTCCTCGCCAGTGCGGGTGCCGCCGGATTACTGCTCGCGCTAGGCGTGACCTGGCAGGCCCGGGCACCTTCGGCCTCGGGCCCGCCCGCGGGTGCGGGTTCCTCGTTCGTGGTGGTTCGGCCCGAGCGCACCGTGCTGCCCGACGGCTCCGTGGTGGAGTTGAAGGGCGACGCGCAAGTGGCGACCAATTTCAGCGGGAAGGTGCGGGCGCTCGCGCTGCTCCGCGGAACCGCCTACTTCGAGGTCGCCAAGGATCCCGAGCGCCCCTTTGTCGTGCAGGCGGGCCAGGTGGCGGTGCGCGCGGTGGGCACGGCCTTCGCCCTGGAACTTTCCGGCGGCGACGAACTTTCGGTGCTCGTCACGGAGGGGCGCGTCGGTGTGCATGCCGTGCCCGAGCCGGCGTCCGCGGCCGCCGCGGCGCCGTCCATGGC
This sequence comes from uncultured Opitutus sp., assembly GCA_964504885.1. Taxonomy (GTDB): domain Bacteria; phylum Verrucomicrobiota; class Verrucomicrobiia; order Opitutales; family Opitutaceae; genus ER46. Next base: position 83,155 of record CAZDGC010000004.1, read on the forward strand.
CCTCCTTTCGCTCGATGCCGGCAAGGCGGTGTCGGTGCCGGTGGCGGGAACCCTGCGCGAGGTGCCGGCGGTGAAGCCGGTGGACGCGGAGGCCATGCGCCGACGCACCGCCTGGCGCGTGCCGCGGCTGGAGTTTTCGTCCGCCCCGCTGCGCGACGTGGTGGCGCAGATGAACCCGCACAACTCGCGGCCTTTCGTGCTGGCCGACGACGCCGTGGGACGGGTCCGCGTGAGCGGGGTCCTGAGTGCGGACAAAGCGGATACGCTCGCCGAGCTGCTCGCGGCCGAGTTCCCGGTCAGCGTGGAACGTCATCCGGACCGGATTGTGCTCCGGCGGAAGCGCTGACGCGGTGGGGCGGAAGAAGGGACCAGGGGACCAGGGGACTGAAGGGCCCGCGACTGCGTTCGATCCACTTCGTACCAATCTTCAAACCCCAGAAGCCCTGACCGCGGCGCCGTGGGACGATGGACATCTGACCATGTTTGGGAATGCCGCGGTCTGCCGATGGCCGCGCAGTCGCCCTCCGGACAAGCCAACAAAATCATGAGCACAGAATCATGCCGAGTTCTCCCATGGTTTTGTCATCATGATTTTGCGACCCTGCCGTTGGGACCAGCGCGGCTCTCGCGCCAGCCGCTGGTGATGAAGCCCGATGTTTGCCTCAGGCCCCGATTGCGGGCGTGCCTCCCGGTCGGTTCTACCTTGCAAAGCTTCCATCGCATGGAAGTAATGCAGCATGATTCAACGCCTGGCCGAAGCCCGAATCAGCGACCTGCTCACGCGGTTCCCGGCCGTCGCCGTGCTGGGGCCGCGCCAGGCCGGCAAGACGACCCTGGCGCGGCACCTGGTCGAGGAGCTGGGGTCCGGGGCGGTCTATCTGGACCTGGAGTTGCCCTCGCAGCGGGCGAAGCTCTCGGACCCGGAGCACTATTTCAGCGCCCACGAAGACCGCCTGATCGTGCTGGACGAAATCCAACGCGTGCCGGGACTTTTCGAAGTCCTGCGCGGGGTCATCGATGAGCGACGCCGCCAGGGTCGCCGCCACCGGCAGTTTCTCCTGCTGGGCTCGGCGTCGATCGACCTGCTCCAGCAATCGTCCGAGACCCTGGCTGGCCGCATCGCCTATTTTGAACTTACGCCGCTGCTGATGGAGGAAGTCGCAACCAACAAGCGCAGCGACCGGGATCGACTTTGGCTGCGGGGTGGTTTTCCCGACAGCTTTCTGGCCGCGGACGACGCCGCGAGTGTCGAGTGGCGCGAGGAGTTTATCGGCACCTACCTGGAACGGGACATTCCGCTGCTGGGTCCGAGAATCCCCGCGGAGACGTTGCGCCGGTTCTGGACCATGCTCGCCCACGAGCAGGGCACGCTGCTGAACGCGGCGTCGGTCGCGGGCGCCATCGGCGTCAGCGGTCAGACCGTCGGGCGCTATCTGGACCTCATGGTCGACCTGCTTCTCGTGCGCCGTTTGCCGCCCTGGTCGAAGAACGCGGGAAAACGCCTGGTCCGCTCGCCCAAGGTCTACGTGCGCGACAGCGGTCTCGTGCATTCCCTGCTGGGGTTGCGGGACCTTGACGCCGTCCTGGGTCACCCGGTGACCGGGGGGAGTTGGGAGGGGTTTGTGATCGAAAATCTGCTGGCCGCCGCGCCGAGCGGCACTTCGGCGTGTTTCTACCGGACCGCCGTCGGGGCCGAGATCGACCTCGTGCTGGATCTGCCGCCGAAGGAACGCTGGGCCATTGAAATCAAGCGGTCTTCGGCTCCGGTGTTGGCGAAAGGATTTTACCTCGGCTGCGGGGACATCAAGGCGACGAGACGAATGGTGGTTCACGCCGGGGACGAGAGCTTTGGCCTTGGAGACGGCGTGGAGGCCGTTTCGCTCCCCGACGCGCTCGCGGCGTTGCGAAGCCGGCGCTGATTCATCTTTCGAGCCTCCTCCATTCGGCGCCTCCTGGAGACGGGTCGCCCGGCCTACACTGCGAACAATCACTGACGATGCGGGGGGTATAGAACGCTCCGCCCCTCTGGCAGGCTCCCTTGGGTTTTCCGCCGCCGGCGGAAACCCCTGTAGAGGTTTCCTGCCGTCGTTCGTTTCAAGAGTAGCGGCCGGAATTTTCTCCGGCGCCGCGCCAAGCCAAACCCCGTGCCACCGCCCCCTCGTTTCCGCTCTTTCCCACCGGCTTTCCCGGGCCGGGTGCTGCTCGTGGGCCTTTGCTGCCTGCTGACGGCGGCCCTGCGGCTGGCCGCGGCGGAGCCGTTGGCGCGGGCCTTCGACGTGCCGGCGGATCTGGCGGAAAAGACGCTCCGGCTCTTTTCCGCGCAGTCGGGCTGCGAGGTGCTGTTTGCCAGCGACGCGGCGCGCGGGGTGCGGACCAACGCCATCAAGGGCGAGTTTTCGCCGCGCGAGGCCGTGAACCGGATGCTCGCGGGCACGGCGCTGCAGGTGCGGGACGAACGCAACGGCGTGTTCCGGCTCGGTCTGGTCGAACCGCGGAAGAACGGCCCTGCCGCGCCGGCTTCGGGTAACGGCGCCCGCTCGATTGACCAGAACCGCAGCGCGCACTCGCGCGACCCACCGCCGGCCTCGCCGTCCTCCCCGACGCCTGACCCAACTTCCACCACTCCCACCCAACACAACGACTCTCCTCCTGTGAAGAACCGTACTCTTTTTGCCCTCTTAACCGGCTGGCTCGCCGGTGGCGCCGCTCTTCAGGCACAGCCTACTCCCCCGACCAACCCCGCCGAAAGGAAGGATGAAGTGGTCCAACTTTCGCCCTTCCTCGTGTCCACGGAGCGGGACAGTGGCTGGACGGCCTCGACCACTTTGATCGGCACCCGGACCAACCAGGAACTCGCGAACGTTCCGGTGTCGGTCGATGCCATCACCGCCGAATTCATGCAGGACTTCGCCGCTTACACCATGGAGGATGCGGGCATGTTTGTCGCCAGTCTCGTCATCACCGACCAACTGGAAACGGGGGCTGCGGAGGGACGCGTAAGCTACCGCGGCATTGTGCGGCCGGACAACGTGCGTTTCATGAGCAACGCGTCCCGCAACTTTTTTCCCACGTACGTTCAGACCGACAATTACAACGTCGAGCGCCTGGACTTCAACAAAGGGGCCAACTCGCTCATGTTCGGCGACGCCTCACCCGGTGGGCAAACCACGGTTTACACCAAGCGCGCACGTCCCCGGAATTTCGGACAGGCCACCGCGCTGTATGGCAGCTTCGGCACCCGCCGGCTGCAACTGGATGTCAATCGGCGCCTGTCAGACAATCTCGCCGCACGGATCAACCTGGTCGAACGAAGCAACGGCACCTACATCGACTTCGCGGAGTCGCGACTGCGCGCCGGCCACGGCGCACTCACCCTTGAGCCTTTCAAGAATACTGCGCTTCGCTTCGAAGGCGAAGTCGGCAAGTTCGAGGTCTCCCGCGGTGCCAACCAGGTCCGGATTCGCACTCAATCCGCCCCGGGTCGCGGCTTTGCCACCAACAACCGTTGGTATTATACGTCGGATGGGGAGGTGATCCAACGCACTGCCAATTCGCCGGCGGCGGTTGATCGGGCCGGGGTCGGCGGCGCGACCGTCAGCTTTCTCCAGGGTCGAACCGCGACGGTTGAACTCATGGATCGCGTGGGTTCGAACAATGTGCCTTCGGGACGGACGCTCACCCTGCCCGGGTTTCACCGGTCCGTGAACTTCCTCGGATCGGACGACTACCAGGACCGTCCGTACACGGTATTCACGGGATGGATTGAGCAAAAGCTGGGAGACCTCTTCGTCGAAGCGTCCTTCAATCAGCAAAGCCAGCGCCAGTACCGGAATCAGAATCAGTTTGGTACGACCATTAGCATCGATCGGGGTGGACGGCCGTTCATCGATCGAGTGATCGACGAACGCGACTTTGGTAATCGGGCGAAGATCGGACGGCTCAGCGTTTCCTACCCGTGGCGGGCGGGGAACTGGATGGAGCAATTTGTCGTGGTCAATCACGAATGGCAGCAGAACTTGATCTGGTCCTTCCGCCGCAATCTCGCGAACTTCGCCGTGGTCGACACGAATCCGACGGCGAACATCAGGAACCACCAGATCACAGCGCGAGCTTACCTGGACGATCCGGCCTTTCCCACGCGGGGTTTCTTTGACCGGTTTAAAGTCAGTGCCCTGCCGGTCACGCCCACCTTTCGGCCCGGATTCTATGAACTCACGGATGCCAACTTCCCGTTCAACGAGAAGCTGTACCAGCGGACCTTCTCCGCTTCCGCTGCCGGTTCCTATTTTGGCGGTCGGTTCCGCACGTTGTTGGGTCTTCGGCGCGACGCACTCACCCGCAAGCTGATCACGACCATCCCGCGGGATCCCATCGGCCAGGACATCTACCTGGGGACGCCCGAAGCAGCGCCCAACGCGTACCGTTATGATCCCAAGATGGACGTCGAGAACACTTCCTATACGAGCGGCTTGGTCTACCGCATCCGGGAAGGGTTGAACGCCTACGGCGCCTACTCGGAGTCCTTCCACTGGCAAAGCGCGGTCGACTTCACCAATACCCCCCTGGGGCCGATCGTGGGCGACACCCGCGAGGCCGGCTTGAAAGGGCAACTCTTTGGCCGGCGAGTCACGGTGACGCTCGCTGCCTACGAGGTGAATCGCAACAACACCCCCTACGAGTGGAGCCCGAACCTGCTCGACGCCTCCGAACTCGACGACCTCTTCAATCCGAACAATCTGCGGCCCGGAGATCCGAATTATCTCACCATCGCCACCGGAGCCAATGATGAGGAGCGTACGACCACATCAACCCAGCGCTCGCGCGGTTGGGAGACCACGCTGCAACTGAGCCGGTACAAGGGCATCCAGGCCCGGGTGACTTTCTCGCGCAACCATGTGGTGGCCGCCCGTGACATGAGCCGGTTTCGCAGCCTCTACGAGGCGGCCCGGCAACGGACGGCCACCGCGCTCGCTCCCGGAGGAAATCCGGAGCTCGCCGAGAACGCGGCCCTGCTGGCGGATGCGCAGGAGATTCTGGCCGCCAACGACGGCGTCACTGAACAGACCGGACCGAGCAGTTCCCGCTATGCGCTGAACTGGGCCGTGGACTACGAATTCGCGCGGAGCTCATGGCTCAGGGGAACCCGCCTCGCGGTTTACGGCAATTGGCGGGATGATTATAATATCATTTTTCAAAACCGGCTTTACCGGAATGGATCACAACATCCGCTGAGCGCCTACGCGATCCATCGCCGGAAGATCGCCGGCCGCGAGACCAGTTTCCGCCTGGGTTTGAAAAACATCGTAGACTTGGAGAACTCCGGACGGCACCGCGTCTGGGGAATCTCCCGGCTCGATGCCGCCGGTGCCCCGGAATACACGTACCGCTACGTCACTCCGAGCACGTTTGATCTGAGCATGACGGTCGATTTCTAACGTTCACCTGACCGCCGGCCGCACTCTCCTTTGAAAGCTGTACGGCTACTCTACAGTCACCTGCTGATCATCGCCTGCCTCCAGACGACCTGGGCCGAAACCGCACGGGTTGCGGCGGTCGACTGGAGCCGGGTGTCGCTGGCCCAGTTCACGGACGAGGAACTCCGCACCGCCCCGGGAACGCGGCCGTTGCCGGAGTACCTGTCGTATGTCGCCGAGGTTGCGAACGGCATCGTGACCTCCGGCCCGGAGGCCGGCTGGATTGGCCTGCGCGTGTGGCGTTCGGCGGAGGAGTTTGGCTACCGCGATCCGCGCTGCATGGAGGCAGTGCTGGGGCTGATCTTTTTCTACACGGCCAATCGTCCATGGAATGTGTACTATGGAGACGCCGCACTCCGCGGCCGGATCGAGTTGGCGCTGCGTTTTCAGATGGCCCAGGTGGGACCCGCTGGACTGATGAACGCGCACCCAGCCACGCAGCCGATCGGCGAGCGGCTGGCGACGAGCATGTTCTTCACGAAGTTTATGGGCGAGGCGCTGGTTCTGCTCCGAGGTGGACCGCCGATCGACCAGACCCTGTATCGCGCACTCTTGGGGATGCAGCGTCGGGTCTTGCACTATATTTTCAACTCTGACCTCGCGGCGGTACAGGGCCGGCAGTATAGCAACCAGTATAGTAATGTCTTTGGAGGGGCTTATGCGTACCTGCGCATCAACGATGACCCGGAACTGGAGATGCTGTTGGAACGTTCCATTCGCACCGTGGTGCCCACCCTGCAGAGCCCCGCAGGCTTTCCGTACGAACAGCACTCGGTGGACTTCAATTACACCTTGCACACCCATCACGCGAATATTCTCGCAGCCTGGCACCACGGTGCCGCAGCAGGGAGGGATCTCACTTGGTTGCGCCTTCATGCTGAACGGTGGACAGACTGGCTCTCCGCCAATGCCCTGCCAGATTCGGACGGAAGCTATTTTCATCTCAATCGCGCCATTGAATCCCGCAAGGATCGGCCCGGGTTTCATCGCATCGAAGCCGCCTTTGCCCGTTACGTGCCGCAGCTGCGCGCCTTTGTTGCCTCGGCCGAAGAGGTCCGCCGGGCGGATGCCGCTAATCGCGCCCGGCTGGCCCGGCGCTGGCCTGACTTCGGGCGTCTGCGTGCATCCAATGATGCCTTCAGCCCCTACGGGTTTCTGCACCGCCAGCACTCGCCGTGGTACCCCTCCGAGGAGGAGCTGGCGGCTGCCCGACTCGCGCTGCCATGCTTTGCGTCCCAGAGCCAGACCCAGCAACGGGTCGATGATCGCCGGCGCTTGGAGGTCACCAGCATCCACCGCTCGGGCTACCATGCGGTTTTCAACGCCGGAGAGTCCACCGCGGGATCGCAGACCTTTGGCCTCAGTCTGTTCTGGCATCCCGCAGCAGGAACGGCGGTGCAGTCGCAAAGCCGGCTGCCCGACGGCGCGTGGGGCGTCCGGCTCGGTGCAGAAAAGCGAGTGGTCGAGTCCGAGGGCTTGGAGGTGCGCTACCTTCTCGACGGGCGGCCGATTCGACCCGAAGCCGGGGTGCGCGAACTCGGTGAAGGCGTGCTGGAAATCCACTACCGCATCGGTCGTGACGAGAAGTTCCTGCGCTTCGAAGAAGACCGGATACTGGTGGTGGTAAACCCCGGTGGAAACGGGAAGTTCACCGAGCAGATCCCGGTGCTTCTTGAACCGGGCACCCAGCCGGTGATCACCGGGCATTCCGTCCGCATTTCCCGGGGTCGCAGGCACTTTGTGATCGTTCCCGAGGGTCAGACCGATCTCTCCTGGAGCCCCACCTCGCGGGAAATCGCGGAACGTACCGTCGCCACCGTGCGCGTCGAGGGACTCAGGCGGATGTGTTACAGCCTTCGGTTCGAGTAGGGGAGCCGGAAAGAGTCAGGGGAGGCGGACGAAACAGGGTCATGTCCGGAATCCGGACAAATCCGCCCTGTTTTCGTGAGGAAAGTCGGCGCGCCGGAGGCTGGGTCGGAACCCGCCGCCGACCCGCACGTCAGCCGGAGCGAGTGGCCAGTGCGGACGAAACGGGGTCATGTCCGGAATCCGGACAAGTTCGCCCTGTTTTCGTGGGGAAAAGTCGGCGCGCCGGAGAGGCGCAAAAGAGGCGCACCCGGTGCGCGGATGCAGTTTCGCCCGGTGCAAGTCCGGTAAGTCGAGAGTGGGCACCTGACCTTGAGCAGTCGTGCCGGGTTTGACGGGAGCGGGAGCGCAGCCGCAAGCGAACGGCGAATACGAGACGACGCCATCCAACCCCTCGATTCGGGACCAGCCGAGCAGGGGCAGGCTTAAACATTTGTAATCGGATCGCCGGCACCAATCCGTAAACCCCTGATCCAGCTCCGATCCCCTTGAGAATCCAGTTTCCTATCGATAGATCGCTCAGGCGAGGAAGAGGTCGGCGCTCACGGCGAAGCGAGCAGTGAGTTTTTTGACATGATCGGCGGTAAGGTTACGTCCACCCTTGAGGATGCGGTAGGCGATGGAGCGGTTGACCCCGATGATGGCGCTCAGGTCGACGGCGGTGAGGTCGTTTTCCTCCAGCAGAAATTTCAGGGCCTCGACGCCCTTCACCGGTTTCGGCTCCGGCACGTTCTTGCTTTCGTAGTCCTCCACGAGTTTCGCCATGAGGGCGAGGTAGTCGCCCTGGTCATGGTTCAGCTTGTGGCCGGCGAGCGCATGAACAACCTCCACGGCGTTGTCGTAGGCCACCTTGTCGTGGATAGGGCGCGGCATGTGCAGGGCAACGAGACCGGAGTAAGTCTTGGGCAGACGGGCGAAGGAGAGCGTGGCGGTTCTCATAGCGTGTTTTTCCAGGTGTCCTGGTCGTAATCCGCGTGGGTCAGGAACCGCAGCGTGAAGACCTCCTGGCGATTGTAGTGAATGGCGGTGATGAGACGGAAATCGTTGGTGATGTTGAAAACAGTGACAGTCCTGCCGCTCTTGACCGTGATTTGGTCGGCATGAGGGAAGGACTGCCGGGTCTGGGCGAGATATTGCCACTTGGCGGCGCGGGTGATACGATGCCAGTGGTCCAGAGGCGCCCGGGCCTTCGGGTAAGTGACCTTGGATGCTTCAAGGAACTTTCGAGTGATGATTCGCATCAGGTCAGGTGGCAGATGTGACCAAAATGGTCACAAATTCAAGTGAAATCAGTTCAGTAACTCAAGGCGCGCAAGCCGTGGCAACCCTTGCTCCACGCTCTTTCGCGCCGACGGGATCAACCCGCTGATCGCTCCGGCAAGCCAGGCCGAGATCAGGCCAACAGGGTCAGCCTGTTGCTTGTTTCTGAGGCGGACGAAACAGGGTCATGTCCGGAATCCGGACAAATCCGCCCTGTTTTCGTGGGGAAACGTCGGTGCGCCGGAGGCTGGGTCGGGGCCCGCCGCCGACCCGCACGTCAGCCGGAGCGAGTGGCCAGTGCGGCCATCCCGCCGTCCCGATAACGCGCTTGATGGCGACGCACGGTGCGATCGCAGCAGTCGAAGGCCACGGACACCTCCTGCCGGGTGGCGTAACCGGCGCCGACCTCCTGATCCCCCCACTGCAGACCGGGAGACTGTCGGCCAGCGCGGCATACAGTTTCGCGCCGGTCATCATCGACGAGAAGAACGGGGGCTCCCGGGTACGTCCAGTGTCGGCGTGGAAAAACTGCCCATGCCGTCCCGGGCCATTTCGCGTTCGGCGAGGCGGGCCTCGCCCGCCGGTGCTCCTCATCGCGCAGACAAATGCCACCGCCGGGTGCCGTCTCGCCCGCCAAGGTTAGATACGGCTCGCTGATCGTGAGCGTCTGCTTCAACGCGAGGGTGCCGGACACGCGGAAGACCACGGTGCGCGGCCCGGCGGTTGCGCAGGCCCACCGCAGGCTCCCCGGAATCGCAGGCTCCTTGCCGGGTCGATAATCACTCAGGTTCGTCACGAAAAGCACCGTTCCGCCGCGTCCGCCCGGGGTGTGACTACCGAGTGGGAATGCGGAGGGCATGGTCCTGCACCCTGCGCCCGGCACAAGGGCAGACGCTCCGCAGTCGGGCCTTGCCGCTGCACGATGGCGGAGGCAATCCTGGTGTCCGCCATGAGTCGCCGTCTGTTCAACGAGTCCAGGCTCGTCCGCCACTTCAGCGTTGCGCGTTCGTTCGCGGAAGCGGAGGACTCGGACCGGCGGGAGTGGCGGCGCATGTCGCCGCGCCAGCGTTTGGCTGCCCTGGAGCTTTGGCGGCAGATGAACCATCGAGATTATGATCCCGCTACCGCGCGACTTCCGCGAGTTCTTCAAATTGTTGAACCGCCACCGCGTTAGGTACCTTGTCGTCGGCGGCTACTCGGTGGAATATCACGGTTACCCACGGTACACGGGCGACATCGACATCTTTGTGGCGATCTCCTGACCAATAAGCGCCGCTCCGGCCGCCCCAAGGATCTCGCCGACGTGGATGTGCTGCAGGACAGGCGCCGCCCGCGCAGGACGGGGCGACGTTAGGAGGAGAGCAGCCGGGGGGGGCAACCCGCTACTTGCTACTGGACCCCGCATTCAGCCCAAGAGGGCGGCGTGGTCTGTTCGAGCCGCGATTGCCCCCGTCCAGTGGCAACTGGCGAAGCTGCGCCGCAAACCATGTATACACCGCGGATAGCGCGGATTCGGCGGATGAAAATGCAAGACCTCCCGACTGGATTGCATCCGGGAGCGCAGACGTAGGCGAAGCCTCTTCCGCGATCGGCGGACGATCGCCGGCGGCGATACGTCCGCACCCCGCGACCTGGCAGATGGCAAGAAGGTGAGATGCGCCCACCCGCACGGTTTCACCATCCCCCGGGTTGATTTTGCGCCCGCGCCCGACTCGACTTGCCGGCCACTCCCGCGGTGAGTCCCGCCGCGGGACTCGCCCCACCCGATGCACCTCCCCCGCTTCCCCGACGTCCGTGTCGCCCTTGCTGCCGGCCTGCTGGCCACGGCCACCACGGTGGCCAACGCCGCCGAGCCGTTCTTCGTCAGCGGCATCTACCCGCACCTCGCCACCTTCAACAATGAAGCCGAATGCGGCACCGGCGCCGTCGTGCCCTGGGCCGACCGGCTCTGGGTGATCTCCTATGCGCCGCACATGCCCAAGGGCTCCTCCGACAAGCTCTACGAAATCACCCCGGACCTGCGGCAGATCGTCCGCCCGGAGAGCATCGGCGGCACCCCTGCCAATCGCTTCATCCACCGCGAATCGCAGCAGCTCTTCATCGGGCCGTACGCCATCGACGCGCAGCGCCGCGTCCGCGTCATCCCCTACACGCAGATGTTCGGCCGCCCCACCGGCAACGCGCGCCACCTCACCGACCCCGCCAACAAGATCTACTACGCCTCGATGGAGGAGGGGTTCTACGAGGTCGACGTCCGCACGCTCGCGGTGACCGAACTGTTCCGCGACGAGGCGCTGAAGGAGCCGTTCCGCCGCGCCGACCTGCCCGGCTATCACGGCAAGGGCCTCTACTCCGGCCAGGGCGTGCTCGTGTACGCCAACAACGGCGATCGCAGCGCGGCCGCCCGTTCGAAACCCGAGACGCCCTCCGGCGTGCTCGCCGAGTGGGACGGCCGCTCCGACACCTGGACCGTCGTCCGCCGCAACCAGTTCACCGAGGTCACCGGCCCCGGCGGCCTCCACGGCAACCCCAACCCCGCCACCGACCCGCTGTGGACGATCGGCTGGGACCACCGCTCGCTCATCCTGATGGTGCGCCACGCCGGCCGCTGGCACAGTTATCGCCTGCCCAAGGCCAGCCACTCCTACGACGGCGCCCACGGCTGGAACACCGAGTGGCCCCGCATCCGCGAAATCGGCGAACGCGACCTGCTCATGACGATGCACGGAGCCTTCTGGCGCTTCCCGGCGGACTTCACGCCCGCCAGGTCCGCCGGCCTCGCCCCGCGCTCCAACTACCTCAAGGTCGTGGGCGACTTCACCCGCTGGGGCGATCAGATCGTGCTCGGCTGCGACGACACCGCGAAGAGCGAGTTCCTCAACAAGCGCAAGGCCAAGGGCAAACTCGCCGGTCCCGGCCAGTCGCAGTCCAACCTCTGGTTCCTCGCCCCCGCCCAGCTCGATCAGTTCGGCCCGCCCCTCGGCCGCGGCGCCGTCTGGTTCCACGAGCCGGTGCCGGCCGACACCCCCTCCGACGCGTATCTATTCTCCGGATTCGACCACCGGACCCTGCACCTGGCGCACGACGCCGATGCGCCCGTCACCTTCACTCTCGAGGTCGACCGCGCCGGCAACGGCCGCTGGAGCGAACTGCGCCGCGTCACCGTGCCCGCCCGCGGCTACGTGCCGACCGCCTTCGCCGCCGGCGAGACGGGCGCCTGGATCCGCGTCCGCGCCTCGCGGGCCGTGGGCGCCGCGACCGCGTTTTTCTCCTACCGCGCCGCCGACCGGCGGACGACGATGGCCGACGCCCGTTTCGCCGGCCTCGCCACCGATTCCTCCCCGCGCCCGGTCGGCGCCCTCCTGCACGCCCGCGGCGCCAACCAGCGGACCCTCGCGGTCACGGTCGGCGACGCGTTCTACGAGATGGGCCCCGACATGCAGCTCCGCCGCAGCGACGAAGCCGGCGCGGCGGCCTGGATGCAGGCCAACGTCGCCATCCCGCGCGACGCCGTCACGCTCGACGCCGCCTCGGTCATCTACACCGACGAGCAGGGCCAGCGCTTTCGCCTCCCGCGCGGTCGCGCCGACTACCAGCCCGAGGGACCGTTCGGCGCCGAACGCACCTGCCGCGAGGTCTGCACCGAGCGCGACCTGCTCAACGCTGGCGGCACCTTTTTCGAACTGCCGGCGGAAAACGCCGGCGGCATCGCCAAGGTGCGGCCGATCGCCACGCACCACCGCCGCATCCACGATTACGCCAGTTGGCGCGGCCTGCTGGTGCTCTCCGGCGTCGCCGGCGACGCCCCCGCGGCCAGCCGCCACGTCATCCGCTCGGCCGACGGCCAGGCCGCGGTCTGGGTCGGCGCGGTGGACGATTTGTGGGCGTTTGGCAAACCGGTGGGCGTCGGCGGCCCGTGGAAGGACACCGCCGTCGCGCCCGGCCAGCCCTCCGACCCGTACTTGCTCACCGGTTACGATCGGAAGACCCTCACCCTCTCGCACCGGGCCGCCCAGCCGGTGCGCATGCGGGTCGAGGTCGATCTCACCGGGACCGGTCGCTGGGTGGAGTACGCCGCCTTCGACGTCGCTCCCGGCAAGTCAACCGTGCACGTTTTCCCGGCTGGCTACGAAGCGTACTGGTTGCGAATTTCCGCGGACACCATCACCTCTGCCACCGCCTGGCTCGTCTACGAATAAGGGACGAACCACCGCGGGGCGAGGTCGCCCCGCCTGCACCGGCCTGCCCCTCGTCTTTCCCCCTCACTCCCTTACTCCCTCCTCCCTCTTATGAAACGCCTCCTCCCCACCCTCACCCTCGCCCTCCTCGGGACCGTCGCCGCCATCGCGGCCCTCCCGGCACGCGCGGCTCTTCCCGGCCGCGGCGCCGAACACGTGCTGCTCGAAGCCGAGAGCTTCCAGGACGCCGGCGGCTGGTCGCTCGACACGCAGTTCATCGATCTCATGGGCTCGCCCTACCTGCTCGCCCACGGCCTCGGCACGCCGGTCAAGGACGCCACCACCAAGGCGACCTTTCCCTCGGCCGGCCGCTACCGCGTCTGGGTGCGCACCAAGGACTGGGTTGCCCACTGGAATGCCCCCGGCACCCCCGGCAAGTTCCAGGTGCTGGTCAACGGTCGCGCCCTGTCCGAGACCTTCGGCACCAAGGGGGCGAAGTGGTTCTGGCACGACGGCGGCACCGTGGACCTGCCCGCCCGCGAGGTGACCGTCGCCCTGCGCGACCTCACCGGCTTCGCGGGACGCTGCGATGCGATCTATTTCAGCAAGGACCTGCAGGAAACGCCGCCCAACGACTCCGCCCCGCTCTCGGCCTGGCGCAAGACCGCCCTCGCCCTCCCGCCCGAGCCCGAGGACATGGGCGAGTTCGATCTCGTGGTCGTCGGCGGCGGCTACGGCGGCCTCGGCAGCGCCATCTCCGCCGCCCGCCAGGGCCTCAAGGTCGCCCTCATCCAGAACCGACCCGTCCTCGGCGGCAACGGCAGCTCCGAAATCCGCGTCTGGGCCCAGGGCCTGATCCGCCGCGGCAAGTACCCGCACATCGGCGAGATGATCGAGGAGTTTGCCGACCGCGCCAAGAACTCCCCCGGCACGTATGAGGAATTCGGCGACGCCCAGAAGGAAGCCCACGTGCGCAAGGAGAGGAACATCTCCCTCTTCCTCAACGAGCACGTCTATGCCGCCGAGAGCCGCGACGGCCGCATCGTCTCCGTCACCTCCCTCAACACGACCAGCAGCCGGGAGAAGCGATTCCGCGGCAAGTTCTTCTCCGACTGCACCGGCCACGGCAACCTCGCCCACCTCGCCGGCGCCAAGTACGAAATCGAGCTCAAGGACGTGCTCGGCATGAGCAACATGTGGATCTGGAGCAACGCCGCCACGCCCCAGACCTTCCCCGAGACGCCCTGGGCCCTCGACCTGACGATGGACGACTTCCCCTACCCGAAGATGGGCCGCGCCGACATGGCCGACAAGGGCAAGGGCGAGTGGTTCTGGGAGAGCGGCTTCAACAAGCACCCGATCGACGACCTCGAGCAGATTCGCGACTGGAACTTCCGCGCGGTCTACGGCGCCTTCAACGCGATGAAGAACCGCGACGGCCGGGACAAGCACGTCAACGCCAAGCTCGACTGGATCGCCTACATCGGCGGCACGCGCGAATCGCGGCGCATCGTCGGCGACGTCATGCTCACCTTCGAGGACATCATCAACAAGCGCGACTTCCCCGACGGCTGCGTGCCCAGCACCTGGAGCATCGACCTGCATTTCCCCAAGCAGGAGTTCGCGAAGAAGTTCCCCGACAACCCCTTCATCTCGTACGCCGACCACGATCGCCGCGTCGACCGCAACTACGGCTACCCGATTCCGTACCGCTGCCTCTACTCGGTCAACATCTCCAACCTCTTCATGGCCGGCCGCAACATCAGCGTCACCGACCACGCCCTCGGCACCACCCGCGTGATGAAGACCATCGGCATGATGGGCGAGGTCGTGGGCAAGGCCGCCTCCATCGCCGTCCGCCGCAACTGCACGCCGCGCGACGTCTACCACCTCTACTGGTCGGAGATGGATCAGCTCCTCAAGCTCCCCGGCCGCGCGCGCCGCCTGCCGGACAACACGTTTGACCTCTCCGGCCCGGCCCCCGCCCCGGTGGACGACAGCGGCGGCCGCGGGGTGTCGCTGGCCTCGCTCAAGGGCGTGGTGATCGACAACAGCAGGGCGAAGCTCACCGGCAGGTGGGCCACCGGCGGCGGCCTGCCGTTCGTGGGCAACGACTACGCCTACGCGCGCGGCGCCGGCAACACCGCCACCTTCGAATTCACCGTGCCCAACGCCGGCCGCTACGAGGTCCGCTTCGCCACCGCCCCGCACGAGAACCGCGCCAGCAACACCGCCGTGACCGTCCGCCACGCCGACGGCACCGCGAAGGCGACCGTGAACCAGAAGGTCCCCGGCCCGATCGACCACCGCTGGGTCTCGCTCGGCACGTTCCGTTTCGCCGCCGGCCAGACCTACGCCGTCGTGGTCGACGCCGCCACCGCCAACGGCAACGCCCACATCGACGCCGTCCAGGTGCTGCCCGCGCCGTAGGTCTTCGCCCTCCCGGGGAGCGCGGACGTATCGTCCCGCGGCGATCGTTCGCCCGGACCGGCCACGACTCGCCTGCGCCCTCCCGCCCCGACCCTTGACGCCCCTCACCGGTAATACCACGGTAACACCATGCCCACGCTCACGCTCAAGGTGTCAGCCGAGTTTCAGCGCCGACTCAAGCGAGCGGCGCGGCAGAAGAAGCTGCCGGTTTCGGAGCTGGTGCGTTCCGCGGTCGAAAAGGAGCTGCCCAGGGAGGGCAAGGGTTGGCTGTTCGGGAGTCTTCAAAGCCACTCGCTCGGCCCCTCGACCTACGATCCCGCGCGTCCGGCCTTCGACAACGACGAGTGGGACGTGACGTCACGGTGAAGTACCTGCTCGATACTCATGTGCTGGATTGGGCGCGGTCCGCCGATTCGCGGCTCTCCGCCACGGTGCGTGGACTGATCGAGTCCGCGGTGCCTGGCGACCTTGCCATCAGCGACGTGACGCTCAGTGAACTGGCGCGCCACCTGGCCGCCGGCCGCATCAAGGTCGGCATCCCGCCCCGGCAGTGGCTCGAAGCGGCCGCGGCGGGTGTCGTGGTTCTGCCGGTTACTCCTGCCATCGCGTTGCGCGCGGCCCTGCTCGACTGGGAAAATCGCGATCCTTGCGATCGGCACATCGTGGCAACTGCCGCGGAACACCGCCTCGCGCTGCTCACGATCGATGAAAAGATCCATGGCCTCTTCGGCGTGCGGGGGCTGAAGGTGCTTTGGTAGCATGGGCCGGCCGTTCCCGCCTGGCGGACTCCGCCCCCTCGCCCTCCAGCTCTACCGCCTCGGGGTGATCGTGGCGATCGCCTGGCTGGTGCGCGACGTCGCCGTGCGCCAGCGCTCGCACGGCGACGCCCCGATCGTGATCGAGGAGGTGCGCGGCTTCTTTCCCACCGCCGCGCGGCTCCGGCCCGACGACTCCGCGCGCGACGGCCTCTTCGTCCACGACCGCGAGGGTCGCGAACTCGGCTACGTCGTCCGCACCCAGCCGCGCTGCCACGACATCATCGGGTACTGCGGCGTCACCGACACCCTCATCGCCCTCGATCCCGCCTGGAAAATTCTCGGCCTGAAGGTGCGTTCCTCCGACGACACCAAGGATCACCTGCAGGATGTCCTGAACCACCGGCGTTTTCTCAAGAGCTGGAACAGCCTTACCTGGGACCAGGCCGCCGACCTCGATCTAAAGAAGGCGGGCATCGAGGGTGTGTCGGGCGCAACGATGACCAGCATGGCCATCGCGCGCAGCGTGAAGGCGCGCCTGCAACTGAGCCGCGACGAACTGGCCGCGCGCCCACCCTTCAGCCCGGGCTGGCGCGACTGGGGCCTGCTCGGCACGGTGGCGCTGGCCGGGCTGCTGGCCTTTGGCCCGGCGGCCTGGCGGCACCGCGCCAAGGTGCCGTTTCAAATTTTCCTGATCGTCTACGTCGGCCTGATCAGCGGCGACCTGCTCGCGCAGTCATTGCTGGCCGGGTGGGCGCGCGCCGGCGTGCCGTGGGAAACGGCCTCCGGCCTCGTACTGTTGCTCGCCGCCGCGCTCCTGGTGCCGTGGGCGACGCGCAAGCCGTTTTATTGCCATCACCTCTGCCCGCACGGCGCGGCCCAGGAGTTGATCGGCCGCATCCGTCCGGCGCGCTTCACGGTGACGCTCCGCGCCGACGTGGTGCGCGGCCTCGAGTACCTGCCGGGGGCACTGCTGCTGCTCTCGCTCGTCACCGCCCTGATCGCGCTGCCGCTGGACCTCGCCGGCATCGAGCCCTTCGACGCCTACCTCGTGCGCTCCGCCGGCTGGGCCACGCTGACGGTGGCGTTCGTCGGCCTCGTCGCCTCCTTCTTCGTGCCCCAGGCGTATTGCCGCTTTGGATGCCCGACGGGGGCCCTGCTCAACTTCGCGCGCGCCCGCGGCCCGACGGATCGCTTCGGCCGCCGCGATGCCGCCGCCCTCGCCCTCGTCGCCCTCGCCGTCGTCCTCAACTGGCACTATGTGCCGGTAATGGTCTGGATGAAGGGCCTGCCGTAACTCGGGCGCCTGTTCGCGCGTCGGGCGGGCTGCTTTGCATTTGCGACGCGGAGGGGGGGGCGTTACGCCCTCGTGCCGAAAGCCCGATCAACGTTTCCTCTTTTCCTCCCTCCATGCTCAAGGCCGTCGTCAAAACCATCGCGCTGCTCGTGATCCTCTTTGTCATGCTCTACGTCGGCATGAACAACACGCATGCGATCGATTTCCATTTCCCGGTGGCGGGCACGACGGCGAAGGAGCCGATCCGGGCCTCGGCCGCGTTGATCTACTTCGGCATCTTTGCCGTGGGCCTGCTGGCGGGCACGATCCTGACGGTCGGCGGCGGGAATGGCGCGCGGCGCGGGGAGGGGCGCAACGCGGGCGGCAAGGGCAAGTAAACGCCCGCGCGCATGGGGATTTCCGGAACACCGCCGGCGCCCGGACCCGCGATTCCGCGGTGGGTGCAATGGCGGGGGCGGGAGGGCTTTTGCCGGCTGGGCCGCGATGCCGCCGGTGCCTGGTGGCTGGTCGATGCGACGGGGACGGCGCGGTTTCTGCGCGGCGTGCACGGCGTACGGGTCGTGGCGGCGCCGGATGATGGCGGCCTGCCGCGCGATCCGGTGGCATGGCTGCGCGAGTGGGGATTCAATGCGCTCGGGCTGGCGGAGGGTTCGGTGTGCGACGACGGACTGCCCTTCCTGGCCACGGTGGATTTCTGTGCGGCGGGGCCGGTGGTGCAGGCGCGGGGCCTGCGGCTGCCCGACGTGTTTGATCCGGACTGGCCCCGCGCCGCGCGGGCGCGTGCCCTGGACGTCTGCGCCCGGCTGGCGCAGCAACCGGCGCTGATCGGCTGGCTGACGGATGCCGATCTGGCCTGGGCGCAGCCGAAGGGCGACGGGCGGCCGTCATTGCTGCAACTCTGCCTGAGCCTGGAGCCGCGTTTCGCCGCGTATCACGCCGCGTGGGAATTTGTGCGGGCGCTGCACGGGGGGAAACTCGAGGCCGTCGGCCGCGCCTGGGGCGTGAACCTGCCGAATCAGGAGGTGGTGCGCGAGATGACGCGCCGCGAAGCGGGCCTGGTCTCCCGCGGCTACCTCCGCGACGACGCGCGCTGGGCGCGCGAGTTTGCGCATCGCTATTTCGGCCTGGCCGGAGCGGCGGTGCGGACCGCGGACCCGAATCATCTGGTGCTCGGCTGCCCCCTCGAGCGCGGAGCCGGCGCGGAGGTGCGGGCGGAATGCTGCTACCCGGTGGTCGATCTGGCGATGCCCGACTGGCGCGACCTGCCGGTGGCGGGGGCGGCGCACCCGGTGCTGGCGAATGGCGTCAGTTGGGCGGACGAGGAATTCCGGGCGGCCCCGGCGAGCGGGCGATCGGGACGCACGACTGCGGTCGAGCGCATGCTGCGGCGCGCGCGGACGACGCTGGAGCGGATGGCGCGGCATCCGGCGGCGGTGGGATACTTGTGGGCGCAGTGGCAGGATGGGCCGGGGGAGCAGCCGCCCTTCGCGCGCGGGCTGGTGCACCCGAACGGCGCGGAAGCCCGCGAGCACACGGAATTGCTGGCGGAGTTCAACGCCCGCGCGGAGCGGTTGCATGCCGCCGCTGCGGGGCGCCATGACCCGACGCAGTGAATCCCGGTGTGCGGCGGTCGGCCGGCGCACTGCCGCAACGGATGCGTTCTTCGACGTGATCTTACAGAGCTCATCATTGCGCCTTCATAGCATCCTGCCGGACGCGATTCTTGTTCCCGGGCTGCGGTTTTCCCGTTCTAGGTTCGCTCGCTCCGCCGGGATTCGTCCCGATCCCCGGCGTCCGCCACTCTGCCCGTGGCCTTTCTCCACCCCTCAGCGCCAAAGACCGCGATCATGACCCCGAAGCCCCTGACGAACCCCCCGCTCCTTATCTGGTGGATTCTCTGCCTCGCCGCCTCGCCGGTGATGGCGGCCGAGGACATCGGCGCGCTGCGGCGCGAGAATGCCCAGTTGCGCCAGCGCCTCGAGTCGGTCGAACGCGATCTCGCGGCCATCAAGAAGCTCCTGTCCTCGCCGTCCGCTCCGACTGCGGCCGCGGCCACCGCCCCGGCCGTTGCCCCGGCCGCCGCCGCGCCCTTCACGCCGGCGGAGACAGAAAAGCTCAAGTCGCTCGCGGCCCTCAAGGGCCGGCCCGCCCGGTCCTCCCTCGATCTCAGTTTCTATGGTTACGTGAAGCTCGATGTCTCGTACGACGACTCGCGCTTCTCCCTCGGCAATTTCGCCCGCTGGGCGGAGACGGAAAGCGTCCTCCCCGACGACTCCCATTTCAATCTCACCGCCAACCAGACGCGCTTCGGAGTCGATTTGACCGGCCCGGTCTCCGAGGACTTCCAGGCAGTGGGCAAGATGGAGATGGACCTCTACGGCGCCGGCACCGGGGAGAACAAACCCGAGCCCATGCTGCGGCACGGCTACGTGCAACTGGACTGGCCGCGGATGAAGCTTTCCCTCCTCGCCGGCCAGACTTGGGACATCATGTCACCCCTCAACCCCAACACGGTAAACTACAGCGTCGCCTGGTGGCAGGGTAACATCGGCTACCGGCGGCCCCAGGTGCGGCTCACGCAGCGCCTCGCGCTGGCTGACCAGGTGGAGTTGAAACTCGATGGGGGAGTCTCCCGCACCATCACCGGACGCAAAGCCTACTTCATCGGAGCCGGCGATCCCGATACGGGGGCGGATGCCGCCTCTCCCACCTTCGCCGCACGAGCCGGGCTTTCGTTTCCGATTGCCCCCAAGCAGATCGTCACGGTCGGCGTTTCCGGACACCACGGACGGGAGGACACGCATCTCCCTGGACTGGCCGGTCACGACTCCAACGAGACCTGGTCGCTGAACGCCGACCTTCGCCTGCCGCTGACACCGACTCTGCTGCTGCAGGCGGAGGCCTTCATGGGGCGCAACCTCGATTCGTTCCTGGGCGGCATCGGCCAGGGAGTGAACCTGGCCCTGGGCCGGGAAATCGATGTGGTCGGAGGATGGGCCGCGCTCACGGCCAATCCGTCCGCCCAGTGGCAGTTCAACTTCGGCGCGAGCGTCGACGATCCCGACGACGACGACCTCAGCGGCAGCACCGACCCGAATCGCGATCCCCGCGCGAAGAACACGCTGATTTTCGGCAACGCGCTCTATTCCCTCAATGCCCAGGTGCAACTGGCCCTGGAGCTGGCTTGGTTGCGCACCACTTACAAGGTGCTTGCCGCCGGCGAAGGGTGGCGGCAGCAACTCGCCGTCACTTACAAGTTCTAACCCGCCCCGAAAACCCACCCCACTCATGGCCGGACTCGATTTCAAGGCCCCGGAAACCCGGGAACAGGAAGACACCGCGGTCATCGCGCACAACACGCGCCTCGGCCTGCTGCTGTTCGCGATCTACGTCGCGATCTACGCCGGCTTCATGGCTCTGAGCGCGTTCTCCCCGGCCGCGATGCGGCGTCCGGTGCTCGCCGGCGCCAATCTGGCGGTCGTGTATGGCTTCGGGCTGATCGCCGCCGCCCTCATCCTCGCGCTGATCTACATGCGGCTCTGCCGGAAGACCAAGTAACCGCCGACCACCCATGATTCACGAGACCTCGCTCATTGCCGTCCTGGTTTTCCTGCTCTTCGCCGGCATCGTTCTCGCCATCAGCTTTTACCTGGGCGCGCGGGCCAAATCGGCCAGCGGCTACTTTGCCGCCGGCGGCGGCATCCACTGGGCGGTCAACGGCATTGCCTTTGCCGGCGACTACCTCTCGGCCGCGTCCTTCCTCGGCATCTGCGGCATGATCGCGTTTTTCGGCTACGATGGCTTCCTCTACTCCATCGGCTACCTCGCCGGCTGGATCGTGGCGCTCTTCATCGTGGCCGAGCCGCTGAAACGGCTCGGGCGGTTCACCTTCGCCGATGCGCTCGACAACAAGTTCAACTCGCGCGGCATCAAACTCGCCGCCGCCATCAGCACCCTCGTTGTCAGTTGCTTCTACCTGATTCCGCAGATGGTGGGCGCCGGCGCGCTCGTGCAGCCGCTGCTGGGCTTCCCGCATTATGTCGGCGTGATCGGCGTCGGCTTGATCGTCACCCTGATCGTCACGACCGCCGGCATGGTCTCGACCACCTGGGTGCAGTTCATCAAGGGATCCCTGCTGGTCGCGCTCTGCGCTGTCATCACCGTCATGATCCTCGTGCGGGGGGTAACGACGAAGCCGACCGACGCCGACGGCCGTCCGATTAAGGTGGCGCAGCGCCAGATCCCGGCCGCTCAGGTGACCGGTGCCCCCGGAGTCTCGGTGGTGCCGGCCGACGGGGCCTGGGCCGGCCTGCCCTACGTGCGGGTGAAGAATGCAGACGGCATCATGGCGGTCTGGCGCCAGGAGGCCGACGGTACGTTGTCGGAAACGCAGACCCTGACCACCCGCGCCGACGGCACCCGGCTCGTCAATGGTCTGCCGCGGGGCAAGGGGAAGGGCGAGGCCGACCTGAACCCGGTGGGTTATGCCTCGAAACTGCCGGGCGGAGTCGAGAAGACCGGACCGCTGGGGCCCTTCGCCTTCCTGCGCACGATGCAGGAAAGCGAGGTGATCCTGTGGAGCTCGGACCGCATCGCCGAAGCCGGCGGGGGTGCCACCACGGTCTATTATCAGAAGCCCACCCCCGGCACGGACTTCATGACCCCCGGTTCGAGCCCGACCTTCCGGAAGGTGCGTGGCGAGAAGTTCATCGACAAACTTGATTTCCTCTCGCTCATGCTGGCCCTGTTCTGCGGCACGGCGTCGCTCCCGCACATCCTGATCCGTTACTACACGGTCAAGGATCAGGCGAGCGCCCGGAAGAGCACGGTGGTCGGCATCGCCGCCATCGGCTTCTTCTATGTCCTCACGCTCTATCTCGGATTGGGCGCAATGACCAGTGGCACGCTCGACGTCACCGACTCCAACATGTCGGCGCCCCTGCTGGCGCGCAGCTTCAACGAACTGCTGTTCGCCATGATTTCCGCCATCGCCTTCACCACGGTGCTGGGCACGGTGAGTGGACTTATCATGGCCGCCAGCGGCGCGGTGGCGCACGACCTGATGACCAACTTCCTCAAGTTGAAGCTGGACGATTTTCAAAAGGTGCGGGCCGCGAAGATCGCCTCCCTGGCGGTGGGCGTGCTGGCGATCGGCCTGGGCATCCTGTTTGCGCGGATGAACGTGAACTTCCTGGTCGGCTGGGCCTTTAACATCGCCGCCTCGGCCAACCTGCCGGCGCTGGTCATGCTGCTGTTCTGGAAGCGCACCACCAAGGAGGGCATCACCGCCGCCATCGTCGTCGGCATGGTGTCGTCGCTCGCGTGGATCCTGCTCAGCGCGCAGGCCTTCAAGGATGTGTACGGCCTGGATCCCGCCCGCGCCCTCGTGCCGTTCAGCCAGCCCGCGATCGTCACCATCCCGCTCGGCTTCGCCGTGCTGATCGTGGTCTCGCTGCTGACCTCGCGCCGCGGGGCGTCGTCGCCCCAGTAGGCGCGGTCTTCGGCGCACCAAGGATAGTTGAACGGCGGAGCAGGAACCAGGGCTCCGAGGTTCTCGGATCGTTCTTCGTTCTCGCCTGGAGAACGAGAAAGAGGACGAAGAACGAGAACGATGAAATCGTCGCGAAACGGTAGAAAGTGGATCGATAGTAACGTTTCCCTGCCAGGCGCATCACCTCGTCCTCCGTTGCTCAGTTTCTCCGTGGTTCAACTCGCCCAAAACGAAGCAACGAAGCAACTGAGCCGCGAACCGTGCCCGCTACGCGCTCGGGTCCGCGGGGCACACGAGGATTCTCTTTTCCTCCGTGTCCCAA